>JBCCQQ010000006.1:0-158350 GCA_039024555.1 Cyanobacteria bacterium P01_D01_bin.156
CGAATATGTGTCCCTTTACAGAAACGCTATGCAAGGACTGGCTGAAAATCCTTGCCTCTAGGAAAGGGACTACTGACCCTGTCTGGGCGATGGGATAACCCCTGAGATTTCTATTCAGTTTTTCAGCAAACCCTAATTAATCCAGCGGGTATTGTGTTTGGTGAGAATGCAGCGCTGAATCTTGATGGGGCATTCACAGCGGCAACAGCAACAGGCTTAGGGTTTGGCGATCATCTTTTTGATGTATTTGATACAAATAGCTATTTAGAGCTAACCGGCAATCCAAACAGTTTTATCTTTGCGTCTGAAACACCAGGATCTATTGTCAATGAAGGAAATCTAACGGGTGATACTGGTAAAAGTATCATGTTGCTAGGAGGCAGTGTGATCAATACAGGTAGCATTGTTGCTCCAGATGGTGGAGAGATTACTGTAGCTGCGGTTCCTGGTGAAAACCAGGTACGGATTAGCCAGGAGAATATGCTGTTGAGCCTAACGCTGGAAACACTACCAGAAAAAGCCACTGCATCTACGCCAACAGGAATTGAAGCATTAGCTTTACCTGAGTTGCTAACGGGAATGCCCGAAAATATGGGCGAGCTGTCGTTATCGGCTAATCAAGATGGTACAGTTGCGCTGACACATACAAATTCAACACTATCAGATATCCCTGAGTTAGCCCTTATAACAGGAACTCTGGATGCTTCAGGTGATATAGGTGGTGATGTAGCCGTGCTGGGAGATCGGGTTGCCCTTGTTGGCGCTACTGTTAATGCCTCTGGCGATGTAGAAGGTGGAAATGCTCGAATTGGTGGAGACTATCAGGGGCAGGGGAACATACCCAATGCAACGCAGACCTATGTAAGTGCAGATTCAGTAATCAATGCTGATGCCGTGGTAAAAGGTGACGGTGGGCGAGTTATTGTATGGGCTGATGAAGGGACACAAGTTAACGGTCAGATAACTGCACTTGGTGGGAACAGTGGCGGCAATGGTGGTTTTGTAGAGATTTCTGGTCAAGATAGTCTAGTATTTACCGGTGAAGTAGATGTAACAGCACCATTGGGTATAGATGGAACTGTACTATTTGATCCTACTAACATAGAGATTCGAGATGGTAGTGGAACTGGTACTAATGATAACCTGTTGCCAGAACTACTTTTTTCAAATACTAGCGATGGAGAGACTCCTTTTGTACTCTATGAAGAGTACCTAGAGAGTCTTGAAGGCAATATTATATTACAGGCAACAGAAAATATTATAATTAAAGACTTGTCCGATAATGCCCTTAGCTTTAGTACCTTGCAACAAAATGGTACAGATACCACACCAACTCGTGTCGAGTTTATTACAACAAATGGTAATTTTAGAATGGAGGGGGAAGACGATTCCGTAGTACTCAACGGACGCGACCTTATCGTTTCTTCTACATCAATTAGAGCAGGTGATATCACTATAGATTTTTCACCACAAAGTAAGTTTGATAGTTCCATTTTTATGACAGCCTCTTCAGGGGATATCTTAACAGGCGATATTATGGCAGCAGGTAGAGTAGAGTTGTCAGCTCAGGGAAGTATTGTAACTGAAGAAATTCTAAATTTTGGCGATATAGGTCTTAGTGAGGAAAGGTTACAAGATCGGATTGATAATGGTGGAGTTTTTCTGACGGCTAACAAAGATGTCCGCGTGGTTGGCATAAGTTCCTCACCCGGAAGAATTAATGTTTCTGCAGGGGGACTTTTTCAAGCAACAGGTACAATTACTACAATCAGCAATATTAGTGGTACTGACGGGATCCAGATATCGGCCTCTGTGTTAGATGAAGGCAGAGTGAGTATAGATGCGGATGAAAATACTGATATCAAAGAGTTTTTAATAGCAAGAAGATTGCTAAATGCACAAGACGGAAGCTTTAATGATGAATTTGTGACATCGAACGGGGAAGTATTTGTACATATAAAAAAAGACGAAGATAGTTTGGCAGAAATAGCAGAGCGTGATGCTCAGGGAAACATCGTTTTCCTTCCTATCGAAGAGACGACTGAACGTGATGCCAGAAAATTTTCACTGATTGATACCAATTCAGAAGATAGGTTGATTCGTCTGAGTCTAAACAATACTCCTGTTAGTATAAATGCCCTATTTTTCTTTGCTGCTCCTGCAGCTGTGCCTCCTAGTGTTCAAATCACTCATTCTGGGAGGAGTATTGAGACGGGTTCTGAAAATATTTCTATCAATGGTGAAGGCGAAGGACAGTTTATTATAGGTCCTAGGGTAATAGATCTTGATGGTAATTTTAGGTTTGATGAATATCTTAGTGGCGGGAGCGGACTTGCTTTAGCTCGTGTAGATTACTCATCACAGCTAGACTTTGGTTCTGACAATTTTCCTAACGATGTGAGCGGTACTGCAGGAGCTATAACTATCGGTTTGACTAGCAATGCAACCCTAGATTCTTTGGCACTAGGAGTTGAGTATGATCCACCGGATATAGTTAACTCAATCGAGAATTCTGTTGCCCTGAACGCTACATTGCCAACAGATAATCTAAGCTCTGAAAAAAGTTCAGAAGATATAGAGAGCTTAGTTAATGAGGATGTTAAAGAATCTTCAGACAGTGGCGACTTGTGTAGCGCCTTCAACGTTACAGAACTTCTTTCAGTTAGCGAAATCTTACCCGAAGAATGTCAGTAGGAAAGATAGTTACAATAGAATCTAAACTTTAGTGGGGATTAATAGATGCTCAGATTCAAGCGAGTAACCACTTTTCCCATTACTTTGGCAAGGGCTAGCTTAATTGTGCTTGTTTCTTCTGGTGTAGGAAGTAATAACATCTTATTAGCAGCAGTCCCCCAACACAGTAGGAGTATATTTGTAAATCACCTAGCCCAAAATAGTTCAGAGAATCTTTTTGAGGAAGGGCTTGCAGCTTATAAAGATAAAAATTTTGAGCACGCTGCATACTTGTGGCAACAAGCATTAGACCAGTATCAAGCTAACCATAACCTTGCAGGGGAAATAGCCACTCTAGAAGCTTTGGGGGCCGCTTATCTTAAGTTGCAGCAATATGACCAGGTTGTTCACTATCTTCAACCCTTGCTAGCCATGTCAGCAGAAGAGGTGAGTTGGCAAACCCAAGCAGCGGCTGGAAGTAACCTAGCATTAGCCCTACGTAGGATTGGCAACTATGTTGATGCGCTTAGCCAACAGTATCAGGTTCTGAAACTTCGTCAAGACAATCAAGATATCCGTGGTGAAGCTGAAGCTGCCTTAAATCTGGGACAAATCTACCAGCTTTTAGGTAATTATGATCAGGCAGTTAACCTATATCAAAAAAGTCTAGAACTTATTAAAGAAGTACAAAGTCCTCAAACTGAGGCGATTATTCTCACGAGCATCGGCACCGTATATTTTGATCAGGGGCAATACTCGCAAGCACTTACTTACTACGAGAGGAGTAGGGCTATTGCTGATGATATTGGCAATCTAAAAATAGAAGCCTATGCTCTTGCCAATATCGGTAATGTTTATCTTCTTGCCTATGAAGACGATGAGGCTGCTATGCAGTCTTGGAATCAAGCATTAGAACTATCCAGACAGATCTCAGATGGTTGGCTAACAGCTAAAAATGCTTCGAGTCTTGGACTAGTTTATGCAAAACTTTCCCGTTTTGAAAAGGCCTTATCTTTTCACAGTAAAGCACAACAACAATTTCAAGCAATTGGCTCTAAGCCAGATATCGCTAGGAGCTTGAATAATCGAGCCCACAGTCTTTTAGAATGGGGCAAGGTATTCAAAGCTGATGGTGATTCACGACAGGCGACGGAGAAATTCCAAGCAGCTGCTAGTAGCCTGACTGAAGCAGTTGCACTGTTAGATTCTATTCGTGGCGGGTTGTCTACAGATGCACAGCGGGTTTCTGTATTTGACACCCAGACTATGACGTATAACCTGTTGCAGCAGGTATTTATTGAGCAAAGTGAAAATGAAGTAGCTCTCCAGATTTCTGAACAAGGCCGTGCCCGTGCTTTTTCAACATTGATTGCTGAGCAGCAATCTGTTTCGGAAGACTTTTCTTTAGAGAAGTTCAAAGCGATTGCACGCAACCAAAATGTCACTTTAGTGGAATACTCAATCATTCCTAAAAATGAGGTTGTCCACCAGGGAAAAGAAAAGGGAGAAGCAGGTGAGCTTTATATTTGGGTAGTGACACCCACAGGTGATATTAAATTCCATCGAGAAAACCTAGATGATATTAGCTTAAAAGAGCTAATTGAAGCATCCCGAATTTCTATTGGAGTAAACAATCGTGGTGGTCTTGTCGCTGCAAATGATTCATCTGTCGATCCTACTCAAAGTCTAAAGGACCTTCATAAGATATTGATTGACCCTATTCAGAACTGGTTGCCTAGAGATAAGTCTAGTTCTGACACTGAACAGGTTGTAATTATCCCTCAGGGAGAACTCTTTTTAGTGCCTTTCCCAGCTTTGATAGATGAGCAGGATAGCTATTTAATCGAAAAACATACTCTTTTGACAGCACCTTCAATGCAGACATTGTCTTTCAGTCATCAACTTTATCAATCTAGAGATAAACGTGATTTTTCTGAATTAACGGAGGACGATTGGCTAGTTGTTGGAAATCCTACAATGCCAGAAGTGTGGAGCTCTGAGAAGACCCAGAAGATTACTTTACAAAGTTTGCCAGGGGCTGAACAGGAAGCAAATGCAATTGCAACCCAGTTTGGCATTGCCCCCTTTATTGGTAATGAGGCAACCGAAAGCAATATCAGGCAACGGCTGGAATCCTCCCGAGTGATACACCTAGCGACCCATGGTCTGCTTGAGTACGGCAATCCTAAAGACTCTGGCATTAGCGATACACCAGGAGCAATTGCTTTAACACCGGATGATACTCATGATGGGTTACTAACGGCAGCAGAGCTGTCCGAATTTAATCTGAATGCAGATTTAGTAGTGCTAAGCGCCTGTGACACCGGGTTGGGTGACATTACAGGTGATGGCGTAATTGGTCTGTCCCGTTCATTGATGCAGGCAGGCGCCCCTAGTGTTGTTGTGTCCCTTTGGGCTGTACCTGATGCCCCGACTGCCAAACTAATGACTGATTTTTATAATCAGCTAAAGCAAGGTGAGAATAAAGCTCAAGCATTACGACAAGCCATGCTGAAAACCTTAAGAAGCCATCCAGAGCCTAGAAACTGGGCTGCTTTTACGTTAGTGGGTTCTGTTCAGTAGCGTTAACTAGATAGTATGGATTCAGTATTGAGTAGACTGCAGGCCGCCTGATCCGCTAGAAGCCTATGTTGGCCATCGCTACCTAGCCGCAGCATTGAAGCAGGACAGGCCGTTGATGGAGGAACGGTTAATAATGTGCGGAGAATCTTGGCTTTTGATGTTCCAAAGATGCAACAAAGCGTATGTCTAGCACTTTGAATGGCACTCAGCGTCAGTGTGAGGGCGTGGGTGGGTACATCCTCAAGTTGAGAAAAGTATTCAGAGGTCAGCTGTTGTTGACGATTAGCCTCGTCTAAACGCACCAGTTTGACCCAGCGCGGATCTTCAAAATCAGCAACAGCTGGATCGTTAAATGCTAAGTGGCCATTATTTCCCACCCCTAGTAAACAAAGGTCAATGGGGTTTTGAGACAGCAGATTGGTGTAGCGATCGCACTCTTGTATCGGTTCCAAAGCATCACCATAGAGATAATGAAATGCTTGGAAGGGTAACCATTGAGCAATGTGCTGCTGTAGATAATGGCCAAAACTAGCAGGATGCTGTGACGATAACCCCAAAAACTCATCAAGATGTAGGCCGATAACCCGCGACCAGTCTACAGTACGGTCATGGCGCAGGTAATTTAAAGGCCCCAGTTGGGACCGTCCTGTGGCAAAGATAATAGTGGCTGTATCTTGATGTTGTAACGCTTGTTTCAGCTGAGTAACAACTTGCTGCGCAGCAGCCCGGCCCAGATCGTTTGGGTCGGTATAAATCTCTATCTGGAGACCATCGGCTTGATGAGTGTGGCGTCTAATTTGACTAGATTGGCTGATCATTTTGATTGGCCCAGAGAAACTCTCACAGTGCTGTAGCGTCAGCATTGCATCTAAGTTTCCCGACAATCAATGACGGTCAGATATGACTATCAGCAATGTCAACGCTACAAAACTTAATCCTAGGTCTATCCCCAAGAACTGTTGGCTTTCCGATAACAACTTGAAATAACCCTATGGGATTCGTTAGCTTGCGCTAAGCTTTTTAAGCGTTATTGATAGGCTAAAGCATGAGTGCAAAGTGGTTATGGGTACTGTTCGGAGGATTTATTGCCATTATTTTCTCCGGTTCAATGGTGCACTTGATTACGGAGATTTGGTGGTTTGAGTCCGTCGGTTTTGCCGATGTGCTCTGGACGCGCCTGCGTTGGCAAGCTGCGATCGCACTAGCAGCCTTTCTGATTTGGTGGCTTGTCCTATTTATTAACTATGCCATTGCCCAACGATTAACCCGCGACCGTCCCCTACAGGTAGTGCAAAATCCCCAATGGGATCCCTACCTACCTGGGTTAATCCGCTATACCAGTTTCATTTTTATTACCTTATTGGCGTTCACCGCCGCCATCAACGGCGTTGAGACTTGGGAAACAGTCATCAAATTTCTAAATCCCGTTGATTTTAACACCCAAGATCCTCTTTATGGTCGGGACATCAGTTTCTATATTTTTCAACTACCTCTATTTGAAATCCTACACCGGGCAGCCATTGAACTACTGATCTGGAGTCTGCTACTTTCTGCCTGTATTTACGGTATCAAAGGAGAAATCCGCCCAGAACGAGGATGGAAATATTTTCTCACCGGAGAAGTCAAAACCCACTTCTGTGTGCTTCTAGCCGCTTTCGCCACCATTTTTGCCCTAGGGTTTTGGCTCGCTCGCTACGAACTGCTCTATTCTCCAACGGGGGTAGTCTTTGGCGCTGGTTATACCGATGTCAACGCCCGGATGCAAGCCTACGGCATCATGGGATTTATCACAGTTGCCATTGGCATTGTATTTGTGATTTCCCTATGGCGCAGTGGTTTTCTCCTGCCCCTCACAGCCATTAGCCTATACGCAGCCGTGTTTGTCGTGGTTACAGGGGCGTACCCTTGGGCTCAACAAACCTTTGTCGTAGAACCCAACGAACTCCAAAAAGAATCTCCCTACATTGCCGATAATATAGCCCTCACCCGCCAGGCTTATGGCCTAGATAACGTTCAGCAAGAATCTTTTGAAGTTAAAAATCAGCTCGATGCTGATGCCCTAGATCGTAACAGCAGCACTATCGATAACATTCGTCTCTGGGATTATCGCCCTCTGCAGAGCACCTACAGTAGTTTACAAACCCTACGCCCCTACTATCGATTTCAAGACGTTGATATTGATCGCTACACCCTTAATAATGACTACCGCCAGGTCATGCTCTCCCCTAGGGAACTGGTGGACGATGCCCTACCTGCTCAGGCACAAACATGGGTAACACAACATCTCATCTATACCCATGGCTATGGCGTGGCTATGAGTCCAGTCAACAAAGTCACCCAAGACGGTCTACCGGAGCTATTCATTAAAGATCTCCCCCCTAATATTTCGGTTGATCTAACCATAGATCAACCTAGAATTTACTATGGTGAAGCCACCGATCGATATATTCTCACAGGTACCGACCAGGCAGAATTTGACTACCCTCTAGGTAACGATAACGCTCAGTATAACTATACTGGCCCTGGAGGAGTGTCCATCGGTACCCCCCTAAAACGTCTAATCTATGCCTACAATCTGGGAGACTGGCAAATGTTGTTGTCTAATTCCTTAGGCGACAATTCACGTATCCATTATCATCGTCTGATTCAAGATCGTATTCGTCAGCTTGCCCCCTTTCTCTCTTTGGATAGTGACCCCTACATGGCCATTATTGATGGTCGTATGCAGTGGATTGTAGATGCCTATACCCTGAGCAATCGTTATCCTTACTCCGAACCCCTCCAGCGCAGCGACGGGATCCAGGCAATTATTCAAAATCGAGCCATGGATACCCTTGTCAAAACAGGTACGAACTACATTCGTAATCCGGTCAAAGCAGTCGTGGATGCCTATGATGGCACCCTCAAACTCTATGTTGTTGATAATTCTGATCCAATTCTTGCCTCATTTCAACAGAGTTTTCCAAGCCTGTTTGAGCCATTAGAAAATGCACCAGCCAGTCTCCAGGCCCATTTTCGCTATCCTCAGATGTTGTTTAAGATCCAGACTCAAATGTATCGGGCCTATCACATGGAGCGGCCCGAAGTATTCTATAAACAAGAAGACCTGTGGGACTTTCCTACCCAAATTACTCGGGAAGAAAACCCAGAAATTTTGGAACCCTATTACGTCATTATGAGGCTTCCAGAAACAAATGAAGAGGAGTTTATGCTGATTATTCCCTTTACTCCTGTGCGTAAAAACAATATGGTCGCTTGGATGGCCGCTCGCTGTGATGGGGAAAACTACGGCAAACTTTTGGTCTATGAATTTTCGAGGCAAGCCCTACTCTACGGACCTCAACAAATTGACTCTCGTATTGATCAAAATACGGAAATTTCGCAACAGTTGACGCTGTGGAATCAAGAAGGGTCACAGGTGTTTCGAGGAGATTTATTAGTTATTCCCATTGAACAGTCTTTACTGTATGTAAAACCTGTTTATCTTCAGGCCCGAGGGCAAAATAACAACAGCAATGCGATTCCAGAGCTTAAACGGGTGATCTTAGCCTACAAAGATTCCATCGTTATGGAACAGACTTTGGAAGATGGTCTGACTAAACTTTTTGGTCAACGTCAAACACCCCGTGCAGAGACACCGGCAGCTCCATTATCATCTACCCCGGAAAACCTATCTACAGAGCAACGCTCTTTAATTCAATCAGCGCTGGAAGCTTATACCCAAAGTCAACAGGCTCTCCAGCAGGGTGATTGGCAAGCCTATGGAGCGGCCCAAGAACGTTTGGGCCGCTTGCTTGATCAGCTAAATACTCGTGATCGTCCTGGACAATAGATGAATCGTTGGCTATCGCGCACAGTAGATACAATAGCTTGGCTGATCCTCGCCGTGATTTTATCTGTAATATCCAGCTCTTTGGCCAGCCCTCTGGCCAGTTTCATCGATTATTTCATACCCTAAATTAGCAACGGTCGTAAAATCACAGTTTGGCACCAAACTTTTACCTCTGCCCTCCTGACGCCTTTGGGATTGTCTGGAAAATGAGTCATATTCATTTTCTAACTCCACAACCCAGTCAGGGAAGCTAGATAAGCGTGAAAAATCGATCCCAGAGCCTGTTGCTGCGGCTCATCACTCCCCTTTCCCTATTGTCTGCAGCTACGGTGCTGACGATTTCAGTCAGTACTTATTTTTCAGCTCGTGAAACTCTAAAGCAGTCACTGTATGAGCGTTTGAGAGTAGCCGTTACCCTCAAGGAAAAGGAGTTAACCCAGTGGTTTGAAGCACAGCGCAATGACATCCTGCTACTCGCTCGCTTACCTGAAATTCAATCCCAAACGGCTGTACTCTTATCCAACTCCAAACCAGATGTATCTGAGCCAGAGGAGGCTGCATTACCGGCTGATGCAGCCCTCAAAGATATTGCTAAACAGCAGCTCAGTACCTACCTCAGAAATATTACTGGGTTAAAAACTAACTTAGTAGAAATTTCTCTTGTGGCAGACGATGGCACCACACTTTATTCAACTAATAAAGCCTTAGAAAATTCAAAACAATCCATTAGCGGTGAGCAGATAACTTACTTTGCCGATGCATCAGTCAAAGTCCAGCCTAACCTTTACACATCGGAGGTAACTGGTGCCACCGCGATTACCTTTGCTACACCTATCCTAGATCGAGAGAACAATCAAATAGGTGTACTGTTAGCTACCCTAGATCTACAAGATGTGGATTCCCTACTTCAGGATCGTACAGGTTTGGGTAAAACAGGCACCACTTACCTAGTGGGCCAAGTGGATGACCAAAATCGATTTTTGGCCTCAAAACAAACGGAAGAAATAACTGGCAACATTAATAGCTTTGCCATCGATGCTGCAATCTCTGGAGAAAGCGGCTTTGGTCTATATCAGAATTATGCTGGTGAACCGGTGATTGGGGTTTACCAGTGGATTGACGATCAAAGCCTCGCTATGCTGGCTGAAATCAATCAGAGTGAGGCGTTTTCCCCGGCCCAAACATTGGCTCGCAATATCCTTTTAATTGGTCTTGTTGCTACGGGCCTACTACTATCGGGAATTTATATTCTCTCTCGCCGTATTACCCGACCCATTAGCCAGATTACCCAAGCAGCAATTCAGCTCCAAAGTGGTCAGCTGGCTCAAACTTTACCGGTTGTTCACCAGGATGAAATCGGAATTCTGGCCCAAGCGTTTAATCATATGGCGCGCCAGTTAAAACAGTCATTCACCATGTTAGAAGACCAGAATCAAGCATTGGAGCAGCATGTCCAGGAACGTACAGCAGAGCTAGAAAAAGCAAAAGAAGCTGCCGAATCTGCCACTCGCACGAAGAGTGCTTTTTTAGCCAATATGAGCCACGAGCTCCGCACCCCCCTTAACAGCATCATTGGCTATAGCGAGATCCTTGAGGAAGATATGGAGCTTATGGTGGATAGTAGTTTGCTACCAGACGTCCGTAAAATTCAAGGCTCCAGTAAGCATTTGCTCAACCTAATCAATAGCGTTTTAGATCTGTCTAAAATTGAAACTGGGCGAATGGAGCTTCATCTTGAGTCGACTAATATTGCAGCACTCATAGATGAGGTCGTAACCAACATTGGTCCCGCCATCGAGAAAAAATCTAATTACTTTACCCTCAAAAATCAAAGCTCCATTGCTTCAATCGAAACCGATGCAGCGAAGCTACGCCAATGTCTGCTAAATCTACTGAGCAATGCCAATAAATTTACAGATAGAGGACAGATTAATCTAATTGTCACCACCCCTTACTACGGGGATGAAACCTACTTGGAATTTACCGTTGAAGATACGGGTATTGGCATTGCCCCAGACCAGTTAGAACATGTGTTTGAAGCCTTTAAACAGGCAGATGTATCATCCACTCGTCGCTACGAGGGAACCGGTCTGGGATTAACCATCACCCGCGAGTTTGTGTACATGCTTGGGGGCGTTGTCACTGCTCAAAATCGCCCCGGTGGCGGTTCTGTCTTTACACTGCGTATTCCTCAGGTTATACCCATGGTGCGACAGCAGTCTCTAACAGTCGCCCAGTAGATAGCCTTACATTTACATTGATGCAGTTAAAACCTAGGCGTTCCTTAAATGCTGTTCAGTTTCTGCCAGACCAGTTAGTGCCATGGATATAGTCCCTAAGTACTAGGGACTATATCCATGGCACTAATTAACGATGGTCAAACTAACTAAGGCTCAATCGAAGCATTTTTTGCCCTTAAAACTGATGACATCGTAGACGGCATAGTGGCGTCTACCACACTGGTAAGCAAAGACTCATATCCATCCAGAGCCTGCTCAAAGGAATAGTTTGCCAGTGCATAGGCCCGGCCCAAACGACCCAATTCATCCCCTTGTTCTGGATTTTCATAAAGCTGATGAATTGCATTTGCCAACGCTTTTGGCTTTTCAGGCTTTACAACTAATCCACCATTGCTATCCCGAACAGCTTGGGCAGCTGATCCGCTCTCAGGCACAGATGCCACGATGGGGCGACCACTAGCCATCAGCACCATGGTCTTAGAAGGCATATTAAATCCTACTACGCTAGCCTTTTGCATGATCAAAGAGACATCTGCGGCGGCAAGCATGGTCGGCAGTTGCTTGCGGGGTGTAAATGGCAATAGCGTTATATTTTTAACGCCTAGTTCCTTTTGCAAATCCTCAAGATCGTAGAGCTGGCGTTGCTCGCCCACAATGACAAATTCAATATCACGGATATGCTCTAGCATTTGAGCTGCATAAATGATTGCCCGCGCTCCCTGGGTGCGGGCAATATTCCCTGAATACAGAACAATAAATTTATCCTCTAGGCCGTTATCTCGTCGAAACTGGTTGTCGTGCTTTGGTAAGGGTTGAATAAAGTTCACGTCCACCCAGTTGGAAATGCGTTTGATTTTGCTTAAAGGAACGCCCTTGCTGACTAGATTTTCGGAAAAACTATCGGTAATCACACCAATCCGAGTAGCACTAGCGTAGGCAAATTTTTCTAAGACCTCAAACACACGAATTGCCATGCGATTGCTAATGAGTCCGGTTCTGACAGCGGCCTCTGGCAAAATATCCTGCAGACTGAGAACCGTAGGGCAGCCGTAAATTATCTTGAGTAATGCAACTGGGATACAAGCGGGTAGAGAAGGGCTTGTAGATAAAATAACTTCTGGTCGCCAGCCCTTGAAGGCATGGAAAAAGCTCAACAACGCAAAACTACCATCCAATAAGATACGAGTCAGCACACCGGGATTTGGGTGAATGGCCACGTAACAGCGTTGAATTTTAACGCCGTTGCGTTCCTCTTCAGAATATAGTCGACCACGATAATCAGGATAGATTCTGCGTTCAGGGTAGTTAGGCATGGCCGTTACAACCCGTACCTCATGACCTTTGGCTACCAATCCTTCTGCCAGTTCGGTCATAAGAGGGGCAATACCAATGGGTTCAGGATGGTAATTGTATGAATAAAGGAGTATGCGCATGAAAATCGCTCTGACTACTGATGTCGTGGCCAATAAATAAGCAACAACCGCAAGAAATGTGTAAAGAACTAGGGGCCTACACTCTGTAACCCCAATGAAATGCACTCAGCTATTCAGCTTCGTTAACACAGTCCTACAGCATGTCCCTGATGTCTTTCGTAATGTGCCCGATAGATGGCACTTCTCTGTAGATAGATGCAAGCAAGTCCAGGGTTCCCGAAACTGCTCTCAGAAAACCTCCAAAAATTAACCAGATAGCACGACTCCAAAGAACTATGGTCCCCAGTAATATTGCTACCAACCCAGGAATAACCTAACCAATACTAATTTCTACAGTCTGCAAACAATGGCCTTAAAAAGCAAGCTTCTAGGCCACATCAGTAGATTAATCAGCTCCAAAAGAATAAATAAAGAACAAGGAACCCACTGAATTACTTCAAGATTACTTTATGAAAAGCATAAGAGACTTCACAAAGGACTAATGTCACTAATGCGTTAAGGGATAGTGCAATACGTGGATATACCTATCAATAGGTGTCGTTTATCAAGCTGTACTGAGAAATAGCGTTAACTAAAAAAAATAAGCGATTTAACTGTATGCAAGCGCTGACACAAGTGAGGTTTTTGGGTCCAAATAAGACTCGGTAACTCCAAACGACTTTGAGACAGAGCTGAGTTATCAATAACTTTAAATACAATAGAGCTCCCTAGGCACCGCACACATGCTGTAAAGCTATCTTCATGGTAAGTAAGCAAAAATGCCTATCTTGCTAGGCATAGTCTTCACAGAAAGTACGTTGGCAATCTATTTTGGCTGGGTCTACGTATTAAACGGTCTGTTCACTTTGTAGGCTATTGGCAGAGTCTGGAAGGTTGCAGTGGCAGCAAGTTGTTAATGAACACCCCAAACTAATGGGTCTTAAGCAAATTGCTTAAGACCCATTAGTTCTATAAAAATGATGAGTAGTATCCCTAGTAGGTGCGTGATGTATCGCGTTCTGAACGCAGACGGTCTTTAGCTCGGTTAGCACTGCGTTTTAATGCTTCTAAACGCTTCACGTAGCGATCGCGTTGCTTTTTCTTAGGAGTTTGCTCAATTAAGGTTTTTAGAGCACTGCCCAAACTC
The DNA here is from genome assembly GCA_039024555.1 of Cyanobacteria bacterium P01_D01_bin.156. Taxonomy (GTDB): domain Bacteria; phylum Cyanobacteriota; class Cyanobacteriia; order Phormidesmidales; family Phormidesmidaceae; genus Leptothoe. The sequence goes on from JBCCQQ010000006.1 coordinate 13,888, forward strand.
TTATAAGCGTTGGGTAAGGAGTAGCCAAACCGAGTGGCTAATGAGATTGCTTTTTCATCGGCATCCATGGCTTCCCGCAAGGTTTTCTCTGCGTTATTACGCTTATACAGACGCCAACCTGAGATACCACACAGACCTAGCGCCAGTATCAGCAGTAAACCATCCTGTACCCACAGCTCACCGACAGCACCCCCCAGACCAATGGCTAAAGCTGCCATCTCCCAACCATCACGGGGAATAGTGTCATTTTGCACGCGGGCAACTTCGTGCCAAAACAGCAAATTACGCTGATCGATAGCCAGCTGTTCCCACTTAGGTAAATCGATCTGGACTTCTACTTGGTCCTTACCGAGCTCCTCCGATGTAATCAGCGGTGGCCCCACATCCATAGCGGGCTCTACCGTAACCCAGCTTTGCAGTTCGGGAGGTAACAGACTACGTAAACGGCGAAGCTCGCCCATGTCTGCTCTTGAACTGTAGGTGGCGTATGACATGCTGATGATTGACTCGGAAACGCTTAGAAAATGCTTATACTATAGCGGTCTTTAGGGGACTATGGGTGCGCTCTTCTGGAGAGATTACCGTAATTGCTCCATCCAGTAATCTACAGCCCTCCTCTACGGTTTCAATCCGGCACAACCGTTCCCGTAGCTCGGCTGCTCCATTAAAGCCTTTGGCATACCAGGCCATGTGTTTTCGTGCCTGACGAATCCCGCTTTGCCCCTTATAGTCTGCCAGCATGATCAGATGTTCCTGGGCGCAACGCAATCGTTCTACGGTCGTTGGCAATGGCAACCGCTCACCAGTTTTTAAGAAATGATCGATTTCTCCAACTAAAAATGGATATCCCAAGGTGCCTCGGGAACACATAACACCATCAGCCTGGGTTTGCTCTAAACAACCAATCGCTGCATCCACTGAAAAAATATCCCCATTGGCAATGACTGGAATGGATATTGCCTGTTTTACCTGGGCAATCCAACTCCAATCGGCAGTGCCGTTGTACCCTTGGGACCGGGTACGACCGTGCAGCGTTAGCATTTGAGCTCCAGCGGCTTCAAGACGACGGGCAAAATCCACCGCGTTGATGTCATCTTCAGACCAGCCAATACGAGTTTTTGCCGTCACCGGAATCGATACGGCAGCGCTGACGGTTTCAATAATGCGGGCAGCTGTGTCAGGATCTCGTAAAAGCGAGGAGCCACCACCGTTCTTAGTGATCTTGTTGACAGGGCAACCCATATTGATGTCAATGGTGTCCGCACCCTGGTCCACCGCTTTTTTGGCCGCTTCTGCAAGAAACTCAGGGCGTCGATCAAATAGTTGAATACTGATGGGGCGTTCCTCAGGATCCACCTCCATGACTTTAGGTAGCTGACGTACATGATGCAGTTCAGCAGCACTCACCATTTCGGTATACATCATCGACTGGGGAGCGTAGCGGCGTACGAGTCGACGAAAAACTAAATCAGTTACCCCGGACAGCGGTGACTGTAGTACCCGGCTACGTACCTCACATGTGCCAATTTTGAGGGGAGTTGCCAGGCGAGCTTTTAGATTATGGGAAAGGGAGATTTGAGGCTTGAGGTAGGAGGGGTGATTGGTTTGCTCAAGGTTGAGGGCGACTGACATGAATTTTGGCGGGTTGCCATGTAACGACCAGACCGATAGATAGGCCTGTCTCTAGGATGCCATTAACGAACCCACACGTTAGAACTCTTGTACGATGCCTTTAGATTAAAAACTCACAATTGAGCACCGAATAGGGATGTTTCAAGGGGAAATTGCAGCGCTGAGTGCGGCGGGGCTATGGGCGTTTGCAACGTTAATGTTTGGGCGGTTGGGCAAGCAATTATCACCCCTGATGCTCAACTTAGTTAAGGGGATAATTGCCGTTGGGTTTATTGTGCTTACACTGCCGATACGGCAACAGTTGCTGGCTTCGTTACCGATGAAGTCAGTCGTGCTGCTCTTGATTAGTGGTGTGGTCGGAATTGGACTAGGCGATACGGCTTACTTTGCCACGGTAAACACATTGGGGCCACGACAGGCATTATTGCTGGAAATGCTGGCTCCACCGATGGCTGCTTTGATGTCGCTGGTGTTTTTGCAAGAACAATTACCGGTATTGGCGTGGGTTGGCATGGCACTGACGCTGGCAGGCATCGTTTGGGTAGTCAGTGAGCGCAGCCCCAAGGCCAATAGTCATAATCCAAAACCGACGATTATCCGGGGTCTGTGTTTTGGGATCGTGGCTGCCCTTGGGCAGTCCATTGGTAGTGTGCTTTCGCGAGCGGCGTTAGCAGACACAGCTGTAGATCCATTGTGGAGTACCCTGCTGAGACTGTCGGCAGGGTTGGTCTGTATTGGGGGATTGTTGCTATTTCGTAGACAAGCACAAACATGTATTCGCCCGTCTAGTCGGTTGTTGGGGGGCGTTGCGATCGCAGCCTTTTTTGGTACCTATCTCGGAATTTGGCTACAGCAAGTTGCCCTCAAATATTCCCCAACGGGCGTTGCTCAATCGCTACTGGCCACAAGCCCGATCATGGTGCTGCCGATGGCTCTGATCATTGGAGAACGAGTCACGTTTCGAGCTGTCTGCGGTGCGATAGTGGCTTTGGTGGGTGTGTGGCTATTGTTTAGTCGCTAACTTAGAAGTAGGTAGATTGATTGCACACCCCTTCGTTAATCTATATGAATCATATTTCATATGAATCTCAGTTCATTCTAAGCTGTCCCTGTCATTCTCAAGGTTATGGATCAGGTCACTTGCGCTGATAAACTCAAGATTTTGGCGGATACCACACGGTTAGGCGTATTACAAAAATTGCAGTCTGGACCTCAGTCAGTGGGGGCTTTAATGACTGCTTTGGATGTAGAGCAAACGCTTTTATCCCATCATTTGCGTGTATTACGACAGGCTAAGTTTGTAATCGCTGAAAGGAGTGGTAAGCAAGTACTCTATCGGCTAGCGCCCGATGTGTTGATTGAGCAAAATGGCTTAAACCTAAACTGTTGTGTTCTATCGTTTCAGTCAGGTTTTTGAGCTGTTCTCTATCGCTTGTGTTTAACACGATGACCTGATCGATTATCTTCTAACGGATACTGGGTCTATGGTGAAAGCGCTTTTTGCAAAGAGATTAGGATTAACTGTCTTGGTCCTGGCTGGTTTATCAGCCTGTTCATCATCAAAAGAAACTGTTGATGGCGAACTAAGAGGAAAAGTTATTTTGACAGGGTCTAGTACGGTAGCCCCCCTTGCCTCTGAGCTAGGTAAACGCTTTGAGCAGGAAAATCCTGAGGTGCGGATAGATGTGCAGACAGGCGGCTCCTCAAGGGGATTGGCCGATGCCCGCAGCGGTCAGGCAGATATTGGTATGATGTCGCGGGATTTAGCCTCGGATGAAGCGGATGTCAAAGCCCATGCTGTGGCCCGTGATGGTGTGGCAATGATTATCCATGCCGATAATCCAGTGACGGAGCTGAGCCCTGAACAGGTGATAGATATTTACACCGGTGACATTACCCAATGGTCAGCCGTGGGCGGTAACGACGGTCCCGTAAGTGTTGTTAATAAGGCGGAAGGTCGCTCTACGCTAGAGGTATTTCTCAAACACTTTGACTTAGCAAACAGTGAGATCGCAGCCCAAGTCATTATTGGTGACAATGAACAGGGAATTAAAACCGTCACTGGTAATCCAAATGCCATTGGCTATGTGTCCATTGGTGCTGCGGAAAACAGTATCACTCGAGGTGAACCCTTAAAACTGTTGCCGTTAGAGGGCGTTAATCCAAGTACAGCAGCGTTACAGGATGGGACATTTCCGCTATCACGCACTCTGAACTTTGTCACCAAAGGTGAGCCAGAAACCCTTACTAAGGCATTTATTGATTTTGCTCAGTCCCCTGAAGTGCATGACATTGTGGAGCAACAGAACTTTGTCCCCATTGATTTTTCCCAGTAAAGAGAATTTATCTCATCAGCTGGATTCATCTGCCTCTCTCAGGCAAGCTAGACGCAATGATTGGCTGTTGCTCAATGGTCTACGTGGGTTGGCAGGGATCACTGCCGCTATCGGCCTACTGATTACGGTGTTTATTTTTAGGGAGGCGCTGCCTGCTTTGAGAGCTATCGATGTGTTGCGATTTGTGGGAGATGAAGCTTGGCATCCATTGGAGGGACAGTTTAACCTCATGCCAATTTTGTTGGGAACCGTGTTGACGGCATTGGGAGGAATTGCGATCGCAACTCCTGTCGGTATATTCTCAGCTCTCTTCTGCCAGTTTTACGCTCCCCAGTCGCTGGCGTTTTTCTATCAGCGATTATTAGAGTTGTTAGACGGTATTCCCTCCGTGGTCTACGGTTTTTGGGGGTTAGTCATTCTGGTGCCCAAGATTAATCAGATTCATCCACCAGGGCAAAGCTTACTGGCAGGAATTTTAATTCTGAGTTTGATGATATTGCCAACAGTCGCGTTACTCTCAAAAACTAGTCTGGGGGATGTCCCGAATGATTATTTAAAGGCTGCTGAGGCCCTTAGTTTATCAAGATGGACAACGCTGAGTCAGATTGTTTTACCTACAGCAAAATCTGGCTTAATCACAGCTGTTGTTCTGGCGACAGGTCGTGCATTGGGAGAAACTATGGCGGTGCTGATGGTCTGCGGTAATGTGGTGCAGATTCCAGACTCTGTCTTTGACCCAGTGCGCTCTTTGGCTGCCAATATTGCTTTGGAGATGGCCTATGCAACAACGGATCATCGTTCAGTATTGTTTGTTAGTGGCTTGGTGCTATTGGGTCTGGTGGGATTTTTGGTAATGATTGCATCTGTTCTAAGTACGGAAAAGCGAGGAAACCCATATGGTGTTTAGAACAGTTTCTCACGCAGACTCTATAAGATGGCTGGATCGCTTATTAACATTGATAACTTGGGCCACAGCGCTTAGTGTTACTACTGCTTTTCTATGGATTGTGTGGTCAATGGTTGAGCAGGGGTTAGGGCAACTATCCCTAGATTTTCTCTTAACTGAACCGGCAAATGCGGGCAGGGCAGGAGGAATTGCGCCTATTCTCGTGTCTACTCTGTTGATTTTGGGGGTGTGCCTAACCATTGCGCTACCCTTGGGATTGGCTACAGCACTGTTACTCGCAGAGTATACGGTAAGTGATAAACGATTGGGGGCATGGGTTCGGCGCAGTTTAGACTTTTTAGCTGGGGTGCCATCGATTGTATTTGGGTTGTTTGGCAGTGTGTTTTTCTCCAAGACTTTGGGATTAGGGTTTTCGATTCTTTCTGGAGGTTTAACACTGGCATGTATGGTACTGCCGTTGTTGATTCGGGCGACGGAGGAGGGGTTGCGCTCTCAACCAGCTAGCTATCGCCAAGGAGCGGCTGCTTTGGGCCTCTCAAAGACAACAACGTTGTTTAAGATTCTTTTGCCAGCAGCATTGCCGGGACTAATGGTGGGGCTGGTGTTATCGATGGGGCGAGCTTTAGCAGAAACAGCAGCTTTGATTTTTACAAGTGGCTATGTGGATCGGTTTCCAGAATCACTTCTAGATTCAGGACGGGCATTATCGATTCATATTTTTGATTTGTCGATGAATGTGCCAGGTGGGGATGGAAATGCGGCAGCATCGTCGTTGGTATTGTTGGGCATGTTGTTAACTTTGAATGGATTGGCCGCTTGGATTACCGTACGTTACTCGATTAAGTGAAGTCAAAATTTACATTTTCTACTAAACACTCAATATTTTTTCAGATATGCTTTCCTCTCATTCACAGCCTGCTCCCACTGTTGTTGAGGCATCTCCTTTACTAAAGGTCCAAGATTTAACCTTACGCTATGGTCGTCATATCGCTTTTGAGGAAGTCTCTTTACCAATTTATGCCGGACAAATTACAGCGATTGTAGGCCCTTCTGGCTGTGGGAAGAGTAGTTTCTTGAGCTGTTTAAACCGAATGAGTGATTTGGTACCCGATTGTCATGTAGCGGGGGAAATTCGGTTGGCAGGGGTAGATACTTTAAATCCGAATACAGACACTCTGTCTCTACGTCGTCGGGTGGGGATGATTTTCCAGCGACCTAATCCGTTTCCACTGAGCATTTGGGAGAATCTAGCACTGCCCTTACGAGAGCATGGGATGGTGCAACGCAACCGTTTGGCGGAGACGATTGAAGCTGTGCTTCGAGATGTGGGTTTGTGGTCAGAGGTGAAGGACCGTTTGCGCAAATCAGCACTAGCCCTATCGGGTGGGCAACAGCAGCGACTGTGCATTGCCCGAGCCTTGGTGCTGCAGCCAGAGATTTTGCTTTTGGATGAGCCCTGCAGTGCTCTTGACCCGATTGCTAGTGGCATTGTTGAGGATTTAATTGTGAGGTTACGCCCTCGCTATACCCAAGTGGTGATTACGCATAATTTGGCTCAGGCTCATCGAATTGCCGATCAGGTAGGCATGTTTTGGGTTCAAAGTAACGTAGGGCGATTAATTGAATTCGGCACTGCCCAGCAGATTTTTGAAGCACCAAACCATGAACTGACTGCAGCCTATGTGAGCGGTGGCAAAGGTTAATTTTTATTCTGCAGCGACTCCTGCCCCTGAGCCTTCGACTAAAACAGGCTGGTTAAAAGAGCTCGGTTTATCACCGACAGTTGCCCCGCCGTTGATCATGCCCTGCAAACTGGGTTCAAAGAAGGTATAAGGAAAACGAGATTCTGGGCGACTAACATCATCTAAACGCTGCTGAAGTTCAGCGGGAATCTCAAAATCCAGGGCACCCAAATTATCTTGCAGCTGGTGCAGTTTAGTAGCACCGATAATCACAGATGCCACGGCAGGACGATTAACGACCCAGTTCAAGGCCACCTGTGCCATGGAACGTCCTAGCTCTTTAGCAACTTGCTCTAATTCGGCCACAATGGCCCAATTTTTATCCGTAAATTTGTCAAAAGCTGGGTTGCCGCTATTGGCCAACATGGCCAGTCGCCCTGAACCTTCTCCCCCTTGTTCAGAAGGTTTGTATTTTCCAGAGAGTAGGCCGCTGGCTAAGGGAGACCACACCATTAAACTGGTGCCTAAGTTTTTGGCTAGGGCAGTGTATTCAAATTCGATGTTGCGTTCTGTCAAGGAATATTCCAGCTGTACAGTGCTGATGGGTTCCCAATGGCGTTCTTGGGCTAGAGTCTGGGCTTGAGCTACATACCAGGCAGGGGCATCGGATAGGGCAACATGGCGAACTTGGCCTGACCGTACCAGGTCATCTAGGGTACGCATGACTTCTGCGGCCGGGGTGACTTGGTCCCAGGTGTGGAGCATATAGACATCGATGTAGTCGGTGCCGAGGCGTTCCAGGGAACCTTCCACAGCTCGCAAAATATTTTTTCGACCGTTGCCGCCTGCGTTGGGGTTGCCCGGCTCAGCGTTGTAACTGAATTTTGTGGTGATAATGATGCGATCGCGAGTTTTACTATCCTTGATAAACCGTCCCAGCATACGCTCACTATTGCCATTAGTGTACATATCCGCTGTATCAACGAAATTACCACCCGCTTCCACATAGGCATCAAATAGCTGACGCGCATTCGCTTCATCAGCCCCCCAGCCCCAGTCATCACCAAATGTCATGGTACCAAGGGCCAATCGACTGACTTTCAGCCCTGTATTTCCTAACGTGTAATAGTCCATAGCTATCTTTTCCATCCAGTAATTGGCTTACAGTCACCACTATGAACCAAACGTTAGAATGATTCTTGAATAGGATTGCTCAGTTTTAGTACAAAATTGCTCCCCATCTAAGCCCCAAAACATCTGTGGATAGCCAGATCGACTTTGTTGACAGTCAAACTCTTACACCAAAGCCCGATGTCACCCCAGGGCGCATTCTGGTATCTAGCAAAAATTTAAACTGGCAGGGTATTCATATCGAAAAAGGTGAAAACGAAGGCTTTACTCCCGATGATGTCACCGTTACCCAGCACTATTTTGCTATGAATACCGGCCCGGCCCTGGAGTGGGAATGGAAAGATGGAAATCAATTTAAGACCCATCGCTACGAGACTGGAGATTTATGGATTAACCCGGCGGGTGTTCCCTTTTCCCATCGGATTGATGGCCATAACCAATTTGTTCTTTTAACCCTAGATCCTGAAAAGCTCGCTGCTCTATTACCCGATGGCTTGAAGCATCAAAGTTTTCAACGACGGCATCAATCAAAAGACAAACATTTGCAAATGCTGATACAGGCATTACTCATTGAAGCAGAAATGTGTGGCCCCAATGGAACTCTGTACGTTGAGAGTCTGGCTACCGCGTTAGCAACCCACTATGCCAATCACTATCTTAGTGAACCATCCGTCGAGCTACAACGTTTTCATGCCCTCTCTGAGCGCCAACGTTTTTCACCTGTCCTTGACTATATCGAAGCACATCTAACTGAAGATATTAGTCTCTCAGAATTATCTCTTCAAGCAGGATTAAGCAAGTTTCATTTTTCAAGATTGTTCAAACAGGCTCTGGGGTTAACTCCCCACAAATATTTGATCAAACGCCGCATTGAACAGGCCACTCAACAGCTAAAAAAGGGACAACCCATCAATCAAGTGGCTCACCAATTTGGGTTTAGCGATCAGTCTCACTTCACGCGCATGTTCAAACAGGTTCAAGGCTGCACTCCGCGACAATATCTTAAAAGGCTTTTGTAACGATATTTAGAAATTACCACCGTATCCATCAAAAAGTTTGCAAAGAATAGGTGATTAACCTTGTTTGGTTTTAGTGTCCTCTCAAGATTCTACTAATAAGCAGGAGGAACAAACTTCTCTCCTAGTTTCGCGGTTGCTTCTAAAACAACATAATGAATGTATTCTATTGCTACTAACGACGCTGAAGGTTAAACAGAAGTGCAAGGAAATAAAGAGCCTTCCTTGTAGGAATTTACGAACTCGTTCTAATGGCTACACGCATAGCCTCACATTAGAAGTGTTTGAATCCAACCACATTTGTGCATATTTCCTCGATATAACACCCAAAACGAATGGTCATCAGCTAGAGTTGTTGATCTTGAAAGCTCAATAACCTCTATGCATTTAAGTATTGATATTGCAGCACTGTTATTCGCGGTTGCCATGGTTGCAGGCTGTATAGATACTATTGCTGGTGGTGGTGGACTAATTGTTCTGCCCACTCTCCTATTAATAGGAATTCCCCCAGCGGTAGCCCTTGCCACCAATAAGCTACAGGGCAGTGGAGGCACCTTAGCCGCATCTATATTTTTTCTGCGGAAACAGATTGTTCAGTTACGTGACATTCAATTAACGATTTTAATGACCTTCTTAGGAGCCGTCTTTGGAGTCTGGCTAGTGCTGCAGATAAATAGCACCGCTCTCAACGCAATTATCCCTTTCCTTCTGATCGGGATGGGAGCCTACTTTACCCTATCCCGTCAACTGGGAGCTATTGACCGGCAACACCTGATAGACCATGGTTTATTTTCCCTATTAATTGCTCCCTTGCTAGGTTTCTACGATGGTTTTTTTGGACCAGGTGCAGGTATGTGGATGACCCTATCTCTAGTAAGTCTACGGGGCCATAACCTTACAAAGGCAACTGCCCATACAAAGATTCTCAACGGCACCAGCAATGTATCATCGCTGATATATTTCTTGATATTCGGCAACATCTATTGGCAAGTGGGTTTAGTGATGCTGATCGGACAAATCATTGGCTCATCTATTGGGGCTAGACTTGTTCTAGCTAAAGGTACCAGCTTAATCCGTCCAGTTGTTGCCACAGTATGCTTTTTAATGGCGTCAAAACTATTGCTAGACACACTAAATTAGTATCCTTATCCGTCCAGGTATTCAGTTAGCACCTCACAGGGGGTGTCTTCAACACCGTCGTAAATAGAGGGATTAGGGGAAAAGGGGGGAATTGGTTTATCGTTTATACCTAAATGATTGTAGGCAATGGTGAGAATAGCTTCAGATACAGAAGTAATATCGTGCTCTTGCTGATAAGAGCGAAGCTGTTCTAAAATTTCTGGAGTGAGCAACAATGTTACAGGTGTTCTGGGAGCTGGCATGATTTTAACCGTACAATTAGGGCAATCTTTTGAATAAACTTGGCAAATTAACTTTGCTCATAACGACATTACCGTAAGCTTAGTACAGATATTCTATTACCGAAGCAATAATATCTACTATCCTATCAAGCACCTAAGGTGTTCTTGTCGTATGAGCATACAATGTTACCGCCATGGAGCTGTCGGGTAATCTGGGGTCACCTTACTGTATTTTCCTTAGCCCCAACGTTTTATCTTCTGCTGTGCCTCCAGTATTACTGAAGAAAATTTATTCGGCCACTGCAACGCATATCAAGGCTTTACCGTTTTCAAAAGCCCGTCTGCGGGGGCAATGGCCGTTGATATTGATCTCGATCATGGTGACAGGAGCCATGGTGGGTGTAAGACAGCTTGGTCTATCTCAGCCCTTGGAGTTAGCACTTTATGATTGGTTTTTGCGATCGCAACCACATACCACTCCAGATCCTCGAATCCTGGTAGTAGGCATTACCGAAGAGGATATTCAGCAGCAACAAACCTGGCCCTTACCAGATGAAGTCATTGCCCAGTTATTAAGCCAACTACAACAGCATAATCCCGCAGCTATTGGTCTAGATCTCTATCGAGATATTCCTCATCCCCCTGGTGAGCAACAACTCACACAACAACTCCAAACTGAAAACGTTGTTGTTATTGAAAAACTGGGAGGGAAGGGCACTTATCAAGTTCCACCTCCTGCAAATGTCCCTCCGCAACAAATAGGATTTAATGATTTTGTCATTGATCCAGATGGAGTGGTCCGGCGTAATTTTATGTTTGCTGCCTTGGGTGAAAAACATTATCAATCCTTATCTTTACGCCTCAGTCAACTTTATCTGGTAAAAAATCATCCAGAACTGTTTTCAGAATTCAAGGTTACAGCAAATGCTCTACATGTAGGCGATGCTGAATTTTATCGACTTAAGCAGAACTCTGGGGCCTATCAGTCAATTGATAACTCAGGCTACCAATCACTCTTAAGATATCGTTCTCAGAGTTATCCAGCTCAGGTTATTTCTCTTGATGATGTCCTCAATAATCGTTTTGATCCTAACTGGGTAAACAATAAAATTGTTTTAATTGGGACTACTGCCCTAAGTGAAAAAGATTACTTCTATACACCCTATGGTGCATCTGAAACCAATCAACTGGTTATGCCTGGTGTGATTGTTCACGCTCACCTGACCAGTCAAATTGTTGGTGCTGCTTTAGGGGAAAGCTCCTTAATAAGATTTTGGCCAGAATTCTTGGAAGTAGTTTGGATCGGCTTTTGGACAATAACTAGCAGCATCCTTATTTATCGTACTGATCGACTAAAGTTTCTTAGTTTAATCAGCATTGGCAGTATTTTTAGTATTTCAAGTACTGCTCTGGTTAGTCTTATCCAGGGCTTTTGGATTCCTTGCGCAATACCCTTACTCGGTTTTAGCGCAGCAGGGACAATCACACTTGCATACAAAGAGTTTTACAGGCGATTTTTTGACGAAATCACAGGGCTGTCTAACCGGAATTTCTTTATTCAGAATCTAGATAAAGCGCTTGAGCCCGATCCTAGCAAAGTAGGAAATAACGTAACGATCTTATTTATTGATATTGATCAATTTACATTGATTAACGATAATTTTGGTCGGGCTACCGGGGATGAGCTATTGCGTATTATTACATCTCGCATATGCTCTAAAATCCCCCCTCACAGCAAATTAGCTAGGTTAGATGGAGATGATTTTGTTGTTTTATTAAAGCAATGCGATGGTTTGAGTATGGCAGCTAATCTAGCTGACCAAATGCAAGCTAGCGTATCACAGCCAATCTATATTAAGCAGCAAAAGCTGATTTTAACAGCCAGTATTGGGATTGCTATTAGTGAAGCTGGTAGTCATAAACAACCAGAGGCAATTATACGCGATGCTCAAATGGCGATGTATCGTGCTAAATCTATGGGCAAGGCTCGATATGAAGTCTTCTCTGCTCAGATGCGTACCCAGTCAGCCATTCAATTTTCATTGAAGTCCGACTTACATCAAGCTATTGAACAAAATCAGCTACGCTTGCATTATCAACCATTAGTTCACCTGGAAACAGGAGAGATTCAAGGATTTGAAGCTTTAGTCAGGTGGCAACATCCCCAAAGAGGCCTAATCTATCCTGGAGAATTCATCTCCTTGGCTGAAGAAAGTGGTCTGATTGTTCCACTAGGTTATTGGGTTCTTAAAGAAGCCTGCCGACAAAATCAAGCGTGGAATCAAACCTATCTCAAAGAACAGCACCCATTATTTATTAGTGTGAATCTTTCAGGACGCCAATTTAGGGACAAAAATTTGATCGAAAATATTCAGGAAATTACTGAAGAAGTTCAGCTCTGGCCCCATACACTCAAGCTAGAACTAACCGAGAGCGTTGTCATGGATGATGTGGAAATATCCATTGAAGGATTGTTACATCTAAAGAAGCTACACATCAAACTGGGTATTGACGACTTTGGGACAGGCTATTCTTCTCTCAGTTATTTACACCGGTTTCCAGTAGATACGTTGAAAGTTGATCGCTCATTTGTAATGCGTATGCATGATGCCTCAGAAAACGAAGCGATTGTTAGAACCATCATTGCCTTAAGTCACAATCTGAACATGGATGTTGTGGCAGAGGGTATTGAAACGGCTAGTCAGGCAGCAAAACTTAGAGCTTGGAATTGTGAATATGGACAAGGTTATTTTTTCTCCAGACCAGTTCCACCCGAGAAAGCCGAGCTTTTACTGATAAATCCTCCTCAATGGGAAACTCCATAGAATATTCATCCTCAGTAGAACATCAATCTAATGGAAGTATCTGCTGACAAAACTCTTTAAAGCAGCCTCCCCCCTCAGTAAACTAAGGTAGTATTGGCAAGCTTTCATAATATGGTTTTGATTGGCGAGGATCTGAACAACACTTATATGGTCAATTAGGTGTTATGGTGCAGTCCATGCGCTCTATTCGTTGTTGCTGATTTAGTGCATGAATCTCTCAGTTGGACTCGCAATAGAACAAAGGCTTCTGGATGAATTCATATCGAGGATCAGCGACGCCCTTCTATTCTAGTATGGGAATATCAGCAACGGACTCCAAATCAGCTCCTGCTAAAATACTTTGCCAAGCATGATGAACATCTTGATTATCAGGCTCTTGTCTCCTCAAATCTGCCAAAAGTGCAATCATGTCATACCAAAGATGCTCATCACGGTATGTAACAGCTTGAGATAATGAATTGGCTGCATCGGTGGATTCACCTGGCTGCAGTTGAATCCATCCATGTAAAACAGGACTATCAGGTCTTACCTCATCATTACACATGATGATCAATGACCATTGATATAGCTGATTATCAACTAAAGCAGGGGCCTCATTGGGGAAACTAACACTGACAATTCCAGGATTGTCTGGAAACTCAATGTAGGTCTCATAGTAATAACCATTATCTGACTGTACGCTAAATAAAGCCTGCCGAGGCGTATTTACCGATGTTGCCACTAAGATTTCAGGATGTGATTTACGCGTAAAGCCATACTGAGACGTAGGCAATAGCGGCGTCATTTCATGATTGGAACAACTATCTCGAGAGGCACCGCTGACGGTTCCCTTAGGGGCCCGATCATTATCATCAGGCCAAAAAGACCAATCATTTGTTGGCCAAGTAGCAACCTCGAGTGAGTTTGTTGTAGTTTGAGCTACAGCATGACTCTGATTTATGTTGCCTAAAGCTATGGTTGATATGAATAGGCCCAGTGATAGATAATGTCGCATTGTGAGTCTAATTACACGTCTTGATAAGAGCTAACTATTTTGCAGGAATTAACTTTAGGTAGATTGTTATGGCTATTGAGTTGTTGTTACTGTAGACACTCTAACTGTTGAGGCTGCGTTAAGTTCTGTGAGATTAACAGCTTCTAACAAGCTAAACCATTCTTTAGCAATAGTCTGATTATTGGGGTTAGCTTGGTGTAAGTCTTCTAATATTAAGGCAGCATCATGCCATAAATGTGCTTCCTGATACAATAATTGAGCTTTCTCTAAAGGGGGAGCGGTGCTTAATCTGACAGCTAGATCCGGCGTTAAGGTTTGTTCTTCAATCCATGTATGCAAATCAACACGGCGGGTCCAACCATCTACAGAAATGTCCTGCGCTCGATCATCTGCGATAATGGAAAAGTACCAGCGGTAGTTCTCATCGACTTGTAATGGTTCTAGCCCTTCTACACTAGCTAAATCAATGCTAAAGATGCCTGATCTAGAGTCTACGGAAACTGTTGTGTCGTACACTAGCTCATCTGCTTCGTTACGTAAGACATATTCAACTTTCCGGATTCCCTCAGCGTTGGGTAAATAAAATAAGAAGCGTGGGTAAGCCGCTGTAGTCACTCCTAAATTAGTTTCAGGTACTAGCGCAATTAGGGGCATCTGTGGTGTATACCCAGAGACTTCAGGCCCACGGGTGCCTCCGCCCAGACGACGCCCTGGTAATCCCTGACTGGGTATATTGTCAGACTGGCCAGAGGCATTAGCTAAACCGGGTATTGCTCCCAAGTTGAGAGTGAGCAGACAGCCTAAGCTAACTGCAAAGATAGATCGATAGGACTTAGTTATGGCCATGGTTTTCAATCACAATGCAAGAGGATAGATGTTGTAGACTTAGCCTATTTAGTGCCTACACAGTTCGCATTTGTAGAACTGACCTCACTTCACAAATGCAGTCTTACACCCATATTGCAATCTGAATGACATGACAAACCATTGTAGTTACACGTATATAGTTGAGATACTAGAACACTGCTGTTTGCGTAGGGCATAGAGTATAAGCACTGTCTGAGGTTGTTATGTGTATCGATCATCTTACAAATAAACAATAATCTTTGAGAGACCTTAATAATTAACGGTATTCATTTCAGTAAATTCTTTGATCTTTTCTAGTCGAGATAGTCTCCAGTCTCTTGGAAGCCAGTGTATTCAATTATTTTATATGTGCTCATTTGTTAAAGATTTCAAGAAAAAGATAAGGTTTTAAGCAGAACACTAATAAAAAATCATGTGGAAAAGCAGATTCAAATATTTATTTTGGAGATTAGATACTTAATGCTTTCAAACTTTTTATGAATGGAAAAGGAAGCGTAGGATGGACTAAGTTTAACCTGAGTCGAAAAAATAAACGTTGTTCATCTAGTGAGCGATAGCCGTTTCTGGACTATTGCCAAGTCTTTCTTGAATGACAATTAACAATGGTATGTGTCGTCAGCTGTGAGTATTATCAAATTTATAGCCAATTCCCTACCAAAACGTAGGGAGCCCAATAAATAGGATGACGATATTGAGGATCCTGTAACAGGGTTAACTGAGCTTGGCGTAAGGCCTTAGCTCGAGTGGTGTTCGGTTGCGTTAGTGCCTGATAAAACTTTCCAATTAAATGGGCAGTCGCTTGGTCATTGATGGACCATAGTGTTGCTAAAGTACTACGTGCACCAGCATTGATAGCGGTTCCTGCTAGACCGAGTGCGGCCCGCTTATCTCCTGATGCTGTTTCGCAAGCACTCAAAACCAGTAGTTCAATTGCCTGTTCCCCAAACGCCAGGCTTGCCTGTAATGTTTGATCAAGCTCTGTTACATTAATGCGTTTGTCCCAAGCAAGGAGAAAAGTTTCTTCTGCCTTAGAGCTAAATTTTCCATGGGTGGCAATATGCACAATTGGAAAGGACTGAGAGGTTAGTTTATGTTGCAATGCTGTTCGGGTAAATGCTTGATCAAGAAGTATTTCTTTATGTTGAACACTATTTTTAATTGCCTGCACTTCTTGAACTACATAATCTAAGGGGGAGAAACCTTGGCGAGCTTGAGTTAAACCAGCGACTAGTATTTTAATACTATCCTGGTGTAATGTCTGAGGAGAGATAAGCTTCAGCCCAGGTGTGAGAGCAATACTAAAGTCTTCGACTAGAAAGTGACTGCCATCATGCAAAACTGCCATAGGGATATTTTGAAGGGGACCGTCTAGTACAAAGACTAGGGTCTCGACATTACTATTTTTTAAGTCTGCAGAAATAGGACGAATTATCCAATCATATAGTTGTTGCGCAGGTGCAAGATATTGACGTCGACTACGAACAACCAGAGTATTTCGCAGTTGCTCTACCAGTTGATCAATTTTCTGATCAGATACTTGTATCGATAAATGTTTTAGGGGTTGATGAGGTAACCGTATAATAGTGTCGAGATGATTCCCTAACAAAATTGGATAGATGATGGCGGCTCGTTCATCAATTTTATCAATTTGTACAGGTACAACATCTAAACAAGCTTCTTTAAAGAAATTATCTAGCTCTGCTAGTTTCAGAGATTCAATGATATCTCGTGCTTGTTCTAGTTTCTCTTGGGAAACTGGTTGCATAGATTCAGGTTGAAGTAATAAAGCTACAAGTTCTCGATAGATAGGCTCTACACTTTCCTGAAAGGAAAACTGTACTTCTGAGCCAATAGCAACTAAATCACCGCGCAGATTCTTTAGCAGTTCAATAGCTTGATCGTAGTGGATTATCGCATCTGCAATATTGCCCTGGGCTTTGAGTAATCGTCCTAGTTGCCATTGCCACTGGTATTCAATATCAGTGGCTTGGTGTAACTGAGCTAGGGTCAATGCTTGTTCAGTTAATTGATACGCATAGGCCCATTGCCGAGACTGCTCATACACTTTAGCTAAATATCCTAAAGCGTAGGATTCAGCTCGTTGATCTGCTAGAACTTGAGCCTGCTGTACAGCACCTAACAAAACTTGAGCAACATTTATCTGTTCAAACTTTAAAATGGTTTGAGCACTCTCATTTTGTATGAGATTTAGTAAAATTTTTGCAAAATAGATTCGACTATAAATCGAGTTTCGATTTGAGGGAGACTTGGCTAATTCTTGTTGAATTTGAAGCCAATTTTTATGAATCTGCTCCCATTTTGATTGTTTAACCCAAACATTTAAGCGTGATAATTGACTATGAATTGTAAGAGCTGGTGAGAGTTGTAATTCTAATGCCCGATCGTAGAAGTTTAGTGCTTCATCCAGCTGCTCTCGTTTCTCAGCAATATTGCCACGCAATGTAAGCATTTGGGCAATTTCTTTGTCAATCTGGAGAGTTTGAGCCATACTGATGCCCTTTTCTACTACTTGTTGTGATTCCTCCATCTGTCCTAACAAAAAGTACAAATGTCCTAGCCGTCTCAAGGCAACAAGACAAAGTAATGATGCTGGTTCTTTTGTCAAGGATGTGGTCGTCTCTCGCAGTTGTTCGGCTGCTCGTTGATAAAATCCTAAAGACTGAAGTGCCTGTGCCTGGTTAATTTGACTGCGGATTACTCCCGCACTATCGTGAAGTCGAAGATATAGCTCATATGCTTGTTGCCAACTGTCCAGAGCCTGTTCAGATTTTCCTTCGGCCAGCTGTAGGCTTCCGCGATTATTTAAGTTTTGAGCATAAAGTTGTAAAACCTGAGCATTCAAGTTGCTTGATAACTGATCTGGTAAATGATTGAGAGCCGTTTCAAGGGACTGATAGGCTTCATCCCAGCGTCCTAATTGCTGGTAAGCAAGTGCCAATAAGTTGTTTATCCGACTCTGAGCTAGAGTGTTTCCCTGGTTATGATAGTTAACTAATGCAGTTCGCCAATTTGAGATCGCACTTTCATACTCATCTGTCTCATAAGCCGCCAGGCCTTGTTCTTCTGATTGATCAACAGTTTCTCTATGAACGTTATCAGTCTGTATAGCTGGCACAGGAAGCCGTTCGGATGAAACAGCCTGTCCTGCTATTAACAGGCTAAGACTCAGTCCTAGTAGCGATATTAAGATGAGTTTTATAGAACGATAGACTCTACACAACAAGAGAATCATAGATATTTCATCAAAGAATTACCCAATACATATGAGCAACCTAGGCTCCAACCGGTTCACTTCAGGCACACACACTTCCAGCCTTCCCTACTCGTAAAAAAGAAACTCTATGTAAGTGACCAAATATATATATATTTTTTGATATGTAGTTGAAGGCTCTAGCTAGTGTTTGGGCATATTTGAAGCAATGATAACTAGACTTCTATTGTCAATAAACTCTAGTTATTGCAACAAGACCATTGTCCTAAGTATTTTTACTTGCCGAACCACTGTCCATGGTTACAGTCCAAGAAACACTTAGCGACTTGCGATCGCATCACCCATATCATGAAGGATTGCTTAAGGACCGCATTGATAGCTCAAGGAATTGTCTTGGCGGGCCTAGGCTTAAGTGATATCAGCTTAGCTCAGGTGATACCTGACGCATCTTTGCCGATAGATTCACTGGTTGATTTTCCTGGCTGTAATACCCTCTGTACAATTACAGGCGGAACAGCTCAAGGAGCTAATTTATTTCATAGCTTTAGTGAATTTTCACTACCCACAGGAGGGGTAGCAGCCTTTGATGAAAGCCTCACAATTGAAACAATCATTGGGCGAGTGACTAGCGACAAGGTTTCCAACATTGATGGCACTCTCCGCAGCAATCAGGCAAATCTGTTTTTGCTCAACCCCAATGGATTTATCTTTGGTCCCAATGCCGCTTTAGATGTAGGGGGGGCTTTTGTCGCAACTACTGCGGAAAGCATACAGTTTCAAGATGGTACTAATTTCCGTGTTGCTGATGCAGCTCCACTGTTATCCGTCAGTACTCCAGTGGGACTGCAATTGGGTGAACAAGCCGGAATTATTCAAGTGGGAACAACCGCAACACCAGGCATTGGAAATCAGCTGTATCTCAATCCTAATGGTTCCATTAATCGAACTGATAAAAGTAGCGGTGGTGGTTTGGCTGTTGACAGTGGTCAAACGTTAGCCCTATTGGCCAATGGAATCTCGCTTGTTGGAGGTAACTTGGCTGCCCCCGAGGGGCATATTGACTTGGGTAGTGTTAGTGAACCAGCTTTCATTTCCATAGAGCAGACTAATACCACTTGGCAGTTTGACTATAGCGGTGTCGATGACTTTGGTGATATCACCCTAACCCAAGCAGCTTCTGTTGACGTAAGCGGAGATAGTAGCGGTAGTCTTCAAATAATCGGTAATCATATTGACTTAGCAGATGGCTCAGCTCTGATTGCCGAAACGCTGGGTAATGGAATAGGAGGGTTCATCAATGTTCAAGCAAAAGATATTAAGTTGGAGGGTATATCTTCCCTTGCTCCTCCAGCTTCCCCGCCAATACCAGGACTCCTCTCTAATCTTCCCTTGGTAACTGGCATCTTTGCCAATGTGGCTTTGGCACAATCAGGGGAAGGTAGTGACCTGACTATCAATACCCAAAGTTTAACGGTGACTGATGGGGCTCAGGTTACAGCGGCAACTTTTGGGGCAGGCGCAAGCGGTAATCTAACTGTTAATGCCCAAGATATTAGGGTAAGTGGAGGTACACCTGGAGGTCCCAGTGGGTTGCTAGCAGCGGTTGCTCCTCGCACACCAATTTATGGTGATGCCGGACAGACACTGGTTGATGCGGGCCTTGCTGAGTTACGAATCCCCCCTAACTCAGGTTCACCTCTATTATTTGCACTTCCCCCTGTTGCCACAGGTAATAGTGGCAACGTAACGATTGAAACTCAATCTCTCGTTGTTGAAGATGGAGCTCAAATCTATTCAAGGAGTGCAGGCTTGGGAAATGCTGGTAGTCTGCATATCCAAGCTGACACCATAGACATCACTGGTAGTAATCTGGGGGGGCCGAGTACGCTACAGGCATCTGCAGAAACTCCTATTGATGGAGCAGGCAATGCCAGTGATATCACAATCAACACTCGCCTACTCAATGTTAGCGATGGAGGGCAGATTTCCACAGGAACCCAAGGCCCCGGTGATGGGGGGAATGTATTGATCAATGCAACAGAATCAGTGTCTCTTTCAGGCAACGATGAAGCCGGACGAAGCGGTATTTTTAGTAGTGCCATTAGTCTAGCGGGTTTTTCTGCAGGCACTGGTCAGGGAGGAAATGTTACGGTAAACACGCCATATCTGGAAATTCGTGAGGGCGCTAACATCAGTGCCAGTAATTTTCCGAGTACTGAGAATCCAAGACTTGCTCCAGGGACGGGGGCCGCCGGTACAGTGAATCTCAACATCCAAGGTGATGAAGGAATACTCCTGTTAGATGAGGGAGAAATTACTGCAGCATCCTTATTAGAAAATGGCGGTAATATCAACTTAGATGTTCAAGATATATTACTGCTGCGCAATGAAAGCCACATTACAGCACGGGCAGGTACAGGTGGAGCTGGAGGCAACATCAACATTACAACCCCTTTTCTAGTAGCTATTCCCAACGAGGACAGCGATATTATTGCTAGCGCTTTGAATGGTCCCGGTGGCAACATAGTGATTACTGCATCCAGCATTCTTAGCTTGCAAGAGCGCCCTGCTATTCCAGGTAATGGAACCAACGATATTGACGCAAGCTCCCAATTTGGCCTAGATGGTACTGTAACTATTCAGAATCCGGAGTTAGATCCGGGCCAGGGGCTAACTACCCTTCCTACCAACTTGATCGACCGTTCAACCTTATTTTCCCAATCTTGTGGGGTCGATGATACGAGTACTAATTATTTCACTCTGACAGGGCGAGGTGGGGTACCTTCTCATCCTGGCTACACATTAGAAGACTCTACAGCGCTTGCGGATCTCGGCAGTCGTTCGAATCATGTAACCAATAGTCAAATACAGCCCACCAATTCAGATAGCTTACCAAAAGCGTTCGGCACTACGAGCGTTGTGGAGGCACGCAGCTGGACAACAAATGATGCAGGGGAACCAGTCCTAATAGCTCGAGCCAATACGGCTATTTCTCAAACAAACGCGCTTCCCTATGCTTCATGCTAGGGATGATAGGTTATTGCACATGGGTAGGCATACAAAATTTTTACAAGGGACTTTAACAGAATGGCTTGATTTTAGGCAGTTATTTAGGGCCTGTTCTGTAACTAATTCTGCATAGACACTTAACAATCGAACATAGTCCTTTTACCGTTGCTGATTTATGGGATGGACCGATCTGATGATGCTTAACTGTGCCGACTGTTTCAGGAAAAATCATCCCGAGGCTCAGCAACGCCGTCCTTGTTAATTGGGAGCATCAAGATTAACGTGTTTCAGACATATCCATACAATAAATAATTAAATAGCCAGAAGTGGCAGAATTTACCCCAGTCTTTATGCAGATTAATTCGCGCTAAATATTATTCAGAATATGTTTCATTTTTTAGCAAACGCGCTACTAATGTAAAAAATAGCACCTCTGCCAAGGCACAATACAGTCAAGGCGCATCAGCACATCTACCAGTTGCTGGTTCGGTGAAACTCTGAACTGCTGCTTAAGATATCCCATGTCATCAGCCTCCCTTTCTCTCCAGGATGCATTTATTTCCTATGGAAGAGTCGATAGTAAAGAATTTGCCAGTAAGCTGAATCACTGTCTTGTTGAGCAAGGTTTGGAGGTATGGTTTGACTTTGATGACATTCCTCTAGGGGTGGACTATCAAAATCAGATTGATGATGGCATTGAGCGTAGCCAAAACTTTTTGTTCATTATTTCTCCCCATTCAGTCAACTCTGCCTACTGCCGCTTAGAAATTGAACATGCCCTACAGTTAGGAAAACGTATTATCCCTCTGTTGCATGTAGAAAACATTGGAAGAGATACCTGGCAAGCGCGTAATCCTGGCGGAACTGAGACAGATTGGCAAGATTATCAAGCCAAGGGGATGCATTCAAGTTATCCCAATATGCATCCCATTATCAGTAAGATCAACTGGGTGTATTTTCGTGAGGGTATTGATGATTTTCAAACATCTCTTAAGGGACTGCTAGAGATTTTTGAGCGTCAGCAGGACTATGTTCATCGACACACTGTACTACTTTCTCAGGCATTGACCTGGCAGCGAAACCAAAAACAGGCCCAATATTTACTGACAGGACAAAACCGTATTCAGGCAGAGAAGTGGCTTAAGCAGCGGTTCACAGTCGAACAAGCTCCCTGTCAACTCATTGATCTCCACTGTGAGTTTATTTGCGAAAGCATTAAAAATGGCAACGGGTTGATGACCGATATCTTCCTATCTTATTCGGAAAAAGATAGGGAGCTGATGGACCAGCTACGTCAGTCCTTAATGAGAGAAGGGTTTACGACTTGGATCAATCGTACTGATATTCAGGTCAGTGGTGATTTCCAAATGGCTATCAATAAAGGGATTGAAGAGGCTAGCCGGATGGTGTATTTGATTTCACCAGATTCTTTGACCTCTCAATATTGTCAACAGGAGTTGAACTATGCCCGTCAGCTTAATAAGCAAATCATTCCCTTATTGATGCGGCCGGTTGATTTGGATCAGATGGCAGATGATTTAAGGGCACTCCAGTTTATTAATTTTGCAAATAATGCCGACGGTGACACAGTTGCTTATCAGAAGGATATGGATAAGCTGGTTAAACTCCTTCAAGAGGACAGTGATTATTATCATCAGCATAAACACTTGCTGGTAAAAGCTTTAAAGTGGCAGCAAAATCAACACAATCCTAGCTTGTTGTTACGGGGATATAATCTAGGCCACGCTGAAGCTTGGCTAAAGATAGGACGCAAGCATGGTCAGCAAAAGCCATTGACGCTACAGGAAGAATTTATCCAGGAAAGTCTGCGTCAGCCGCCCAACCAGTCTACTGATGTTTTTGTTTCTTACTCTCGGGCAGACTCTGACTTTGCTCGTCAGCTAAACGACGCTCTTCAGTTGCAGGGGAAAACCACCTGGTTTGATCAAGAGAGCATTGTTGCTGGAGCAGCAAATTTTAAAGAGGAGATTTTTAGTGGTATTGAGAGTGCCGACCATTTTTTGTTTATCATTTCTCCTCGGTCCATTCAATCTCCTTACTGTGCTGAAGAAGTAGAGTATGCTCAAAGTTTGAATAAACGGATGCTGACAGTATTGCATCAGCCTATCAATATAAAGGAGTTGCATTCAGCTCTAGCATCCGTACAGTGGATTGACTTTCATAGCAAGACGAATGATTTTAATGCTAATTTTAGTACTCTTCTGCGAGCGTTAGATAACGATCCGGTTCATTTAAGATTTCACACCCGGCTTTTGGTTCAAGCGCTAGAGTGGGATCAACAAGATCGAGATGAGAGTCTGTTGTTGCGAGGTAAAGCTCGACGAGAGACTGAAACTTGGTTGTTAGAATCTAAGGGGAAATCTCCAAAACCAACTAGTCTGCAGCAGGATTTTGTTACAGCCTCTGCTTCTGAAGAAATTCGTCGGCAGCGCTCAGCCATCCGTTTGCAGAGGATTGGCATTGGGGTTATTAGCGTTGTTTCCTTGGTTGCGATCGCACTCGGGATTGTTGCTAATCAGCTGAGAAGCCGTGCTCGCGCTGAAACTGCTCGCGCTGAAACCGCGCAACAGGAAGCTGAGCTGCAACAAATCATAGCTCGTACAGAAACCTCTGAGGCTCTTTTTGAGTCGGATCAGCCGTTTGAAGCACTTTTAGAAGCTATGCAGGCTGGTATCGAACTGAAGAATAAAGAGGATGAACTCAACAGTAACGGTGACGAAGCTGATGAGGTAAATCAATCTAAATTAGCTACATCCCATGTGGAAGTGGTCACAGCTCTCCAGCAGGCTGTTTTTTGGGTACGGGAGAAGAATAATCTGGATGGACATGACGGCATCATTTGGGACACGGCTATCAGTAAGAATGGCAAGATGATTGCATCGGCTAGTGCCGATGGCTCAGCTCGGTTGTGGAAAACAGATGGTAGCCAGTTAGGAGAGCCATTTTCTGCAGACGATACTCAAGTTCTTAGTGTTGCCTTTAGCCCTGATGCGAGACTATTAGCGATAGGCTTGGAAAAGGGCGAAATTCAACTATGGCAGATAGAACCAAAGCGGTTATTGTTGACCACTATGGTACATAGTGAAGCGCCAGTAACAGATCTTGCTTTCTCAAGTGACGGTCAGATTATTGCGTCGGCTAGTGAAGATAAAACGGTTCGTCTGTGGAAGCCGGATGGCACTTCCCTAAAAACTTTGACACAACATATTGCAGCTGTGCGGGCAGTAGAATTTAGCCCAGATGGAAAGTTGTTAGCCACTGGAGCAGACGATAGCACCATTCGGTTATATACTCCCAGTGGAGATTTTCTAAAGACTCTTAGTGGACATAACGCTCAGGTAAAAGGGATTGCCTTTAGTCCTGACAGTTCTATGTTGGCATCAGCTAGCTGGGATGAGACTGTACGCCTTTGGAAAACTTCAGGCGAGCTGATTAAAGATATACGTGGTCACAATACCCTAGTTTACGATGTGAGTTTTAGCCCAGATGGTAAATATTTAGCTTCTGCCAGCTGGGATAAAACTATTAAAACCTGGACTTTAAAGGGAGAATCAATCACCACTGTCTATGGGCACACTGCTCAGATCCACAGCATTGGGTTCATAACCCTTGACGACTCAAATCATCAACTTGTATCCGGTGGTGGTGACCGTACCATTCGCCTTTGGAAATTAAATCGTCCCTTAATTACTTCTCTACGGGACCATCAGGCTGGTGTATATAGTGTCGTCTTTTCGCCAGATGACGACACTATCGCTTCAGCTGGTGCCGATAATACTATTCGACTTTGGGATAAACAGGGCAATATCCGTGACAGGCTCACAGGCCATACATCAGTTATTTGGAAAGTACTCTACAGCCCAGATGGTAAAACTTTGGCATCAGCTAGCTCAGACTATACTGCTAAACTCTGGAGCCATGAAGGTAAGTTGTTGAGGACTCTAGAAGAGCATAAGGGACCTGTTTATGCTTTGGCCTTTAGTCCAGATGGTAAATTATTGGCCACTGGAGCTGCGGATCGCACTATTCGCATTTTTCAACTAGATGGGACTTTAGTTACCGAGATTCCTGATTTGGATAAGGATGTATTGAGTTTAGCCTTTAGCCCAGATGGTAAAACTTTGGCCAGTTCCGGATGGGAACATTTTGTTCGTCGATGGACCTTAGATGGCAAAGAACTAGAGCCCTTAAAGGGGCATCGAGGCTGGATCCAGGAGGTAATCTATAGTCCAGATGGAAAGACTATTGCTACCGCTAGTTCCGACAACACCGCTAAAATTTGGGATCCTAATTCTGGGGATTTACTCCACACCTTAGAAGGTCATCAGGATGGAGTGATTACCGTGCAGTTTAGCCACGATCAATCAAATCCAGATAAGAAATTAATTGCTACAGGCAGCTATGATCATACGGTGAAGCTATGGACCGCTTCTGGAGAGCTGCTGACTACTTTACGGGGACATGAAGGTCGAGTAAATGGCTTAAGCATCAGTCATGACCAAAAAATCCTGGCTACCGTAGGAGAAGATAAGCGACTACTATTATGGGATTTGAACCTGCAAGGCGAATTAAATTTGCTTCTCAAGCAAGGTTGTAATTGGTTAGAGGGGTATCAAAATACTAACCCTAAGGCTCCTCTAGAAATCAAAAATTACTGTAGTCAACAGTCCATAGAAACTACACCTTGATCACTTGTAAACATTACTGAGCGGGTGTTTGCATATTCATGAGACTAAATAGCTTGTAGAGTATACGGGCACTGACATTACCATCCCACTCATGATTGCCTGTTTCACAAATGTCGCAACCGATGATGTACCGACCGCTGTGAACTACCTCACGCCACAGACAGTAGACCTCTTCTAGGTTTAATCCACCGGGTACAGGTGTTCCGGTATGGGGGCAAAGCTTTGGATCAAGGCCATCTACATCACAGCTGATGTAAATATTTTGGGGTAGGTGCTTAACAATCTCTTGACACTGTTCTAGCCAACCTTGGCCTGCGTAGGCTGACTGTTTTAGTTGAGTATCTAAATAGGTGATAATCCGTTTGTTAGATTGTTGAATTAGATTCATTTCACCATGGGAAATATCGCGAATGCCCACCTGTACTAGTTTTGAAATCTGAGGTATTTGTATGGCATTAAACATAATGGAAGCATGGGACTGTTGAAATCCTTCATAGGCATTACGCAAGTCGCCATGAGCATCAACATGGAGGATGCCAAAATTAGAATACTGTTGAGCTAATGCCTGTAAAGTGCCCAATGGAACACTATGGTCGCCGCCAATAATAATAATTTTCTTGTTATATCTCAAAGCAACTCGGGTCTGATAATTTACCCAGCGAGTCATCGTTTGGCAGCCTTGATTAACTCTTTCTAACGCTAGAGCTAGCTTTGGGTTACCCTCCGGAGTTATCCCCTGTTCTGCACCTCGAATGATTGCGATCGCATCCAATCGTAGTCGCCG
Source organism: Cyanobacteria bacterium P01_D01_bin.156 (assembly GCA_039024555.1). GTDB lineage: Bacteria > Cyanobacteriota > Cyanobacteriia > Phormidesmidales > Phormidesmidaceae > Leptothoe. The sequence continues at coordinate 40,373 of JBCCQQ010000006.1, forward strand.
ATTTTTTGCCAACAGCCATTCCGGAATAGGCAGCATATAAATACCCTGTCGCCAGCCATCTGGATTATCAAAATCGTAAAAGTCTAGCTGGGGCGACGCTTTTAGAATAGCTGCAGGTCCTTCGCACGTGCCATCCTGGTAGGAGGTGGTTACATCCCAAGGTACTCCAATAACAATTGTGCTGGCATGGGCATAGTCATGGGGAAATCCAAAGACGTTACCATTAACAGCTCCTACACCCCCTGGATCAAAGTTCGCGACTGCCTCAGCCACCCTATAGCGTATGTTAGGGACTTTTTTACTAGGGCGAGACCTTTTTGTCATACTCTCCTTCAGCTAAAGTAGTTAATAATAGTAAGGGTTTCAATCATACGTTGTCCGCAAACTGGCATTTAATATTTGCGCAATAATTTTGGTTGACGACAGATATCAGAAAATATCTTGTTCCCTAAATGAAAGACAAGATATTTAACTATGATGTCGTGTTAAAACTTATTGGTTCAGCATTTTGTTGATAAATGTAGGTAAGCAAAATGCAGCTTTATGGATATCCCTGTTGTAATACTGTAAATTAAATTGATCCGAAATATTTTGTGCTCTTTCTTGGTCAATATCATTGACAGGATGCTTTCCATCCTTTGTGCAGTAGGTAAAACTCCACATACCTGTAGGGTAAGTGGGAATAAATGCTAAGTAGCAAAAGACATTTTCAGTTTGAAAAATATTCTTCAAACAGTGATTTAAATCTATAAACGCTTTTTGATTAAAGTGAGGAGATTCGCTCTGAGCCGTCATCACGCCACCAGGTCTTAAACAGCGATAAACGTCTTGATAGAAGTCCTTGGAGAACAGTCCCTCTGCAGGCCCAACTGGATCGGATGAATCCACCACAATCATGTCAAAACTATTCGCAGCAGACTGTTTTATATAGTTAATGCCGTCGTCAATGACGAGATTGAGCTTGGGATGATCAAAGGCTGACGACAAACTAGGTAAAAATTCTTTTGATGCTCTAACAACAGCCTCATCAATTTCTACCATGGTGACGCTGTTCACCTGTTCATGGCGTAGAATCTCCCGAATACTACCTCCATCCCCACCACCAATGACCAGCACATCCTTCACATCTGGCTGTATTACCATCGGCACATGAATTATCATTTCATGATAACCTTTTTCATCCTTTTCACTGCACATGACCATCTTGTCAACAGCCAACAGTTTGCCATATTCAAATGTATCAAATACCTCTACAGTTTGATAAGGAGACTTTTCTCGAAATAGACAGTCTCCCTTATGACGTATTGAAAGAGCAATATTCTCGTTTCGATCCGTAAACCAAACACTACGACTATACTTGGGTACCAACAGTTGCTGCGCTGCATCCTCGCGCAGCTCTCCTAGCTCTATACTAGCCTTTTCCAACAGATCCAGTTGTCCTCGGTTAATCTCCACTGCGGACCCATGCTCTGCGTGAAAAGCATGTTTAAGTATTTTATAGGATATCCATGGATTAACAGAGTCACCACAGGTAAACAAATCCACTGCTGCATAGCGATATTCTGGCCAGGTATGAATAGCTAGATGACTTTCTTGAATAACGACCACACCCGACACACCAAAAGGAGAAAAATGATGAAATGCTGAACTAATAATAGTCGCACCAGCTTCTTTGGCTGCATTGACCATACTAGACTCAATACATGGGACATCGTTCAGGACCTCAGAAGAGCATCCGTGGAACTCTACTAAAATATGACGACCAAGAGATTTCATAAATGTATAGCTCAGAGATAATTTATCTACAACAAGTTCCCTGTTTAACTACTGGGAGCAACGGTGTCAAATACATAGCTGCTATATTGACCAAATGATGCGTGGAGCCAATAATCAACTGAGAATTAACGTGTTAGAAATCAACAATAGACCACTATTAGATTAACTTAGCTAAATCAGTGTATACCTAATTGGGACACCATGTACCAAAGGCACATTAATCATAATTTTATTGCAGGGTTATCATAATTAAATGTCAATTGACCAGCGTTTATGATCAGCAAGTAACTGGGTTGCTTGCTCCATGGGAACAGGTTTAGAGAAGAAATACCCTTGGGCATAGTGGCATTGCAATCCCTTTAGGAGAAATGCCTGTTCAATGGTCTCCACCCCCTCAGCAACGATATCCAACTTAAGGCGATGAGCTAAGGCAACGATGGTACCGACAATATCCTCATTTTCATTATTGGTTTCCATATGGTCAACAAATGATTTATCAATTTTGAGACAGTCGATAGGCAAGCGGTGAAGATAACTTAGAGATGAATAGCCAGTACCAAAATCATCTAAGCTAATGTGCAATCCTGCTTTTTTAAGCTGGCTGAGCTGCTGAATAGCTGACTCTACATTCTCCATTGCTACACTTTCCGTCAGTTCTAATTTGAGACCACGGGGGTCGAGTTGATACTTTTGCACTACATCGGCAATTGTTGTTGCTAAATCCCGTTGTACAAATTGACGGCTGGAAAGATTTATACCAACAAAGAGTGGCTGGCCCTTAGGAAACATTTGCTGCCACTGTTTTACTTGATAACAAGCTTCATTGAGAATCCATTCTCCCATAGCTAAAATTAGCCCGGTGTCTTCCGCAAGCCCGATAAAATCATTAGGTGGCACTAAACCACGTTCAGGATGTTGCCATCGAATTAAGGCTTCAAATCCGGCAATTTCACCTGTGTTGAGGTCTATAACCGGTTGATAGTAAAGCTGAAATTGCTTACCCTCTCCTGCATAACGTAGCTCCATTTCTAACTGAAATTGAGAAACTGAATGGGTCCGCATATTTTCATTAAAGACCTCATGACAGTCACGCCCCTTCTTCTTTGCTTTACCAAGGGCACGGTGAGCGTCTTGCAATAGAGCATGGGCAGAATAGCCTTGGCCTTTAGAATGTAAAGCAATACCGATGCTGATAGTGGCCCTGACGGATTGATCGTTAATTTGGATAGTTTCTGATAAACCGTTACGTACACGCTTTGTTAGGGTAATCGCCTCTTGGGTATGGGTAATTGATGGCAGGATTGCGGTAAATTGGTCTCCGCCTACTCTAGCAACTGACGCTTCAGGCATATGGTACAGAATGCGTCCAGCGATAATCTGTAACAGTTGGTCAGCTACTTTAGCACCTAAACTCTCATTTACAGCTTTAAAGAGATCTAAATCAATCAGCAATAAAGCAACCATCGGCTGTCGGAGACTTTGCTGATTGAGATGGTGTTGAAGACGTTTTAGGCTGGAAAATCGATTGGGTAAACAGGTGAGTGGATCATAGAAGGTGCGATAAAAAACCTGGTAGGCAATTGTAAAACTCACGGCTAGGGCAAAGCCTATTGCTGGAGGTGTAATGGGAATCCAACCACCAAGGAAAAATAGTCCCCATCCAATACTCATCAATGCCAGCATTGCGATCGCACTGACCACAATCAAATCAAATAGCCGTTGAATATGCCAGGTTAAAACCCCACCGGCAAGACACCAAGCAATGATCCACCCCTTTTCCTGCCACTGGGACCAGCTCCAAATTAAAGAATATTCTCCTTTTACAACCGACAAAATTTGATCAACAGCTTGGGCATGAATCACCACTCCAGGAGTTACCGGTGCTGAGCGTCTAGCTGTATTAAACGGCGTAAAAAAAGTGTCTTTAACACTGGGTGCTACAGTGCCCACTAAAACTACCTTGTTTCTGAACCAGTCAGGCTGAACGTTCCCATCCAAGACATCTCTCAAGGAGACTTGGCGAATCACTTCCTTTCTAGCTCGATACTGCAGCATGACCTGATAGCCTCCCATGTCTTCATCGTGATAGCCTCCCATGTCGGCCGAGAGGGTGGGAAAGAGTTTCCCCGCAATATTTATCCCTGACGCACTGGGCTGGAAAACATCTGGGCCATAGCGATCGCGTAAAACATGAAGACTTAATCGTAAACTCAGAGCATAAAATTCATTCGGTTCAAGGGATGCAAACATGAAATGGCGACGGATTATCCCATCAGCATCGGCAACAAAGTCTGCAAATCCAACACGTTCGAGAGGCATCTCCACGGGAGCTGGACTGTTGCGATCCGGGTCGATACCGACATCGTACACACCATAAACATTCTCAACCGCTAGCTGTTGAAGTAGTTCGTCTCGGCCAGGAGGATGTTCAATATCGCGATATATATCCAAACCAATGGCGGCTGGTTGATAGGTTTGTAATTGCGCAAGCAAGGCTGCTACCGTAGCATCACTTAAAGGCCAGTTGTTGTAATAACGAATGTCAGCCTCGGTAATACCTACCACGACGACATCAGCAGCCTTCTCACTAATCGCATGATGACGTACCTGTCGGTCAAAAGTTTTTAATTCCAAGCCCTGGAACCCACCTACCTGGCGAATACTAATGATAAGTAGGGCCATCAGAAGACCGATTAAAATATATCCATACCGTTGCAACTGTCGCCATAACCAAAGTTGCAGCGAACGAAAAGTACCTCTATGAACGTTACCGAAGCGCAATGGTTCCCCCCCAATAATTAGGCAGCTAAATGAATTCAGAGCGACGAACAATTGCACGGGTAACCATGCTTACCAAGGATTCCCAATCAGAGCTAAACCAGACCAATTGATTAGACAACTGGAGCTCTAATGATTATTAATTTCTAAATTAGCGAAATGGCGCTGCTGATCCTCGGGATAATTTTAGTTCTCCAATTCTGAATCTTGCAAAAATTTGCGGATCGTTTTGTGCCCTAAGTCTGCAATTGTAGGTAAATAGTCAAGTATTGTTCGTTGGGTGTTGTACACACCAATGAGTCAGACATAGCATATACAGAATCTTCCAGATGAATTCAGACCAATGTTGAGCCTGACAATTTGCTCAGCTCGTTTTGAGGTATGGAGTAGTTACTCCTCAGGTTGAATGTTCACACCATCGCAGAGTTGACGATCGCCATCCTCGATTAGTTGATTTGTTCCCAAATAGTCATCGACTACCTGACAGGCACTACCCATTAAGTTGTTTAGGGTCAGATCGGCCAAACCCCATACAATTACCTGATCATCAGCTCCTGCGGATACTAAAGACATGTTGCTAGGGGTAAACTCAAGGCTATTAATTCTGTTTTTGTAATTAATGAGGGAGAGTAGTGGGGTTAGCTGAGTTTTATCCACGGTCCACATATTAATGTGATTATCTGCATCAATAGCGGCCAGGTATTGACCATTATTACTAAATTGAATGCGATTAAAGGTGGTCTCATTGCGAATAATCGTTTGCTGTTTTCCGTTTATGCTCCATAGGCGGAGTGAATTGTCATCACTACCGGTAGCCAGAATTGGCTCCACATCTTGCGATGAGCTGAAGCTGACAGGGTTAAAGCTAAAGGATTGAATTGTATCGTCATGGGTGATATTAGTGACGGCGTTCTCATTACCTTCGTTGTTAAGGTGCCATATTTTTAGCGTGTTTCCCCGAGGCAAAATAGCAATATGTTGACCGTCGGGACTGAAGCGAACTTTTTGGATGGGAGGTCGTTGAGCTGTTTCAGCATTTGTAACATCGGGTAGGGGCTTAACTTGCTGACCATCTGTAGATGATACTAAATAAACCTCCGGGCCACTGGCGACCAGCAGCATGGTGCCATCTGGACTGATATCCACACTGTTGATTGGTTTTGGATAGGTCCACGTTTTTTTATTTTTGCCAGTCAACGTTTGTAAATGAATGTTGTTGCCACTGGCAATGGCAATTATCTCTTCGGTGCTTTCTTCAGTGTTATTTGGCTTAGGGCCAATGCTTAGATCGCTGAGAGATTCTTTGAATGACCAGGATTGTATGGGTTGGCCATCTTGGGTCCAGAGTTGAAGCTTTGAACCAATGGTGGTGACTACTTTTGAGCCATCACCATTAAAGCTAAGCTGATTAGCAGTTCCTTGATAAAGGGGCGGAGTAATAACGTCTTGCCCCTGTCGCCAGAGATGAATCTCGTTGTCGCGACTGGCAATGACCAGCGTTTTTCCATCTGGGCTAAAGATCGCGTCTACGGTATCTCGCTCTTGGACAAATGGCTGAGCTTTTTGGTTGTCTAAATTCCATACAGTAATGCGTCTAGAGCTATCAGTTGTGATGATATGCTGCCCATCGGGGCTAAAGCGAATGCTGTTGACCCAATCGTAGTGGGGGAGGCTGTGTAGTTTTTTCCCATCCATAGTCCATAGCTGAACGGATCTATTACCTGCGGCTGCAATTATCGGGGGCTGACCTGGCCGATCAGGGCTAAAGCGAACCATATTGACCCAATTGTCGTTAGGCATATTCTGGAGCATTTCTCCGTCCAGGTTCCAGAGCTGGGTTGCTTGGCGGGTAGCCGTTAGCAGGTTTTTCCCGTCGTTACTAAACTGAACACTATTAACCCAGTCTGAATGAGGGAAACGATGAATGATCTCTCCATCTAGGTTAACAAGTAGCACTTGCCGATGTGTTGCGATCGCAAGCTGATTACCATCTGGGCTAAAGCTCACATCTTTGGTCTTATCGTCAAATGTTTGCGAGCTTACTAGCGTGCCATCTAGCGCCCATAGATTAACCGTCTGGTCTGTGCTAGCTGAAGCCAGGGTGTTACCATCTGGGCTAAACACCACACTTGTAACAGAGTTACTGTGGCCCTCTAGGGTATGTAGCAAGTTGCCCTGCATATCCCAGAGTCGCACCGTATGGTCACGGCTGGCAGAAGCAATGGTCTGCCCATCGGGACTCATAGCCAAACGATTCACATCATTGGTATGGCCCCTCAGGCGGTTATGTTCTCGCCAGCCATCTTCATAAATAGCCGCCTGTAGTGCGGTCAATACGCGACTGTGGGTGTTAGCATCTGCTCGATTGAGCTGTTTGCGCAATTGCTGGCCTGCTCGTAGCGCTTCTAGTAAGGCATCAAAGGGTTTACCCGATTCTGTTAGGGATAGAGAATAGCGGCTAAGGGCATTGATTTGGCTTTGTTGGACGGTCTCAATTTGGCGCTTTTGGTTAACGGCAAAGATAGCCAACCCGGCCATAACAACAGTTGCTACCATGGCCCCTAATACCACCCGTCGAGCGTGTCGAAGTTCCTGTTGTTGTTCTTGTTGTTCTTCTTTGAACAAACGATCTCGTAGTGCTTGGCTAGCTTGAATAAAAGCTATCTGCAGGGGGGTGGGTATGGGCTGTTTCGTCTCAACCAGTTCCTGCTGCAACCAGTTATTGGCCTGGGTTAACTCACTACCGCGTAATAAGATATCATCGGTTTTATCTTTGTTTGTCCACTCGATTGCCTTGACCAGCAGTTTGGTGTGGGTTTTTACGTGGTCTAAATCTGTATTGAGTGTTTCTACCAATGAGTTAAATGCCGTATCAAAGTCATTTTGCTCTTGGAAAAATAGCCAGTTTGCCTTGCCTAATTCTGGATGTACTATTTCCATGTCGAACCCTTCTCGGCGCACGATGGGGACTAATCGTTTGTTGTGTTCGACGGCGTGGTCAATTTCTTGCCCGCAGACCTTAGAGGAAATTGAGTCTGGGCTGATTACAAAAATAAACGTATCAGCGGCTTCAATTCCGGTTTGAATTTCTGCCCACCAGTCCGCTGTTAGGGGAATATCTTCCCAATCTACCCAGGAGTCATAGTTGCTCTTTTCCAGAGCCTTGTGGAGCACCTTTACAAAGGTCTTATCTTTGCGGGAGTAGGAGATGAAGACGTCAGTCATGGCTGAGGCATGGGAATGAGGGAAGGTTCCAATAATGTGCTTCAAAGACTGGCACGATTATTTCGAAAATGCCGGTGCTGATCTAGGGCATAAAACGCGCCATAAGCCCCTGAACCCTGAGGTTGTCAACGATGTACGCTGGGCTATAAGTAGCAACGTCTTGATACTAGAGTTTGTGCAATCTGCCGAACGAATTAATCAGGCTACTCTAGTATGGACAGTTACCAAGTCCAACTCGCTAAGGGCTGGGTAAAACTTAGAAGCATGACCTTGTGCATTTAAATATCATGGCTTAACAAGCGTTTTAGGCTTAAACCGTGAAGTCGTTGCTTAACAGTTCCTAAGGTGGGGACATTGGCCGGGGATCTTGGCCCCAAGACTTAATGTGAGTTTTTCGCCACTGGGCATCGGCTTTACGATCTGTGCGAAATTCTAACACTCTTAAAGATGACTGGTTGGTGAGGGCTAGCTCTTGAACTTTCTGGGTCAGCTGTTCCCAGGTTTGGATTAAAGTATGTTGGACACCATAGGCCTGACAGAGTTCTGAAATATTCACTGTTTGGGGTGTGGCACAGTACTCCTCGAAGGGAGGTTCAAAGTTAGCAATCGGCAGCATTTCAAAGATACCGCCACCTTGATTGTTAATGAGGATCACAGTAAGCGAACCCTTTAGATGACGAGTGTTTAGCAAGCCATTGGTATCATGGAGAAAGGCCAGATCCCCGGTCAGCAAGAGACTATGTTGACTGTTGTGGGCAATCCCCATGGCAGTGGATAAGGTGCCATCAATACCGTTGGCACCTCGGCTAAAGTAGGGTTGAATATGTTGGTCGTTAGGCTGCCAGAAGGATTCCATATCGCGAATGGGCATGCTGTTGGCGATCATTAGGGGTGTCCCTTCGGGAAGAGACTGGGAGAGTATCCAGGAGATCTTTCCTTCAAACGGAGTTTCAAGGGATTGAAAGGTGTGTGTAAGCTTTTGGCTGATGGCGCGATCGCAATCAATCCAATCTTGACAATATGCGCTCGTTTCACCAATGGGCTTTTCTGAGGCAATCAATTTCCCTAGGCACTCAACAGAGAGGGATAAACTTTGAGTTCTGCCATGGAGCGGGTCTAGGTTCAGGGCGTGGGGCATCACCTGATATGTGAGTGGCTGATGCTGAGATAGCCACTGTCGCAATGCCTTACTAGTGGGTAACGGCCCCAGCTGAATCACATACTCTGGAATCAGTTGCTCGGCAGTATGCCGCAATAAACTATCGTAGGTGCTGATTAAATACGGATTAAGAGATTGATAGTTTCGTAGTGGAGAAAGACTTTCTGCAAGGACTGGATACCCTAAGGTTTGTGATAGCTGCGCAACGGCACGACAGTATTTTTCCGGACTTTGAGGCTGAGCCGGACCTGCCACAATCAGTCCCCGTTCGCTGTTAACCCAGCGGCTTACAAGGGATTTTGGAAGTAGGTCTGGGGTAATATTGCCGAGTATAGGAGGGACAACGGCGGAAAAAAACCTGTTTTCATCAAGCTGTAGAGCTGTGGAATCGGATAAAGGCGCTAGCGGATCTCTAAAGGGGCAGTTAATGTGAACGGGGCCTGCTGTGGGCAATAGCGCCTTGGTCCAGGTGTGTACCATGGTCTGGCGAGCATAGTGAAGCAGTGGGGATTCAGGGACGGCCATTTCTCCATAACTGTTGACAAATGCACCGTATAACTTTTGTTGATCGATGGTTTGTCCTGAGGCACAGGCGTGCATTTCAGGAGGGCGATCTGCAGTCAAAACGATTAAGGGAACATGACTCTCTTTAGCTTCAATAATGGCCGGAAAAAAGTTAGCCCCCGCCGTACCGGATGTGCAGACTAATACAACGGGCTGGTGCGATCGCTTAGCAACGCCTAATGCAAAAAATGCAGCTGAACGCTCATCTAAAATAGGAATCGCTTCAATAGAGGGATGTCTTGCTAAGGCAAGGGTCAACGGTGTGGAACGGGAGCCTGGGCAGACCACCGCTGTTGTTAGTCCTAGACGATGCAGGGTTTCCACCATAACCGACGCCCAGAGAGTATTTAAATTTCGGTAGTCTAACATGGTCACACGAGTGTTCCCAATAGTGCTTGGAGCTTGAGTTTCACTTCGGCGAGTTCACGACTCGGATCGGACTGCGCAACAATACCTGCCCCAGCAAACAGTCTTGCCTGGCGATAGTCGATCAGGGCCGAACGGATACCTACAATGAATTCACTATTGCCATTGGCATCGATCCAACCCAGGGGAGCGGCATAAAGTTCTCGATCAAAGGATTCTGTTGTTTGAATTAATTGACTTGCTGTAGGTCTTGGTAAGCCAGCGACTGCGGGGGTAGGGTGTAATCTCTTAACCAGAGCTAATGGGGTAAATCCCTTAGGTAGCAGGGCTTTAATGGGGGTGTGCAAATGTTGAATATTAGCTAGGCGAAGGAGTTTTGGATGACTATCGAGCAAAGGCTGAAGTCCAAACCGGTTAAGCTGTTCTGCAATAAAGTCAACAACAACTTGATGTTCGTAGCGCTCCTTTGGGTTATTGAGTAGCTGCTGGCCGATAGCCTGATCTATAGAAGATGTTTCTCCACGAGCGGCAGAACCTGCTAATGCATCCGTTGTCAGAACTTTATCGTCACCAGCTGATTGAATGCTCAATAGTCTTTCTGGACTAGCCCCGATAAAGACAGGGCCATTACCATTGCTGATGGAGAAAACACAGCAATCAGGGTGAGCTTCCCCCAGAGCCTTTAAAGAGGCTGGGATATTAAACGGTCTGCTGGACAGTACGTCGAGGGCATCTGCAAGAACAACTTTATAGAGATGATGTTTTTGGAGGGTTGGGAGAACACTCCTGACCATTTGTTCAAAATTTCCAACATCTCTAATCACTTTTGGAGCCTTAGGAAGAGCTGGCAGAGCTTCTGGACTGTTCTGATTGATTTCTGCAGCTGAGTTCTCGATGCTTTGCAGCTGTTGTCGGATGTCGTCAACCAGGCGATTAATGTTGGTGTCATCATCAATGAGACAGTTTAAGCTAGCGGTGGTTTCTCCATGATGTTGCACAATCTGTAGCTGGGGGATAAATACTTGGGCGGCCTTAAATCCGTTTTCTGAGGCAGATTGGTCAAAAAACGTGAAACTACAGAGAAAATAGGGCTTGATGGTTACAGTATTTAGGCTAGATGAAATGATGTGACGTTTCCAGACATCAATAAACTGTTGCATGCGTTCAAACCGGTCAGCCCCTGCGGTTTGTTGGGTGATAGTAACTCCCAAGCCTAAAAGAGTATATTGGGTGGTCGAATAGTAAAAATGTATGGGATAAGCGGTTTCTAGTTGCTGTAATGCTTGCCAAGGCGCAATCGGGTCAATCGGGACTGTAATGTTTACAATCTTGGCATGCTGAGCCTGGGTTGCCTGTCGTTGGCAATCTGATAAAAATCCGTGGATTTCTTTATACCTTTTGAAGAGGCCAGACTGGTACGGTGCAACGGTCATAAATTGGGATTAAAAATGAGTTTAATTAATGAAATATTTCTACAGGTAACATACTTTTAGGTGTGTGAGCTAGCGGCTGTAAAGAGTCATGAATATTGGGATAGAGCACTGGTCAAGACGTCGATTTAGTGCTGACGATATTTATTTGCTAGGACGACTATTTAAATAGACATGAGGCTGTGGAAAAGATATGCCTTTTGATAGGTCATCGATAGCATAGGAAACTCTCAGGAGCTGTATAACTTCTGGCAGATCCCATCTTTTTGGGTCAAGTTAGCTATTGTGATTTGATACTGTCAGGGATATCTGTTGTTCTCAATCACCTAACAGAAAGTGTGGAAACGATATCGGCTAGAGACTTTCGTTCCGATTGAGCGGTTGGGAAAAGAGTTTTAGCCTTGGCTAAAGGACTCAATCACACCGAATTCGCCCTAGTAGTGGTTGCCTGTTTTTCGATGGTGAACAGCCGTTTTTGAGTTGCTGTCAAGCACCTGGCCGCTGTCGATGGTGGCGTAGATCACCCAGTGATCACCGCAGTCCATACGATTTTTAACGGTGCATTCTAAGTACGCGATCGCATCCTTCAGAATATAGGCCCCATTATCTGCAACATCTACATCTACACCTTCGAACCGATTTTCCCCTGGGTTAAATGGTTTCAGAAACTGCTTCATGGGACCGAGCTGCTTGCCTTCTCCAAGAATGTTGAGGACAAACCCATTATTGGGATAGACCAGGGTTTCAATGGCTCGTTCCTTAGCCACGGAAACGGTAAAACCGGGAGGGCTAAAGGTGGCCTGGGCAACCCATGACGCTAGCATGGCGCTGGCCACTTCACCTTGCTTGGCGGTGACAACACATAGGGAGCCCACCAGGCGACCCACAGCCTTCTCCACATCACTAGCTGGTGTGCGAGGAGCTTTGGCTCGTCTAGCTTTTTTGAGCGCTTGGGCAAAGTCGGTACCCGCTTCTTCGCAGTACTTGAGGGTGACATCGTCGGGTTTGAATTTAACTCGAATTGGGTCAAACCCGAAGCTGTAGCCACCATCTCTGAGCTTGTTTTCAAGTAGATCAATGGCTTCTCCACTCCAGCCATAGGAGCCAAACACGCCAGCGAGTTTATTCTTGGAGGCAGTTGACAGTAACAGCCCCAGGGCGGTTTGGATTTGGGTGGGGGCATGGCCGCCGAGGGTGGGGGAACCGATAATAAAACCAGCACAGGTTTCAGCAGCGGTTTTAATATCTTTTTGAGGAGCCTGTTCCGCATTGATGGATTCAACGGCTACACCGGCCTTGGTAATGCCGCGGGCAATGGCCTGGCCGATGGTGGCTGTATTGCCGTAGGCAGAAGCATAAATCAATGCCACGCTAAGGGTTTGTTGCTTTTGCTGTTCGCACCACTGCTTATACTGCAGGGTAAGTTCATGGATGCCATATTTCACTAACGGTCCATGGCCAGCACCATAGAGATGGGCTGGAAAATCACTGAGCTTTTCAAGCACCGTGGCCACCTGTTTGGCATTGGGGGCCATTACGGTTTCGAAATAGTAACGACGGTCTGCTAGCAGGTCTTCCCACTTGAGATCGTAGGCTTCTTCACTACAGATGTGGGTGCAGAAGAATTTATCTGTGTAGAGAATGCTGTCGCAGGGGTCATAGGTGCTCAAACCGTCGGGCCAGCGAGGGGTGGGGATGGGCATAAACTGCAGGTGGTGGCCCTGACCTAGGTCGAGGGTCGTGTCGCTGTTTTTAATAATGAATAGGGGCTTTTGCAGGGGGAGTTTAGCTGATTGGATTGCGATCGCACCTGGATTAGAGCATACAATCGTCACCTGGGGAGCTTCGTTAATCAGGTGCTGTAGGGTTTCTAGACGGTTTGGATTACTGTGGCCCAGAATAATATAGTCCAGCTGGTCTAGAGCAATCCGTGACTTTAACTCCTCTAGAAAGATGGTTGTAAATGACCCTCCAGGCGGGTCGATAAGAGCTATCTTGTCAGCCTGAATTAAGTAAGAGTTGGCCGTGGTTCCTTTCTCTAAGGCATACTCGACTTCAAAGCGTAGGCGATTCCAACTGCGGGAGCGTAGGGCCAGCGTGTCGGTAGCAATGGATAATACTTGAACATCCCTTTGTTTTGTCTGATCCATGGTGTGCCTCACTATCCGTCCGTCTCGTGTGCAGGCCGCAACGGCTCTTAATTTATCTTAACGGTATCTGTAGGGACTCACGATTGGTTCCTTTAATGGCAGATGGTTATACCGTAGACAATTATTATCAATCCTGCTGTACACCAAAGACGCTGGCATGAACCGAACAACTGCGGCTAATCGTCCTGATTTAGGGCACCAGCGTCTTTGGTATTGGCGTGGTTGGCGAGTGCGCTACACCTATTGGATGCCCGATGATCCAGCGGCCCAGCAAAACCCTCCGATGCTGTTGATTCATGGGTTTGGGGCGAGTTTAGAACAATGGCGTTCCAACCTAGGCACTTGGGGGCAAAAACGCCCTGTATATGCGCTAGACCTGCTGGGCTTTGGTCATTCTCAGAAGGCGGCTGTGCTGCTGGGGGCCGATGTGTGGCAAACCCAAGTTTATGACTTTTGGCAAGCGTGTATTGGCCAGCCGGTGGTTTTAGTGGGCCATTCCCTGGGGGCGTTGGTGGCGCTGACCGCCAATGCTAAACACCCATCTATGGTTAAACAGCTGATTTTATTGACACTGCCCTTAGCTCGGGAGGAATTGGTGTCAGGGTGGTTAGACCAGCTATCTAGACGGGTGGAACGTTTATTTGCCACCCCCATTTTGTTACGTCCCCTATTTGCATTGGTGCGTCAGCCCGGCTTTATTCGAAAGGCCTTGACCAACATTTATCAGAACCCTGAGCGGGTCGATCACAAGCTGGTGGATCTGTTTGTCCGGCCAACCCTAGAACGCGGAGCTGCCCGCACCCTCTGCTATTTGGTCAAGTCTCGTACCCGTTCAGATTTTAGTGAGGTGACAGCCGATTTGCTACGTCAGGTATCGACCCCAATTCTGTTGCTGTGGGGCAGTCGCGATCGCATACTACCCTTGGCCTGGGCGCGTCAGATTTTGGCCCTTAATCCGCAAATTGCTTACCAAGAAATTGATGGAGCTGGCCACTGTCTTTATGATGAAGTGCCCACAGTTTTGGATGAGGTGATTCAAGCATGGCTTGGTGAAACTGATGCGCCCACTGGCTGAGATATCACAGGGGAAAGACCGGCCCGGTTCTAGAGCTATTCTTTTGGTGCCGGCGTTGGCGCAGACGGCGGATGGCAGCAGCCCGCCGCTGAATCGGTGACTGATTTGCCTCTAGGTCCATATCGGTGGTTCCTTCCGGCTGTGATGGAGTGTCTGCCTTGGGGACCCGGTTTAAACAGCGTTCCAGGTTACTGTAATGGGCATCAAGCTGGAGAGCTCGCTGCACTTCATCGATGCGTCTAAACCGTTCCGATAGATCGGTGGTCACCATTCTTTCCAGCAGACGTTCAAATGGTCTGCTGACATTAACAGAGCGTTGCCAGTTAAGTTCTTGGGTATCTGGATCAATATCGAATTCTACTGGGGATTTGCCACTGAGCAAATACAGGCAAGTAACGCCGAGGGCGTAGATATCGCTGCTGTAAGTGGGACGTAAGGCTAGCTGCTCTGGGGGTGCAAAGCCCATGGTGCCAACAAAGTGGGTAGTGGGGCTAGCGGCATGATCCCCTGGATCGTCATCGTGGTGCAGGCATTCCCGTACGGCCCCAAAATCTAGGAGAACTAAACGCTGGTCGTCCCGACAGCGAATAATATTGGGGGGTTTAATGTCTCGGTGGATAACGCGATTTCTATGAATATATCGGACCGCTGGCAGAATCTCGGCTAAAAACCGCTTGACGACGGCTTCCTTCTGCGCGCCCCCTTTACGTACTTCGCGACTCAGGGTATCTCCATGGATATATTCTTGAACTAAAAAGAACTCCCCTTTAAATGTGAAGTAGTCCAGCAGCATCGGTAGCTGGGAGTGGCTGCCCAGACGTCCTAGTATTCTTGCTTCACGACGAAAACGCTGCTTTGCCCGCTCTAGGGCGATAGGGTGGCTTACCTTTGGAAACAGCTGCTTGATGACGCATAGAGGAGACCCCGGTAGCATGCGATCGCGAGCTAGATGCGTTACTCCAAACCCGCCTCGACCTAAAATACGTACTACTTCATAGCGATCGCGAAATAGCTGACCAGAGTCACACAACCGTTTATTAAGGCGAGGATCTTGGGAATTCAATTCGGGCATGGACGATATTGCGCAAACAGCAAATCGCTGCAAACTAAGGCAGACTCAGGAACAGTCTTGGAAAGACCTACATAGATACTGGAAATCCAGTGGGAACAGGGAATCCCAATTAGTCGAATGTCCGCTAGAACGGCCATCGGTATTAACTATTATGGCCCATAAGCGGATTGCCTGTGGTTTGCCAGGGACCATCTACGCTAAAACTTAGTGGGTTTACATAGCTTTTGGTAACCAAAACTGAAATGTGCTGCCATGGTCAACCTTGCTACTGACCGAGATCTCTCCACCCTGTAACTCAACTAAGCGTTTACAGATGGCTAAACCAATACCCGTCCCACCGGAACGACGGTTGCGGGAGCGGTCGGCGCGCCAAAACCGCTCAAATACGTGGGGTAGGTCATCCGCTGCAATGCCAATGCCCGTATCTGTCACCGCTAGCCAAACTTGATGCCCCTGCTGCCACCCTTTGACCATAATCTGTCCCGTATCCGTATATTGAAGAGCATTCCCCAACAAATTAACTAAAATTTGTTCCGTCCGGGTGGGGTCTGCACAGGCTGCGGGCATATTTGCGGGCATATCAACAATCAGCTGTGGTGCATCTGTGGGCAGCTGCTGGTCACGAAAGTTCTGGACTACCCGTTTCACCAGCGGTTCTAGCTCTACTACTTGCTGTTGAATAGGCAAATAGCCAGCCTCTAGCTTAGAGAGTTCCTGTAGATTCTCGATCAGCTGCTGCAGGCGCTGGGTTTCTCGAATCAATCTGGCATAGGTATCGGGTGTAGCGGGCAGGTGTTGATCGCTGAGGGCTTCTAGATATCCCCGGATGATGGTTAACGGCGTACGTAGTTCGTGGGAAAGATCGCTAACGAGTTCCCGCCGTTGCTGTTCCACCTGTTCTAATTCGCTAGCCATGTGGTTAAAACTGTGGCCGAGCTGATGTAGCTCTGGAATGTCAGAGGGGGGGACGCGGACTCCCCAATCTCCAGCGGCAAACTGTTGGGTAATGTCTTCCATCCGCGTCAGAGGGCGAATAATGCGCCGTGATAACAGATAGCTGATGGCCCCAGCTGCACCCCCACCCAACAGGACAGACCACACCATGCCTCGGGTCCAAGCATCTGCGAAACTTTCTAAAATTTGTCCGCGCATTTGTTGGATGCGGATGCCTCGTCCTTCTAGACGTTCTAGGGTGACGACAAAATAGCGAGGCGTAGACAGACGGCTAACTCCGGCCAGGGCAATGATGGCTACTGCCATAACAACCAGGTGGGAGATAAATAAGCGGGTCCTGAGGGGGACTTTGGGCATGGGTGATTGATATTTATGAGGTGTAGAAGAAAGCCAGACTGAGTCGGAGGTCAGAATTCGGAATTCGGAATTCGGAAAGGAAAGCAGAGGCAGAATTTTCTCCTTGTTTGGCATTTTGCTCTCTTGGGTTGATACCTTTGTAGAAAGCTAAGTGCTGGTGGGGGTATCTTCAAATCGGTAGCCTACACCGACTACGGTTTTGATAAATGTGGGCTGGGTGGGATTTGGTTCAATCTTTTTCCGCAGACGGGCAATGTGGGTATCCACTACCCGCTCATCACCAAAAAAATTATCTCCCCAGAGCTTTTCGATCAGTTGGGGCCGATTCCAAACGCGGCCAGGGGCACTTAAAAAGGTAGCTAATAGGTCAAATTCTAGGGGGGTTAGGTCCAGAAGACCGACATGCTTGGCCTTAGCCTCGGGGGACAGATGAACTGTACGTTGGTCCAGATCCAAGGCAAAATGGGCTGTTTGATAGGTGGTATTGGGGGATGTGCCCCGGAGGCTGCGTCGCAACAAAGCCCGCACACGGGCTACCAACTCCCGAGGACTAAAGGGTTTGACCATGTAGTCATCGGCTCCGGTGGACAATCCAATAATGCGATCCAGTTCTTCTCCTTTGGATGTCAGCATCAATATATAGGGATCTTTGATGCTGGCTGCTTGGCGAATGCGCGTACACACCTCTAAGCCATCAAGCTCGGGGAGCATCAAGTCCAGGATAATCAGATCGGGCTGAAACTGATGGAATCGGGCTAACGCTTCAGTGCCGGTTGCACAAATTTCAGTCGTAAAGTTCTCATTGGTTAAATAAAGCTGAATTAGTTCAGCAATGTCAGCTTCGTCTTCGACGATTAGGACGTTCATGGGCGTTGAGATTTGTTCCGAATCTTATGGAGATTATGCCAAGCCAAATTGAACAAAGGATAAAGGGCTTGCGAAAACGTAAACAATAGGCCACTATTCAAGAGCCTTATTATCTGCCTAAAGCTTGAACAGCCAAACGGAGTTGTAAAAGCTAGATTAAAGGGCCGCGCGATGACCCGGCAATAAACACTGGCGTTGTGCGCGGGGCAATGGCCCAAGTGGTTAACGTGTGGAGGCGTAGCATATGAGTCTAGCGTCGGCATTTACCCTCAGTCGTCTATCAGCTGACCTGACCCATGATTTAAGTCACTTACCGGAGATGCCTGGAGATTTGGCGGTCCAGTGTGCGGTGAGTCGGGGCAAGGTCATGGTGCTGTTGGAAAGTGCCCAGGCCTGCCCTGCTGCTCAGGTGTTTTCTCTGGTAGAGACCTTGATCCGCCGTCGTTTAGCCATGGATGGGCTGCCGGTGGAAGCGGAACCGCTAGGAGCCACGGGTAATTCCGTTCCCATTAAGCTTTTTCTCAAGCAGAAAACCCTATCGAAGCCCAGCGCCGCCCACCATTTTGACTGGCTGGCATCCGAGGAAACGCCACTGGAGATCGAGGAGCTGACCGAACAGGCATTGGAGCCCTTATTAAATCTGCAGCCGGACGTCGCTCCTGACAGTTTGGTGGACCACGGCGATGATAGCGACGATGTTACCCTGGAGCTCTCAACGGGAGAGTTGCCCATTGGTCAAGAGCGGTTGTTTGGTGAAGATTTAGAGTCTGAAGAAGAGTTTTCATTGGATCAGGCTCCTGCAGTTGATGAATTACTGGATTTAGACGGTCTCTATGATTCCTCTGCGGAGGATGAGATGGGTGAGCCAGTGGTCTTGGAAGACAGGCAAGGCGGGCAGAATGAGCAATCTGGCAACCGAGGGATTTTAATCGCAGCGGGTATTGGTATCGCGGCTGTCTTTGGGGCGTTGGGGTATGTTGTCAGTCGCCCCTGTGTTATCGGTGGATGTGATCGCATCCAGCAAGCCCAGGCCCTAGGCGATGCAGCCCTCATTGCCCTGAGGGATCAGCCCACCCCCCAGACTGTTCTAGACATGGGGGACCAGTTAAACATTGCTGTACAAACCCTAAAACCCATTCCCCCCTGGTCTCGATATCGCAACCAGGCCCAGGGCCTATTGGCCAACTACCAAGGCGAAGCTGATCTGCTCAATGCAGTGGCTACAGCCCAACAAAATGCTTTACAGGCGGCTAATGAAAGCCAAAACCCTCCCCACCCCATTGCCCACTGGGAAGGAATTGCCGAGCGCTGGCGTGAAACCATTGCTCAGCTAGAGGAAATTCCTGCCGGGAGCCCTATCCACACCGCATTTGTAGCACCTAAGCTAGTGGAGTATCGCACCAATTTAGCCACCATTGAGGGGCGTGTTTTAGCCGAAAAATCTGCTGAAGAAAATCTCAATCAAGCTCAGCTCACGGCTTCCCTAGCAAAGGATCAAGCGGAAATTGCCAATACCCTGCCGGCCTGGGAAACAGCGTTCAATTCCTGGGATAAAGCCGTTAAACAGCTTAAACTGATTCCCCAAGGCACCTTAGCCTATGGAGAAGCGCGGCAGCTGCGGCCAAAATATGAATCCGACTTAGCAGAGGTACGGACAAGGGTGCAACAAGAACAGGCCGCTGACCAGTTTTACAACGAAGCCGTACGCTATGCAGCCACGGCTCGCCAGTATGAATCTGAAGAACAGTGGACCCTAGCCATGCTGGGGTGGCGCGATGCCATTACCCAGATTAAAGGCGTTCCTGTGGGCACATCGCGCTATGCCGATGGACAAAACCTCCTAAAGACCTATGAACCCTCCCTTTCCAAGGCCCAGGAGAACCTGCGGTTAGCCCTACGTTTCCGCAAGGCGGAGGAGAACTTTAGCCGTGTGTGTAATCCAGAATTCTGTGATTTTGGCCTGAAAAGAGGCACTGTACAGTTGGCCCTAGCCAAAGACTACGACGCCCTGGCAGATTTTTCTATCTCTGACCCAACCACCCGGACGGGGATTAATGTGCCAGCATCCGGGCAAATGATTACTGATGTCAATCAGCTGCTACAAGAGGTGATCAACATCGGCAAACGGACCCAGCTGCCCATCGAACTCTACAGTGCCAATGGAGACTTTATTGCCCGGTTTAGTCCAGAGCTAGAAGGCTACGTTAAGACTGTTGTTGTCGATCCTAACTAATGGGTAGTAATGCTGCTGTTTGTTAACCTCCAAGCGATCCGTCAAGATGACGTCAATCCATTTTCCTACAACAATCTATCTCTCAACAACTTAATCGTTGTCGCAACATCGCCTCTAGTTCCTGAGACTGACGCTGGAAAAAATCAGCCTCCATGGAAAACATGCAGTAGTGCAACGCCACCCCATCGATGGCACTCACCAGCATACGTGCCAGAGCCTTAGCATCCACATCAGGATTGATTTTTTCTCCCTGCTGACCGGCAACTAGCTCCGTTATAAAAAACCTGTTGAGCTGCTCCAGGTAATCCTCAAAATACTCTTTCAACCCCAAAGATTCACTCAGAGCCTTATCCCCTAGCAACTCAAAACAAAGGGTTGTTACGACAGCAAACTCATCCATTCCTTCAAAACTGAGCCGAATGCCCGCCAAAATTACCTCAATCGGATCTTGCTCTGCCTGCTGCAGTTGTCTTAGCTGGTCATCTACACCCGCAAAAAACAAATTAAAAATTTCCTTCGGCAACGATTCCTTGGTTGGAAAGTATTCATAAAGCGTTCCCTTACCCATGCCTGCGGCCACGGCAATATCGGCCACTTTGGCACTGTGGTAACCCTTCTCCACAAAGACTGCGATCGCAGCTTCCAAAATCTCTTGCCGCTTAGCCGCCTTGTCTACAATTTTAGGCATCAGGTGCAGGTGTGGAACTACAGGGCTGTACCTTATACCTTAACCCTAGAGGAGGAAATAATAATCACCTTTCTTGACATTGACCGACTAGTCGGTCAAAATAAAAACATCAAGCGCGGCTAGTTCTCCATATTGACGTTTCTGATTTAGGGAATGAGTCGATCTCAAAAGGATCGCAGTCGATCTAGGTCTGGTAGATAAAGTCATCCCGCGAGGAGCGGCAGGCCCCAATATGGATTAGCGGCGAATCGTAATCATCGTGTTTAGGAGTAATTCGATGACTCACCTCAAGCCTCCCTATTTTCAATCAGTCACCTGGACCTTGCCTGCGGTCCGTGCCGTTTTGTCCGCCATGAAAACAGTGGCCACCCTACAAGATTCTCGCCCCCTGGATGACGTTTCACGGGAAATGTTAGAAGCCACCCGTGACTCCGTCTTTCAAGCGTCGGTCGTATTGGATGAACTCACTGGCATTTCGCCAAAGGACCTAGCAAGCCAGGTGCAGGAACGGCGACAGCGACAGCAGGCTCTACAGTTTTTAATTTTGATGCCCTACCTGGATACCCAGGTGGATTTAGCTGAAGTGGCATTGGTCAATGCCTATGCTCAGGCATTTGAACTGGCTCCCCATACGCTACAGAGCTTGCGCTTGGTGTGCGATCGCAAGTTAAACCAGCTGTTGTTTAACTACACCCGACGTACCCTTAACAACCTTCTGCCAAGTCATGGGTTATGGCAAAAGGCCAAAGTTGTATTCAGTTCATTTCGTCAGTACTGGGGAGATAAGCAAGTCGCCCAGCATTACCAAGCCTTAGAGCTGTTGCCAGATAACACCTTAGGCAAAAAACTATATCGGTATTATCGCGATCGTAACTTTCCGCTACCGGGTGAAGCCAAAAGCTTTAGCGAGCTGGTGGTGGGCCATGACCTGGTACACCTGTTGAGCGATATTGGTACAGATATGGCGGGTGAAATTACCGTAGCCGGATTTGAGGCTGGTATGAGCAACAGTGAGTTTGGATTTGAGCTGTTGCTTGAAGTCATTCTCGACTTTCACATGGGGCTTAAATTTACCACCATGGGAGTCCTAGAAGCTGGTGTTAACCACCTTAAGCCCAAGGCTCTTATGGCAGCCTATGCCAGGGGGCTACAAATGTCATTTGATCTGCTAGACCCAGGTTGGGACTTTAAGGCAGCATTGGATCAACCCATTGAGCAACTGCGCCAACAATACCGGCTATCACCTCAGTCTTAAGGGTTGTTTTAGCTTCCAATAGGGGCTAAAACATTCACAACAAACCGTTTGCCTTGGATACAAAGCTAGGTGAAATACGCGGCCACATATGGTCGATAGCCCTGTTTTGAGAGGTTCGACTCAAAGCGTTAACAAGCCATCGCCTGCCTGATGCACCTCATCCCATCTCGGCGAGCGGTAGTCATGATTCAAACTGCGATCAACATACCCGACAAGGCGCGGTAGGGATTCATCGCGGATTTCCTTCTGCAAAAATAGCCGAAGTTTCGTTTCCAAATCTTGGGGATAGTCGCGAACGATCGGATGCTTAACCACGATGGGCTGAGTTTCTCCTTGGGCCAAGTCAATTACAACATCCAAACTGAGTACTGCCAGAGAACGAACAAAAATACCGGTTGCAGCAATCGTAAACTCACCATCCACCTGCTTTTGCTTGAGCACAGCCACAAAATGTCCGCCCTGGGGAACATCGTAAATCAGGCTACTGGGATCTTTTACAGGTTCAACCTCAATGTTGTATCCCTGGTTAAGTCCATCATTGAGGGTAATGTCTTCGTAATCTTGATTGGGATGGGGAATATAAATAGTAAATTGATGAATATCCAGCCAGGGATTATGAACTGGGTCATCACTATCTTGTTTCCAGGCATTGTACTGATGCCGCATCTCTTGTCCGAAATGGCTTGCCGTATTACAGAGATGAATCAAGGCCATATTCAAAACGCACTGGTCAAACTTGCTGAGCAACCCAACAATCTGCATGGCTGAATCCTCGTGAGGATAATCTCTAACCTAGTTATTAGGAAAGATAACAAACAAATATTCTGTATGAATAACTGCAAAATAGCTCCTGTTCAAATTCTCTTAATATCGTTTTGCTGGGCAAAATTGAGTCAATAAGCCCATAAATAAAAACACGTTTTTTGATTGTTCTTAAAAAGTTTTCAAGATGGACGGCATTATCTCGATATCTTGTATGTATAGCAACAAAATACTGACCAAAATGGTTCACTATGGACCTTAAAAGGACTGGCTCGGCTGGTGTTTAGATGTTGTGGATTCTTGTTTTACGACCTGTACCCTAAGATAGTGATGGATATTTTCACGAGCACTCTGAAGTGAGAGTTCAACGTCAACCAAACATTCTATCCAATGCATTAACTTGTAAATCTTTCTTTCTTGGACAGGGGGGTCATGTAGCTAAAACCTATTTCGCAGGAAGCGATCGCAGATTCTGATGATGCGCTCACAATTGCGGTCATCACTAACGTTACCAGTCACTGTATTTTGGCGATGACACTTGGACAATCGCCTGATCTCAGCTTGCGCCTATTGGACCAGAAAATGCTAGCTAGCATTAAACAGTGATGTATTACAAGTAAACGAGGCATAATGAACAACTCCATGGAACCCATTACCCTTAACTCGACAGATGAAAACGCAGTGGAAGATTTGGTAATGTCTCTCATTCAGACTGAATCCACTGATTACACTATCTTAAATGAGCACCAAGAGGACATTACCCACGAGATTAAGAAGCTCGTATCACTCATGACTAGAATGCTCAAAGGCCGATAGTTTATACTCTCTTACATAATCCACCCACCAGAGGGTGTGGAGCTTTGTCATGTTTAGAGAAAATAGGCGCAGGGCTATAGTGAAGAATCGGATTGAAAGCTAAGGATCAAATAACGTAACAGGCCAATCTGAGTGATTTTTTCAACGGCTGCAACATCTTTCGCGGCTTTTGAGAAACCTGCCTGATCAAAGACATGACCTACTACCGGATAGGTAGGCAGTGTTTGGCAGGTAATATCTTCGTGAGATGCCATTTTGAATCCTGTTTTCTGAGCCAGGGTTCGATAATCTGATAACGTTACACAACTGTCTGCTTGGCCAGAGGTGACTGATATCATCTGGGTTGTGAACTTAGTAATAAACTGTTGTAATGCCTTAAAAATAGGCGTTGACACAAAATCACAAATGCCTAGGTAGCCACCTGGTCGTAATACTCGCTGAACCTCTTGAAAGAAGCGTTCTCGGCTGGGAAAATGAAAAATGCACTCTACCACGGTCCCATTAGCCTCATCGGGATTAGCCCAATATCCCTAGTGCACATGATGACCAAAAACCTTCTGTATGCCGAGTTTACCTGAACTTAGCTGCTCTAGCAGACTATCAAAGTAAGGCATTGGAATATGGGCAGAGCGCATGATTGTTATCCAAATGAGGGGCTAGACTCAGAAAATCAAAATCGCTAACAGAAGAAATGGTGCGGTTATATGGCTTGTCTCATCTCATAATATACTCGTGCTAGGTCATCAACCTGATAATGAGCGTTAAGACCACTGGGGTTAGGCAGAACCCAAAGGATAGCGTCATATATTCCATGGGGCTGTCGGCCAATTGTTGCCTTGGGCTGATTAAATGCCGTGCGATAGGCGGTGATACCCAGGATAGCTAAAGCCTTAGGCCGATAGTGCTTGATTTTTTGCTCAAGGGTGTGCCGTCCTGCCAATAACTCTTCTTTGGGAAGTTCGTCAGCCCTAGCTGTAGCACGGTCACCAATGTTTGTCATACCCAATCCAAATGACAGTATTTCTCGATCCTCGGATGGATGCAATACTCGAGGAGTGAACCCTGCAGCATGCAGTGTCTTCCAGAGGCGATTGCCTGGACGGGCAAAGTGATATCCTACTGCAGCACTATAAATGCTGGGATTAATTCCACAAAAGAGCACATTTAGATTTGGAGCAATAATATCGGGAACGGTCTTACCGTAAGCGGCTTGAATTTCGGCTTTTGTGGGTTTTGGAAAAGAGGGCATGGAAATAATGGGGAGTCGAACTGCCAATTCTACTTCACAGTATCTATCCGATTGTTTGAACTGAACTGTAATGAATACTCAGTCGAAATATTGCCATTGCTGATTTAGAGGATGAAACAATCTGTACACCTAGTCAGAGTGCTGGATTTGGCAGATAAAATCATCCCGAGGATCAGCAATGCCGAAATAATTAGTCTAACTGGCACCACTCAGGCTCCAATGGACTATGGGACGTCCTAAGAATTTTGCAGCGATGCCTCTGGAAAATCCAGACAAAGATAGAGTACGCTGAGTCGGAATCTTGGCAAGAGGCCCCCGTTAATGGAGCAGACTATCCCAAAACTAAATACGTCTGCGATTGGCTCCAGGATCGGGTTGCTCAATGAAAAACCGCTCCATGCATCGCTAAAACAATGGTATTCCCAACCAGGGGATCGGTTTGAAGTGCCGATGGATGGTTTTGTAATCGATATTGTTCGCGAGCAGCACCTGTTGGAAATTCAGACAGGAAATTTTTCTGCCATCAAGTCAAAGTTGATAAAACTGGTGAATTCTCACTCCGTCCGTGTTATCTACCCCATTGCCCAAGAGAAGTGGATTGTTAAACTGTCACAGGATGTCGGTAAAGCTAACACTCGTCGAAAATCTCCTAAAAAAGGTCGGGTGGAAGATATCTTTTGGGAAATGGTCAGTCTGCCTCAGCTTGTTTCAAACCCTAACTTTTCCCTGGAAGTGTTGATGATCCAGGAAGAAGAAGTCAGACAGTTTAAGCCAAAGCGACGATGGCGCAGAAACGGATGGTGTACCGAAGAACGACGCTTGCTAAATGTGGTAAACCGACACTTATTTCAGACCCCGGCAGACTGGCTAGCGTTTCTGCCTACTGGGATGGAGACATTTACAACAAAAGATATCGCAGATGCCATCCGCATTAGGAGAGAACTGGCTCAGAAAATAGCCTACACCCTTCGAACAGCAGGGTTAATTGAACTTATTGGCAAACAAGGGCGAGGTAACCTATACGGAGTTGCGACGTAGTCATAACCATTCCATAACGTTCGCCATGTGTTAGTGTAGTAGCTCGCAACTGACTCCCGGTCTATCGTTGCTGCTTTGGAGCTTGCTCACTCAAGTTATTCAACGCAAATCATAAAATTATTGCTCTTAAGACTGGTCCCAGCATTGTATTTGGGGTAGGGGCACATTTCGGAACCACCAAATCCCCATGAAATTTGAAACTCTAGGTCTTGCAGCCCCGATTTTACGGGCTGTGACCGAGGAAGGTTACACAGCTGCCACGCCAATTCAGCAGCAGGCCATTCCTCCCATTTTGCAAGGAAATGATGTTTTGGCCAGTGCCCAGACGGGTACAGGTAAAACAGCAGGGTTTACCCTCCCGTTGCTAAATCACCTCAGCAACGGTCCTACTAAAACGTCGCAGGCCCCGCGAGCTCTGATCCTGACACCCACCCGTGAACTGGCTGCTCAGGTAAACAGTAGCGTCAGCACCTATGGCAAATATTTACCGATTCAATCAGTGGTGGTGTTTGGTGGCGTCAGTATTGGCCGCCAAATTAAAGCACTGAAGCAGGGGTGTGACATTGTGGTGGCAACGCCGGGACGGTTGTTGGACCACGTTAACCAAAAGACGATTGATCTGTCTCAGATTGAGATACTAGTGCTGGATGAATGCGATCGCATGTTAGACATGGGATTCATCCACGACATTCGTAAGGTGTTGGCCCGGCTGCCAGAATCACGTCAAACCCTGATGTTTTCTGCCACCTTCTCCACCGGTATCCGCAAGCTGGCCCGGACGCTGCTGTACAACCCAGTGCAGGTTGAAGTAGCTCCCCGCAATACAGCAGCAGAACAAGTTGAACAGTTTGTGTATCGCGTTGATCGCGCCCGTAAGCGAGAGCTTTTGTCCTATCTCATTGGCTTTAACAACTGGCGACAGGTACTGGTCTTTACTCGCACCAAACATGGTGCCAATCGTCTGGCCGACCAGTTAGCCAAAGACGGTTTGAAGACCGCTGCAATTCACGGCAACAAAAGTCAGGCTGCCCGTACCCGAGCCCTACGAGACTTTAAGCAGGGCAAGGTACGGGTACTGGTGGCTACAGATGTTGCCTCACGAGGGTTAGATATTGATCAACTGCCCTATGTGGTTAATTTTGAACTACCCAATGTGCCAGAAGACTACGTACACCGCATTGGCCGCACTGGCCGAGCGGGCAACGAAGGTCAGGCCATGTCCCTAGTCTCCAACGATGAACAATCCCTATTAAAAGGGATCGAAAAGTTACTTAAGCGTAAATTCTCCCAGGCGGTTGTTCCGGGGTATGAACCCACAGCTGGTGCTAAGTCCGAAGAAGAGAAGCCCAAACGCCAACGTCCTAGTAAGCCACGTCGTAACTCCTCCCCCCCTCGCCCTGCCAGCAAAAAGTCATCTAATAACAGCCGTCGTAAACAGCTACGTAGGGCGTAGTGGCCAAACCCCACTGTCATGACATAGAAGGATTATCCCTATGACCTACGATGAATTCAACCGTTTTTGTCGTTCGTTGCCAGCCACATCCTACGTTATGCAGTGGGGTGGGTCCCATGTGTGGAAGGTGGGCGGCAAAGTGTTTGCCATCGGAGGTCTGGGAAAAAATGATCGGCCAGCCTTCACCTTTAAGGTCTCAGAGCTGAATTTTGAACTTTTACGAGAAGAGCCGGGGTTTAGACCGGCTCCGTATATGGCATCCCGTGGACTCAAATGGATACAGCAATATGCAGCCCTTGAAGACGAGCAGCTGAAGCACTACCTAGAAGAATCACACCGCATTGTTTCCCTGGGGCTAACCAAAAAGAAGCAAAAAGAGCTGGGGCTGAACCAGTAGTCGTTAGCCTGGATATCAGTCACACGCACGCTCCTGTTAAACGCTAAATTTTCCATTTATCTAGGAATATACGTACCCATACTGTATAAAGTCCTGTAGTTGGCTTTTTTGGGTTCCTGGCCGATGGCTTCGAAAGGTTCTAATTGGGAAAATGAAACAGATGAAGCCCTGGTTTTATCTCTGAGGCAGGGCAATAAGGCCGCCTTAGCCATTTTGTACGATCGCTACTCGCGGTTGGTCTACAGCATTGCCTTTCGCATCCTCAACAGTGGCCCCGAAACTGAAGATCTCACCCAAGAAATTTTTCTGAATCTCTGGCAAAAACAAACCTATGACCCCACCCGCAGTTCCCTAAGCCGATTTTTAAGCACCGTTACCCGCAATCGTGCCATCGATCGGGTACGCTCCCAAACCAACCGACGGCGAATTCTAAAAGGTATAACGCCGCAGATGCCACCTGTGGAAACATTCTCCCTGCCCGAAGCGCAAGCCTCCCTGGGAGAACGCTCTGAGCGGGTGCGAGAGGCATTAGTAACGTTACCTGAAAAGCAACGAGAGCTGCTGTGGCTGGCCTACTATCATGGATTTAGTCAATCCGAAATCGCTAGCCACACGAATATTCCTTTAGGGACTGTCAAATCGCGTATGCGCCAGGGCTTGCTCAAGCTTAAAGGAACACTTAAAGATTTGGCTGATGCTTAAATGATCGTTGCCGAGCTGCAACGGCATTAAATTTAGGTCTGTGATTTTTTCGCTGTTGCTGATTTATGGGATAGACCGATCTGATGATTCTCAACTGTGCCAGACTCTTTCAGAAAAAATCATCCCGAGGATCAGCAACGCCATTTTTTCTATGCCCTGATGATTGACTACCTACTTCTGTCCTATGGCTTCTGAACGAAAATTAGATGAATTAGCCGCTGACTACGTTATTGGCAATCTCTCAGCTGAAGAGGCTGATGAATTTGCCCGGTTAATGGTCGAAAATCCTGAGCTGAGGTCAGAGGTGGAAGGTTTGGAAAAAACCGTTGGTTTAATGCTCGACGAGCTACCCATGCTGGAACCCCCAAGCCACCTACGGGCAAGTGTTTTAGCAGGGCTTGAAGGGCCACCCGTGGTGCAACCTAGGCGCTCGCGGACCTGGGTGTTGGCGGCTGTGGCCGCTGGGGCAACGGTCCTATCGCTAGCTCTGGGCCTAAATAACTATCGGTTACGATTGGCCAACCAGCAGCTACAGAATGAACTGTTTGCGGCGGTGCCAGCTCAGCAAGCCAAGCTGATTTTGCAACAGCCTTCTACTCGCTTTTATGATTTTGCGGGTACTGATGAGGCCCAGGATGCATCCGGCAATATGATTGTGGATACGGAGCGGTTAGAGGCTGCGATCGCATTTAAAGACCTTGCCCCCCTATCCACCGATCAAACCTATGCCCTTTGGGTCCGTCACCAGGGTAAGTATGTTCCCTGTGGCGATTTTCAAACCAGCCAGGATGGTACAGTCTTTGCCACTTTAGATATGCCAGCTGTATATCAATCCAGACCCTGGGTACAAGACGTAATCGTCACGGTTGAGTCCACGGATTTACCCACCCAGCCCACCGGTCCAATTGTGGCTCAAACCACCTAGGTTAAAAGGTTTCAAAAAAGTTCAAAAAAAGTTCATCCAATCCACAACGTCACTCGTATTGATAGTCAAACAGATAAATAGTTGTTGATGCGGAGCTAAATCAGCTGCTGCTGTTGCACCGGGTGTAATGACCAGCAGGGTGATTAGTGTGATTATTAAAGGAACTAAACTCTCTTTAGAAAAACCTCAAAAATAATCACATCCAACATCAACCATTATTCGTATCTATAACTGAATGTTGATTCTGTTCTTCTTAATCCTGTAATAGAACAGCATTCGTTGATCAAATAGGTAGTTCCAATTAGTGCTCAAATGTCAAAGCCTTGTTTCTTAAATTCTAGAAGAGACTAAATTCAAAGCTTCTAGAATGTAGGATTTTGGAACAAACTCTAAGACGCTAAATGACTTGTTTATATCTGCAAAAGATTGAATAGGTCTCTACCTAACTCTTTTCTCGTTAAAAATTTGCAAATACCTTGGTGCATCCACCAGGGGCCTTTGAGTGTGCCAAATTTTCTCGAGAATACTCATCTTTGTCTATCTATAACTATAGGGAACCCCAATGAACACTTTTCTAGCGCTTCTAGTCAATCAGATTGTTGGCACTTTGTTTCAAGATGCACCTGAAATTGAAGACCTTGGTGATATCTTCATTGGTGGCAATGGAGATGATAATCTCATAGGAGGCGATCAGGATGATATCTTCCTTAGTCAAGATGGTGATGACACCATTCTAGGCGGTGCCGGAACCGATATTGTTTTTGCTGACAAAGGTAAGGATACCGTTGTTGGACAAACCGGGAATGACGTCGCTTTTTTGGGAGCAGGCAATGACCGCTTTATTTGGAATAACGGTGATGGTAGCGACTTCATCAATGGCGGCTCAGGCTACGATACAACCCAAGTAAACGGTGCTGACGGTCCTGGCGATCAGTTTGACCTCAGGGCAGAGAACGGACGGGCGCTCTTTAATCGCCTCAATTTGGGCCTGTTTACTCTGACTAACGAGAGTATCGAGAAATTTGAGATTAATGGCCAGGGAGGCGATGACTCGTTAACGGTTGGAGATTTAACCGATAGCGATGTCAAAAAAGTGGTCTTTTCTGGGGGAGATGGCAATGACACTCTAGATGCCCGTGAAAGCTCCACAAAAATTAAGGCTAAAGGGGGTAAAGGAGATGACCTACTACTGGGTGGCTCCGCTGAAGATATCTTTCTTGCCGGTTCTGGTAACGATATTGTCGTCGGTCAGCGAGGAAATGATAGGGCTAACCTAGGCAGAGGCAATGACCGTTTTATTTGGAACAACGGTGACGGCAGTGACGTTATCAATGGTGCAGCAGGCTACGATACAACTCAGGTAAATGGTGCCGATGCCGCTGGAGATGAGTTTGAGCTTAGCCAAGAAAATGGTCGAGCAATTTTCAATCGTCTGAACCTGGGGCTGTTTACGCTGACTAACAAAAGTATTGAACAGTTTGAGATTAACGGCCAGGGTGGCGATGATTCTTTAGCAGTAGGCGACCTGACCGACAGTGGCGTGCAAAAAGTCATCTTCTCAGGTGGCGAAGGTAATGATACGTTAGATGCCCGAGAAAGCACCACGACGATTGAAGTCTTTGGTGGTGATGGCGATGACCTACTACTGGGGGGCTCAGCTGAAGATACCTTTTTTGCTGGAGCTGGTAATGATATTGTTGTGGGCCAGCGCGGTAACGATACCGCAGACTTAGGGGATGGTGACGACCGCTTTATCTGGAATAACGGTGACGGCAGCGACTTTATCAATGGTGCAGATGGGTTTGATGTGACCCAGGTGAATGGTGCCGATGGTCCTGGCGATGAGTTTGACCTAAGCCAGGTGGATGGTCAGGCTATTTTTAATCGTCTCAATCTAGGATTGTTTACCCTTACTAACGAGGGTATTGAACAGTTTGAGATCAATGGCCAGGGTGGGAATGATTCGCTTACCATCAACGATCTGACCGGTAGTGACGTCCAGTCCGTACTCTTCTCCGGCGGCGATGGCAATGATTTCTTAAATGCTAGCGGTACATTTACTCCAGTTACTGCTGATGGTGGCGATGGCAATGATATTCTCATCGGTGGTGCCGGTGACGATATTCTGATTGGTGGTAATGGGTCCGACTTACTCATTGGGGGTGCCGGTAACAACATTCTGATCGGTGGCAATGGGGCTGATTTCTTTGGCTTTGATACCGGTGCTGTCTTTGATGCCGATGATATTGGCACGAATCAGATCCAAAACTATGAAGCTATCGACACCATTGTGCTGGATCTTACTGTCTTTGCTCAGTTAACCAGTGCCGTGGGGGGTGCCCTATCTGCCAGTGAGTTTGCAGTGGTCAATAGCGCCGAAGAAGCGGCTCTCAGTGATGCTCTAATTATCTACGGTGCCGATACCGGAAACCTCTACTACAACGCCAATGGTGGTGAAGAGGGCTTTGGTAACGGTGCTCACTTTGCCACCATTGAAGGTGCACCCACCTTGGATGCCAATAGCTTTGTTATTCAGGCGTAGTTGTTGCTGATTATCCAGTTAAACAGCAAACCCCAAGCAGGTCAATGCGCTTAAGGCATCATTCTGTTTGGGGCTTGCCGTTGTGTAAGAATTTCATCGGATTTTTTAAGGTGAATTTTCACCTGGCAGAATTTAATCTTGCTATCCTAGGGGTGACTTCAGGCATTAATGCTGTGGAGAAAGGAGATACTGACGTTGAGCGATCGCAACTCAATTCGGAACAAAACTCGTCGGCAGTTTCTAGCAACCAGCGCCACCACGGCCTTGGGACTGATCGGCGGCTCTACAAGTCAGCAGCCATCTGCACCTACCGTATCGAGCAATTCGTCTTCGCCTGATACGTCTGCAGCCAATGCGTCGCTAACAACACCGACTACAATGCCGCAGCGGCAACTGGGGCGTACCCAAGTAGAGTTGCCAATCTTGGGTTTGGGCGGAGCCGGGCGCACGCCACTATCCACCCCTAATCAAGAGCAAGCCGCCACAGAACAGATTCAACGGGCACTAGAGCTGGGCATTCGTTACTTTGATACAGCCGCAAGCTACGGGCCAAGTGAGCAGTATTTAGGTAACGTGTTGCCCCCCTATCGAAACGAGCTTTTTCTAGCCACCAAGACAGCCTCCCTCAATTATGACGGTGCTTGGCGCGATTTAGAGCGCTCATTGCGTCGGCTAAATACCGATTATCTCGACCTTTGGCAGCTGCACCATATTTCCTTTGAGTCTGAGCTGGATACATTGCTCAGTAATGACGGCGCGATCAAAGCATTAGAAGAAGCCAAAGCCCAAGGACTGGTGCGCTTTAGTGGGATCACGGGTCACCATGAACCCCAGGTAATTGCCACAGCTCTACAGCGCTACCCGTTTGACCATACGTTGATTCCCGTCAACGCAGCGGATACCCACCATCCTCGACCGTTTATTCCCGTTGTGTTGCCTGTGGCTCAGGCGCAAAATGTTGGAGTAACGGCGATGAAGGTGCCCGCCTATGGTCGGTTATTAAAACCAGGTGTGCTGGATGGCATGCACCAAGCGTTGGGTTACACATTGTCGCAGTCTGGAGTGCACTGTGCGGTTATTGCTGCCCAAACCATTGCCCAGTTAGAAGAAAATGTAAAAGCCGCTTCGGAATTTGAAATTCTGGATGAGACGACCCTGGCCAATATTGAGCAGAAAACAGCCGCTGTTTGGCAAGACAACACATTCTTTAGAGCCTGGACTTGAAACATTTGTAGAGGCTGCCTTTACAGCCCTATTCAAAATCTTTGCTGGAGCAATGCTCCGATGTCAGAACTACTGGAAGTGGGCTAAAATTTCGGCAAGTCCTCGCTGAGATACTACGCTATGACCTCATCTGGTAAGCCTCAACCCAAGCAACCAGCCAGTGAGCAATTAGCAGACATGGTTCTTAAGGTGGTCAGAACTGGCGGGATTGCTGGTGGTGGCATTGGTGCGTTTTGGCAGCTGTTTCTAAATAGCGATATCCCAAAGGCAATTGCATCATTGGTAATCGGTGCTGGCCTTTCCTATGGTGCTAAGTTGTTGATGCCCGTCCATAAAGGAAATGAGAAACGGGCGGAACAGGCTGGAAAAGCTATCAATGAAGGCATTGATCAAGTCTTTGACCAGATTACTAACCAGGTGATTGCGGCAGCAACTGGGTTTGAGAATAAGTACTTGCTGTGTCAGGCGGCAGAATGTCAGGCGTTTCGTTCTGAGGGCATGGCCCAGCATGATGGCATTTTTATTCCGCTATTGACGGAAGTATTTGTGCCGTTGGAGCTAGACTCTAGCGCTATGCAAGCAGGCTTTCACTCGCTAATGCTGGATAGAAATCAAACAAGCCAACGGGAGCTAACTATTTGGACCTTTTTAGCCCAGGCACAAAAGACACCCACATTTCGTCAGCTAGCCATTCTAGCTTGGGGTGGCTACGGTAAGACCACGCTGTTGCGGCACATTGCTTTTCGCTACGGCACTAAACAGATTCCTAAAGGAGCACCAAAGTTCATCCCTGTCCTACTGATCCTCAGACAGTATAAGGATTTACTCGCTCAGGATAATCCTCCTGACTTACCACAGTTCATCACTGACCATCACCTACCAGATTTGCCCGGTGCCGATAATCTAAAACCACCCAAGGATTGGGCATTGAACCTTCTCAAAAGTGGTCGAGCATTGGTAATGTTGGACGGCTTTGATGAAGTTGGTACAGATCAGCGTTCAAACGTGGCTAAATGGTTAACGGCTCAAATGCGCCGCTATGGTCAGGCAGTCTTTTTGCTCACATCTCGTCCCAAAGCTTATAGAGAACAAAAAGCAGGCGCAAGGTTGCAGTTAAGTACATCCCTGTGGGTAAGAGACTTTAATGAGTTACAGAGAAAACAGTTTGTTACCCGTTGGTATGAGTGCCAAGAACGTTATGCCAATGCTGGGCGAGAAACCCCAGATGTCAAAAAAACAGCAGATCGTGCATCCCAAAATTTACTTGCACAAATTGAATCTCAGCAGGCTCTGAAGGATTTGGCAAAAAATCCTTTGTTGCTCAATATGATTGTCACCTTCCATCGCCGGGTGCCAGGTGCGGAACTACCTAAGCGCAAGGTAGAACTGTATCGAGAAATTTGTCAGCTGCAGTTACTAGACCGCCCTAGAGCTCGTGGTGTAGGGCCTTTGATGACCCAGTACAATGCCCAGGGGATTTTGCAACAGATTGCCTTTGCCATGATGCAGCGCCAGTGGAAAAGGATTGACCAAAAGGTATTACTGCAAGGGTTAAGTCAAATTATTAAACAACAAGACGATCAGTTTTCGGCTAAGGATTTT
This sequence comes from Cyanobacteria bacterium P01_D01_bin.156, assembly GCA_039024555.1. GTDB lineage: Bacteria > Cyanobacteriota > Cyanobacteriia > Phormidesmidales > Phormidesmidaceae > Leptothoe. Next base: position 75,032 of record JBCCQQ010000006.1, read on the forward strand.
TTGAAGGAAGTGGTGCAAATTAGTGAGCTGCTAGTAAAGCAAGAAGACCAATATGAATTTGCTCACCTAAGTTTTCAAGAGTATTTAGCGGCGGCCCATATTGCCCAGACTAGAAAGGAACAGGTACTGTATTCGCAGTTTGACAATGATTGGTGGAAGCCAACAATTTTACTCTATGCGGGGATAGTAAGTCCAACACAGTTGATGCGAGAGGCCGTTAATCAGGGAGCAACGGATCTGGCTTATCAGTGTTTACAGGAGACGACGAAGCAGGTGGATGCCTCCCTGGCAGCTGAGCTGAAAACTGTTAAGGCAGTTGTAGTAGATGCTCGCTATGCGAACTTAGAAACGTATTTGAAAAATGGCGAGTGGGAAAAGGCAGATAATGAAACCTATCGACTGATGATCACTACCGTTGGCAAAGAAGAGAACCAGTTCTTTGAAAACGAAGAACTACTCGAATTTCCCTGTGAGGAGCTAAAGACTATTGATCAGTTGTGGGTCACCCACAGTAAGGGCAAGTATGGTTTTAGCATACAAAAGAAAATTTATTTAAGCGTTGGTGGTGTAGCCGATGGCACATATAATGATGAGGCCCATAAACAATTTTGCGATTTAGTGGCTTGGCGAAAGGACGGTTCTTACAGGTTCGAAGATATATTGATGGATGGAAGGGGGCCTCACGGACATCTCCCTCGCCCGGTCGTTCCCAGGTTTTGGTTTATAGATCTTATGGGGGTGCTTGGGGGGGGGGTTTGGTTTTTTTTGTCTCTTCTCTCGCATCGAGACTTGTAGACTGTAACAGATAAGCGCTACAGCCCGATCTAAACTTTCTTAAACACAGTCTCTACATACCAATCCTCGTTGTTTCGTCAATTCGTTACCTGGTACCCTGCTAGCTCTCTTGCCAGGTCTGGGTTATAGGCATTGGCCATCAAAAAACGTTCCGTGATATTCTGAATTTCCTCCATAGGAGCATCCCATTCTTGCCATAGAGATTTTTGACCAGGGCTAACTTTTTTCTTGGGCTTACCCTTCAATTTCATCCTTGCTAGCAATGTATTTCCCCAGTAATTTCGCTTTTCTGGCTTTGGCCTTGGTCGATACCGCTCACAAAATTTACGATATATCGTTGCACAGATTTCCAAGGTCGCTCCCAATGCCATAAATGCCAGGTGCCATTCGGTAATACCATCCTGGGTCAACCGTTCATAGGTTCCATAATTGCTGAAATCATAGAAAAAGCCCTGCTGCATATTGGCAGCCTTTGGGTTCCCATGGATATAGCGAATCGTATTCAATGCTCTTCGAGTATCGCTCATCTCAAAGCCGCTGCTGTGATACCGCTTTTCCCAAAAGTGCCCTGTCCGGTTCAACATTCGGTTAAAACACATGGCACTATACCAGTTCAGCCAGTGCATAATTTTCGGTAACTCTTCTGGCTGCTGCGGCTTTAACAAATAATGGACATGATTGCTCATAATGCACAGAGCATAGAGCCTGAAACCATATTTTTCTCGGCACTTTTGAAGTGCATATAACAATACAGAACGACATTCATACCGCGTCAATCGAAACTCTCGATTATTGCATCGTATTGTTACGTGACAACAAAGATTAGGACGTAAGTCCCTCAGTTTACGGGCCATTGAAAGAGCACATTGCTTTACGCTCTGCTTGTTTCTATCATATAAATCCTAATGGTGACACTATCACCTGTCTACAACTTTGACATAAAGTAATTCATCAAAGAAATGTTGCCTGTGTGCATTTAAGACTCTCATTATTTTGAGGGAGTATGATTTCAAAATCTGTTGTTCCACTTTCTGCTGAATTCACAGTTAATGTGCCTGCATGTTTTCGAATAATGGAATAGCTTACAAATAACCCAAGCCCTTTCCCCTGACCCACTGGTTTTGTTGTAAAGAAAGGCTCAAAGATTTGCTTCTGAAGTTGTTCTGGAATAACACTGTTAGTATTGGAAATAATAATCTTCACTTTCCCAGACAAAGCCTGCTCAGTGCGAATCCGAATCTCAGGGGTATCGTCAACACAGGTATTTTCCCGAATGGCATCGATTGCATTATTGATGATGTTCAAAAACACTTGGTTGAGCTGATTGGGGTAACACACAACTTTAGGTAATTGAGTATACTGCCGCGTAATTCTAATTTCCGGTTGCTCGCCTAATGCTTGTAGGCGGTTATTCAAAACTAAGAGGGTACTTTCAATTCCACTATGCAAATTAACAGCTTTAACAGCAGCCTGATCTAATCGTGAGAAGTTTCGTAGACTTTGAACAATTTCGTTGATTCTTTCACTACCCACTTCAATAGAGTCCAAAATACTATTGATATCCAAAAATATATCATCAGGTTCAATCGCGTTAATTTTTGACTGAAGAGATGGACTAGGTTGAGAATACTCATCCTGATAACTATGGAACAAATCCTGTAAATCTTTAATATAGTCTTGTAGATGAGGAACATTGCCCATAATAAATCCCACTGGATTATTGATTTCATGGGAAATTCCTGCAACTAGCTGTCCTAGTGATGACATCTTTTCAGCATGAATAAGATGGGCTTGAGTTTGCTGTAATGTTTGCAATGTTTGTTGCAGATCATTGGCTTTGCGATGAAGATCTTGGGTCTTTTGTTCAACTTCTTTTTCCAGTTTTTGAGAGTAGTTTTCTGCCTGCTGATATAAGCGGGCATTTTCAATAGAAATCGCTGCCTGACTTGCTAAAAATTGCAAGACTTCTACCCGTTCATCTGTGAATGCCCCCACCATCAAATTGTTTTCTAAATAGAGCACTCCAATCGTCTTATTCTGGAGTTTTACAGGTATACACAAAACCGACTTAGGTTTCTGGGTAAGAATATAAGGATCGGCGACAAACTGCTCATCGGCACTCAAGAATTCGAACACAGCTTTCTCTTGAGTCCGGATGACTGAGTAAACAAGACGTTTGGGAAGACCTAAATAATGCTCTAAAGAAATATCTATTCGGTTTACCTGATTGGGGGTTGCTTCAACCACTACAGTCCATTGATTATTTTGATAAAGGAGCAAGTGACCAACTTGTGCTCCTGCATTTGCGATAACTAGATTCATCAAGGTTGTTAGCAATTTCCCAAATTCAATTTCCTGCGAAATTGCTTGCGCCGCATTTAAGATCGTTGGAATATCCAGTAAACTCTCAATTCCTTGCTTAATACTCAAAGTAGAGTAACCCTCACCTTGGTCTTTGCCCAGCAATTCTACTGAATAAAAATTTGTCTTCAAGAGATTGGGATAACGCTGTTCCAAGTGATTGAGTTTTGCTTTAGCCCCCCATCGTTTATAGCCATCATAAGCATCTTGTAGGTAGCCAACGGCCGCTTTTTTCTTGTCCCAATTCAAATAAAATCTGGCAGCTAGTTCATTCGCAAGAGCTTCTTCATAAAGACAATGCTGGGCTCTCGACTGTGCGATCGCTTGCTCGTAAGAATCAATAGCGTCAGCATACTGACCAGACAACTTTAATTTCTCTGCTTGAACTAGCAAACATTTATGAGATATATTCTCAGGGCAGTCTTGCTCCCACTCCTTCAATTTTTTCTCTAGGAGCAAAACTTCTTGCCAATGAGATTTTCGTACCTCTTTATTGTTAGAGACTTCGAAAATTGACAAATGCATTAATGCCGCATAGAAAACACTAGAAGGAACCTTTGCATGGCTAGGAATTGTATCCTCAATAATGCTTAACTTAGAAATTAAATCTGCATATATGTCCTGCTGGTCAAAGAGGTAGGCATGGCGAATTTTAACAGAATAGAACCAAGCTAGATGATAAGGACTATTGTCATATTTGTGGCAGAAGCTGGCTTCGTTAAAACTTGTATCATCAAAGCTCTCGACTGTTGTTGTCAGTCCCAGTAAATGGCGAATGGGTTGAATAACACCCACAATCAAAGCATCGCGATTTTCTAGGCTTTTGATGCGATATAGAAAATCTGAATGGGCTTGAGCTGTTTGATATAACTCCTCCAAGTTTTGACCGTATGTTAATCGGTCCGAACTACTTAGCATCATTGTAAAGCTCACTGTTAGCCAGTTTCCAGCTTGCATCCCTTGCCTGAGGGCCTCTTCATAGTACACATCCGCTTCTTTAAGAGGGCGGCTCCAGCTATGAACATCGGCTGCGAATAAGAAATTGGTCATGCCACAAATGTCGGCATTATCAAACTGATCACAAAGGGCAACAGCCGTAGCACCAAAGTGATACGCCATAGCAGCATTTCCAAGAAGTGTATTGGCAATTAACCCAAAGCCAACATAGCCAAAGGGAGACATATCACTGTTGCCATGCTGCAGTGATATGGTCGTCATTTTTGCTAGGGCAAGATACGCTAACTTTGATTGACCATCTAACCATGCTGCATAGAAAAGAACCTGCAAAATGCGTAGCATTTCTGCCACATTCTCATTCTGCATGATAGGCAAATCAATAATCGATTGGATTGAATTGTGGTTTAGAAAATGTACAACAGCTTCAATCTCACACTTTAACGCTGCATCTAAGTCAATATCATTTTTGGGTACCGGCCATCCCAATAGTTCAAGACTTTGACGCTGAATAGCAATGGCTTCCTTATTTCTTCCCTGAAGCTGATATTGAGTCATCTGCACTCGGTAAATCATGGCTTTGTCGAGTGCCGTTTGCGAATGATCAATAGCTAAAGCATATAGGGTTTCTGCTTGCTCAAAATTGCCACAAAGATAGGTAGCTTCAGCACCGGCATAATGCAATTGGAACATCAGAGAGTAATCAGTTTGCCAAACCTTTTCAGACAAACAATCAATACCCATAGAGTAATATTGCGCCGCTACTTCATAGGCGGATGAGGCCTTAGCCTTTTGGCCAGCTTGTAAATTGAGCTTCGCTACCGCTAGCGTCTCTTGAGGAGAAGAAATGAAATTTCGACCTAGATTAAACTGATTGACAATAGAAAATAATTGTTCTTCTTTCTGCCTTTGAGAAAACCCTTGTAACAGCAATCGACCAATTTGAAGATGAGTACTTTGCTTTTGATTATCTGGAATCAATGTGTAGGCAGCTTGTTGAATCCGGTCATGTAAAAATCGGTATCGAATAGCACCATATTCGCCATCGCTTGTGTCATTTCCCTCCAGATAAAATGCATGTGACGAAGAGTCAGAAAGAATAAACCCCTCTTGAAGACTAATCCATAGTTTCTGGTTGACCGATTCCAGAGCCTCTTCACAAATAATCGCTAATGTCTCTAAATCAAAATTGTTACCGATGCAGGCAGATAACTTGAGAACAGTCTGTGTGTCTTGCGGTAGTTTTTGTAAACGACTTACCATAAACTGAACGACATTATCCGTCAGAGATAACTGTTGAACAGCACTAAGATCGCACTGCCAACACCTCATATCGCTATTAAAATAAATATTGTTGTCTCTATGTAAGCCTTTGATAAATTGAATAGTAAAGAAAGGATTTCCCTTTGTCTTACGATGAATTAGCTCAGATAAAGACACTGAGACTGCCGATGGACACATCATCGTATCAGTAATCAAATCAGTAATGTCTCCCTTCGTCAAAAGAGATAACATCATCGTATGAATGACTTTGCCATCTTCTCTCAGGGTATCTAATAGCCTAATCAAAGGATGGGCAGGATACACCTCGTTATCCCGATAGGCTCCTAATAATAAGAGATACCCCGCTTCTGATTCATCCATAAGAAGCTGAATCAAACTCAATGATGCAGAATCTGCCCATTGTAGGTCATCTAAAAAGATAACGAGAGGATGCTCCTTCTTTGTGAAAAGCCTGACAAACTTGCCAAATAATAAATTGAATCGATTCTGTTCTGCACCACCGGACAGTTTTATCGTAGGGGGCTGAGGGCCGACGATACATTCTAATTCGGGAATAACATCCGTAATAACTTGCCCACTATCTCCTAATGCAGATAATATTTTTGTTCTCCAGTGGGTTAGTTCTGCCTCCGATTCCCCAATTAATTGTTCGATCAATCCACGAAATGCCTGTACAAATGCAGAGAAAGGTCTATCTTTGTGGAATTGATCAAATTTCCCCTGAATAAAATATCCTTTTTGTCGAGTAATCGGTTTATGAACTTCATTAATAACCGTTGTTTTACCAATGCCAGAACATCCTGACACCAACATAATTTCTGAGTTACCTTGGGTAACTCGATCAAACGTATTCAATAGACATTGCACTTCTAATTCTCGGCCATAAAGCTTCTCAGAAATCAAAAAACGATTGCTGATATCTTCTTGTCCAATCTCAAATGGTTCAATCTTTTGAGTTGTCTGAACCTGATGCAAGCAATTCTCTAAATCATATTTAAGCCCTAAACTACTCTGGTAACGATCTTCCGCATTCTTCGCCATCAGCTTATGAACAATTTGCGAAACGATCGGCGGGATGGATTCATTGATATGGTGCAGCGGTTTGGGGATTTGGGCCAAATGACAATGCACTAGTTCTAAGGGAACCATCGATAAGAAGGGAAGTCTGCCCGTAGCTAATTCATAGAGGGTAACTCCAAGACTATAAAAATCAGTACGATAGTCGATTCCCCTGTTCATTCGTCCAGTTTGTTCTGGAGCTAAATAGGATAGAGTCCCTTCTAAACTGTTGGGCTTATTTAAGGCTTGCAATTCATAAGATAATAATGAGGCCATACCAAAATCAATGAGCCTGACTTGCTTAGATTGAGGATGGATAATGATATTCCCAGGATTAATATTTTTATGAATGATTCGGCATTGATATAAATTATGTAAAATTTCTGAAAGCTGGATAGCAATCTTCAAAGTATCGACAAGGGATAAAGAGAATTGCTTCACATAGTCTCTTAGAGCAATACTATTGTAATCTTCCATCACCAAGGCATAACTATTTTCACGTAGCTCAAGGCTAGCGGCATGAACAATACCAGGAATGAGAAGATTCTTGGTGATCTTATATTCGTTTCGTAATAGCTGCTGTTGTCTAAGGGTTAGATATTCGTCACGCAATAACTTAATGACAACAGTTCGGCCCTGACTCTCTTGAATAGCCTGATAAACAATTATTTTTGGGCTACTGTAAAGAGGCTTAGTAGGTGTATATCCAGATAGTTGAGGCAAGCTATTGTGTTGATAACTGGGAAGCAAGGCCATTTCTCTCGTCCTTAATCTACCTTGAAGCCTAGATAATTAACGTTAAAGCCATAAAGTATTTCATAATCTTGACTATGGGTGAAACTTATAGTGTCAAGATTGCTTCTTCACCTGTTGTCATAGTTGTTTCATACAACAGTTGGCGAGAGCTTTACTCAATGGGCAGCTGAATACAAAACTCTGTCCCTTTACCTTCTTCAGACTCTACCTTTATGTGTCCATCATGAACCTCCATAACGATCTGTTTGGCAACGGCCAAACCCAAGCCTGTGCCCTTACCAACACCTTTAGTCGTGTACAGATAGTCAAAAATCTTTTGCTTTATAGTCTGTGGCATTCCTATACCATTGTCTCGAACATAGATATGCACATGGTCATTGATCAAAGTTGTTTTTATTAGAATCTGGTTGGAGTCTTGCTCAATCTCCTCATAGGATTTACTCTCATTACTTTCTTCTAACGCATCAATGGCATTGGTTAGAATGTTCATAAAGACCTGATTAAGCTGCCCCGGAAAACATTTGATATCTGGTAACTGTTCATATTCTTTCAAGATTTCAATATCAGGATGCTGAGTATTTGCTTTGAGTCGATGTTTTAAAATTAGCAGGGTACTATCAATCCCTTCGTGGATATTAAAGTCGATTTTAATATCTTTATCTGCCCGAGAAAAAACGCGTAGGCTATTACTGATGCCACAGATGCGTTCACAGCCAGCTTCCATAGACGCTAGCATTTCGGGAATATCTTCCATGAGATAGGACAGCGTTATTTGTTTAGCATGTTCCTGTATCTCAGGTGTAGTTATCTCTTGATGGCAAAGCTTAAGATGCTCAAATATGGAACTTAAATCTTGCTGCAGTTCGTCAAGATTTCCACTGATAAAACCAATAGGATTATTGATTTCGTGGGCGACACCAGCCACTAAATTACCCAGTGCTGACATCTTCTCATGCTGAACTAACTGCATCTGAGACTCTTGGACTCTTGCCAGTGCTAGCTCTAGGTCCTGCGTCCGAGACATGACCTTTGACTCTAGGGTCTGCTGAATTTGCCGTAATTGCAAATGGGTATGTACCCGAGCTAATAGTTCAGCTTCCCTAAAGGGTTTAGTAATGTAATCCACCGCTCCTAATTCAAATCCTTTTACAGTACTATCTGTATCGGATAATGCTGTAATGAAGATAATTGGAATACTGGCTAAGTCGGGATTTTTCTTAATTTGTTGACAGGTTTCAAAGCCATTAATCCCCGGCATTTGAATATCTAATAAAATGAGATCTGGGATATGAGATTCGAGTCGTTTCAACGCTCGTTCCCCACTGATAGCGACAGAGACTTGATAGTTTTTGACTGATAAAATCTCTGTAATTACCTTTAAATTTGCTGGGGTGTCATCCACTACCAAAATTTTTTCGAGATTATCCATTAACCAATAACTCTCTTAAACTAGCCTGTAATAAGTCTTCTATTTCTTCGACCTGAAACTGCTCGGCCAACTGAAGGATAGGCGCTGCAAAAGATGTATATTTAATATCTTGTGTCACTAATGCATCTAATTGTTCTTGAACGGATTTTAAGTCTGCTTGTTGGGCCGCATTTAAAAGTGCTTCGAGAGATGCACTAGATGGTAAAACCACTTCTACTGGCGTTGTCTTTGACGATTCAGCACTGTCTTCTACATCATTAAAAATCCAATCTAACTCTAAGTGAGTTTCTAAAATATCCAAGAGTTCACCAACATCTACAGGCTTACTCAGGAAAGCATCACCTCCTTTTTCTAGAGACAGTTGTTGATCTTCTAATGATACTGATGCTGATGAAACAATTACTTTGCTTTGATGTAAGGCATCTGCACTACGAACATGCTGTAGAAACTCAAACCCATCCATCACAGGCATTGCCAGATCAGTAATTACTAAGTCAGGAGAATCTGCAAGGAGCTTTTTCAACCCTTCTTGTCCATTTTTAGCTTCAATCACATTGAACTGTAGAGGCTCTAATAAATTTTTAACTACAGCTCGATTTTCCCAGCGATCATCCACCACTAGGATCTTCAAAGTCTCACCTTTATAGCCAATGATGTGTTCATTTTCTGCTCGATTGACCTGTTGAATTGCCCAATCATTTTCTATTGGTAAGTCTACAGAGAAGTAGAATTCACTTCCTTGGTTCAACTGGCTTTTGACCTGAATCTCCCCTCCCATCAAGTGGATGATTCTCTGGCTAATGGCTAATCCCAAGCCGGTTCCTTCAGATTGTTTTTTCCGATCACCGACCTGTTCGAAAGCCTGAAATAATTGAGATATGTCTGATTCAGCAATACCAATACCAGTGTCAATGACTTGAAATAGCAAGGATGCCTGTGTGTTTGAGTCTCTCAATACATCAACCCTCAGAGTGATACTGCCATGGGCCGTAAACTTAATGGCGTTTCCTAGTAAATTTATAAGAACTTGGCGAAGACGTTTTTCATCAGCCTGGATGCCATTGGGTAGACGAGAACTAGGCTGATAAATAAAGTCAAGCCCTTTTTGCTCTGCTCGAATTCGACACATCTCAACAACGCTTTGAAGTAGAGAAGGGAGATGTAACGCTTTGGGCATCAACTCTAGTTTGCGAGCCTCAATTTTTGAGAGATCTAGAATATCATTGATAAGGGTTAGCAAATGAGAGCCGCATTGATGAATGACATTTACTCCTTCCCTTTCTTTTTTAGATAATGTTTGGGAACGTCCTAAAATTTGGGCATAGCCTAGGATGCCATTTAAGGGCGTACGGAGTTCATGGCTCATGTTAGCCAAGAATTCACTTTTTGCTTGACTTGCTTGATTTGCTGCACTTTCTGCTTCTTTGTAAGGTGTAATGTCTTGTAAGATACCCACTAAACCAGCAACATTCCCAGAAGTATCATGAAATGGGGCCTTGCTAGTTTCGATCCAAATTTCGTTGCCATCTGCCAGTTGTTGATGCTCTACAACGCCCAAGTCTGGAGCATTAGCATCCATAACTCGGCGATCTCCTGCCTCACAAATTGGAGCTTCGCCTTCAACCCAGGGCATATCGTAATCGGTTTTGCCAACCACCTCTTCAACGCTCATTCCAGCAGCTTTAGCAAAGCTCTGGTTACAGCCCAAATAGACGCTATTGCGATCTTTCCAAAAAATGGATTGGGGCAAACTATTCGTTAACTGATCTAGCAGTTGGCGCGTTTCAAATAATTGCTGGGTCAGTTTTTCCACTTGTTGTTCAAGTGAAATAGCTGCACTGTCTGAAGCTTCGGGATGACTGCTTAAGCTTGGACTCATGAGTTTAGAAGATACTTAAATGGAATAAGTGAAATTTGAGTTTGATATCCTTTCACGATTTCATCAACCGTAGTAGTTGCTTCATGTTCTCAAACCCACATTAATATTCCCTTTTTAGACCCTGACATCTGGGTTTCAATAGATTTCTAAAAAACTTCTACGACAGAGTAGCCCTAACAAACTGTTACACAAACACTCGCATGACGATTTGTCCAAGACTAGGTATTCACCACAATCGATTACAAAGCAAGATTTACAACACGCTTGAAGTGTCTGAGCTATCAGGCCACACGATTCTGTTTAATAATTCTGGCGTTGCTGATCCGCAAGATGATTTTATCTGTCATATCTAGACAACTGTAAGTTCCACAGATCGTTATCATCTCCTAAATCAGCAACAGCATGATTCTTATGTAGCAGGTCGAGTCTAAATAACATTTTGCAGTTACTGTATTCCTGCTTTCTTTTAGATAAGAATATTTTGCCAATTTAGCGTTTCATACCCTGGTCATAATCTTCTAAGGGCATCGCTGCAAAATGTTCTTGCAAGGTTCTGTGCAAAAAGCGAAAGCGACCCCCAATCCGCTGAAGCAACAGACGCTCTGTACAATAATTGAGAAAGTTGACATAGAGATAAGGGAGTTTACCAGAGCGAGCCAGAACAAAACGGAGGGCATAGTGTCGGAGATACGCTTCACCACCGCCTTGATCTATTGTCTTTAATAAAAGAATGGTCATTAAAATATGGGCAATGGCAAAAATCTGTTCCTCATCTAGCTGTGTCCAGCTGATATCCACTAGATTCAGTGCAGATGGAAGCCATATGCGAATAATAACAGCGATAGGAAGTACTAAACATATCAGCACTAAAACATTTCTACCTGAGTTAAGAATCCCTTGGTTAGGCTTCACTTGAGTTTGAATATCGGCCTTTAAACTTTCAATCAGGCCCCAAATTAGTCCCCAAGGTAGGCCTGTTATTAATCCCCAAATTACTCCCCAAAGGATAATTACATAAAATAGACCACCCACCATAAGGCTCAAAGATGCACCTGCCACGAGACCTAAAATTAAGCCCAAAACAGTTGCTATGGTTAGTTTCTCTAAAAAGACTTTTAGCACATTGGCTGAAAAACTTATTTTCAGAACTTCAACAGTATCGATTGGCTTTAAGCTTCGGATTAGCGCCCAGGCCATCCCTAGGCTTAAACTAAACTGCACAAAGACAGCACTAGATGATGTTGCTGCTGGGCCTAAGATAATGGCTAACGTGACTACTATAATGGCCCCTACAGCCATAATGACCAGTAAACGCATTTGCCACTGGTTACGAGCAGTGGTTAACAACGTTGGCTGCAGTTTTTCTACTAAAAACTCATCCTGCTCTATTGTCTGGGCAAGCCAAACTAACCATTGCCGTGTCTGTTTCGCTGTCGGCATTTGATTGGGTTTATAGTAGTCACTGGCTAACCGACCGTGTAACCGTGAGCTAATGTAAGCATCCAGTAACATTGTCAATCGTTCTTGAGAGGTTGCTGACTTTTGCCAATGGTTGGGGTCTAGCCTACTGTAGGCTAGCGTTAAAACGCTTAACCATAGAGGAACTGACAGGAGTTCCAAAAGCTCGGATTCTTGACTCACAACATCCCAAATTCTTGGATGCCCAGACTGTTGTAGATATTCCCTAACTTGGTCTAATTTTAGGGGTTGTAAGCAAATTGCTCCATTCAACTCCAGTACAGTTGAGTAAGTCTCATACTCCTGAAGGCGACTACAAATAACAACTTGGTTTGCCCGTTCTTCAGACTTTAACCAGCTATTAATGGCCTTAGCGCAAGGTTCCTGGCGCTGTGATGTGAGTTCATCTAACCCATCCAACAAGGGTAATAGGTTTTGCTCATCCAGTAACGTTTTACCAATGGTTTCCCTTACGCCATATTTAGTCTTTAGCTCTTTTACCAACCACTGGGCAATAGGCTGCTTATCATCTTGCCAACTCGATAAATTAAACAATACCGGAATAGGCAGATCCACAGTTTGACCCGCTTGCTCCACTAATGCCTTAGCCAGCTCTACTAGAGTTGTTGTTTTTCCTGCCCCTGGATGCCCTAGAATCAAAAGCTTGCCAGCAATATCCTCTCGGCAAAATACATCCATGATGCTTTTGTCATTGGGAATAGCTTCTGGCTCTCGATTTCCAATCTTGACTTCCGCATCCCATGGGCGGCTCACCTGCTCCGGAGTTTGCTGCTTTCCTAGTTCGATAAAGATTTGATTATGTAACGACTGTCGCAGGCGGTCTTTAACTTCGTTTTCTACTTGGGCTAGTAGCTGTCTTTCTAAGCGAGGACGTTTCTCTGGGGACGTTTGTTGAATAACGACAGTACTTGCGAGGACATTGTTGTCGCCAATAATAGCTTGATTACCCTGCCCCTGCACTGTGCGATTACTATCGCCCTGCACCACATTGGTGTCTTTTACGGTGGCGTCGTTGATTTCAAACTCGCGATCGGACGGCATGGGGCTAGAGATATTCGTTCTTTTTGTGCGTAATCAGTGCTGAGTTAGCTCTTATGAAATAGGAGTTACCCTAACCTATGTCTTACATGGTTAGATTTTCTTTGAAAGATAGAGTTCTTAATCGAATGCGGCAAGCCAGGTTTTGTATCCTATGAGAATGAGTGCTGTTTGTCAGCATCTTCCATAGCCGTGGGTGTGCGTAGCTATCAATTTTTTGATGTTGCAGATCTTCAGGATAATTTTAGTTTCTAAAATCTGATCCTTAAAAGCTTCTACAGAATGTTTAATCTCCTAAAGTCAATAACGACCCAATTTTTGGTTGGGTTATTGGAAGAGGGGGTAGGCAATCTAAGTTGAACTATGGTTGGAAAATGGAATAAGAATTTTCAATATCTCTTCTATCACTGCAGAAACCCATGCTGTGTTTTAAGTTTAGAACTACTGACCAATAGTTAAAATATGAAAAAAGCTTGTTATTCTAATGAATTGTTCATATCAAAAGTAACATGTACGTAATACCATTTTTTGTATGGAATATCGGCTTTCTGTACTAAAAAAATACGTAAAACCTCGTGTCCTTCAGAGATTTTTTACCCAATCGAAGATCAGGCCATAGAGACTAGGAATATGTCAATTATAAAAGCCGTATGTCTATAGAAGAATTTGAGAGGTATTATCGGGAATCGATGAGTAGTGCCCTTAATCAGCTACAACGTATGACACTGTTGTCGTCAAATTTGCAAGAAACTGTAGATGAGATCAATACTTCCTTGCAAAGACTGAACCAAACAACGGAAGACTTCATCCAGAGTCAGCGCCAAAATTCTGAGGATGGGTCTGGTCCTGTATCCTGATTAAGGTTCTCTTGATCAATCGGTGTGGGCGCTACTTTGACTAAGTTTAGAATCTTACTATTGAGTGTAGTTGGCATGATGGGCTTAACAAGGTAATCAGACGCTCCAGCTGCGATCGCACGTTGTCGATCTGACTGAAATGCATAGCCGCTTACCACGAGTATCGGTAAGTCTTTAAATTTAGGATGGTTGCGAATCGTTTTTATCAGGGTTAAGCCATCAATTCTAGGAAGTTTGATATCCAATAGGACGAGATGGGGCATGAACTCATGCATCATTTCCAAGCAGTTATCACCGTCTGCTAAGGGTAAAACTTGATAACCACAGTGTTCTAAAAAGTCTGTAAACAGAACACGATTGCCATAGTCGTCCTCAATTAGCAAAATGCGGCGTTGCTCTTCTGGAAAGTTCATAGACGACCGCAGGGTACGGGGGCATTGGAAGATATGTAGAGTGGAAAAATAAATATTCCACTGGCTTCGGGAAGGTTACGCTTACTGACTCAGGGTGTCTTTGCCTGGATAGAAAATGCCCGTATTCTAAGTGGATGCTGTTGTACGGGGAACACGTTACACATAGATAATAATGCTATGTGCATATTCTCTATCCTATAGACCATGCCTCTGGCCGACAACCTAATGGTGAATCTTGATGGAAAAAGCTATCAAATTTGGTGCTTAATGTTCGAATGTGTGGATAAAACGACGCTATCACATATAAAGCTTTTTCCAATGTCAGTATGGTAACGTTTTCAACGTTTAATGGTAGTTTTTGATAAATTCCATAATCTTTTGAGCGGCATTTTCGAGTACGTTGGGGGGCTGCACCAGAGCAAAGCGCACATATCCTTCACCACATTTTCCGAATCCTCGACCAGGCGCTAGCGCAATACCTGTTGCTTCTACCAAGTTGACACAGAAGTCGATGGAGTTGTGAAAGCCTTCTGGTAGCCTAGCCCAAAGGTACATGGTGGCGGCAGGGCTAGGGACAGACCAGCCATAGTCATTTAAGGCACTGACCATAGCATCGCGACGGGTTTGAAATGTTTTGACGGTGGTTTGTACACAGTCCTGAGGACCTTCGAGGGCTGCGATCGCACCCTGTAAAATTCCTTGATATTGGTTAAAGTCCACCGTAGCTTTCACCTGCCGCAACGCCAGAATGAGCTCTCGGTTACCAATGGCATAGGCAATCCGAAAACCACCCATGTTGTAAGCCTTGGAAAAGCTAAAAAACTCAATAGAGCAAGTTTTATCAGGATCAGCCTGGAGTACAGAAGGTGCAGGCTGGCCATCGAAGCAATGATCGGCATAGGGAAAGTCGTGGGCCAGCACCAAATTATGGCGCTGACAAAAGGCCACTGTCTGTTTCAAAAAGTCTAGGGAGGCTATTCCCGTCGTTGGGTTGTGGGGATAGCTCAGCACCATTAGCCGTGCCTGCTCTAGAACCGCCATTGGAATATCATCTAAAACAGGCAAAAAGTTGTTTTCCGCCAGCAGTGGCATGGCATAAATTTGCCCATTGGCCAGGTGAATCCCCCCGGCATGGGAGGGATAGCAGGGATCCGTCAGTAGGGCAAAATCCCCAGGGTCTAAAATGGCCAGGGGCAAATGGGCAGTGCCTTCCTGGGAGCCAATGAGGGGCAGTACCTCTGTTTCTGGATCAACGACAATGCCAAACTTTTGGGTGTACCAGCGGGCGGCAGCCTGACGAAACGAACGGGTGCTTTCAAACAGGTTATAGCCATGGGTAGCCGGATCGCGTAGGGCGACTGCGATCGCATCTAGCACATGCTTGGGTGTATCTAAATCCGAAGAGCCCAGGGATAACTCCACCACCGTTTTACCCGCTGCCCGCGCCCGTGCCTTGGCTCGATCCATATCGGCAAAAACATTGGTCTGGAGCGGCGCAAGGCGAGCGGCGAATTGCATTTGGTTCAGGTTAATAGGGAATGGGCAGCAGAGCTCGACACCAGACTATTTGCAGTGAAGAGTGCTCATAAATTGTAACCCCGCTCCCTATTGCCCAGTGGGCCGTGTCTACAGATTATCCAACTCTCGTTTGAGGGCTTCTAGTTCTGCATCAACTGCGGTGTTCACAGGGGCATCCACAGGCTGAGTATCGGCTGGGGGGAGAGCTTCCTGGCCGACAGAACCACCGCTGAGCTGAGCTTTCATGGCAGCTAGCTCAGATTCCACATCGCTACCGGCCTCTAGGCTCACAAACTGACTTTCTAAATCAGCACCCGCCAATTCTGCAGCAGCCTGCCCACGAGCCTCCATCTCTAGAATCTTTTCTTCCATGCGCTCAAAGGCACCGACAGAGCTATTGGTGCTGAGGTTGCCCACGGTATTTTGTAGCTTTTCGTTGGCCTTCGCTGCACTGGCGCGGGCCTTGAGCATGTCTTTCTTGGTTTTATATTCAGAAATCTTGCTCTCTAGACCAATGAGGTTGCGCTTTAGGGTGTCCACCGAGTTACTCTGCTGGTCTAGCTGGGTCTTGAGCGCAGCAGCAGTTTCAGCATGGTTTTTCTTACGGACGAGGGCCTGACGGGCCAGCTCTTCTTCACCTTTTTCTAAGGCTAGCTTTGCCCGCTGGGTCCAGTGGCTAGCTTCGGACTGGGCTTTTTCATACTGTCGCTCGACTTTCTTTTGACTCGCGATCGCACCTGCCACAGCTTGACGCATCTGAGCCAGATCCTCCCTCATATCCTCGATACTTTGCTCAAGAATCTTTTCAGGATCTTCGGCCTTGCTTATAGCATCATTAACATTGGCGCGGATAAGTCGGCTAACGCGATCAAATAACCCCATTGGTCTTTCTTGTCCTTGATGAGTTTGTAGTTGAGCGGTTCGAGAGCTGGCTATATTCTCGACATAGCACCTGACGGTGCCTAGCGCTTTAGTTTTAGCATAGGTTGCCAAATCCCAAAGCTATAGAAACACGTCCATACACATCTTCTAGAATCTCTAAAGAAATGATGTTGCGGCTGGTTCCACTACAAAATTTTAGATCTGAACCACAAATATGGTTGCCAAACCACCGCAGATTTAATAGCGCACAGGCGAGTCCTGTCCGACACATATTTTTTGATGAATGCGTGGGCATACTAGCCCTAACCAGGCGCCAGTAGGCTAACTACCGTCCCTAATCCACAGGGTGACGACAAGCAACACCGATTACATTCAGCTGCCAATAAAATAAATAGATGTACTTGTATTTTCTTAGATATCGTCTTGGGTCAAGATTATCCGCCGTGACAGCGCTTCTTCCCAACCGAATTAAACGACAGTTGGGCTGGGTAGTACTCAGTTTGTTTTTGGCTCTGGGTTGGTCATTGTTGGGAGGATTACACCCCGCATTGGCCCATCGTCCCCACGATGTGGTCACTCAAATCAAACTATCTCCTGTCTACAGTCAGGACCAAACAGCCTACGCCCTAGTACGTGGCAACCTATTCAAAACCGAAGATGGTGGAGATAACTGGCGGCGTTTGGTGCAGGGTCTCGATACCCTCAAACCATTTTCTTCATTGACTGTGAATCAATCTGGCAAACTGGTTTTGGGGACCCAGGGAGATGGTATCTACCTATCCAGTGATAACGGTGAAACCTGGCAGCGCTCGAATCAGGGATTGGGCACCTTGGACATTAGCTTGGTGTATGTGCTCAACAATTCTCAAGTGATGCTGGCAGCAGGAACAGCAGGGGGGCTATTCCGCAGCGTAGATAGTGGTCAAACCTGGGCAGCGGTGGTAGACGCTAGTCAAGAATTTTCCACACTGGACGAAGCCGATGGCACCCTGTGGGCTGGGGATGTAACGGGACAATTACTAAAATCTGAAGACAGCGGTCAAAGCTGGCAGTCTGTTGTAACCATAGTGGATGCCCCCATTAATGCATTAAGCGCCACGAGTCAGGTGGTTTATGTGGCTACGGCATCTAAAGGCGTGTTTCGTTTAGACTCCCAAACCTTAGAAGTGGTGGAGCTGAACAAAGGGTTAGACGATCTGCGAATTCAGGATGTTCAAACCTTGCCCGGAGATACCCGTGGAGTGATGATTTCCAGCTGGGACCGAGGCATTTCCATGTCCTTAGATAGCGGTGCAACCTGGACAGACTATCCCAAGGGCTTGCTGAAGGATAAGCAGGCGGATGAATTTGAAACCCATCACTTTGAAGAAATTGCCCTGTCAGATAATTTTGCAGAGGACAAAACAGCTTTCCTAGGTGGCTTTAATGGTTTATATAAGTCCACCCAGGGAGGACAGCAATGGCAGGAGATGGAAACCCTGGCTCGGGGGGTGGTGGTGTCCATGGCTGTGTCTCCCAACTACGCGGAAGATGGCACCCTGGCCCTCAATACCTATGTGGGCAAAACGATGATGAGTCGCGACCAGGGGCAAACCTGGGAACTCACCATGCAGGGGGCTGAAGTGCCTAGACTGAATCGTAGTTTTGCACCGTCCTATCAAGATCCACGACGTTTTTTTGATATTGCTTTTTCTCCGGATTACGCCACCGATAAAACATTATTCTCGTCAGGATTGTGGACAAAGTTCTTACGGTCCACAAATGGGGGACAATCCTGGTCAATCCATGCCTTGGGTACCGAGGCGCGGGGTCTCACTCTGTTGGTATCGCCTAACTTTAGCCGAGATAAAACTCTCTTTGTCGGCACCCAAAAAGGACTCCTCTTTCGCTCTACTAATGGTGGAAAAACGTTAGAGAAATTACCCCAGTTGCCCTGGGAACGGGGGAATGACAGCCCTTCTATGGTGATTTCACCCGCCTTTGCAGAGGATAAAACCCTGTATACGGTCGCAGAGACTGGCGTATACAGATCGAGGGATGCGGGAGACTCCTGGGAATCAGTGACGGAAGCTACCCCCATTGCAGATGCCTGGAATCTCCATATTGAAATTTCGCCAAGTTATCCCCAAGACAAAACGCTGTACGTTAGTAGCCACGATGGGTTGTTTAAATCTACCAACGCCGGAGATAGCTGGCAGCAGGTGGCAATCGCAGATGTGGAGCCGGAACGTACCTTTCTAGAGGGTGTGGCCCTGTCCCCCAATTATGCTAAGGATGGCACAGTACTTGTGAGTCTGCGGGGTAAAGGTCTGTACAAAAGTGTGGATAAGGGAGCGAACTTTGCACCCATCGGCGATGCTAGCCTCGCTTTTTCCCGAATGTACAACGTACCCTGTGCTGGTCGCCCCATTGAGTTTTCACCCAACTATGCAGAAGACAGCACTATTTTTGGCTTTGGTACTGCTTCAACAGATATTTATCGTTCCACTGATGGTGGTGCAACCTGGGAAATTTTTGAGGCACCGGATGTGGAGCCCCCTGTTGAGGTAAGTGGTGTCCAGCGGCTGATCATTGCGGCCGAACTCTACCGCGGCAGAATGCTCAAACTACTTTTGGCGGCGATTGCTGCGATAGTTGCCTATTTTGTTGTAGGGATGTTGCGTTTGGACAAGGCTCTAAAACTCAATCAGCCGCTGTTGCAAGGGGGAGCTGCCCTAACCACGTTTGCTGTTGCCCTAGTTGTTGTTCTTAAAGTGCTTTGAAGCTCAGGTGGGTGAACCATCCTAGAAGCAACACATCGTAAGACCATGGTTTTACAGATGTGTTGCTAGACCGTGCGTCTTCTATAACCAACAATAGTCTCTTAGTTTTGTGATTAGGCGGTTTTGCTGCTCATCCGCTTTAGACAGGTTTTTCGACTCCAAACATAGGCCCCAGTACCCACCAATAGATTAGCAACTGATGCGGCTATAAAAATCCCCAAGGGACCAGCGATACGTCCCCCTAGATAGGCCATGGGAATGTAGCAGCCCATCATATGGGTTGCCGTTAGGGTAATGGACGGTATGGGTTTTCCCATAGCATTAAAGGCAGAACTCGTTATCTGCATCAGCCCGGCTGTTCCATAGCTAATGGGTACTAACCATAGATACCGGGAGGCAATGGTCACCACGGCAGGATCGGGATTAAAGAGTGCGGCTAAAAATGGAGCCCCCAACCCCAGCACAATAGCCATTGTCAGTCCCCACCCCAAGCAAAACCGATAGCCCTGACTCAAGGCCTGACGCACCCGCTCAATTTTTTGCGCTCCCCAGTTTTGCCCCACAAAAGGTCCCATACTGGAGGCGAGGGCCATAGTCGCAATAAGCGCTAAGGATTCCACCCGTGAAGCTAGACCAAACCCTGCCACTGCTGCAGCCCCGTGCACCGCTAAAAAGCTGGTAATAACGCCAATGGACATGGGGGTAATCATACTGGCAGCAGCAGCAGGCAGGCCCACAGTCAAAATGTCTCGCCAACACCAAAGGGTTTCCTGCAGGTCAGGAATTTGGGTGGATAGCAGATTCTCTTTAAAGCGCAACACTAACAACGCTGCCACTAGGGAAATAGCCCGAGCGATCACCGTTGCTAGGGCTGCTCCCTGTAGTTCTAACCGAGGAAATCCGAGGGCACCGTTAATCAACAGTGGGTCTAGCACGATGTTAGTTCCTGCTGCCACTGTCATGATAATGCTGGGAGTGAGGGTGTTACCCGCCGCTCGGATAGCGCTATTCCCCACCATGGGAACGACCAAGAACACAATACCAAAGTACCAAATTCGCATATATTCGCGAATAAAAGGCAAAGTATCAGGGCCTGCCCCCAATGCCTTAAATAAGGGGTCGATGGTAAATAAACCGACGGTAGCAAACAAAAAGACTGCCGTTAATGCCAGGGTAAGGCTGTTAGTGGTGAATCGTTGTACCCGCCGCATGTCCCCTTCACCAATGGCCCTGGCAATGACCGATGTGGCCCCAACGCCTAGCCCAAAGGCTAGATTTCCCAGGGTTAAAACCACTGGAAACGTAAAGCTCATGGCGGCTAATTGTGCGGTGCCCAGCTGTCCTACAAAGTAAGTGTCTACCAAGTTAAAGGCAATCAAGGCAAAAAGACCCCACACCATGGGCAGGGTGAGCTTTACCAGTTGAGAACCCACAGGACCTTCGGTCAAGTCACGTTGCATAAAGTAGTAGCATTAGCGTTTCTGCCTCAATTTACCTCGTTTAGGCATGGTTCAGCTGTTACCAGTGCAGCGGAATTCTCAGGGCACTACTAAATTCAGAAACTAGAGAACAACGTCACTAAGATCAACGGTGTAATGACCAATGAGAGTAATCCGCTCATAGGACATGAGATAAATGTGGAGAAGATTTTGATTTTGATTATCGCGATGCATTACTAGCCCGTTGATGCCAATGTCTTTACGATAATCAATTACCTGATTTTTGCTGTCCAGTAATACTGCAAAAAATGGACTCTCATCAGGGCGATTTTGTTCTAGCTCTGAATAGTCTTGAGTAAACGGGGTGCCAAAGCCCAGGGGCATGTATACACCGTCAGAGTAATCCTGAGGTTGTAACTGAGGCACCTGTGCCAAATCGATACCACTCACAACAAACTGACGTAGCTCACCCTCTGCATTAGCAAAGTTTAACTGTACTTCTGTTAGGGACTTTTCAGCTAAAGGAGAAACTATCTGGCGTGCCGTAGCCTGGGTAACTTCGGTCAGTTGGCTAAAGTCAGATTTCCAAAGATGCCGAGGGGCATAAATTCCAGGTGGCACAAAACTTTGAAACGCCAGGGCTGTCTGTCTTAGCTCTTCCCATGTACGAATCCTGCTGTTTTCCCCATTTGGATTAAAAATTAAACCTGCTTTAGACTCTTGTTCCCTAGCGATCAAAATCTCCTCTGATTTTAGGTCGTCTACAGGGACAATTTGTTCTGATTCTACGGTTCTCAGGTTAGATAAACTAAATTTTAGCCCTGACAGAAATCTAAAGCCAGGCCAAGCTTCCATAGTACGGGCCTGTTGCCAATAGCGAGTTGGATTAAGCTGGTGGACTAAATCAGCGTAAGCTCGCCGAGAAAATGTAAAGTATCCTTGATAAATTTTCTCGTTACCTGTTTCTGTTTGGGCGTAAACTGCCAGTTCCCAATAGCCAGCCCCGAGACAGTTGTTTGTCAGTGCAATAGAAATGTCCTCAAGGGCATAATTTCCCAGGCCTGTAGGTAATTGAATGTGAGATGAACCGGTCTCAAAGATAACCCGCTGACGATTAAACTCGCGCTCTGTCAAAAACCATTGGGTTAATGCCTCATTATCCCTAGCCATTGTTGGCACTGTAGGAATCATCAGACTTAAATCAATATCTTGTAGTCTGAGTTTAGTGGTTGTATCCCCATGGTTGAGAGTAAAGTCGACATTAAACTGATAATTTTCGATTTGTTCAAAAGTAATATCTTCTCCAACCCAACTATGTCCCTCAATGGCTTCGGTCTCTAGAGGAAGTTCAGCTAAGCTGGATTGTCCATATCGTTGATAAACTACGCCTGTTGCTGTGCCTACGAATGCTAGAGCTGTTAAACCAATCCCCCATTTGCGTAGCTTAGCCCAGGAGGCTGGAGTTAATGACATTCTATTGAGAAATTCATTAACCTCAGGATTGAGGATTGGATTCGTCTTTTTTAGAGGTGGCTGAAGCTGCTGCATAGGTAGATTCTCCGTCTTAGCGCGTCGTTCTGGTGTTGTATCTATACACAGGGATCGCTATCCCTAAAGTGCGCTTTGTTGCCCCGAAAATTAGTAATCTTTCGTAAAGCTTCTGTGAATTAGCCTACGATTTTTGAACTTATGGTTTTGCGTGAATATTCGCTTGTTTAGCTTGTTTCTGTATGTAGTAGGTAATGTGTTTTGTCCATAGCAGAAAGCGATTTAGCTTAAAAAGCTAAGCATGTAGAACGCCTTAAGGCACGGCATATTTGTTTGAGTTGTTGTGCCTACGGTACTCTGTAAATTCCCTAGGGTTACGTTTGACCCGTACATAGCTACTACTATCTGAAGCCTTTAAAGATCGCCTATGGCCTGAACTATAGCGCCTCGCTCTATTTACACACTTAATGAAAGTCCCTGGTCAACGTTAGGTATTGAATACCTAACGTTGACCAGGGACTCTATTTCAAAAAATGTTATCTAAGTATTAGTGGCCTCCGCCCTACGGCGTTTTAGTAAGGTTGTTTACAGCATTGGCAATGTCTAGACCGGTACTTTGCTTTAGCTGTTCTATAATTGCGATCGCTTGTTTCGCAGTCCCACTATTTTGACCATCAATCATAGTCAAGTTTTGCACCTCCACATCGGGCACTGTAGCACTCAGTGTTTTCAGTAACATTTCCAGCTTTTGCAACAAGAAAATGTCCCGTGCATTCTCACCGGCTGCTCGCCAAGATGCTGCCAGTTGTTTAGTACCCTCGGCCTGGGCCTTGCCATCCTCGATAATTTGAGCCGCATCCCCTTTGGCCTCTGCCATAGCCCGTTTACAGTTCGCTTCAGCGGGCGCGATGACATCTGCCTTGAGCTGTTCAGTTACCTGTTTAATTCGTTCCTGCTGTACCGGTATTTCTGCCTGGATGCGTACCAATTCAGAGGCAATTTCTGCTTCCACTTCAGCAACAACGGCACCACGCTTAGTCAGCGCATCCTGAATGCGCCTCTCGGCTTCGGCTTCTGCAATGCCAGTGTCTCGCCCAATTCGACGCACAGAAGTGATTTTTTCATTTTCTGCTGTTTGAATTGCAGAAGCTGATTGGGCTTTAGCTTCTGCAATGCGAGCATCCCGCTGTAGTTGGGCCTGCTGTTTACGCCCGATAGAATCTAGGTAGCGCACATTGTCAGAAATGTTCTGAATCTGTAATGTGTCTAGAACTAGACCTAGCTTTTCAAGATCCTCTTCTGCTTCATCTAAGAGGCTTTTTGCAAAGGCGATTTTATCTTCATTTACCTGCTCCGGTGTCAAGCTGGCAAGAACTCCGCGTAGATTGCCCTCTAGAGTCTCTTTAGCAATCTTTTCAATCTCTTTTCGACTCTTGCCTAATAGTCTTTCAATAGCGTTGTGAATGGCAGGTTCCTCACCAGCTACCTTAATGTTGGCAACGCCATCTACCTGTAATGGAATTCCCCCTTTGGAGTAAGCGTTGGTCACCTTGAGTTCAATAATCATGTTGGTGAGATCCATGCGCATTGCTCTCTCCAAGAGGGGTTTACGAATACTGCTACCGCCTTTTACCAGGCGGTAGCCCACATTTTTTTGCCCCAGACGTTGTTGACCTCCAGCAAAAATTAGCACTTCATTGGGCTGACAGATATAGTACAGATTTCGAATAATCAGGGAGATAACTCCAGAACCACCCCCGAGAATCAGTAGTAAAAGAATGAGAACTGGCATTAGTATGTGCCCTCCAAAAGGTTGCAAATCATGCGATAGGTTATTCCAGATCCACCGACAACAATAATCAGAAGAAAGAGTACCCCTGGCATTAGTCGTTATCCTCCACCAGCACCTCAATAGCAGGTGCTGGTCGAAAGTCTAAGCTTTGGTGTAGAGTGCCGGTCACATCAATGCCTAAAGTATCGTCTACTTGTTGTAGGAACTGTTTCACTACATCGGGATAAACACTTACAAGACTGGCAATAGATTGGCCATCACCGTTATCGATCACGTTGACATTCTTCAAATGAATGCGACCAGGAATTTTAGCCGCTTCCCGCAGCACCATATCAATTTGCTGAATCAAAAAGACTTGAGTCGCATCTCTACCTGTTTCCGCCCAGACTTCTGCGAGCATGTCATTCACTAGAGCTGCAGCCTTTGCATTTTCTTCTAGAGCAGCGGCTTGGCCCTTTGCATGCAATTCCTGGGCCTGTTTGGCTGCTTGGGCTGGCAACACCTCATCGGCCTGTAGACGAAGGCGTTCTAGCTCTGCCCGTACGGTTTGTAGCTGTTGTTCTGCCCGAGCTCGAGCTTCCTTAGCGGCGGCTGTAGTGCGTTCCTCTTCAGATTTAGCCCGTTCTTCCAGTTCGGCCTTAATTTTTCGTAGCTCATTTTGTTTTTGTTGCACGACTGTTAGAGCTTGGGTCTTGGCTACTGCTGCCTGTTTTTGACAGTCCGCTTCAATGCGATCTGCTTCACCAATGGCTTCGGCTTCGGCAATTTCTGCATCGCGAATGATGTTAGCAATCTGACGACGGCCAATGGAGCTTAGATAGTCTGCATCGTCAGTCACACTTTGAATTTTTAAGGTGTCCAAATGCAAACCCAGCTTGGCTAGATCTTTGGCCACATCAGCGGCAATGCGCTCAGCAAAGTTTAAGCGGTCTTCGTTTACCTGTTCTGGGGTGAGCAGCGCCACGACACCACGCAAATTGCCTTCTAATGTTTCTCGCACCACGCGGCGAATTTCGGAACGATTGCGTCCTAGAAAACGCTCAATGGCATTACCAACAACGCTACGGTTACTGGAAATTTTTACATTGGCAATAGCTTGAATATTGAGCGGTGTTCCCCCTTTAGCATAGGAATTTGTAACCTCAACGGGAATGGGCATGGTGGTCATGTCCATGCTCTGTACTCGCTCAATAATGGGGATAACCAGGGTACGGCCACCAAAAACTACGCGATAGCCGACAGACTGCCCTCGGTTGTTTTTGTATTTACGACCCGAGATAATTAAAATTTGGTTGGGGTTACAAATACGGAGACAGGTTTTTAACAGAACAATCAGGGCACCAACGCCCACCAAACCTAAAACTAAAGCACTACCTCCGATAAAGGCACCAATTTGTGCTGTATTTTGACTGGCTTGGCTCAAAGGAATAGCTTGGGCAATTTCGTAGTTAACAACCTGTGTGGTTTCGGTCTTATTGGTTTGGGCCAGTGACGTTTGCCCCAACGATGAGAAGGGAGTGTGTGTCATGGTACGAATTAAAAGAGTATAAAGTAGTGTTGCTAATTGATAACAGTGCAGTTTAGGTATGGGCGGCGTTTTCGTTTGAGACAACCCAAAGACGGTTGTTATCGACGTTGACAACAAGGACTTTGTCCCCCGGAACAAAGTCCTTGTTGTCGTCTGTGAGGGCCATCATGTGCAGCACACTGCCGCGTATTTCTAGCCGCACTTTGCCTTTACTTTGAGCATCAAAAGGCAGTTCTACAATGCCTAAACGTCCAGCAAAATCTTCGGTACGAATTAGGCTATCAGCGTGTCGGCGGGCTAAGTGGCGTAGGGCAATGGCCAACGTCCCCCCTAGCAAAGTGCCCATCATAAGCGCCGTAATAAATACGACCAACGATGACAAGTTAGGCTCTACCCAGCCGAGACTCAGGCCCGTAATCCCAAAGAAAAATCCGCCTACGGTCCAGAATTTGAAACTAGTGAGGATATTGAGGCTAAAGGTGTAGACTCCTTTAACTTTTTGTAAAAGCTGGAGGTCGGTATCTATTTCCGCGTCAAAGCCAGCATCTGGAGCAATATCAGGTGTGTCGCCATCTAGGGCCAGATCACCGTCTAGCTCTAAATCGGCATCCAGGTCCAGATCGGCGTCTAGATCAGCATCAAAGTCAGCACCAGCATCAAAGTCGGCATCACCTGCGCCGCCCAAAGTGGCGATCGCAACAAATATGCCACCGATCACAAAACAAAACCAATAAACTGACTGCACGGTATCTCCTTAGGGTGTTATTCCCTAGTGATATCTAGATACAGTGTGTGACCTCAAAATTTCTGATATCTCTTAAAGATTCTGGTTTTTAGTTTGGTGTCACAACCTGCCCTGATCGTTGCTGATTGGAAGAATGAACTGAGGTGCTTACAAGGCTATTTAGCGGTATTGCTTGAATAAAAGCACCCCGAAGATCGGCAATGTCCTGATCTTTTTAGTTTGTTAAGCGCTCATAAAAAAAGGCACTCCAAATAGAGTGCCTGTCGCTTATCTTCTACTAAACATGTCTCTATTCAGCGGAAGGTTTGATTCACAAGGAGAACGATGAACCAGTTAGTTCGGTTTCTTCTCTGGCAGTAAACACTTATCCGAATCACAGCCAGCAGGCCCCGCTTCAATTAGCTCACCAGCATCGTAGCGCTCCAGGGCCAAATGAAAGTTCTCAGTGGAGCGCCGAGCCAAAACCTCGTTACATAACTCATCAAATCGAGCTTTATCAATGGGCTCAAAAGGCAGACGAGGGAATGTTTGTAGGTCATCAAATCGAGCCAACAAAGCTGAAGAAATGTATCCTTCATCGTTCTCTACGGCCTGATGGATACGCTGGGCCAGGGGCTCAATTTCGTTTTCACGAAACTCAATTGTGGCAGAAGTGTTGTGGGCCGTGTAGTTGCTTTGTACCTGCATGTAGAAATCAAACTGGGCCAGCGCCGAGAATTTTTCAATGGCCACCTCGTCAGCACCCGGCAGATTTGCCCAGGGAACTTCCACAGGCATTTCCACCAACCATTCAGTACAGCGAGGGTCAAACGGATCGTTTAGCAGATTACCGTTTTCATCCTTGTCAGATTGGGAAGGGACTACTGAGTAACCATAGTCAATGCAGGCCAATGCGACTGGGTCATCCTTACGGAAGGTAATACGACGAATAAATCGCTGAGATTTGGGAGGATGCCAACCGGAGGATGCACCACTCAGCAGACTCTTGGTTCCGGCAGGCTGCACAGTTGTACAGCGGTTAGGACGCTTAATGCCATGGCGATCGCAATAGTCCCAAACAGTTTCATGGACAATGGCTTTCCATCGGCTTAGGTACTCCTTTTCCTTGGCCTTAAAGTCCAGACCCTGCATGGTGTTGGGGCGACCCGCTTCCCACCACTTGAGCCAGTCTACGCCAAATGCCTTAACAAAAAAGTCAAACAGTCCGGTAAATGAGACACCCACAATGGGATCCTCTAGACGGGACTTCTGGTAACGTGCCTCAATAAACTGATGGTTGAGTAGAGCCGCCACTGCGATCGCACCAGCTCGAAACGCATCTTCCTGATCCTGCAGATTCTTTGGATCGATTTGATTCAGATGGATTTCTGCTAAGTTGCAGTGAAAATTTTGTCCAATAATTTCACCGCAGGGATTTAGACCATAGCGCCCTTCACCTTGGGCACGACGCTCAGCCTCACCAGCCCATTGGATAGCCCCTTCACCCGAGTAAAACTGCTTGCGTACTGCAGTGGTCATTTCCTCCAAGGAAGGCTTGGTATGAAACACTCGGGTATGGTTAGCCATACGTAACGCATCCCGTTCTGGGTCAATTCGCCAGTTACCCTCAGCATCTTGCTGCCACAAGTTGTCCTTAGCCATGGTGGCAAGCTCATCGTGGCTATCAAACTGGCGCATGCCTGCGGAGCGCCGAATATTTCCAGCGACTACGCAAGCAGCAGCCTCATCAATCAGTAGACAGCACTCTAAAGAATTAAGCTTGCGACCGATGGCCTTGTTCAAAATATTGGCGCAGCGCTCATACAAATCAGGGAGTTTCACAGGGTTTGCCATACCCCCAAAGCCCTTTAACTTTTCTCCAGCAGGGCGAATGTCGCTGAGATCAACGATTACGTTTAAATCACCTGTAAAAGCCTCATCGCTGGAAAGTTCTAAAATCTTCTGATACGACTTGACCCAACCGTTGCGGCTATCGCCCACATAAACCGTTACCTGGTTGCCATCTATGGCAATTTCCGTTTCCTCCCGTCGTTGGGCTACGGGCGTGGCACCCACTGCGCCAGCCATGGTAACAGTGAGGCGATTACAAATGGCAGGTAGCTGGTTGATGTACTTGGGCTCTAGCACTGCGCCTGTACCGCAGCCCATCATGGCTAGATCCATCATCAAGCCAAAGGCGCGCCAATCTACCACATTGGTACTAGTGCAGTTGTAAGCGCCGGAAAAGTTCTTTTGCTGTTTGCTCCACTCGGTACCACCGACCCAGAGCCAGCGACCGGAGGGGAGTGCCTTTAACTCCCGCTGCATGCGCTGTACCAAGGCTTTTTCATCGATGGTCAGCTGGCCCAATTCCATAAGGCCGCCTAGGGTGCGATCGCACACATCTTCCCAAGACTCTCGACCACCATCATCTAAACGACGGCTGTAGGTGCGATAAAAAACCGGATAGGCCGCTGGTGCAGCTTCAGGGAAAGGCGTTTTTGTCCGTAGCCGTTCTAACTCTTGAACCATTCGTTCGAGCTTCCTTGCGAATTTAGGGGGTTAAGTGGTGTGCAATCATTGCCGAATGCGTTCAGCTCATGACCGCTAACGAGGCTTTAAGGAATTACCTTGGACCATGCGCGCGAAGCCAAAATTACTCCCGCTGAATGAAAGAATGAACCAATATGCAAACCATGCCACGAAGCACAATCTTGCAGATGAAATCATGTCCTGGAGCAGAGCAGCTACTGAATTTCACCATTCATACCTTTGGAATATTCCAAACGCAAATGCGCCACATATAGCGTTAGCAATAGTCGCAATAATCGTTAACACTCTAAATGTGCTTTGCACATGGAAATAAAGACTAGCATCACCAACCAAAAAAATCTAGCGTTTATATAGAAGGCAAAACGCTAGATATAGTGAATTTCTTTTTTGAGAGAACTAATCGTTAGAAGAACTTAGTCAAGATTAAGAACATAGATGAGCCCATATTGTGTGAGCACAAATTCTTAAGAGTTATGATCCTTAGCCATTAATACTTCAATACTCCAACAATGATGACTATCAAATTCTTCACGAGAACTTAGCTAAAGTTGGCTCCCAGTTCCTGTCATAATACTGTGAATCTACTGATTGCCCAATGAGCCATTCAGTCGTGGTGTCCTCTTCCCAAAAAGAGATAGTGCATCGGCCATGTGATTTCACCATCGCAATTTGCACCTATAACGGTGCCCAGCGTATTCCGGCTGTGCTCGACCTTCTTCTACAGCAGGTGGGCACCCAGAGTATACGTTGGGAGGTGTTCGTAGTTGATAACAATAGCAGTGACATGACAGCAGAGGTCGTGCAGCAATATCAACAAAATTGGCCTGCGGAAACTCCATTAAGATACTTTTTTGAAAAGCGTCAGGGAGCTGCCTATGCACGGCAGTTGGCCATAAAGTCAGCCCAAAGTGAATTGGTAGGCTTTTTGGATGACGATAATTTACCCCATCCAACCTGGGTAACCGCCGCCTACGAATTTAGTCAAAATCATCCCCATGTGGGTGCCTACGGTAGCCAGATACATGGCCAGTTTGATTGTGAACTGCCTGATGATTTTGAGCGGATTCGTTCCTTTTTTGCCCTTACACAACGTGGCGAGTCAGCCCATGTTTATCAACCTCGACGGCGAGTATTACCGCCATCAGCTGGGTTGGTGGTACGGCGTGATGCCTGGCTAAGCAATGTCCCCGAGCAGCTAATTCTGACCGGACGTCATGATGAACAAATGCTCACCGGAGAAGACCTGGAAGCCATTTCCCATATTCGTCGTGGTAATTGGGAAATCTGGCACAATCCAGCGATGAAAGTTCGCCATCAGATTCCATCCCATCGGCTACAGCGCAGCTATCTGCTATCTTTTTTCCGAGGTATTGGCCTTAGTCGCCACGTGACTCGTATGATCAATGTCCCTCTGTGGCAGCGACCGTTGGCATTTTGGGTCTATATGGCAAATGATTTACGTAAAACTTTGCTACATATATTGACCTATGGCTCCCTACTTAAGACTCACACCGTACTAGCTTGCGAACTTCAACTTTATTGCAGCAGCTTAGTTAGTCCTCTCTACATTTGGTGGTTACTTTGGTTTAAACGTCGCTCGTTGTAGCTTAGTCAGAACAATTCCACGTAGTGCTACAAATCAAATGATGGGACTCCTAGGAAAACAAGATAGTGACATGGCATCGGGGGTACATTACAAATAGTGGATGCTTCGTCTTCTGCCATGCTGAGGACAAAGTTCTACCAGGGCATAGACAATCTGAGTCTGCGCAACGTGTATAACAACTCTACAGCACGAAATCTAAGGAGCAAGGGATTGGAGGCAAAATGGCCCTGGATCTGTCAGTAGTAATTCCTACCTACAACGGCACAGAACGAATACCAGCCGTGCTTGACCGCCTGAAGCAACAGAATACGCCAGCATCTATTTCATGGGAAGTATTGGTGGTTGACAACAACAGTGATGACCATATTGCCGAGTTAATTTCAGATTATCAACACAGTTGGCTCGAGCACGTACCGCTTCGATACATGCTCGAATCCCGTCAAGGGACTGCATATGCACGCCAATGCGGTGTAGAAAACACTTCTGGAAACTTCATTGGCTTTATTGATGATGATAATTGGCCTGTTGAAAGCTGGGTAGCTAAAGCAGTCGAATTTGGTCGTCACATGCCAAAAGCAGGGGCTTTTGGCAGTCGAGTTATTGGAGCATTCGAGCAAGAACCGGATGAAACCGTCAAGCCCCTATTAACTTTCTTAGCTGTTCGTGACATAGGTAAATCACCCAAACAGTTTTATCCAAGTAAGTTACAGTTACCGGCAGGAGCGGGCTTAGTTGTTCGTAGGGATGCTTGGATGGAATCCATTCCCAGCGTTCTTAAAAATATTTCTAGACCAGGTGAGGATTACGAAATTTCCGTTCGTCTGGCAAAGAAAGGTTGGGAAATTTGGTACAACCCTGAAATGCAGGTTGAGCACTTTATCCCAGCAAATAGGTTAGAGCGGACATATCTGCTTAAGCTAGCCCATCTATATGGTGCATGTACATGTAACCTGTTGATGCTCCAAAATCCTGAATGGAAAAAATCTTATGTACTAGGAAAAGCGTTTCTTGGTAGTCTACGCCGTATTTTGGCTCATCAAATACGTTACCCATGGTATGAACATCAAAACCTGGAAGCCGAATGTCAGTTAGCTTTTCATATGGGTAACTTAAAGAGCCCTATCTTATACCTATTAAATCGTTTTGACCGCCTTGCCAGAGAGTTCCCTTAAGACTTTTTGCTTGAATTGAATGAATTGAAGGTACTGAATTATGGTTCAAATATCGGTTGTTGTCCCAGCTTACAATGCCGAATCAACTATCAAGGAAACCATTCAGTCAGTTTTGGTGCAAACCTTTACTGACTTTGAGCTGATTATCATCAATGATGGTTCTACAGACAGGACACAGTCAATTGTTGAATCATTTTCAGATACTAGAATTCGCAGCTTCACTTTCTCTAATGCTGGCCCCCAAAAAAGCCGAAATCGAGGTATCGAGAGATCAATTGGCGAATATATTAGCTTTCTAGATGCAGACGACCTTTGGACCCCAGATAAGCTGGAAAGTCAACTTACAGCGCTAAATGATATGCCTGAAGCTGGAGTTGCTTACAGTTGGACAGATGTTATCGATGAAGAAGGGAAATTTGTTCGCAGAGGCGGCCACCTTTCCTACCAAGGAAACATTCTTTTAGAATTGGCGTTAGTGAACTTCCTTGAAAGTGGTTCAAATCCACTAATTAAAACTTCTATCATTAGAGCAATTGACGGATTTGATGAAGATATTTTAGCTGGTCAAGATTGGGATACTTGGTTGCGCTTAGCAGCTACTTGTAAATTCACTGTTGTCAGGAAATCTCAAGTCCTTTACCGAAAGACCTTTAAGAAAGCTTCCTGGTCATCCAAAATCAAACGTCAATTAGCAGGATGCCAGCACGTTATGCACAAGCTCATCTCTCAATCCTATAAACAGTTAGATGGGTACAAAAATCACATTTTTGCCAACTGTTACAGATATCTTTTGGCAGAATCTTTGCAACGCCAGCCTTCGCGAAAACAAACTTTGTTAGCGGGTCGTATTTTGGGAATGATTGTTTTTAACGATCCACTTTTTGTGACGAAGAAAGTCTTTCTAAAGGTACTAGCTAGAATGCTGGTTTTGATGGCGTTTGGCCAAAACACTCCACTGTATGTTTCGAGATTATTGAACAATCTCTTAGATGTAACCAGCATTTACGGATACCAAAAAATTCTTACGGATCACAGCTCTGACGCTGCATAGTGTAACTTCCTTACTAAAATGACACTGATTTCTGTAATAGTTCCGGTTTACAACGGCGAAAATACGATTGCTCAGACAATCGAGTCGGTCCTTTCCCAAAAGCATTCGCAGCTTGAACTCATCGTTATTAATGACGGTTCAACGGATAAAACTGTATCGATTGTTGATTCATTTACAGATGTGCGTATTCGTCTTATCTCTCACCCTAACCAAGGTACGTCGGCAAGTCGAAACCGCGGCATCCGTGAAGCTATTGGACAGTATCTCGCCTTTCTCGATGCCGATGACTTATGGACATCTGACAAGCTAGCAGATCAGCTTAAAGCATTAGAAAACTGTCCAGAAGCTGGTCTTGCCTATAGCTGGACTGACCAAATCGACACCGACGGAAAGTTTTTGAGGCCCGGCCTACATATGTCTGTTGACAACAATCCACTAAATAGCCTGTTCCTCAGAAATTTTATAGAAAGTGGTTCAAATGCACTTATTCGAAGCTCTGTATTTAAGACCGTCGGCAATTTTAACGAAAAAGTGAAATATGTAGAAGATTGGGAAATGTGGTTGAGAATCGCAGCTAAGTATGACTTCGTGTGTGTTCCAAAGCCTCAGGTTTTCTACCGAATTTACCCTGGTTCAATGTCATGCAACGTCGCTCAGGCAGAAAAACATTTGATGCACGTCATGGAACAAGCGCTGGCGCTACACCCAGACATAGGACCAGTTGTGCGAAAAAAGGCTTACGCCGATAGGTATCGCTACCTTGCTTTAAAGGCAGTTAATAATGGCCCCATACTTCAGAATAAACGGCTTGCACTTCGCTGTTTCATCAATTCATTGCGCTACGAACCTGTCTGGTGGCTGAGCCGAGGGCAAAATACGATGATTTTTCTACTAAGGCTACTGTTTAACCCTTTCTTAAATCAGCTCATCGCGACGCAAAAAGCTATTAGTGTCAGATGATTTAAGCATCTTCTTAAACATGACTATGTAATCTACTTTTTCAAATGAAACTTCCTAACTTTTTTGTCGTTGGTGCAGCCAAAGCAGGTACAACAGCATTATGTGAGTATATATCGCAGCACCCCCAGATTTATATTAGTCCTATTAAAGAGCCTAACTTTTTTGCGACGGAGAATGGCGATTTAGAATGCAGTTTTACAGGGCATGGTGTTGCGAGTAACCAACTTTGGATTCAGACAAACCAAATAGTCACCAGCTGGCCTGAATATGAAAAGCTTTTTCAAAAAGTTTCAGGGGAGAAGGCTATTGGCGAAGGGTCAACTATCTATTTATATAGTAAACACACTGCTCGGCGAATATTCGACTATTCTCAGCAGGCAAAAATTATCATAGTCCTTAGGAATCCTGTCGAGAGGGCGTACTCCCATTATTTATTCCGCATTCGCCACAATCAAGAACCTGTCAATGTGTTTTCCGACGCTCTAGACCTAGAAAACCAGCGGATAGAAGATAACTGGGGTCCCCCATGGCACTATCAGCGACGTAGCTTTTATTATGAGCAGGTAAAGCGCTACTTAGATATCTTTGGCCTGACCCAGGTTCGAATATATCTTTTTGAAGATTTCAAGCATGATACCCATACCCTTTTAGAGGATATTTATCGTTTTTTGCGGGTTGCCCCCAACTTCAAAGCCGATACACAGATTCAATACAACCCTTCGGGAATTCCTAAAAATGCAAAACTACAGACCTTTTTAGAGGGACTCAATGATGCTCAACATCCGCTACGCGTTGGTTTTCGTTCACTGATACCAGAGGGAATCCGTAAACGGACCAAAGTCTCCCGTGAGCGGGCCAAGGTAAAGTTAATGAAAAACAACTTAGCACAGCCTCCCCTTTCACCAGAGGTTAGGGCTCAGCTAATTAATGTTTTTCGCGAAGATATTTTGAAACTGCAAGATATGATTCAAAGAGACCTGTCAGCCTGGCTGGTGTAGAGATAATATGCGTAGAGAGAATATAGTTAACGATTTCTAGGATGCTGGTGTGATATTTTCTCTAAGAGGGTGGCTTGCTAAGTTGCTGAAGTCAACTTCCAGGGGCAATAGCGATATCGGTTGGGTAATCCGAACCTTCAGGATGGCAATCCGCTCTTGTTCTTAACAGGATCTTGATAGAAAACAGTATAAGAATTCACTTACGGTCGCTTATACTCCCCCCAATCGAGTCCTATGGCAACGATTCTTGAGCAAGGTAACATCAGTATTCATACTGAGAATATTTTTCCGATTATCAAAAAATGGCTTTATTCTGACCATGAAATTTTTCTGCGGGAGCTGATTTCCAATGGTGTTGACGCCATCAGCAAGCTCAACATGGTGTCCCGCAGCTCCGACTTCACGGGCGAAGTGGGCGAGCCGGAAATTTCCATCGCCATCGATAAAGACGCCAAAACCATCAGCATCACCGACAACGGCATAGGCATGACCGCCGATGAGGTGAAAAAATACATTAACCAGGTGGCCTTTTCCAGTGCAGAAGAATTCGTTACCAAATTCAAAGACAGCACTGATGAAAATATCATTGGTCACTTTGGTCTAGGTTTCTACTCCTCCTTTATGGTGTCCGACCAGGTAGAAATCGATACCCTGTCCTATCAGGAAGGTGCAACCCCCGTTCACTGGAGCTGCGATGGCACCACCACCTTTGAGCTCAGCGACTCTGAACGCACGGAGCGAGGTACCACCATCACCCTGCACCTGATGGAGGACGAGACTGAATATCTAGAAACCTCCCGTATTCAGCAGCTGATCAAAACCTACTGCGACTTCATGCCGGTGCCCATCAAGTTGGATGGGGAAGATGCCAATAAGAAGAACGCTCCTTGGAAGCAGTCCCCCAGTAGCCTCACCGACGAGGATTACCTAGAACTGTACCGCTACCTATATCCATTCCAGGAAGATCCCCTACTGTGGGTTCACCTCAACACCGACTATCCCTTTGTAGTTAACGGCATTCTCTACTTTCCCAAGCTCAAGCCCGATGTAGATGTCACAAAGGGCCAGATCAAGCTGTTCTGTAATCAGGTCTTTGTTAGTGACAACTGTGAGGAAATAATTCCTCAGTTTCTGTTACCTTTGCGCGGTGTTGTCGATAGTAGTGACATCCCCCTCAATGTATCCCGTAGTTTTTTACAAAACGATCGAACCGTTCGTCGCATCGCCGACTATATTGCTAAGAAAGTGGGAGATCGACTTAAGGAGCTATATCGTACTGATAAAGCTAAGTACATTGAGTGCTGGCAGGATCTAGGAACCTTTGTGAAGTTTGGTTCTCTTAATAACGATAAGTTTAAGCAGCAAATTGCTGACTTTATTATTTTCCGTACTACAGCTGAAACGGAAAAGAGTAATGAGCCCAAAATTGAAGTACAAGCTGCAGAGGATGACGCCTG
The DNA here is from genome assembly GCA_039024555.1 of Cyanobacteria bacterium P01_D01_bin.156. GTDB lineage: Bacteria > Cyanobacteriota > Cyanobacteriia > Phormidesmidales > Phormidesmidaceae > Leptothoe. Next base: position 111,266 of record JBCCQQ010000006.1, read on the forward strand.
GCAGTCTACCGATGGAGAAAGCGATTTAGCCGTAGATGCAAAAGGGAATCTTTACACCACACTGAAGGAGTATTTGGAGCGCAATAAAGAGAAGCACGAAAACCGTGTTTTTTATGCAACAGATGAAGTTTCTCAAGCCACTTACATCGATTTGCATAAACGTCAAGGGCTGGAAGTGCTCTATCTCGATTCCTTTATTGACACACACTTTGTCCCATTCCTAGAGCGGGAGTATTCGGATGTTAAGTTTTCCCGAGTTGACTCTGATCTGGACAATACTCTGATTGATGAGTCCGCCAGTGGCGATATCGTGGATCCTACGACTAACCAAACAAAAGCTGAACGTGTCAAAGAGTTATTTGAAAAGGCTTTGGATCAACCTAAAGTGACTATTCGTACCGATGCCCTAAAATCTGATGATGTTCAATCTGCACCGCCAGCTATTGTTCTGCTCCCGGAAGAAATGCGCCGTATGCAGGAAATGATGGCCATGATGCAGCAGCAGACGGCACAGTTTCCCGAGGAACATACGCTGTTAGTGAATACCGCGCATCCGCTGATTCAGAACCTGTTGGATATGAGTCAAGGAACCATTGTTCAAGCCGACGGTAGTGAATCTCCTACTTCGACTATGGCTACTATGATCTGTCAGCATGTTTATGATTTAGCTCTGATGGCTCAAAAGGGATTTGATGCTGATGGTATGAAATCCTTTGTGGAACGCTCCAACAGCCTCTTAACTGGATTAACTAAGGCTTGATGGTTCCTATCATCCGAATAAAAATGACTTAGAGTCATCAATATCGTTCTCTCAGTTTTATTCTGCTATTCATGAGTAAGATTTATGGTCTGCTCCTGACTAGCAGAATAAAATTTAAGGGCACACTCTACCAGGGTGGAATTTCAATCTGTAAACCAGGTCTTAGAGAGCATGATCATTTCTCATAAGCATAAGTTCATTTTTATCAAAACCACAAAGACTGCAGGTACTAGCGTTGAGATTGCCCTGTCTAGATTTTGTGGCGAAGATGATGTAGTCACGCCTCTTATGCAAAAAGATGAGGTAATGAGGAAGGAGTACGGTGGCCATGGACCACAAAACTTTGAGCGTGCTTGTAAATTAACAGAGTACTCTAAAGGAGATTGGTGGCGTTTATTATCCCAAGGCAAGCGGTCAAAAGTTTCCTTATTTTGGAATCACATCACAGCAAATCAAATCAAATCAAGAATTTCCCCTGATCAGTGGGATAGCTATTATAAATTCTGTTTTGTACGGAATCCTTGGGATAGAGCGGTCTCAAGATATTTTTGGAATATTGAGAGAGATGGCATTCATGAAAACTTAGATGAATCTCTCAAAAACAACAACCCTAACTCTAACTTTGGGATCTACTCAATTAATGGTCAAGTAGTTGTGGATTTTGTTGGTAAGTACGAGAACCTTATGGCAGATTTCATGACGATTTGTCAGACATTAAAGATTCCCTTTGATGGAGAACTACCAAGAGCTAAGAGTACATCGAGAAAAACCAAAAAACATTATTCGGAAATCTTAAGCTCCGCTCAGGCAGAGTATATCCGTCAAAAGTGCTCTCAAGAGGTTGAACTCTTCGGTTACCAGTACGCAAAAGCTAGTCACGTTTAAAGTGAGTTTTTATAGCTTGAGAATCAACGCTTTAAAGGCGCTGTACAGTCTATTGCTACGTTGCGCTGTATTCCAATCATTAGTACACTAGTAGACTACTCAACTAATTTGCCAGTCCGAAGAGTGCTATCTATGGGTGAGGCAAAATCAAAATGAGTTTAGATAGTAGTTTGGGTTGCTTCATTTCTTTAGGAGTTGGTTTTTATGAGTCGTAAATGTGATTTGACTGGCAAAAAAGCAAACAATGCATTTGCAGTGTCTCACTCTCATCGGCGTACTAAGCGTCTTCAGGGTGCAAACTTGCAGGACAAGAGGGTTTGGTGGCCGAGTGGTAAGCGTTGGGTGAAGCTGCGTCTCTCTACAAAAGCTATTAAGACCCTCGAGAAAAAAGGAATCGAGGCTATGGCAAGAGATGCAGGCATCGATCTAAGTAAGTTTTAAAGTATTTCTCAGGCCTTTTTCTACAAGCAAGTTTTGTGGCTGTTGGTCAATATTGTTAGCCTGCGCTTGGCTTTAGCCATTTAAAAACGATTCTAAATAGTTATGCTGCGGTCGTTCAAATTTGGTTGAGCGACCGCGTATTTTATGGGCATGATTGCTTAATCCGTAACCTTATAAATGCACTAACTAAGCCTTGGAATTTAGCTATGCTGAGGGCATGTACGCAAGAACGTCTTTAGCAGGTGGGTGGATGTACTGATTTTTGACGATTTCATAAAAGTTTTGCTACAACAGTTTAGGGACAATCAAATCCATAAAAATCAGGAACGTTCATAATAAATTTATGATTTCTTAAACGCTTGTCACCGATTCTGTTTTTGAAGCCTAAAGCTTTTAACGCTGGGAAAGTTTCTCAGATATTCAAGCGGCTTTTGTATATGCATTAACCTAGTATTCCGAGTTAATTTTTATCTTTTGGATAGAGGTTATGTCCGGAGCATTATCTGAAATTAAAATTATTGGAAGTATTTATCGCTGAATGGGGTAACCTCTAGCTTGCATGTTAACGGTTTGTCTCAGGTTGATACTCCTGTAATTTGTGTCCCTGTTGATGAAAGTCGCGATCTCAAATTGCGAGTAGTATTTGAGTACCTGATCATCCTCTGTTTTTGATTGACTTATGGGCCGTCGGAACTTTAAGTGGCAAAGAATTAAGAAGCATCCGCTTAATTACGTGATGTCAAGCGCGTTGCGTTGGCTACTGTTGCTTTCAAAAACCGCTAAAACATCAAGTGCAGGGTTTGTACTGCCCACTACGGTGCTTTTGCTACTGGTTGTGAGTTTAACGATGGGAGCATTGAGCTTCCGCTCTTTTAGTCGAGTTGAAAGAACTATCGCAATTCGCGAGCAGAAAATTGTTGACTCTTTCGCTGCTCCTGCTATTGATAGGGCTAAAGCAAAACTAGAGTACCTATTTACCGAAGATGATCGAGTAGCTAGTAAGCGCCCGCCTTCTAGCAATGACCTGTTTGGTGCATTGACCAGTCAGACGGATAAAGGAGCTGGTATTGACCCATACACATTGCCAGATGAAACAGCTCTAGACATTACTGGCGACAATGTCCTTGATCCGGCTTGGGCATTCGATTCTAATGGCAATACCGTTATTTATTCCTTGCTAGTTGCCCACGAAAATGATGATTCCAGTGGTACAACTGTCTCTTTATTTGATAATGATGCCAAAGCTAAGGCAGATGTATTAGTTACTCGGAACGCTCCAATCAATACAGCAGAAGCAAATACTAACTGTCCAGTTTCTCGTTTAGCAGGTGATGGTTGGCAGGAAACAGCTGCCAATCTGCAAAAGAATTTTCAAGTTGACGTGCTCACCGTCACGGGTAATGGCACACCTAACAAGACGGTGAGCGCTGCTGAATATCAGCAGGTACGGAATTCACCAAAGGGTAATAAGTTTGGCGCATATTTCCGGTATGACCTAGATATTTCTCCAGGTGATCCATTCCGGTGGAATGGATCAATGCATTCAGAATCTAATATTATTGCCGGACGGAATTTGCAGGCATACTTGGTTAGTTCTCCGGAATCCTGTATTTTTGCACCAGACAGTTCTGAAATTACCATCAGTGAATCTGATTTTAATGGTGATGAGACTATTGACTACAAAGGTAATCTGATTGCAGGTGTTGTTCGTGACAATGACTTTGATATCGATGGTGCGGTCAGATTTCATACTGATGTTGCGGTTGATGCTGGTAAGTCTCCTAATGCGAATGTAACTGTCACTGAAACTAATTTTGATCAAACTATAGATTCAGTTGATGAAGACGACGATTCTCAGAATTTAGATGATACCTATGCTGACCCGGTTAAAATTTTCACAGAAGATATTACAGAACAGTTAGACGACAGTACATGGGACTTTGAGATTCCTATTGGTGATGCGAATAAAAACCTTTTAGGGGATCGTGTTCTTAATAAGGAGGATACAGACCTGCGTCCGTTTTTGGATGATGGTTTCAGAGCAGATAATCGCTATGGGCCGAAGCCTCGTTACAACGCTGCAAGAGATCTGGATGGTCAGCTTATTGGAACTTCCATACCCACAACTGATACTGAGTTAGTCGGGTTCGACAAGGCTGCGGGTGAGTATGGTTTGGATGGTTATTGGGAACGGCGTTCTATTGCAGAGGGTTTGAGAATTATTGTTGGTCAGCGGCTGGAACTTGGTAACGCATTTGGTTGGGAAGAAGATAGTAATTTGACTGATGATGACGATAAGGAGTCGCTATATCCTCCTTATGAAATTGAAGAGTTAACTCGAATCAGTGATAACAAGCGTCTGAAAGGACCTTCTGAAGCTAGGCACCAAATAAGTTTAAGAGACAACCTTGCTGCTGTTCAGGGAATGGTGGTTTATCACTACTCCATAGACGACGGTGAAGTGCCGTATATGTGCATGGCCTCAACTGTGCATCCAGGAACTCAAGCATCCCTGGCTAATAGCCGTACCTTTGGAACGTATGCAAGTACAGGTGCTAAACGTATTGACTTTTTAACCGGTAATGGAACTAACGGTTGGGAATTTGATTTTCAAGGTAAGTATGCGGATGCTAGTGCCTTTGCAGCGGCTGTTCAGTCAGGTCAACCGTTGGGTAAAGCCTTACGTAACCTCGCGCACTTTGCCGGAGATCCCTACGGTGGTGCTCCTTCGTTTACTCCTGTGCAGGGTATTAGTACAACTGCAGCCGGTAATTCGATAAATCCTGACGATAATTTTGTTCACCCCTATCCCTATCTATCTATGTGGGGTGATTTTTCAGTGCTGCGACGTATTTTGTTTAGTACACCAAACGCTACAACTGCGGCTGAAACTGATTTAGTCGGCTCAACGGTTGCTTACGATGCATTGAGCCCTGCAGATAAAGCATCTCTACATTCGGCGGCTTGTACCCTTGGAATGTTGGCTTCTAATCTAGAAACTTTGGAAGCTGAGTATGATTCAATTCGGAACGATACAACAGATGTTGGTGGTGGTGAAACAGTTATTGATAAAATAGCTTCAGCTCTAAGTGCTGTCTCTGGCTTACCAACAGAATCTAAGGATTGGATAGCCGGTTTACCTGCTGGATTTGCATATCTAGAGGAGGCCGAAAACCTGGCGCGTTATCTGCAAGTTCTTAGGGATAGAGCAAATGGTTTTGAATTTGCATCTGCAGATACGTGTGTAGCGGCGGACTTTCCTGGTTTAACCAATTCAGCTGATGCGTCAAGCATTATCAACGCATTTTGTTCGACGACGCAGCCGGCCTACTATCCATCTCTCTACTATCTATTTCCGCTAGTTGCTCATAACCAGGATGGTGCGGGAACTCAGGCAAGTGAATATATCACCGAGGGTGGAGCTTCTGATAAGTACGTTTTTGATAGTGGAACAAATGTTGGCGTCAACGACGATGTAACCTATCAGGTGCTTGATACAACAACGCCTGCCAACCTAGGCGGCTTGGCGCTTACACCTTTAACCGTTGGGACTTTTAAGCAGCCCACTGCTTCTGGGAGTGATTTGGTAGCCCCCAATGTCCTTGATGATGTTGGTAATGCGACTCCTCCGAGTGACACTGATGTTCGCGCCAGTCTTACACAAAGTGAGATTGTGGATGGCTCTACTGTTTACGAGCTTGCTTTTCTAGACAAAGCCATGCTGGATGGTCGTCAGCTAATTAATGCTAGGGTTCTAGACTTGGATATCGGTAAGCTGACCTCTGATACACCGTCTGTGTTCGGTACGGACACCAATGGTAATGCAGTTACCTGGATTCCTGAGGAAGAAGGTCTTGTCTATGCCGCTCGCGAAGACGCGGTTCGGGAGGATAGTATAGTTCGGCCTCGACGAGAAACCTGGGCTAACTGCAAAGCCTTTACTAGTTTAGTAACTGGCAACTGTGTGATGAAAATTGATCCAACCCAACCCAATCAGGTTGGCACGTTTGATCCACCATTAAATGCCGGTGATTCATCAGTAAGTCCATCTGTACCGGCTAATTCCATTAGTCCCAAGCCTGTGGATATGTATCCCGATCCGGATCGGCGTCCCTATGGTTTCAGACTCTTTAATGGCTACAACTTAAATCGTTCGAATGATGAACAGGCTGCAGGTATTTCTTTTATCACAGATAACCCGGCCTATATCTATGGCGATTTTAATCTGCATCAAGATAAATCCGATATCAAGAATCCCTTGACTGATACCCCGAATGTGATTGAAGAGTTTGTCAACGGCGATGGTCATAATGCTGAGCTTTTGGGGACTCAGTTTGCGTCTTTTACTGCGGCGGAAGAAGCTAATGCCAAAAAACTGTTCTACAGTCGTAAAAACATAAACGAGGACTTTGCCAGTGGTGCGGGTGATTCTTGGCGGCCCTCTGAAATTTTTGCTGATGCGATTACTATTCTTTCCACTAATTTTAGGGATGGTTGGGTAGAAGATGCCTATGTTTACGATTTTGGAACTGCCGTCGGAAATCCCCGAGTGGCGTCTTCCTATCTGAACTACAACCGTATCCACCTAGAGGATACGGCTAAGACTGTTACCGCTGATGGTATTGTTCTTGCTCGTGATCGTTTGCTGCGTGAGGATAATGAAACTACTGATCAGTGTGGTACTGCTAATGGTGGCGACTGTGATTTGCCCATTCTATTTAATCGCAACGGTATTCCTAAAAAGTGGAGGAATAATCCCCATTCCTCCGGTGCGCCATGTTTAGCAGGTTTTCGAGACTATCCAAACTGTCATAATGATGACTTTACCGACAATTTCGACGATGCTGGCGGCAACATAGACAACATAAAAGTTGAACGCTATAAAGATCAGGTGGAACCACTGGCTAACGCTCGTGTTAATGCCTTGTTGGTGGCTGGTATTGTGCCAATGCGTCAGAATCAAACCTATGGCGGTATTCAGAATTTCCCAAGGCTTTTGGAGGAGTGGGAGGATAAAAACCTAATTATTTCGGGCGGGTTCTTCCAGTTAAACTTCAGCACGCAAGCGACGGCTCCACAGGATCAAGATGCCTTGGAACCTGGAGCTACGCCTGTTTCAGGAGTTAACAGAAACCTCTTCTATAACGCGGCAAAGCGTATTTGGGGTTATGACGTTGCGTTCCAGTACACTAGCGTAGCTCCCGTTGCTCAACGATTTGTTTCAGTGGGTCGTCCCCGAAGTGAGTTCTATCGAGAGCTTCCCCTAGGTGATGCCTACATTCAGAATCTATGTAATGCAAGAGATTCTGGCAATACTCCTGTTATTTCTTGTGATTAGTATGGACTGGTCAATAATCTTCAAAACTTGGTTTAGATGCAAACTCAACCGACTTGGAGCTAACACAGCCTCTCCCATCGGTGATTCTAATACTGATGGATTAACGTTGATTGAGTGTTTAGTGGCCATCGCAGTCATTGGTATATCCATGGCTGTCACGGCACCTATGATTGTTTTATCGGTGGCTACACGAACCCAAACTCAACGAGCTGATCAAGCGTTGCAGATTGCTCAGGCAGAGATTGATCGTGTCAGATTTACCGTTATTAACAATGACACTTATACGGTTTCGGCAGCAACGGTGACAGCTAACAGTACTGCAAACTTTGATACTGTAGTTGAGCCTCCCGAGAATATCAGTACCAACTATTCAACAACATCAGATTCGCCTGACGCCAAAGGAGTTGATATTGATGGAGATGGTAATGCAGACTACGCAGCCCAGATATTTAGGACTGTGGGTAGTACTGTTGGCACGACTCCTGTGGCGTTTAATCTTGGTGTTAGGGTCTATGATGCTGCCGCTGTAAATAGTAGATCAAAAGATGATTTGGGTGTAGAGACAGCGAGGCTTGGTTTGACGAGTGGTCGTGGGGATGGGTATGTAAGACCGCTGGCTGTTCTGTACACTACTGTGATTAAGAGCGACACAGCTAGCTCACTCTGTGACTATAACAACTTTATCAACAGTGTGAATGGGACCTCGATTTCAGCTCCTTCCCAGTGCAACTAACTACTATGGTTCTCCGTAACGACTTGATATATGGCTAATTCTTCAAGATCACTTCTATTGCTCCATGCCTTACGAGAGGCAAAGCAGCAAAAGTCTGCGGCCAATCAAGGGTTTACACTGATTGAGATTTTAATCTCGTTATTTATTGCTGGCATTGTTGTGTCGGGTCTTCTGTTTATTGTTGTGGAGCTGCTCCGAGTTGATCAGCGTGAGGTCGTTTTAGACCAAGTGCAAAGTGATATGCAGCGGTCCATAGACTACATTGCCGATGACCTTAAAGAGGCCATTTACGTCTACAGTAATCCTACAGACGTTACAGACCAGCTGATTAACTTAAACAATGACATAACCACTAATAGCGGAGTGCCTGTTTTAGCCTTTTGGCGAACTGATCCAATCGATGCTACTGACATCGCCTCCCTGCCAACGGGAAGTGAGCCAGATGGTTGTCCTACGAATGACTTGACTTGTGCTGTGCTCAAGCGTCGCAGAGCTACCTATACCTTGGTTGCTTATTACCAAACAGCTCAATATGGTGTTTGGGAAGGCAATACATTGAAACGCTACGAGTTAGATCACTATAAGGATCTGGCAACTTATAGTGTCAGTGGAGGCTTTGCAGAGCCATTTAATTCGTCAGGGGCTGCTAATGATTTTGCAGGATGGAGCGCAGCCAGTACCACTGAGGATGATGGCACTCGTTCAGTTTTAGTTGATTATGTAGCAGATATAAAAAACACAACAAACGATGGTTCTGAGCCAGTCTTAGACTGTGAAACATTCACTGGAGACCCTAGCCACGTACTTTCTCCAGTAGATGCTACTGAGAATACAGGCTTTTTTGCATGCATAAGACCTACGGATGCAACAAGTGGTTTTAGAACAAACCAGGATGTGTTTCTTTTCTTGAGGGGAGATGCAACGCCCGCAAGTCAATTTCTTCAGCCGGCTAGTGAAGGTAGTCGACTACCGATTTTACAGACTCAAGTTAAGCTGGGCGGTGTAATCGATCGAGATGATTAGTAATAAGTTTTAGCTGTATAGGCGTGGAAAAGTTAAAAATGGCAAAAAAAAGACTATTTAAGTCTGCTTCGAGTACATCTGGCTTTTCTTTGCTAGAGGCGTTAGTAGTGGTGGCGCTTGTTGGTATCATATCCGCATTTGCGGGACCAGGGTGGTTAACCTATTTAAACCGTCGACAAGTGAGTAGTGCTCGTACGGACTTACTTCAGGCACTACGACAGGCCCAAACGGATGCACGTCAGCAGAACTCCTCTAGGGTGGTGAATATTGTTTCGACCACCAATCCTCCACAAATACAGATAGGTTCTACAGCTGGTAGTGGTCGAGTAGTTGATTTGGGGGAGGAAAATGCGGCGGCTTCTTTATCGGTAAATGGTGGTTCTTTAGCAGGTGGTGCAGCTTCCTCCGTTACATTTGACTATAAAGGAACATTGGATGATGATGTTGTTCCCTTTGTCTTTAGTGTAACTAGCGATAAGCTTAACGATGGTGGAGTGCGCTGTGTTGTCGTTACCACTCTTTTAGGTAATCTGATTCAGGCCGAGGGCGATAATTGCAACAACCTTGCAGGTTATGAGAATTAGGCAATTGACTGAAATAGTTTTGTTTGTCAGTCAATTGCTTTTTGAGTGTTCCAAGTAGCTTAAAGTGTGAGTTTTTTCTCTCCCTTGGCAACCCTTGAAGTAGCTTGGTTTATGGCTATCGGGGTATGTCTAGAAAGCTGTTTTTAGTTGACAATAGAGAATCTGCTCGATCGGGGTTTTCACTTATAGAGATTTTGGTTGTAGTAACTATAGTCGGTTTCTTAGCATCTATGGTATTACCTGCCTGGGGTAAAGCTTTAGCACGATGGCAGGTTTTCAACGCACGTCAACAACTAGTATTAGCCATTCGTAAGACACAGACGAACGCTCAGCGTAATCACACTAACTGGCAATTTAGTATTTATGAGGTATCGTCTGGACATGTGCAATGGGCCAGTCATCCACAAAATGAAGTGCCTACTTTATGGACAGTAGCAGGTAATCATTTGATAGATATTGATTTAGCGGATACGACTCTCGATAGTAAAAGTGGAATTTACTATATCCGTTTTGATTACAAGGGAAACTTAGCTTCTCGGACCCGGACATTAACACTAACGCATCAAAATTCTTCAAGTATTAAGCGATGCTTGATTATGTCCACCATACTAGGAAAAATCCGTTTAGCCGACGAGCGGGAAAAACTTAGTTCGTCTGGACGGTTGTGTTATTGAAGTTCTATGAGTTTGAACTTGTTGATTCATGGACCAACTAACTGACATCGACAATTTTATTTTTGATTTAGGCGGTGTGATTGTTAACCTCGATTATGGGCTGACAATTCAGGCATTTAGTGAGCTAGTGGGCTATGACATCACACGGCAGTATAGTCAGCAAAGCCAGGCGGATATTTTTTCTCAGTTTGAAGTAGGTAGTATTTCTGCGACCGAATTTCGTCAAGGCTTAATGGACTTGTTAAAGTTTGAGGCCAGTGATGATGCGATTAATCATGCTTGGAGTGCATTGATTCTGGATTTTCTGCCGGAGCGGGTGGCCTTAGTAAGGCAGCTGGCCCAGCGGAAGCGAATATTTTTACTGTCTAATATTAATGAACTGCATTTAGCGACTAGCGATCTCAAATTTACTGAAGCTATGGGCACAGGTACCCTAGCAGATCAGTTTGAGCGGGCCTATTACTCTCATTTAGTGGGCGATCGCAAACCAAACACCAGCATTTTTCAAAGGGTCATTAATGAGAATAATCTGGATCCAGCAAAAACCTTATTTTTAGACGATACTGCTCACAATTTAGTAGGTGCACAGCAAGTAGGGTTACAAACGCTACTTGTGACTCAAGAAAACCCGATTGAAAGCTTGAATCTGTTGGGTATGTAAGCGATTCCTAACGTATTAGAGAACAGAGGGAAGTATAGAATAGTTAATGGCCCTTTTGTTATCACGATCGAATGAGCTATCTAGATTTTGCCCTGTTTGCCCTGCTTGGCATTGGTACTGGCACCATGGCTGGCATGCTTGGCATCGGCGGGGGCATGATCATAGTACCGGGTCTATTTTATCTATTTTCATTGATGGACCTGCCCAGCTACACTTTGATGCATCTAGCAGCAGGTAGTGCCATGTGCATCATGATTTTTACCTCTGCCTCGTCTACGTTTTCCCATCACATGCGGGGAGATGTACAGTGGGACATCTTTGGCCGCGTTATTGCTGCCATTGGTGTGGGTGTCGTTTTGGGTAACTTACTCTCTAATCATTTAGATACCCATTGGTTAGAGATTATTTTTGGTGCGTTTCTTTTGTTTGTGTCGATCAAAATCCTATTGGATTGGAAACCGGCATTTGAAGAAACGTCTTTACCACCTTTGTGGGTAACCGCCTTGATTGGTACTCTCATAGGTTTTAAGTCCGGTATTCTCGGCATTGGTGGTGGGGCCATTAGTGTGCCGTTCTTGTTATATTGCGGTTTACCCATGAGCAAGGCCAGCGGCACCTCGGCATCGTTTACACTGCCCATTGCCATAGTTGGCACCCTATCATTTCTCCTCTTTTCGCAGGGGTATACCGATATTGAATGGGCCACTGGCTATATTTACTGGCCAGCAGTAGCTTTGGTTGCTCCCTTTACCGTTATTGGCGCACCTATTGGCACCAAGCTCTCCCATGTGATTTCTCCCCAGCAGCTGCGACGTATTTTTGGTTGGTTGCTGGTGGTGATTGGGTTACGTATGTTTGGTGGTGGTATTCAGTTTTTCGCCTAAATTTTCGGTCTAAACTTCATGGGGATGTTGCATGCAACATCCCCATGAGAAACAGATTATCTAACCTTGTATCTATTAGCTGGCGGCCACTTCAGCAACAATCTTTTCCTTGAGTCTTTCAGGAACGGCATTCAGGTGATCGTACTGCCAGCTAAAGAAACCTACACCCATGCTGAGCGATCGCAACTCTAAAATTAGGGTTTGCATTTCTGCCACAGGCAACTGGGCTGAGACATCATCCCAACCGGGCCAGTTTTCCTTGTTGTCATAGCCCATTACCTGACCACGACGACCGCTAATTAGGGTTAACACATTGGAGGTAAATCGATTGGGAACCGATACCGACAGTGAGGCAATAGGTTCTAACAGGGTGGGCTGACAATCGGGCAAGCCGCTTTGCATGGCAATCCGAGCCGCCTGCTTAAAGGCTTGGTCGGAACTATCTACATGGTGATAAGACCCATTTTTGAGGGTAACGGAAACATCCACGACAGGAAAACCCAGTGGTCCCTGTTTGAGAAATTCTCGTACGCCGGTTTCGACGCTAGGAATATACTGTTTAGGCACAACGCCGCCAACAATTTTCTCAGCAAATTTAAATCCTTCTCCTCTTGGTAGGGGATTAATGTCGATGTAGATATCACCAAATTGTCCGTGGCCACCGGTTTGATGCTTATAGCGCCCTCGAATATCGGATTTGGCATGGCGGATGGTTTCTTTGTAAGCCACCTGGGGAGTGTGGGTGCTCATGGGCACATTGTATTTGCGCCGTAGCCAGTCCATGGCGATTTTTAGATGTACGTCGCCCTGACCCCACAAAATAACTTCGTGGGTGTCGCCATGCTGCTCCCAATGAAGGGCAGGATCTTCTTCCACTAGTTTATTGAGGGCACCGCTGAGTTTTACTTCGTCGTTGCGGTTTTCAGCGGTTACAGCCAGGGAATACACGGCGGGTAAAATGTCTGCTTTTGGCAGGATTTTACTGGTTTCTGTGGTGCTGAGGGTGTCACCGGTTTTAGCGTTTTCTAAGCGAGCGATCGCAACGATGCTACCGGCTTCCGCCGCACTCAGACTTTGTTGTTGATTGCCCATCAGGGAGTACAAGCCCCCCATGCGGTCTTCTCTAAGGCTGGCTCCATCTTTCAGGGTGCCGCGCCACAGCCTTGCTAAAGATAGTTTTCCTCCCTGGGGACTGTAATAGGTTTTTAGAATTTGTACCAGAGGCTCGTTTGATTTGATGTCAATGCCTCGCCGTTCAGCAGTAACTTGCGGTTCTGGAGTTTCTCTTACCAGCGCATCCAATAGGGGGCGTACGCCATAGTCTTGGGAAGCCACACCAACAAAGACGGGCACCACCAAATCTGCGCCCAGCTCCATTTTTAGATCCTGGATAATTTCATCTTCAGGAGGATCAATTTCTTCTAGCAGTTCTTCTAACAGGTGGTCGTCAAAGTCTGCCAGGGTTTCTAGCATTTCTGTACGGGCCGCTTTTTCTTCCTCGGCTAACTCCTCGGGCAGTGGTACCGGATCGGCGGCAGCGCCTGCATGATAGTGATAGGCCTGTTCACTCACAAGGTCGATAAAACCGACTAAATCTTCTCCAAAGCCAATGGGATATTGGTGAGGAACCAAGGGACGGCTGGAGACAGATTTCAACGCATCGAGGACTTCTGCAAAGGGCGCACTGGCTCGATCCATTTTGTTGAGATAGAGGACGTGGGGAATTTCCCACTTATCGAGGAAGTGCAGCAGCGGTGATACGGTAAGCACGCGACTAGGATTCGGTTCGCACACCACAATGGCGGCATCTACTCCCATCAGGACATGAAGTGGTTCCTGGAGTAGTTCGATGGAACCAGGGCAGTCGAGGAATGTAAAACGAATGCCGCCGTACTCAGTACAGGCGGCATTCGTTTCAACCGTCATTTGGCGATTGCGAGCTTCGGGCGTATGGTCACCAGTCGTATTGCCCTCTGGGATGGAGCCCTTACGTGAAATTGCACCAGTGACCGAAAGCAGACTCTCAAGTAATGTTGTTTTTCCACTTGAGTAAGGACCCACAATCGCCACGTTTCGTGAACGAGAGACAGCGGCTTTTGCCATAGGTTTACCCCTTTTCATTATAAAGAGAAGACTATTGGCCAAGCTCAGATTGGATTTTCTAGGTTATGGGACGTCTGAACTTGTAGAGCAGGGGAGAATACCTCTCAACGGATAGTGTGGGCAAAATCAAAGGTTAAGAATGTGCTGATCCCCTGGAATATATTGCTAGCCTAGCGCTGCTACAAGTCTCCAATAACAAGGTGTTTGAAAAAGTTCACCAGGTTAAGAAGCGTAAGGGGGTTTGAAGTTTTTAGGTTTAACTGTTGAGTTTTGAAATAGACACTAACTCAACACAGAATGATTTCTCAATGTAAAATTCGGAATTTTGAAGTTTCTCCATTTCTGAACTCTGATTTCCAAACTCCGAATTCTGTCTCACCAGACTATTTCCAGTTGTTGTTAACGCCAATCAAGTTGCCAAACAGCATAATAAAGCCACTGATTGAAATGATGACGGCCAGAATCACGAAAATGCCATCGTAGGCGGCTAGGTCTTCCATGGTGCTGCTCTGAATTTTCTACTTCTATAGTTTAGAGGTCAGGGTAGCGTTAAGGGCACGCTACCCTCCGAATTAATCGATGATGGTGTCGCTGTAGTGAGTGGTATTTATAATCTACGCGGTTGGTTAATGGCCAGACGCTAAGTATGGTAAACGCTTACCCCTTAGATGGCTCCAGCAAAATATCGAATAGGGCTTGTTTGCTGATGCTAAGCCAAAGAAATAATTGAATGCTGGATGTTGACAGCTAGAGATTCCCCTGGGGAGGAATTGGCCTTGAGCACTCAATTAGATTTATCAGGGTGACTTCCCACACTAACCGGGGCTGCACATAGCGCAGTAGTTGCTTCCTGGCGAGTTCCAGCTGTTGCATCCCCTGGGCATATCTCTGCTGCCAGCGGTTTTGCTGCAGATATTCTAATAACCATAGCTGGGATTCGGGCTCTAGGGTTTGGGTAATTTGGCGGGCTAGGGTCAGGGCTTGACGCACATCTGGCAGGGGCTGAGTAACTTGATAGATTAGATCTGGAGGAATGGTTTGTAACTGTTGCCAACTTGAGATCGCACTGCCCGGACTGCCCTGGGCCAAACCTAGTACTTCGGCTGACTCCAAAATATCGCCATGGCCTGTTTGGGTAAGGACTTGGGTCAAATCAGCCGGGCTTAAGCGGCGAAAAGGGATGGTTTGACATCGAGAAATTAGCGTTGGTAATAAGGTCTGCTGATCCGGGGCCATCAAAATCAATGTTGCCTGACCGGGTTCTTCCAGGGTTTTGAGTAAACCATTAGCAGCAGCTTCTGCAATTAGTTCCGCTGCTTCAATTACTACCACTGAACGAGTTGCTTCTAGTGGGGGGCGGCTTAAAAAACGCGCAATATCCCGAATTTGCTCTAAACGCACCTGGGGGCGTCCGCGTCGTTTTAATCCAGTTGCTTGGGCTTCGGCAACGCTCAGCAGTTTACCCTGATGTAGATAGGTGGGTTCTACCCACATCAGATCAGGATGGTTGCGGGACTCAATGCGACGTTTCAGGTTATTTGAGGAACTATGTCCATCCTGTAACAATAGGGTAGTGAAAGCGGTTGCCACCAGACTACGTCCTATACCTGCAGGTCCAACAAATAAATATCCTGGCGCAATCCGTTGCCTGATAGTTGCTTGTACCAGCAGCTCAATTGCCTGAGATTGACCAACTACATGGGCGAATGTCTGCAGCAGCAATGATTTATTGGGTGATGTTACGGACATACTAAAGGCCATACCATGATTGCAAGTGCTGAGAGACAATGGCTTGAATTTGTTTAGCCACATCTGTTTGGGTTAGGCTAGCATCCACGGTCACAAACCCATTCGCTTGGGCCGCAAACCCCTGATGTACCCGACGATGGAACTCAAGACCAGCCTGTTCGATGCGGTCTGCTTTTCCCCGTGCACTCATTCGAGCCAAGCCCTGTTCCACATCTATTTTTAACCAGAGGGTGAGGTCGCTGGTCAGACCTCCGGTGGCAATGGCATTGAGCTGTTTAATCAGGTCTAAATTTAGCTGACGACCATAGCCTTGGTAGGCAATCGTGGAAGCGATATAGCGATCGCACAGAACTAAATGACCGTTTTCCAGTGCAGGTAACAGGATTTGTGCCACATGCTGAGCGCGATCAGCTGCGTATAACAATAGCTCTGATGTACTGAAAAGAGACTCTGAGTCTGACGAAGGAGTCAGCAATATTTGCCTAATGTGTTGGCCAATACTAGTACCACCAGGCTGACGGGTGATCGTCACACCCGTTGGACAGTTGGCTAATGGACAGTCAGTCAAGATGGGGAGCAACCACCGATATAAATCTTGAAGCTGAGTGGTTTTTCCACTTCCTTCGATACCTTCAAAGACGATGAATTTACCACGCATTAGTCAGTCTAAAATTCTGATTGCCAACACTGTCTGATTGCCAACATTGTGAGAATAGAAATACGTATTCAAGAATTTCAATAATACTTTTATACGGCAATCCCTATGGGGACGCAGCTTATAATGCCCGTGGCTTCAAAGGATAACTATTGTGTTTTCTAGACAGCTAAATAGCCTTAGAGTACTCTAACTATTGTGTACGTGTAAATGGCAAGGTCTTGAATTACACAGATATCAATTTAGAAAGGTACGATTATGGCTAAGTAGAAGAAAACACCTTCTCAGACTTAACCTATGGTTATCCTGAAAAGTTTACTGTTCCCTGGTAGAGGTGAAATAAGGCGCACATTTTATACTGATCTAATTCCTGTCAAATCCAAAGTAGATTACCTATAGTTTAGATTTTCAGCAGGATATATCTGTGCTCCTACGTTTGATACCTTGCCCTTAACAAATGCATTGGACTCTAAAACTGTGCAGTAGCTCTCAAGTTTTCCATGGCTCGATACACTAATCTGTTTGTAAGCGTTCTTCCTGCCCGTAATCTTCGTGAATCTTTGCCGGATGTACTTCAATCTTGCGGTCTACATATGGTCTATCAGGATGGAGACTATATGATGGCCAAGGAACTTCCAGGTGGGGTTTCTTACAGTCAGCTGGCTACTGTAGAGGTTTTAATTGGGTCTACTGAAACAACGACTGAACAAGTCCGTGAAAATTCTGCTGCCACAGTTAATTTAGTAGTGAAAAACGAAGAGCTTCCTTTGAAAGCAAATAACCACTGCCGCCAAATTTTTCAGCGGGTGAATCAGGCTATTGAGAGAAAGGCTAGCTAATGTTCCAAACCCTGCTATTTAATCTGTGTTGTTCCTAGCTGTTTTGTAGAGATTAACACCGTAGAAACAGGCAAACACATAGGGACGGGAAGTAGCCTCTTACAAACTAGCCATCATCCTCTTCATCAATCATATTGGGACTGATTAAGGTGATATCAAACTCGTCAGGCGGAACTGTTGAGGTGGTGTCTCGCTTTAGCTGATAATAGATTGCACGAGCTTGGGGTCCAAAGACAATCTCGTCTTCATTCTTTAGATCATGGGCCTGCAGTTTTCGTCCATTAATTAGCATGCCGTTGGCGCTCGGCTTGCCTTTTAAGTTACCATCCACAATACGATAGTAATACGTCTCATCATCCCTTGGTAATTGAACTAGGGTCGCATGATGTCTGGATACAAACTGTGAGGCTAGACGGATGTCACATTTTGCATCTCGACCAACTGAATAGACAGAGCTATCTAGAACTATCTCCCGTCGACCCTGACTATCCTCGACTATAAGAATACTGCTGAGATGGGAACCTGAAGCCATACTAACCGTAAAATAATAATTTTTTGAAGAAACCCGAAGAATCAAACTTGCATACTGTCAGTATTCTGTCAGTATCTAGAACCTTCAGGATTCTCTTAGATATTTAGTTTGGTGCAACCAGATATGCCATTGACTGGGCACAAGCCCTCTTGTTTGTTGAACGTACGTGCTAGCTAGTCAGCTGAATAGCTTTCCTTTGCTAGAACAGGAAATCCCACATGAGGAACCCCAACACAGCTGACAATATAGCATTCCCGGCTCAGTATTAAACATCCCTAAGAGCAGAAATAACGTGAGCGTTGCTATTCAAAAGAACAGCAACGCTCACGTTAAATATTTTCAAGTCAGATTAAGCTACAGTTACGACATCTTTGGCTAGACTGCTAGTCAAACGCTCATAAGTAGCGCGCATTTTCAAGCCAACCAAAACTTGGAATAATCCTGTTCCATTATTGGAACCAGGATACTCTCGATGCTTGAGTAGAAGCTCAGTCATTTCACCATAGCTACGGGTGGAAATATTGCTAAGGTGTTCCTCAACGTAAATCAACTCTTCCAGTTTCTCAAACTGTCCATCAATTTCTAAAATTGACACTTCATTACCCATGTATGCATCCGGGCCATAGGCCATACGAATACCTGGATAGGAACAAGTTAATTTACGACCACAGGGAATCCAATCAATGGTAGAGCCTTCATCAAACAAGTAAGCTGGTTCAAACCCTTCGATGCCTTCCTTCTGAATCATTTGAACCCGAAGAATTTTGCGCTCCTTGTCATCCTTAATCAGATTGGTTGGCAGCACTTGTAGAACAACATCCGCATACTGCTTCTGAACATCAATGTAGGCTTCAAAATCAGGTTTACGGGCTTGGATAGATGCTAAAACATCCTCATAAGTGTGACCACGCTCTGCCATGTCGCGCTGGATCTTCCAGGCAATTTTAACTTCATCACTGATATCTAGATAGACACTAAAGTCTAGTAACCCTCTTACACGCTCATCGTATAAAGGATGTAAACCTTCGATAACTATGATGTGATTGGGGACAACCCGCTCAGGAGGATCAATATAACCGGTTTCATGGTTATAAATAGGCTTATCAATGGATTGACCTGATTTCAGCGCCTTAATCTGCTCATACATCAGGTCGAAGTTATTAGCTTTGGGATTCAGAGCCGTCACCCCTACTTCCTTGCGCTGCTTACGATCTAGACTGTGGTAGTCATCCAGGCAAATGACAGTAATAAATTCTTCACCAAACAGATCGCTAAGACGCTTCAGAAATGTGGATTTACCACAGCCTGAATCGCCAGCAACACCAATTAAAACCACGCGTTCGGGCTGACTGGTCATGGAGTCCTCTTATCAGAATAGTTAACAAATTTATATGAAACCAACAACGAGCCTGAAAACCCCTGGCTCTGTTGAGAATCGGCGATGGGTTTTGAACGTTGCAAAAGTTATATTTAATTTTATCAGAATCTGTAACCTTTTAGAAGGCTGGATAAACGTTGTTCTGGGAAGACTTTGCTCTTCTATCAAAGGCCATGTATTTCCTGGCAATTCTTGATAGGCTATGGGGTAATTGTTAACGTCGGTCATCAAAACTATAGAGGAGTAGGCGACTGGTTTTTGAGTTTTGTCTCCACTTAGGCGTATAACTTTTTACTCCTTCAGATCACCTGTTTGCTACGCTGATCAAGCGCCGGTCTAGACCGATGCGGTTTTTTATAAAATGTCAGCTTTACATTATTGTTTGGCTTTTGTGTTCTTTAAGCAGTTAGCCAGACACATTTGAACTCTTTTTCCTCAGATCAATATGGCTGTTTCTAAAGCAAAGGTTTCTGATTCGACTGATACAAATGAGGTCCTACAGCGGGATATTTTAGGGTCTCGTCGATTGAGTAACTATTGGTGGGCTCTGGTCACAACTGTTGGTGGCACAGGGTTCTTGCTGGCTGGTGTCTCTAGCTACACCGGAATAAATTTGCTTCCTTTTGCTGATCCAACACAGCTGATTTTTATTCCTCAAGGAATTGTGATGTGCTTTTACGGCACGGCTGCCTTGCTGTTGTCTCTTTACCTCTGGTTGATTTGCATCTGGAATGTGGGCGGAGGTTACAACCGTTTTGATAAGGTTGCCCAGGAAGCAGAAATTTTCCGTTGGGGTTTCCCTGGCAAAAATCGAAAAATTGATTTCAAGTATCCGTTGAACTCGGTGACAGCGATTCGTGTAGAAATTCGCGAGGGGTTGAACCCAAAACGTGCAATCTATCTCAGAGTTAAAGGGAAGGGCGATATTCCTTTGACCCGTGTGGGGCAACCGATGTCCTTATCGGCTGTAGAAAATCAGGGTGCTGAATTAGCAAGATTCCTACAGATTCCTTTAGAGGGACTATAAAACGCGCTGTAATAGGCCTGTGCCATTTGCAAGTTAGAAATGACGTGATCTGCAAAAGCTAACTTTTGAACATTGCTAATGATAGGGATGCTCTCCATCATTAGCAATGTCAGTCTTTTTCTTGAATAACATTTCTACTGTTGAAAAGGTTGTTGGCCTGTGACAAGATATGGTGCCTTGATTGCCTCAACGAAGGAAGGATGAATCATGATTTTGGGTTTCCGCATGCGATGGGCTATCGGTTTGGTCATGGCGTTACTGATGGTTGGTTGTGCAGCAGGCACAACCGAGCCGTCAGAGTCTGCTGCTCCTGCAGACGAACCAGCGGAAGTATCGGTAGCTGCAGTGACATCTGCTCCTGAAGGGCTAGCTGAATTGAATGGAACTGCGACAATCGAGTTGATGGTAAACGGTGAACGAATTGTTGTGGAAGTGGATGGTACTAAAGCTCCAATCACCGCCGGAAATTTTGTGGATCTAGTTGACCGAGGTGTCTATGACGGCACGGTTTTTCATAGAGTAGTGCGTGAACCTCAACCTTTTGTTGTGCAGGGGGGTGATCCTCAAAGTAAGGATCCCTCAGTTCCGGTTCAGCAGCTGGGGACTGGAGGGTTTGTGGATCCAGAAACTCAACAGAAGCGGGTGATTCCATTGGAAATCACTTCTACTGGTTCAGAGAAACCTATATATAGCCAAACATTTGATATGGCAGGAGAAACGGCTAAACCTGCTCTGCAACATACCCATGGGGCGGTGGCTATGGCCCGTTCTCAGTTCCCAGACTCTGCGTCCTCGCAGTTTTACTTTGCCCTGGCGGATCTGCCCTTTCTGGATGGTAGTTATGCTGTATTTGGTTATGTCACCGAAGGGTTGGATGTTGTGGATACCATTCAACAGGGAGATGTCTTAGAGTCAGCAGTGGTAACTAACGGGTTGGATAATTTAGCCGTCGAGTAGGTTCCTTTGGGTAAAGTTTTGCCAGCATTGGTTACTGACATTGATGCTGAAGTGTTAGGGTTTCTGCGTTCTGTAGATAAGCTTCCCGATGGTTGATGTTGTCGTGACCGGTGTTGGCCTATGGACAGCACTAGGCTCCGACGTAAAGTCGAATTGGTTAGCCTTGCTGGCTGGGAAAAGTGCGATCGCATTGCGTCAACCTTTTTTGTCCTTACCAGTTATGCCTCTGGCAATGTTGGATAAGCGTCCGGCGGATCCGGAGGACATTGCCAAGGGAGTTGTTAAAGCTGCCCTGGCAGATGCAGGATATCGTCCTCCCCTGGAAAATTGTTCAGTAGTCGTGGGCTCTAGCCGCAGTTACCTCAATCGTTGGGAAGCGATGATGAGGGGAGAAGAGTCTCTAGAAAACTGGCTGACGGCATTACCCTGTGCTCTATCGCATCAGATAGCTCACGTGGTAGGAAGCCAAGGGCCGGTTTTAGCTCCCATGGCGGCTTGTGCCACAGGTATTTGGGCTCTGTTCCATGGCTATATGCTGTTACAAAGTGAGCGTTGCTCGCGAGTGGTGGTGGTGGCTGTGGATGCAACTGTCACTCCTCTAACATTGACGGGATTTCGCCGGATGGGGGCAATGGCGAAGGAGGGCTGCTATCCCTTTGATTGCGATCGCACAGGTCTGGTTTTGGGAGAAGGCGCCGCTGCAGTTGTACTGGAAACCAGAAAAGCTAAAACTAAAAACATCTATGGTCAAATTCTTGGTTTTGGGCTGAGTAACGATGCATATCATGTGAGTTCGTCACGGCCTGACGGAGCCCTATCAGTGGCCCAACAATGTTTACAACGCAGTGGTCTACATCCTGGTGATATTGATTATGTCCATGCCCATGGCACCGGTACCCGATTAAACGATGCCAATGAGGCTTACATGATTGAGCAGCTTTTGCCACAGGCTGCGGTGAGTTCTACGAAAGGGGCCACGGGACATACCCTGGGGGCAGCCGGATTAGTAGGTACGGTATTTAGTTTGTTAAGCCTCAAAAATCAGTGTGTCCCACCCTGTGTTGGATTAAAGAAATCTGAATTTGCCATCAATCTTATCCAAGGGGAAGCTAAGCAAATAGCTGTAAATCGAGTGTTAAGCAGTAGTTTTGGCTTTGGTGGACAAAATGCTGTGGTTGCGATCGCCCGTAATTCTTGACAAATCCATTACCGTTACTAATGTTCTACCCCTGGTTATCAAAAGAGAACGCTAAACTAGGGATATTGATTTGCCGCTGCTGATTCAGAGGATTGATGAAGGGGCAATCTGCAGGTGTAGAGTGCCGCTGGTCCCAGTCAAAAAGGCTCCTCCAAAGTTACACACTATCCTTGACTTCGTCTGCGCTCAAATTAGTTTTTAGGTTTACGTTTCTATTTATATGAGTAATCCCGCCCCCCTCCGACCATTTAATCGTCGTGCTACTCGCAGTTTGGCAACCGCCTGGTTTTTATTACAAAGCCTAGTTGCGGCACCTTTGGTTGGGATACAGCCTGTGCGCGCTCAGGTGCAAGAGACAGACGATACTAAAATCACCTACGGTCAGCTGCTAGAAAAACTTGACCAAGGTCAAGTGGAGCGGGTCGAGTTAGATAACCTGCGAGGATTGGCTAATGTGCGTCTAGAAGGTGATGCCGAAGACGAACCACTGCGCCAGGTCACCCTATTTGCCAATGATGAAGACAACCAGCGTCTTCTGCAAAAGCTACGAAACAGCGATGTTGAATACGAAGTTTTAGAACGCTCAGACAACAGCGCGCTAACGGGTTTGGCAGTCAATGCTCTGTTAGCTCTAATCGTGGTGTTTGCTCTACTAATGATTTTGCGTCGCTCGGCTAACTCGGCTAATGGTGCCATGAATTTTGGTCGTTCGCGGGCACGGTTTCAAATGGAAGCAAAAACCGGCGTGATGTTTGATGATGTAGCCGGGATTGAAGAAGCTAAAGAAGAATTGCAGGAAGTTGTCACCTTCCTCAAGAATCCTGAAAAATTTACTGCCATTGGTGCCCGTATTCCGAAAGGAGTTTTGCTTATTGGTTTACCTGGTACAGGTAAAACTCTATTGGCCAAGGCAATTGCCGGTGAAGCCGGGGTGCCCTTTTTTAGCATTTCTGGCTCTGAATTTGTTGAAATGTTTGTGGGTGTGGGTGCCTCCCGTGTTCGTGACCTCTTTAAAAAAGCTAAGGAGAATTCCCCTTGTATTGTTTTTATTGATGAAATTGATGCCGTTGGGCGACAGCGAGGAGCTGGCATTGGCGGCGGCAACGATGAACGGGAACAAACCTTAAATCAGCTATTGACTGAGATGGATGGCTTTGAGGGAAATAGTGGCATTATCGTGATTGCAGCCACTAACCGCCCCGATGTGCTAGATGCCGCCTTGCTGCGACCTGGTCGATTTGACCGTCAGATAACCGTTGATTTACCTGGTTATAATGGACGTCTTGGCATTTTGGATGTGCATGCCCGAGATAAGAAGCTTTCTGATGATGTCAATCTCGAAGTTATTGCACGACGGACACCCGGATTCTCTGGGGCTCAGTTAGCTAACCTACTCAATGAAGCTGCTATTTTAACAGCTCGACGTCGCAAAGAGGCGATTACTTCTGACGAAATTGAGGATGCCATTGAGCGGTTGACCATTGGCCTGGCATTGACACCGCTTTTGGACAGTAAGAAAAAGCGGCTGCTTGCATATCATGAAATTGGTCATGCGCTGATCATTACCCTGCAGAAGCACTCTGACCCATTAGCAAAGGTTACAATCATCCCTCGTTCTGGTGGTATCGGCGGTTTTGCCAGTTACTTACCTAAGGACGACCGAGGGGATGATGGGTTGCGTTCCTATGGGGAGCTTGTCGCTAGAATCACGGCAGCGTTGGGGGGACGGGCCGCTGAGGATGTTGTTTTTGGTGCAGATGAAGTGACTTCAGGCGCCACAAGCGATATTCAGACAGTGACAGATATCGCCCGGAGTATGGTCACCCGCTTAGGCATGTCTGAACTAGGCTCATTTGCCATGGAAACTCCTAGCAGTAGTGTTTTTCTGGGTCGTAGTGACTTGATGCAGCGCTCAGAGTATTCAGAAGAGATGGGGGCAAAAATTGACCAGCGTGTCCGAGAAATGGTTACGGAAGCTTATGACAGTGCCTGTTCAATTTTGAGAACCAATCGCACACTAATGGACCGGCTTGTGGATCGGTTAATCGAGAAGGAAACAATTAGCGGGGATGAGTTTCGCGACATTGTCAGCGAATATGTCGATATCCCAGCTCAGGACGCTTAAGCTCAAGAGACTTAAAGTACTCAGAAAATGAATGGCCCAAGTAGCACTCGTACAGCAAAGAGCGTTACTTGGGCCATTCATTTATTGCCATTGTTGATTCAGAGGATGAAACGATCTGTACATCTGGCCAGAGTGCTGGATTTGGCAGATAAAATCATCCCGAGAAGCAGCAATGCCTAGTTATTAACTCTCAGTAATTCCCTTTGATTGGACCTTCAAATCTGCCAAGCAGGTTTAGGCACAGAGCTGATAAAGCACCAAACGGTTAATCATTGCAGCTATGGAACAAGTTAACAGTTTTGATAATGGCTGTTATTTACTAGCTTTCGAGGGGCTCTCCGTCCAGTAATTCAATCCGGCCAGAGGAACGTAGGCATTCGAGGCGCCAACGCTGACCGGAGACTCGACCGGGGAGAAATCCTAAAATAGTTAGATGATTTTCACCACGGTCAGTTTTTACTTTGACCAGTAAATCATTTTTACTTTGGCTGACGATCAGAGCCTCTATTTCAAACTCGCCTTCACGGTTCCAAGGAAGTTCATACTGGGACTCAGGTTCTTCAGAGCGAAGAACAGCGCGAGTATTTTCAGCTTCAGACATTGGAGCAGTCATAGGTAGTGGGAGGAGATTATCCAAAAGGGCTAATGCACCTTTGCCATTAAAATTATGGCTTTAGGTAGACCATAACATCTTGCCCGGTTGATAGATTGTGCTTCAGATCATAAAGATCGTGTATCTAGCGAATCGCTTGCTGATCGTCGTACATAGCTCGCAGAACCATGGCAGGATCCACCCAACTACTCTCAAACTTAAGTCCCCAATGTAAATGAGGTCCGGTAGTTCGGCCAGTCATACCAACTCGACCGATAGGTTGACCAGTCGCAATTGTACTGCCTTCAGAGATACGAATATTACCATTGGGATCGACCATAACTCGCCGTCCACCTTCACGGGTAACATACCCTTGCATATGACAATAGATATGCTGCCATTCCCCTGACTCAATGACGACTGATGTGCCACAGGCGCTATCGTCAGATACTTCGATGACACGACCTTCCCACCAGTTACGGATATAGCTGCCAAGGGGCGCTGCAATATCTAAGCCATAGTGAAACTGTTCACCACCGTAGGGAGATTGCCGATACCCAAAAGGAGAGGTATACGCTTGAAAATTTTCTACCGGAAATGAAGCGAAACTCCAGGGATTGCTGACCCTAGCAAGTTCTATCTCGGCGGCGGCTACAGTCCGACGCTGTGAGGGTTGCACAAGACCGAGCAGGGCCCACAGGGATAGACCGCTTATCATCAAAAGCTTAAGGTAGGTGCCTGATTGATTAGGTTGGAGCCACTGGCGACCATGACGCAACAGGGTCTGGGAAACACGTTTTAAGGAAATGGAGCTTGCGGACCGTGATTTCATATCCAGATATGTCTGAGGACCTACAGTGCTGGCTATTAGTGGACATTTGGAAACTTTTCTAGGTTGCCCCGGTCATCAAAAGATTTACTGATTATGTAATGTTGACACCGTGCGATTGCCTTGGGATGAAACAGGCCGATCTAAACTTGGTTAGCCTGCCTAGAGAACCCGATGGTTTGGCAACTCTTTAAGAAGTCGAGTCTATTGCCCGCTAATGTACATCAATTTCTTTAAATTGCATACATTATTTATTGGTTTGAATAGCTAAGGTTGGGTATGCAAGTTATTGGTGCGTTCGACGGGTCTATGAATAAGCCGATGCAGACGTCAGCTCAGTGGTATCAACAAGGGATTACGTTTGATCAGCAGGGACAATTACAAAATGCGATCGCATGCTACACCCAAGCCATTGATCTCCAGGCAGATTATTACGAAGCTTGGGTAAGGCGAGGGTTAAGCCTCATGTTGCTAGAGGATTTTCGACCGGCGATCGCTAATTTTAATCAAGCGGTTGCCCTAAAAATGGATCTGGATTTGGCCTGGTATCTCAAAGCGTATTGTCACGCCAAAATGCAAGCGGATGAATTTGCTCTACTGGCCCTACGAAAGGCTTTTGCCTTGAACCCAAACCAATGGATTAACATGGCAGATCAGGAGCCTGCATTTGCACATTTGAAAAATGATCCCCGTTTCCAAGAACTAGTGGTTAGTTAGAGTGCTCAGGAAAAACTCACGCGGCCTTAAATTTTTTCTGCTATTCATAGTGGTCGCGTTGGTTTTTCATGGTTTTGGCAGGCGCAGCTATGCAGGCAACAAGTTCGATTCACACCGATTTATTTTTTGTAGGTGGGGGCCATACCCATGCCATTGTGTTGCGAAAAATTGGCATGCAGGGACTGCCGCCTGGGGTCCGTCTAACCTTAATTACCAATTTGGTCGATACGCCCTATTCAGGGATGTTGCCCTGTCATATTTCGGGCTTATATGATTTTGAGCAGTCCCATATTGATTTACGTCCCCTAACCCGCTTTGCTAACTGCCGCCTGATTATGGATGAGGTGGTGGATATTGACGTAGAGCAGCAACAGATTCACTGTCGTCAGCATCCCCCCATGCGCTACGATACGCTGTCCATTGATATTGGCAGCACGCCGGGGACAGTGGAGGTACCTGGGACGAAGGACTATGCGATTCCAGCTAAGCCGGTTCCTCAGCTATTACAGGCCTGGCATCACTACCTGACAAGCTTAGAAACAGCCACCACGGCCACCATTGGGATTGTCGGTGGGGGTGTGGGTGGGGTGGAACTCGCCCTAAATATGCAGATACGTTTGCAACAGGTCGTTGGCCAAAATTCGCAGATTCATATATTCCACCGAGGGGCTCGATTGGCGACAGGGCGCAGTCGGACCACCCAGCATCAGCTGGCTAAGATCTTTCGTCACCGCCAAATCCACACCCATCTGTCAGAATCTGTCTGTGCTGTAGAACCAGTGGCGGAGCATGAGGTACAGGTAAGGTGCGAATCAGGCTTGGTGGTGAAGTGCGATCGCGTATTTTGGGTAACCAATGCCAGTGCAGCTCCTTGGCTTGCCCACACAGGACTTTCCACCGATAAAAACGGATTTCTTTTAGTCAAAGACACCCTCCAAACCCTGTCCCATGCCAATGTCTTTGCCGTTGGGGATGTGGCTACCATGGTGAACCATCCCCGACCCAAGGCCGGTGTCTTTGCCGTTCGCCAGGGGCCACCCCTTTACGATAATCTCTACCGCTACCTGGCGAATCAGTCCCTTAAACCTTTCAAACCTCAGCGTCAGTTTCTCAACATTATTGATCTTGGTAATGGGGATGCCATTGCCTCCCGTGGTTCCTGGTCAGCTCAGTCTGTTTGGTTTCGCCGCTGGAAACACTGGATCGATGGCAATTTTATGGCTTTGTTTGACCAGTTTCCCCCTATGGAGGGTGTACCTAAACCAGCTCCAAAAACGCTGACGCCCCACTGTAATGGATGTGGAGCTAAGGTCAGCAGCTCGGTACTTAGCTATGCCCTAACAAAGGCACGGTCTGACTTTCCAGATATGAACCATTGGCCTAATCCTATAAAAGTAGGGTTAGATCACCCTGATGATGCAGCGGTCATAGAAATCCCAGCAGGTAAACTATCGGTGCAAACGGTCGATCAATTTCCTGCTTTAGTTGACGACCCCTATGTCTTTGCGCAGATTTGTGTCAATCACTGTTTAAGTGATTTATTTGCCATGGGAGCCACTCCCCAAACGGTGCTGGCATTGGCCACATTGCCCTATGGTACGGATGCTGTCCAGGCAGAGACCCTTTATCAGCTGATGGCGGGTGCTTATAAAGCTTTACTACCATCCCAAACCTGGCTAGTAGGTGGACATACGACTGAAGGCCCGCAATTATCCTTAGGATTTGCCTGTAACGGCTGGGTTGCACCTGAACAGATCCTTACAAAGCAGAATCTGCAACCGGGGCTAAGTTTAATTTTGACGAAGGCCTTGGGGACAGGGGTGTTATTCGCTGCTGATATGCAGCGAAGTGCCAAGGGCCGCTGGATTGAATCGGCGGTGGCCAGCATGGTGCAGTCCAACCAAAAAGCAGTCAAGTGCTTTCAAGAGCACGGGGTGGTGGCCTGTACCGATGTCACTGGGTTTGGATTGATAGGGCACCTCTATGAAATGTTGACTCCAAAGACATCGCCGCTAGGTCTCAATGCGTCGATAGAGCTAGATGCCCTACCCGTATTACCAGGAGTTCACAGCTGTTTCTCTGCTGGTTATTACAGCTCTCTGCACAGGCGTAACCAACGCATAGAGTCTAAACTGCAAAACCCTCAATTGTCCCACGCCAATTATCCCGTTCTCTTTGATCCACAAACCTCTGGCGGATTATTGGCAGCAGTTCCTACAGCGCAAGTGGAATCTTGCCTTGCTTCTCTACAAGCCCATGGCTATGGTGATGCTAGAAAAATTGGCCAAGTAATTCCGGCTTTAGCGGGGCAAGCTCCCCTTAAGATCGTAGGATGAGCCCGGTGGGATATCCCACCTTCCATTCAAAACCGATACTTGTAACCTGGTGACCCAGATTCTTTCTATTAAAAACTTTTGGCAGGCTCCCGGCCCGATTTTGGACGTACGTAGTCCTGGAGAATATGCCCAAGGTCATTTGCCTAATGCTGTCAGCTTTCCCTTGTTTTCCGATGAAGAGCGGGCTCAGGTGGGCACCTGTTATAAACAGCAGGGTAAAGAGACGGCCATCGAAGTAGGTCTAGAGCTGGTGGGACCCAAAATGGCGGAGTTAGTCAAACAGGCAAAGGTGTTAGCTCCAGAACGGCAGGTCCGCGTGCACTGTTGGCGTGGGGGAATGCGCAGTGGATCAGTGGGGTGGTTATTGGAAACCAGTGGCCTAGAAGTAAAGCTTCTGGAGGGGGGCTACAAGGCATTTCGACGCTGGGTGAGAACGACATTAGCTTGGCCTCGTCCCATTATTGTGGTGGGGGGTATGACCGGCACTGGCAAAACAGATATTCTCCACGCTCTTCAACAATTGGGTGAGCAGGTGTTGGATTTAGAAGGGTTGGCTAACCACCGGGGTAGCAGCTATGGGGCGCTGATGCAGCCGCCTCAGCCCAGTACCGAACAGTTTGAAAATCTGATTGCGGCTCAGTGGGCACAGTTTAATCACCAGCAGCCTGTATGGATTGAGGCTGAGAGTCGTCAGGTAGGGGCCTGTCGCGTCCCCGATGAGATTATGCACCAAATGGAAGCTGCCCACACTTTGGAAGTAGTGCGGACTGAATCCGAACGATTAAAACTATTGGTGGAAATATACGGACAGGCGGAGCCAGAAGATTTAATAGCAGCTACAGAGCGCTTAAGTCGGCGGCTGGGGGGACTGCGCACCAAAACAGCGGTGCAACACATCAGAATGGGGGATTTAGCTGCCGCTGCTGCTGTTGTCTTGGCCTACTACGATCGCACCTATCGACATGATTTAGACCGTCGGGGTAAACAAATTCCCAAGGTGGATGTATCTGATATGTCAGCATTAAGTGCAGCTAAATGCTTACGATCTAAATTAGCTGACTGGGGATGGTTGAATTCTTGACCTTTACTTCAGTGAAGAGGATCATTAGCAGATTCTTGATCTGCAGCAGATTGTTTACTTGCCCCCTCTAATCCATCAAATGTTGTTCCTATTGGGTACAGGCCCTGAAGGGTAGAAAAACCTATGAGCTACTTGCATTATGTCGTACCTGCTGTGGGTACCTTTTCGATTGCCCTCTATGCCTTCTTTAAAGATTCTGAGGCATCTAAATCCAGCTTTTTGAACTGGTCATTCGTAGTTGTTACAGGACTGCTCTGGCCCATCACCCTACCCTTCATTATTTGGAAAAAGCTGCTGGCCTTTTTTAATCAAGAAAGCTTGGAAGCCTGAGGTTGACGACGCTTTTAGCCACGCTACTTGCATCGTCAAGAAACTTCCTACTACCCAAGAATATTGAGCTCATTTCTTAGAGCTACTTTACCGAGTAACAGCGCTGCATAGCCGGGGGCTATCCATATAGCTTTCGGCAGTTTGTAAGTGCTTACTTAGGGTAGATTTAGGCAAAGGACCCTCCAAATGCTCCCACGGTAATGTCTGTTCTAAAGGCCAATCAGCGTAGACATAATAATCTAGAGGGGGCAACTGCCCTTTTAGTTCCTTAAACGCACGGCGATAGCTACCGAGGGAATCACCATAGTGCCGAGTGAGTTCTAAAAGCTGACTAATCCGTCGATCACCTCGAGAAATCAGGGTTTGGATGACTGACCAGTTATAGCTTTCGGGACGAAAGTCGATACCTTGGGAACGCAGTTTCTTTTGTAAAAATTTGAGACGCTTTTCAGCTTTAGGATTCACGCCGTACCACTGAAATGGTGTGTGCGCCTTAGGCACAAACGTGCTGCACCCTAGGGTAAGCCGCAAACCTTTAGCTGCTTTTTTCAGTTGCAGCATCATATTGGCAGTCGCTTCTAAGTCAGTGTCTGTTTCCCCTGGAATCCCTGACATGCCATAGAGTTTTACACTGCTTAGACCGCCTAGTTTGGCATTGATAACGGCTTTTTCAATATCTGCGGTATCCAGTTTTTTATTGATGGTTTCCCTTACCCGTTCTGAACCACTTTCTACAGCAATGGTGATGGACTTAGTACCGTGGTCCACAAGGGTTTTGGCAAGTTTTTCATTAACGGTATTAGTCCGCACCGAGGCAATGCTTAGACGGACATCGTTATAGGCAGGCTGATTGATGTAATCCAACAGATCCTCAAACCCTGGATGTTGAGTGACAGATGCCCCCAATAACCCTAGACGTTTGGTCACGGTAAGTCCCCGTTTAATAGCTGGAATCAGGGATTCATCTAAACTAGCGGTGCGAAAGGGCAAGGTGAGGTAGCTGGCTAGACAAAAGCGACACATTTCTGGACAGCTACGGACCACTTCCACCATAAAGATGTTTTCCCAAGCGGCTTGTTCAGTAACAACCGTTGAGGCCAGAAGTACATTGCCTCGGTAGGTTTGTTTTTTAACCACTTTGGGAGCACCACTAACTGATTCCACAGACTGAATTGGGCCTGTGGAATCGGTGTAAATGGGTTGATAAAGACTGGGTATGTAAATACCTGGCACTTGAGCGAGGGTTTTTAGCTGCTCTTGGCGATCGGCAGAACGAACAGTTTGATAAGTATCGATAAAAGTGGGTATGAGGTCCTCACCATCTCCCAAAAGAACAATATCGAAGAAATCGGCAAAGGGTTCAGGATTGGCTGTGAGAACGGGACCGCCCCCAAAAATTAGGGGATGATTGTCGGTGCGATCGCAGCTGCGAATAGGTATTTGCTGCTGTTCTAATAGATTTAGGATATTGATGTAATCCAATTCCCAAGATACGGAAAACCCCATCAATTCGGGGTTTGATGGGAGTTCATGAGACATATCCGTAAATAGCCGCCCAACAGCTAAATCGCTACGCTGCGCCAGCATACCCCAAATCACCTGATATCCCAGACTAGTAATACCAATGGAATATGTGTTGGGAAAGGCAAACACCACAGGTACAGCATCAGCGGTGGGAACTGACGGCTTGAATAGCAGATGTTCAGCTGCAAATACGGATACAGTCAAAATATGTGCGTGCGACAAAAATATCTTTATCCCATCATAGGGATAAAACTTAAATCAAATCTTGATCGACCCAATAACTAAATCTGCCTAGATTGAAATACCTTCTAAGTGCTAACACGGTTATTGGCTAGTTAAAAAGCACACTAGTATAGACGCGTACGTGGGTGTACATCTGTAATTGGCTCGGTGTGTTTCATGGAGATTTATTGATGCATGATGATTCTGCCTCTCAATATTCAGACGTTAATGACGTTGATATTGATCAGCCGTTTCATGGCGTTGATGCCAGGGATATCGCCAAAAAGCGCTTTAAGGAAGGCGTTAACCATCATCAGATAGGTCAGTATAACTTAGCACTTGTTTCGCTACAGCGTGCCCTCGATGCACTTAAAGAACCCAGTCTTCTTAAAGGCAAGATCTATAACGCGATCGCATCGGTTCACTACAGTCAGAAGCGCTATTTATGGGTTTTAGAGCCCGCTCGTAAAGCATTGACCATTGGGGAAGCTGTAGATCATAGTTATCTACAGCTGTTAGCTTTGGATCAAATTGGCAATAGCTATCGGCATCTTAATGATTTTGATAAAGCTCTGACTGCCTTGATCAGAAGTTGTCAATTAGCAGAGGCTACTGCCGATAGCAAGAGCATCAGTCAGAGCTTAAATAATCTGGGCTTAGCCTGTAAAGCTAAAGGTGACTATGCCCAGGCTATTGACTGTTATGAAAAAAGCCTTCAACTCGCTCAAAAGAGTGGGGGAAATCAAAAGTTGGCGCAAATACTGCGCAACATCGGTAACTTGTATCACCTTATCGGTGACTATGCCAAAACAGTTGAATACTACAGTCAAGTTCTAGAAATAGAAGCGTTGTGTCTCAATAAATCGACGGCAATCAAAATTTTGCGCAATCTTAGTACGGCCTGTTATGCATTGGGTCGCTATTCTTTGGCAGTAAAGTATCTTAAGCAGCGTTTACAGCTAGCTCGAGAAGTGAGTGACCTCAAGGCTCAAGAGCAAAGTTTAGACAGTTTGAGCATTAACTACGATGCGCTAGGAGATACTGACCACGTTATTCGCTATCAGGAACAACGACTACAAGTTTGCTTGGCACTGCAAAATTTCAAGCTACAGCAACAGGCATTAGAGCGGCTAAAAGTATCCTGCTTATCCGTTGGTGACTTTGATCGGATTCTCAAATATCAGCACCTGTATAGTCGCTGTATGGCTTAGGGGACTATGGCACTTTAAAGAAGTAATCCCCTTGGGTCTGTGTTTCAAACCCAAGGGGATATTAGACTTTACGACTACAAACAGAGAACAACTATCCGTAATCGTAAATCTCATCTAAAACTAGGCAGGCCAGTTAGAAGCAACGACCTCAGCTAGATCGACAACGCGCTGGCTATAGCCCCACTCATTGTCATACCAAGCTACAACCTTGACCATATCTCCATCCATAACAAGGGTCAGACTGGAATCAACAATGGAAGACTCATCGGTTTTCCGGTAGTCGATGGAAACCAGAGGCTCCTCTGTATAGCCCAGAACGCCCTTCATGTGGCTTTCAGTTGCGGCCTTAATAGCTGCATTTACCTCTTCCTTGATGGTTTTCTTCTCAACCTGAACAACAAGGTCAACTACAGAAACATTAGGTGTAGGCACACGCATTGCAATACCGTTCAGCTTGCCCTTCATTTCTGGAATAACAAGAGCCACAGCCTTAGCAGCACCTGTGGATGTAGGAACAATGTTGATAGCTGCAGCACGAGCACGACGCAGGTCGCGGTGGCTAGCATCCAAAATACGCTGGTCGCCAGTATAGCTGTGGGTGGTTGTCATTGTGCCTTTGATGATGCCAA
The DNA here is from genome assembly GCA_039024555.1 of Cyanobacteria bacterium P01_D01_bin.156. GTDB lineage: Bacteria > Cyanobacteriota > Cyanobacteriia > Phormidesmidales > Phormidesmidaceae > Leptothoe. The sequence goes on from JBCCQQ010000006.1 coordinate 145,283, forward strand.
AAGCGTCATTGACCGCCTTCACAACAGGGGCTAGACAGTTAGTGGTGCAGCTAGCGTTACTAATGATTGGGTTCTTGCCGTGAACGTACTGATCAGCGTTAACGCCCACCACATAGGTGTCAACGTTGCCACCTTTACCAGGTGCTGTAATCAGTACCTGCTTTGCCCCTGCTTCGAGGTGGCGACGAGCGCCTTCTTCACTAACAAAAACACCTGTGGATTCAATCACAAGATCGATATCCCAAGCACCCCAAGGAAGGTTGTTAGGATTACGGTCAGAACAACACTTGATGGTCTTCTTGCCGACGGTGATAGTGTCATCCGTGAAGGTGACATCTTCATCCAGGCGACCCAGCAAAGAGTCGTACTTTAGCAAATGACAAGCCGTCTTAGGGTCGGAAGTATTGTTGATAGCAACAATATCAAAACCCGAATTTTCTCTAGTTAACCAACAGCGTAAGAAATTGCGCCCAATGCGTCCAAAACCGTTGATAGCTACTCTAATCACTGCGCTTACCCTCTGTTGTACAACTGCGTCTAATTAGCGTTTTCATTCGCAGAACCAATAATATCCCATGAGCTGAACGTCCTGGGGATACACACATCACAGTTGAGCCTGTGACATGCATGAATCCTTGTATTCAGAAAAAGGGTATGGTCCGATGTTGTTATTAAGTATAATTGCTCACGGTAATGGCTTACAAGTTAGTCTCTTATAAAGTTATGGCAAAGTGCTAAAGAGCAGGGTTTTACAGTTTTTTCGGGGATTTTGGTTTGTTTTTTAGTACTAGGGGTGCTTAGGTGACGAATAGGGGCGACTTGGAGATTATTAGTTCCATATGCTAGTGACGGCTGACAGTAGGTTAGGTCCGAAGCATTTTGGCTAGTCTTTTGAAATCTGCCAAAATTCAATCTCCAAGTGGTAGGTACATGCAGTTGCTGGGGCGTTGATTCAGGTATATGGCCATTCTGTGGATTCCTGGTATCATACGCCTGAAATATTTGTGGTGGTATCCGAGGTAAGCGTTATGCCTATGGCAGTGGATTTTAGCGGCAGGCCATTTCACTTTATTGGTGTGGGTGGTATTGGTATGTCAGCCCTTGCCTATGTTCTGGCACAACGCCAGCTACCTGTGTCTGGGTCTGATCGCCGTTTAACCCATATCACCCGTAAGCTTCAGCAACAGGGTGTACATATTTTTTGGAGTCAAGAAGCAGAAAATATTAGTCAGGTCTCAAAACCATCATCAAATGGGGATGCTGCCTTGTTACCTCAGGTTGTTTGTTCGACGGCGATTGGTCCCAGCAATCCTGAATTCAAGGCAGCTATGGATGCTGGCTGTCCAATGTTTCACCGCTCTGACATCCTGGCGGCGTTGATGAATGAAACTCAGGGTATTGCCATTGCGGGTACCCACGGGAAAACAACCACCAGCAGTATGGTTGGGTATTTATTACTCAAGGCTGGTATTGATCCATCCATTGTGATTGGTGGCGAAGTATCTGCATGGCAGGGGAATGCCTATGTTGGTAGCAGTGATTATCTGGTAGCCGAGGCAGATGAATCAGATGGCTCCCTGGTCAAGCTTTCAGCAGCCATTGGCGTCATTACCAACATCGAGTTAGATCATCCCGATCATTACAGCACCCTGGATGAAGTAGTCAATATTTTTAAGCATTTTGCGGCCCAATGTGATGTGGTTATTGGCAGCGCTGATTGTGAAACAGTGCGTCATCAAATTCAGCCTGATGTGACTTACAGTCTAAGAGCTGATTCTAGTGCTGATTATGTTGCTACCGGCATTTCTGAAACAGCTCAGGGAACCCAGGCTGAAATTTGGGAGCACGGGCAAAAATTAGGCAGCTTACAATTACCGGTCCTAGGGCTTCATAATTTGAGTAATGCTTTAGCCGCTATTGCAGTGGCGCGACGACTGGGGATAGACTTCAGTACCATCGTATCTATCATGGCTAGCTTTGAAGGGGCAAAGCGACGCTTTGACCAGCGTGGCTATCACAATGACATTTTGTTTATTGATGACTACGCCCACCACCCCAGTGAGATTAAAGTTACCCTGGCCGCTGCCAAGGTGAAGAGTACGGAAGCATTGCCAAATATTAGCCAACGCCGTGTCGTTGCTGTTTTCCAGCCCCATCGCTACAGTCGCATAACAACCCTTCTACAAGAGTTTTCGATAGCGTTTGGTGATGCCGATCAGGTGATTGTGACAGACATCTACAGTGCTGGTGAAACAAATGTTTCGCAGATTACGGGGGAAGATGTGACGAGTGCCATTGGGGAACATCACACAGAGGTGACCTATGCCGCTACCTTGGACGATGTTAAGTCCACCTTAGCGTTCATGTTACAGCCTGGTGACCTAGTGATTTTTCTGACGGCAGGCAACCTCAACCAAGCGATTCCTGATGTCATGGCATACCAGGCTGAGCAGGCTGAGTCGGCAGCTCTCACCAGTGTTTAGGCCATATATTTTCTCCTGAGCTTTTACGATGGTTTTTGAAAAGCAGCTGACGAATACGGGGTGTGTAGCCAAAGCTCAGTACCCTCTTGCCAACTTGACAACATTTAAGGTGGGTGGCCCCGCTGAGTGGTTTGTTGCGCCCCGCAGTGTGAGTGAGCTGCAGGCTGCTGTGCAATGGGCTAATGCGGAAGGGTTGCCCATTACTCGGTTGGGAGCTGGCTCTAATCTATTGATTAGCGATCGCGGTTTACCTGGCTTAGTGATTTGTACTCGCTATTTGCGCCACACCCAATTTGATGACACAGGTCGGGTAACTGCGGCGGCTGGTATGCCCATGGCTACACTGGCATGGAAAGTAGCAAAGCGGGGCTGGAAAGGCTTAGTTTGGACTGTGGGAATTCCTGGCACCGTGGGTGGGGCCGTGGTTATGAATGCTGGAGCCCACGGCAGTGATACCCAGGCTATTTTGGTGAGTACGGAGGTTCTGAACCCGGACGGTTCTCTGGAAACGCTATCGCCGGATCATCTGCAGTTTAAGTATCGAACGTCAGTCCTACAGAATGATTCAAGGATTGTTACCCAAGCTACGTTCCAGCTCGAACCAGGCTATGATCCAAAAGCGGTTCGAGCTGAAACATCAGCAGATTTAGAACAACGCCGTACTACCCAGCCTTATCACTTACCTAGCTGTGGCAGTGTTTTTCGCAATCCTAAGCCCAAGAGTGCTGGTTGGTTAATTGAACAATCTGGGTTAAAGGGGTTTATGGTGGGGCAAGCCCAAGTTGCAGAGCGCCATGCAAACTTTATTTTGAACTGTGGCGGTGCAACGGCATCAGACATTTTTAAGCTAATTCGCCATGTGCAGGCCACCGTTGACGATAGGTGGTCCCTGCAACTGCGACCAGAAGTTCAGATTTTAGGAGACTTTCAAGCAGTTTAGTAATGAAAAAGGTTAGGTTAGGAAACAAAGGATAGTACATATGCTCAGCCAAATTATGGCCTTTACCACTGCACTAACCTGACAGATGCTATAGTTTGACAGTCAATTTAGTAAAATTGGGCCGCCAATATTATGAGCAAAGGGCAAGGTTTTGGCTTCGGTCTTGGCAAAATGAAAGAGCTTAGCGAAGCTTTCAAAAAGGCTCAGCAAGTTCAAGAAGGGGCTAAAAAGCTGCAGGAAGAGCTGGAGCAAATGGAAATTGAAGGCCAATCGGGCGGTGGATTGGTGAAGGTTGTTGTCAGTGGGAACCAGGAGCCTAAACGAGTTTCTATTTCTCCTGACGCGATGAACGAAGGGGCTGAAGTTCTTTCTGATCTTGTATCAGCTGCAATGCGTGATGCTTATCTCAAGTCTACAGAAACCATGCGTGAGCGGATGGAAGAGCTGACAGGGGGGCTACAGCTACCGGGTCTCTAATCAGGGTTGATAGCTTGGTTTGATAGAGATTTATGGATTAAAGCGACTAGCATTCTACTTGCTAGTCGCTTTTGTTATACGCGATTATCAATGGGGTGTTCTGTGTAGGTGGGCTTTATGACGACTCGACTGTTATTTGTATGTTTAGGAAACATCTGCCGTTCTCCCTCTGCAGAAAACATCATGAACTATCTGCTGGAGCAGCAAGGCTTACAGCAGCAGATCAGCTGCGATTCTGCAGGCACATCGAGCTACCACATTGGCAGTTCTCCCGATAGTCGTATGGCCGCCGCCGCTAAGAAGCGCGGTATTAAGCTAGTGGGCCGAGCGCGACAGTTTCTAGTAGATGACTTTGAACAGTTTGAGTTAATCCTGGCCATGGATGATAGTAACTATCGCAATATTTTGGCCTTGGATCCATCTGGCAACTATGCTCACAAGGTCAAGCGCATGTGTGAGTTTTGTCGCGAATATAGCGATCGCGAAGTGCCAGACCCCTACTATGGAGGAGCGGATGGGTTTGACTATGTTATTGACTTGCTAATCGATGCGTGTGGTGGCTTATTGCAGGAAATAGCTGACTAGTACAGTTGGTAAATGCTCACTACTTCTGGAAAACAAAATCGTAGTCAGAGTACTTGCCCTGGTCATAGTTGATTACAAACCAAGTATCTGGATCAAAAGCAAGGGGATAAGCCTCCCGATACTTAGATTGATTAGATTGGTGGAGCCTACAGTGGGGTGTTGCCATGGTGCCATGGATGGTTTCCTGGGTTGTGCCCTCTGCCATCGATAGAAATTGAGTGAGTTGATCTCGGGAAAGCCGTTGGTCCTTGTTTAGAATTTCCTGACAGGTACTATTGCTTTGCCTAACTGAAGTCAAAGCGGTGACTGACTGTTGTTGAGTGGGGGAGCCCGCTAGGGGGGTTAACCAGCGAGATAGCTGCTCTTGAGGCACAAAGGCGAGGATGGCGGCACTGCCCAGTAGCAAGATAGGTAGCGGTGAACGTCTTGGACGAGAATTGGATCTTCTTCTGGCAGGATGAGGAGCATATAACGGAGAAGGTGTCATGGCACAAATGTACTGTAGGCGATAAATCAATACTAGTACATTTGATCTAAAAATCCGCGATCATGTCCCATAAATTCACAGATTACTGTTATTGATTTAGGGGTTGGACAATCAATTCCATTGGCTATTGGGTCTGAACATCACAGATCAAATCATTCTGAAAAGCAGCAACGCCCAAAAGTTTTTATCATTTAGGTGTAGAGACTAGGCATCAAGACTGAGGCGATGAATCGAACGATAGTCTGGTTTCGCCGCGACCTAAGGGTTTATGATCACGAGCCTTTGTATCGAGCGGCTCGTCGAGGTCAGGTAGTTCCAGTGTTTATTTTTGATCGAGCCTTATTACAGCACCCCGAAACAGGGAGCGTTCGGGTTGAGTTTATGGTGGACTGTCTGCGTCACTTAGACCATGATCTGAGACAGTTAGGAGGACGCTTAATTCTGCTGAGTGGCAATCCGGTGCAGGTGCTGCCCGCTCTGGTTGCACACACTCAAGCGGAGGGTATCTATGCCCACACTGATTGTGAACGTATCTATGGTCGTGTGCGGGATGCCAGATTAAACCAGGCTTTAGCCGCTCGAAAGATGAAAATTCGCTGGTTTGAGCCAGCGGCCAGCTGTGATCAGTTAATGCCTTATCCCCACTACCGTCAGTGGTGGTATCAGGAAATGGCACAGCCAATGGTGCCTACTCCTAATCAGGTGGATGTGCCTAATGAGGTGGTGAGTGAGACGTTGCCGACGCTGGCAAAGCTGGGACATGTGGTCGATGGCAAGCCACTGCCGGTGGGAAGTACGGCTATGGCTCGCCAACTGCTACAGAAATTTTTATTGGAAAAGGCGGATCGCTATTATTGGCAACTGTCCTATCCTAGTGCTGAAATTACGTCAGGGCTCAGCCCTCACATAAAATTTGGGGTGATTTCTGTACGGGAATGTGTGCAGTCTATTCAGCGGGCGGACGATCGTGGTGACTGGCGTATTCGGCGCAGCTATTATCAGCTGATTTCACGGTTACGTTGGGGCAACGGGTTTACCCAGCGGTTTCGCTATTTACCCCAGCTGGAGCTGAGATCGCTCTACAGCATTTTTGACGAAGACGGCTGGAATTTTGATGAAGACCTCTACCAGGCATGGCAGCAGGGACATACTGGATTTCCCATCGTGGACGCAGCAGCTCGCTGTCTCCAGGCAACGGGGGGATACCTGGCCTTAAACTTTCGGGTGCGAGCGATCTATGCCAGCTTTTTGAGTAATTTACTGGGAATGGACTGGCGCTATGGTGCCCTGCATTTTATGCGGCATCTGATTGATGGGGACTGCCCTATTGACCACTACCAATGGGCGATGCAGTCTGGAGTTACCCACTGTGTAGATAAAACCTGGACACGCATTTACAACCCTCAACAGGTGGCTGTGGATCGCTGCGATCCGGAAGGTCTCTTTATCAAGCGCTGGGTGCCGGAACTGGCGAACCTGCCACCGGAGCAGCTGGGGGCACCGCCACCGATCAAGGGCTATCCAGCACCGATTTTGGACTATCGAGACATGCGATCGCGTCGTGTTCAACAATTAGAACAACAGCGATATCAGTTCTTAAATCAGAACAATGTAGTGCCTTATTTAGGGCGCATGCCTAGAGATATCACACCATTTGGCTCTGAGCGATATCCTAGCGACACGTCGTGGGTCCTGCGTGAGTCACCTAACCTGTTTCCTAACGCCCTTGATTTAGAGAGTTTGAACGAGCAACAATGTTTGGATTTGCGAACATGGTTTGTGGCGCACGTGAATATTACGCCTCCTAAGATGCGGCGAAAACCAAAGTCCTCCAACTCAGATGCGGACCAGTTGAGCCTACTCTAGAAAAACTGCCCTTCCGTAGAGTGTTCTTAGGCGTCATTAGAAAGCTGCATCTGACAGTAAACTAGCGTATGCTTATTACCTTGGAGGTTCTGTGGTGTGGTGAAGCGTTCATATATTTGATTTGTGGTCAGTTCTCGATCGATTGCAGCAATTAAAAGACGTTTGCAAATCTGTTTTGTCCTATTTCTGTTGATAGGCATCGGTTTGCGCTGTACTAACGTATCCCACAAAGTGTATTGGCACGATGAAGTATTTACAGCTGTTCGGGTTTTAGGACATCAGCATAGCGCTATCGAGGAAAGGCTGCTAGAAAAATCTGTTGTTACAGCTTCTGAATTACAAACGTTTCAACAATTTCGTCAGCCCAGACGCTGGCAGGATACCTGGTCTGCTCTTGTGGGACGCCCTGAGCATCCTCCCCTATTTTATTTATTAGAGCGTCTGTGGATGAGCGTTGTATCTCCTTCAATCACAACGTTTCGGGTAGTGGCAGTGTTTTTTGGTCTAGCGCTCCTACCTTTGACCTATTGGTTCTCTCAGCAGCTTTGGCAGGATCACTGGATTGGATTAATTGCTACCTGTTTAATAGCGGTATCTCCAGTGCAGCTACTTTATGCCCAAGAGGCCCGTGAATATAGTCTTTGGACCTGTCTAATTTTAGTCAGCAGCGGTTTTTTACTGCGGGCTATGCGCGGCGTGTGGCGCTATTCAAGTGACGCTATTGTTGTACGTTCACCTAAATGGGTCGTGTTTCGTCAGTGGTCGCTTTATTGTCTGAGCCTAGTTTTACTGTTCTATACCACTCTCTTAAGTGGATTGGTTGTTGTAGCCCATGGGTTGTACGTCTTAATTAGTGGTTCTAGACGACAGTGGCGACGTTGGATAACAACCTTGTTAGTTGCTGTTGTACTGTTTTCTCCTTGGTTATGGGTGATTGTTCAAAACAGTGCCAAACTCAAGTCAGGGACTGAATGGACCTCCTTTCGTCAGCCTTTAGGCCAGCTGGTTAAGATATGGGGTCTCCATCTCAGTTCCACTGTTATTGATTTGGGAGCGCCTTTAGACAGTGTGTATACCTATGTAGCACCCCTAGCAGTGTTGTTACTGTTGCTAGTGGCTTTATGGCAGTTGTTGCTGGTCACTCCACCAACTTCTATGGCTTTTTGTATTATGGGATTGATGTTGCCTGCATTGGGTCTTATTTTGCCGGACTTGATCAATGGTGGGCAGCTGTCTGTAAGCACGCGCTACTTTATGCCAACCCTGTTGATGGTAACGTTGATTTTGGCGGCTTGGCTAAGACAGCTTATGCTGTCAGATCGTGGAATTTATCGCGTTTGGGGACAGGGATTATTTGTGCTCATCCTGCTGACTAGTTTAGTCTCTGGGATTGTCAGTGCGGCCTCCTTTACCTGGTGGAATAAGAATATTAGCTATCATGCAAATGTTATGGGTGAGGTGATTCGTAAAGCAGATACTCCCCTGGTAATTTCTGAATTAAATGCAACAGGTTTAGGCAATGCTATTTCCTTAAGTTATGCAGTGGCACCAGAAACAGCTTTTTTAGTTTTTAAGCCTGGCAAATTACCTCAAATACCAACGGGATATAGCGACTATTTTGTTACCCATGCTAATGGAGAACTTTTAGATACCATTTCAGACCGCACGGGGCGACCGGTTGAATTAGCTGATGGAGATTATCCTCTGTGGCAACTGAAGTGATAAGGGCCTTAGTAAGTAGGTCAGTGTAATTAATATGAATACCCTAAAATGCTGAAGCTCCTAAATTCAAGGGGTTTAGCCGTATCTTCTATCTTGTAGATAATCCAGCCGACCTACTTAATAGGGGAAACCCAAGCCGGAAAATCTCGGCTAGGACTGAACTCAGCAGTCTGAATGAGGAAGTCTAAGGGGGTGGGCATTCCGAATTCTTAACTCTAGTTTCCTAGGAAAGTCATTTTGCTTTATTTTAATACCTCGGTGATATTTGCCCTATCTGAGATCTTGCACCAGTCTCAATAAAGGCTTGGCAAGTTGACGAAAATCTGAAAAAACGGGCGGAACCAAACGAAACCCCGGTTATGCAAACGATTCTTCAACACGCCCAAGAGCTCGTTTATAGTCTCAAGGCCCTTCTGGCACGAGAGGGGAGATGTCAGCCCAGTTCAGTTGGCATGTAAATTGTTAGCCACCGTACTGATATTGCACACCTATTTGGCTTTGAGATTCTTATCAACTCATTGCCTAACACGGCTTATCAAGACTGGTGCAAGATCTGAGTTAACCCATCTCAGAACTAACGCAGAATTTATCCTGACATACCTGATAGCTATTTAGAACCTGAAATGGAGGTTGCATTCCCTTAGGTTCTGGTTAATTGAGTTTAGGATGCCCCTGATGAATAGCTCTTTTAGTTCTCAGTCTTTGGCTCATGAGTCCATGCTTAGCTCCCTTCTCAAGGCAGCTCTGGATAATTTAGTCGATGGTTTATTGATTGTGGCAGCAAGTGGTCGAGTGCTTCAGGCCAACACCACGGCTGCTCGTGTCTGTGATTCTCTAACCGTATCAGACGTCTTCTTGCCAGAAATTTCTAAAATTCCGGCAGTCCTATGGCGGTTATGCTCTCCTATCTTTAAAAAGATTTCTGATGGTATTGAGGCCCATTTAGAGGGAGAGTTCGATATTACCAATGTGAACCATCAACCTATTCGGGTTAGGATTCAACCACTGAATCTTAAAATTCAAGAGGAGGATTGTTTGATGTTGATTTTAGAAGATCGATATCAAGCCTATCGCCGTCGAGCCATAGCTGATGGCCAACGTTACGGTCTAACTCCTCGGGAGGTAGATGTGTGGGTACTACGTCTCCAAGAACAGTCCTATGAAGCCATTGCTGGTACTCTGTTTATCACTGAGAATACTGTTAAAAAACACGTGAAGAGTATTTTGGCAAAACGTCGGATATCTGGGGATGAGGGATATGGTGAAATCTTGCCAATGGCTTTAGCTCTTCTACAGCCCAAAATCTCTGTTTGCCGTAATAGTTGTTAGTATGATTCTGCCGAACCCTAACACGGCAACATATCTCAATATCAGCGTTGTATAAATACGGGTAAATTTCATGATTAAGGCAACCTAGCCCTTGTAGCCCAATGAACTGACCATGCTTGCGGATATGTTCGCGCTACCACACTCAGGACATTGCATTGCTCATATTCTCAATTCATAGCTCTATTATGCAACGCTAGAAAAAGAGCCTGAAACACAATAGGATCAGGCTCTTAGAAAGAGATATTGTTTTAATCTCATCATGACAGAGTGTCAATCGGAACTGCCGTTCGATTTTTCTCAGATTTGGCTCCTGAGCGTCCAATTTTCAGGTCTGGACTGATCTCAAGCAATTGCTGATTATGCCTTGAGACAGTCGGTTGAAACCCTGTTTGAAACTTTCAAAAGTCGTGGGTTTTGTCCTGAAGAGACTGGCATGAGAGATTTAGAATGGTTCAAGAAGTCCTTTACCTTGCTGACCATTGCCTTATATTGGGCGGTCAAGCTTGGACACTGGCTGAATGAGGATAAACCCTTAAACGTTAAGACTCACGGTCGATTCGCTAAGAGCCTTTTTTGCTATGGGTTTAACCACCTCAGACACACCCTACTAAATTTGCCCCAACCTCAGCATAAGCAAGGCTTCCACGAGGTTATTATGTTTTCGTCCTGTACATAGCCCTTGCTTATGCAATGCCCAAAAAAGGTTGTTGCTGGTTTAATGCATGAATCGCTCAGTCAGATTCGCAATAGAACAAGGGCTTTGGATGAATTCATATCGAGGAGCAGCAACGTCAAGAAAAGACTCCTCAGAACGCAAGCTACTTTTCTTCCTGAAGCCTCATCTGAATAGCAAGATCCTGTGCTGCTTCAAGGCTGGCCACATCATTCAGATTGATGTAATGGCCAGAGAGATCGAACGATGCCACCTGATGGCCATCACGAATCAGTTCGTCAATAAAATTTATGAACTCGATTAGTTGTCGACCCTTTTGATATTCGTTCTCCAATATCTTGATCACTTCGGGGCTGACGATAAACGAAGCCACCCCGAGCAAATTATTGGGTAAACTGACTGGGTTCTCCACTAGTCGTACAATCCGGTCCTCATTTCGCTCAACCGAGAAGTTTCGCCTAATTTCCTCAGGATTCTTAGCCTCCTTTACACAACAGACTGCAGAATACTTGTCATACGGAAAGGCGCTGAGATCCGCAAAGTTGGCCTTAAGATAAAACTCGTCAGATAGCATCACAAAGCCATGACGATTGGCGAGAAATGGCTTCGCCAAGAGCACCGACCACGCCCACCCCTTATCCAGGTTATTATTCTCGACATAATGGATACGAAGGCCACGGTCAGAGCCGTCGCCAAAGTGTTCTCGAATCGAATCACCCATGTATCCAAGAATAATAACAATCTCTTGGATACCAAGGTCGTGCTGCATGGTGTCGAGCACACGGAGCAGGTTCGGACGACCATCAATGGAGAACATGCCCTTGTGCTGTTCATATGTGTAAGGGCGCGCGCGAATTCCACTGCCTGCAGCCGGTATAATGCCAATCATAGAAGAAGTCATAGTATATCCTTATTAGCTTATTAGATATTAGGTTGAGCGCGGTAGAAGTCAGAAATCAGCGTGACAACATCTTCGATGTCTATCACTGAATCATGGCGCTTCATGAGCAGCATGGAGAGCTTAAGATTGATAATCTCTAACTTCGACCGGATTTCTAGATCCTCTACATCGCGAATATCAGCAACGCCTGCGATTCCTAGGGTACGACGTGCTATGCAGCAAGCCGCAAAACCCACGGTTTCCTGAAGAAGCTTTTGCATAAAACGCTCTTTATACTCATCTGATTCGGTCTTGTTAAGGAGCCCTGGTATGAGCATTGCTGATTCTGTTGCTTCGAACCACAGCTTGAGAAACTGCGAGGAAAAGACCTGCCACACCACAACTGTTTGGTCGATCAACCAATTCACCATGTCGTGGTTGGTGCTGCGGTGCAAATGCGAGGTTGCGCATAACAAGAAGTTCGCCATAATCTGACCGATGTCAAATCCGAACGGGCCAAAGTAAGAGAACTCCATGTCGATCACATAGCTTTCCGCCTGGTTCACCATGAGTGATCCAGTATGTAGATCAGCATGTAGTAACGCGTCTGTTTTGGTGATAAAAAGCTCCTTAAATTTCAGAACATTCAGCTTATATTCACTATTATTGCGAAGATTTTCTCGCGCCCACTGGTCAGTCAAAGAGTTCGAATAATTTGACTGATGTTCCATATATGGAAATGTAAAGATAAACTCTTCAGTCAGCTTGCAAAGTTCCGCATTTAGCGTGAACCGGTCCATAAGTTGCCGACGTGCCTGACTATCCATGGAAAAAGCACTTGTCCTGAAGAGCGTTTCAGCTAGAAATTGGCCGATATGACGACCGACATCAGGATACTGTTCACCTGCAATGAGTCCATGTCGCAAGATGATGTGCTCATCAAGACACTGCATGACCAGGGTGCTCATTGATTCATCTGCATGGTAAATACAAGGCACAAAATCCGGCACAAGTTGGTTATATACTGTCAGCGCTCGGATCTCGTAGGTCATTCGGTCTCGAGCAAGAGGCCATTCCTCACCTACCATTCGTAAATAGGGAACAGCCTGCTTCAGAATTACCGACCGAGATGCATCATTCAGGCTGCTAACCCGATATACGAAGTTCAAATTTCCATCACCGATCTCGGAAACTTGCAGTGAATCCGCACTGCCAAGAACTTCCATCACTGCTGGGATGGAACGCAAGTAATCGCAAACAGATTCGCGATCAAGGACTTGATACATATGGTTTATTTGTTAAGTATATGTGACAAAATGTTAACGGTTTTACTGACGCTACATAGCAGCGCTCGAAAGTGGTCGAGTAGCACTATCGGAGACGTCTACAACTCCTGATCTTTGAATCTCATCTAGGATGGTGTCGTGCATCAAATTATTGGAAACTAATAAGTCTGTCTTCTCCAAGTTCCATGGGTTGCCGTTAAAGTCAGTAACTCTTCCTCCGGCTTCCTCCACGCAGAGGATGCCTGCTGCAACATCCCACGGTGAGATTTGCAATGTTGTAAATGCATCGACTCGACCAGCTGCAACCATATAGCACTCGACTGCAGCAGAACCAATCTTC
>JBCCQQ010000007.1:0-148490 GCA_039024555.1 Cyanobacteria bacterium P01_D01_bin.156
ATACGCTCATAGAGCTCCATAATAAAACTAGCTGAATCTTTCACTTCAGCTAGTTTCGGGCATTCCAGGCTCTCTGAGCGATGGAATGTTCTTTTTTATTCAGCGCTTTTGCTAAGCAACAAAAACTTCCTACTGTTCAGTGGGTTATGACGTTAGTGCTCAAAAATGTTTGAGTATTGCAACAAGTCGAGGGTGATAAAAGTGGGTAGACAACGGAAACAATCTTCAGCGACAGGCCACCGACCTTCACGCTGAAGCATAAGGCTGAGTCGTTTAGATAGCTCATGTAAATAACGCACATCATTCGCCGCGTAGGCAAGCTGTTCATCGCTGAGGTCACGCACGTTACCCCAATCGGAGCTTTGGGCAGATTTGTCTAGTTCTATACCAACAGTTTCTTTGACGAGCTCTTTTAGTCCATGTCTGGGACTATAGGTGCGTGCTAACTTGCTAGCAATTTTGGTACAAAAAACAGGAGCAACCTCAATAGCCAGATGATGGCGGAGAGTGGCTAGATCAAACCGAGCAAAATGAAAAATTTTGAGAATACTTGTGGTCTCTAGAAGTTGTTTAAGGTTAGGAGCACTGGTTTGTCCACGTTCAATCCGTACAGCAGAACTATAGCCTTCGGTATCGCATAGCTGAACTAGACATAGACGATCTCTAAGGGGGTTCAGTCCCATAGTCTCAGTATCAACAGCGATGGCGTCGGATACTAAATAGCGCTCTAGAAGAGAGCTGGGAATGTCGCGATCGCAAACCTCAAAATTTTCCAAGATAAAAATTCCTGTGATGAAGACAATGGCTTGGGCTTGGGGGGAGCAATATAAAGCAAAATGATTTTCCGAAGAACCCTTTGTTAGGAAGTCGGAACGTTTACCCCTTCAGGCTTCCGACTTGACTCCTAACTAGGGTTTTTCACCTGAAATTGATACCCCGCTTGGGGAGCCAACTCAGGAAAAATGATTGAGTCCCTGCGCCCCATACTGTTAACTATCAAACTTCAGCACCTTAGCCACAGTTTGAACGTCTTTATCTCCCCGACCGGAACAGTTAAGGACAATCTTGGGACTGCCTTCTAGCTGGGGGCAGAGCTTTTCTAAATACGCGAAGGCATGAGCCGTTTCTAAAGCTGGAATAATTCCTTCTCGTTGGGACAACAGCTGAAACGCATCTAGGGCCTCTTGATCCGTGACTCCGTAGTACTCTGCACGACCAATTTCCTTGAGATAGCTATGTTCAGGTCCTACACCAGGGTAATCAAGACCGGCGCTGATGGAGTGAGGCTCGATCACCTGACCATCATCATCCTGGAGTAAAAAGCTCATGGCTCCGTGGAGTACGCCTACACGACCAGCTGTGAGCGTAGCCGCGTGCTTTCCAGTACTCACGCCTTCTCCCGACGCTTCAATGCCAATCATGCGCACAGAGGTATCGTTTACAAACTCGTTGAACAGTCCCATGGCATTGGAACCACCCCCGACGCAAGCCATCAAAATATCCGGTAGCCCATCCCATTTTTCTTGGCACTGGGCGCGGGTTTCCTGACCGATGATGGCGTGGAACTCACGCACAATCATGGGGTAAGGGTGGGGACCTGCCACGGAACCCAAAATATAGTGGGTACTTTCTACATTGGTTACCCAGTCTCGAATGGCTTCGGATGTGGCATCTTTTAGGGTACCGGTACCGGCACTAACAGGCTGCACTGTCGCCCCCATTAACCGCATCCGGAATACATTCAGGGACTGACGCTCCATATCATGGACGCCCATGTAAATGACGCAGTCGATGCCGAAGCGGGCGCACACTGTGGCCGTCGCCACCCCATGTTGGCCAGCTCCGGTTTCAGCAATAATGCGCTTTTTACCCATGCGTTTAGCCAGCAGTACCTGACCCAGCGCATTGTTAATTTTATGGGCTCCGGTGTGGTTTAGGTCTTCTCGCTTTAGATAAATTTGAGGGCCGCTACCGTCGGGGCGAGCGTAGTATTCCGTTAGCCGTTCAGCAAAATATAGCGGATTAGCACGACCTACATAGTCCTTGAGCAATCCGTTAAGTTCAGCCTGGAATTCAGCATCATCGCGATATTGATAGAACGCTTCCTCAAGTTCTGTCAGAGCAGGCATCAAGGTTTCAGGCACATACTTGCCACCAAAGCGGCCAAAGCGGCCCAACTTATCGGGGCGGACTTCAGGGGCAGTGAGGTTAGGAGAAACGGATGGAGAAAGCGGAGTGACAGTCACGATGGTTGCAAAAATTAAATTTGGTGTTTGCAGACAAGCCCATGAAAAACCTGCAGCAGGCGTTCTTGCCAGGTAGCAGGTTTCATTATAAGTAATTGAGAGGTGTCTAACGGGAGCGTAACAAATAAGTGCGTTCCATTTGTAACGCTGTGGTGAGTCAATCGTTAATGATCGAGGGGACAACCCAACTGCTAGGAGTGATTGGGTACCCGGTGAAGCATTCCATGTCACCGGTGATGCATAATGCTGCGATCGCTACTTTGGGATTGGACTATGTCTATTTACCCTTTTCCATAGCCCCCGACCAGCTTAAAACAGCCATTGATGGCTTTGCAGCTGTGGGGTTAAAGGGCTTTAACATCACTATTCCCCACAAGCAAGTCATCATGTCACTGCTGGCAGAGGTTTCGGAGGTGGCCCAAGCCATTGGTGCAGTGAATACAGTTTGGTGGAGTGAGCGAGGCTGGTGCGGCACAAATACTGACGCCCTAGGATTTATGGCCCCACTCCAAGCATTGGAACAAAGCTGGCATGATACCCCAGCATTAATTTTGGGGAATGGTGGAGCTGCTCGGGCTGTGGTCGCTGCTTGTCATCAGTTGGGTTGTCCAGAGATTTGGGTCGTGGGGCGTAGTCCACAAAAGCTGTCAGCATTTCTGGATAGCTGGCAAACATCTCCCCTAAAGCCTAATTTGACCGTGCATCTTTGGCAGGAGTTGGAACAGCTACTGCCTCAAGCAGGGCTAGTAGTCAATTCTACGCCTGTGGGCATGGCGCCCAATGTGCAAGCATCGCCCTTAACGTCTGAGCAGATGGCAATTCTACCTGACCGTGCTATTGCTTATGACCTAATCTATACACCGCGACCGACTCAATTTTTGCAACAGGCAACAGCGCTTGATTTACATGGCATTGATGGGTTGGAAATGCTGGTACAGCAAGGGGCGGCAGCCTTAGAGATCTGGACCCAGAAAACGCCACCTGTGGAGGTGATGCGTCAGGCATTGGAGTCCCAGCTACAGCAGGCCTGATAGTTAATGGGGTCTAGGATTCTGCCTTGAACAGGGGAAGGCCCCTGGAATTGGCCCGAATAGAAATTTTTACAGCGTCGCCGAGGTTAAATCGAGCATTGGTGCGAGCCTGTAAGTTGCCTTGGGTAGGGTGGATAAGCGTGTACTTATATTCACGCCCCAAAAATTCGCGATCGCAAATAATTAAAGCCGCATCGCCAGCCTCAACGCCCTGCAGTTGAAGCTCTTCTTGACGCAACATCAAGCTGCCTGAACTCGCTGATGTGGGTTGCACCATGGCATCATCAACAAAACCCAGCGCCGTTTGCCAACCACCTTCTACACGATGGGCCTCAATAAAGTTTGCCTGGGTCACAAAATCAGCAATAAAGCGCGATGCTGGGTGCTCGTAAATTTTCTCTGGACTGGCCAGCTGCTCAATCCGACCATCCCTCATTACGGCCACCCGGTCAGCAATTGCCAAAGCCTCCTGCTGGTCATGGGTGACAAAAATACCAGATGCCCCCACTCCTTTGAGGATACTGCGTACTTCCTGGCGCAGATACAGTCGCACCTGCACGTCTAAATTACTAAAAGGCTCGTCTAACAGGACTAGGGAAGGACGAGGAGCTAGAGCTCGTGCCAGTGCTACCCGCTGCTGCTGACCACCCGACAGGGCGTGGGGATATCTCTGCTCCAGACCATCTAAACCAACAAGCCGAATCGATTCTGCAGCAATCTCACGAGTGCGCTGATTGGGTAACCGTCGGTGACGACTGAGATGCTTTAACCCAAAGGCAACATTGTCTAAAACGGTCAAATGGGGAAAGAGCGCATAGTCCTGAAAAACAATTCCCACATCCCGGCGTTCCGGCGGCACCGCGGCCCCTTGGCCACACACCTGCTGCTGCGCCAACTTAATCCATCCAGCTTCCGGCGTTTCAAAGCCTGCAATAGTCCGCAACAAAGTAGTTTTCCCACAGCCCGATGGCCCCAACAAAGCCAATAATTCTCCCTTTTCGAGTTTTAGGCTGGCCTGATCCACAGCGGGTATCGTCTGTTGTGCATACTGTTTGGTCACTCCATGGAGTTCTAAAACAGTCGATAGAGGGGGGGACTTTAAATCAGAAACCTGCGAAGCCGTAGGCATAGGAATTAACGTAAATCTCAACCATTTTGGATCTAAAAAAGACAGCTATTGAGACTTAAACGCAATAGTGTCTGGACACATCATATCGCTATCCCCCCTGATCAAAAAAACATCCATCTGTCTGTTCGTAAGTATGGGACAAATTCCCTTTGTAACCTTTTGATGACATGGGGATTGTTGGACAGTAGAGTCAGGCATTCCCTAATCCCATGGATCCTAAAGAATGGAGTAAGGTAGCAATCATGGTAGACACAGCATCTTTCTAAAGAATGCGATTTTACGATGGCAAGAACTCTTAGAAAAATGTCCGTTCTGGAAGTGGAAGAAAGCCCTACAATAATCTGGATTTATGGATTTAGGTTGTCCATGCCAACATCCTAGATTTTGCTCCAATCATTTCTACCTCCCGCCTATGCCTCGCCGCAGTGACCTCAACAAGATTTTATTGATTGGCTCTGGTCCAATTGTGATTGGTCAGGCTTGTGAGTTTGACTATTCTGGTACGCAGGCATGTAAAGCTTTGCGGGAAGAAGGCTACGAAGTGGTGCTGATTAATTCGAATCCGGCCACTATTATGACCGACCCAGAAACGGCGGATCGCACCTATATTGAACCCCTCACGCCGGAACTGGTGGCCAGAGTTATTGAACAGGAAAAACCCGATGCGCTTTTGCCCACCATGGGGGGGCAAACGGCTCTCAACCTTGCAGTCAGCCTAGCTAAGAGTGGCGTACTGGCTAAGAATAATGTGGAGCTGATTGGGGCAAAACTAGATGCCATTGAAATGGCCGAGGACCGCCGCCTATTTAAAGAAGCTATGGAGCGCATTGGCGTGGGCGTGTGTCCATCAGGTCTGGCGGAAACGATGGATCAGGCTGAGGCTATTGCCCAAGACATTGGTTCGTATCCACTCATTATTCGGCCCGCTTTTACCCTTGGTGGAACGGGGGGAGGCATTGCTTACAACCAAGAAGAATTTGAGGCAATTGCGAAATCTGGTCTGGATGCCAGTCCGGTGTCGCAAATTTTGGTGGAAAAATCACTGCTGGGTTGGAAAGAGTATGAGCTGGAGGTGATGAGGGATTTAGCAGATAATGTGGTGATTATCTGCTCCATTGAGAATCTAGACCCCATGGGTATCCATACGGGGGATTCGATTACGGTAGCTCCAGCCCAAACCCTGACAGACAAGGAATACCAGCGGCTGCGAGATGCTTCGATCAAAATTATTCGTGAAATTGGTGTTGAGACAGGTGGGTCAAATATTCAGTTTGCGGTGAGTCCCGATACTGGGGACGTCATTGTCATTGAAATGAATCCCCGGGTGTCTCGTAGTTCCGCGTTGGCATCTAAAGCGACTGGATTTCCCATTGCTAAATTTGCAGCCAAGTTAGCAGTTGGTTACACCTTAAGCGAAATTTCTAACGATATTACGAAAAAAACCCCCGCTAGTTTTGAACCCACCATTGACTATGTGGTAACTAAGATTCCTCGGTTTGCCTTCGAAAAGTTTCCTGGTAGTGCCCCCCTGCTCACGACTCAAATGAAGTCCGTGGGAGAGGCCATGGCCATTGGCCGTACCTTCCAAGAGTCGTTCCAGAAGGCACTGCGTTCTTTAGAAACAGGGCGTTCCGGCTGGGGCTGCGATCGCACTGAAAACTTACCCACCATTTCTAAGGTACGGGCCAGCCTGCGATCTCCAAATCCGGACCGTATTTTTGCACTACGCCATGCCCTACAGCTGGGGTTAAGCACGGAGGATATTTATGAGCTCACGGGCATTGACCCCTGGTTTTTGGATAAACTTCAGGACCTGTTGGTCACGGAAAAATGGCTCAAGCGTACGCCTCTGGATGCGATTACTGCAGAGCACATGATAGCGGTAAAACAGCAGGGCTTCAGCGATTTGCAAATTGCTTTTGCCACTAAAACCGATGAAGACCAGGTGCGGGCCAAACGCAAAGCGTTGCATGTTATCCCGGTGTATAAAACCGTAGATACCTGCGCTGCGGAATTTGAAGCCTATACCCCTTACTACTACTCCACCTACGAAGCGGAAACTGAAGTTAAACCTTCCGATCGCCGTAAGGTAATGATTTTGGGTGGGGGGCCTAACCGAATTGGCCAGGGAATTGAGTTTGACTACTGCTGCTGCCATGCATCCTATGCGCTGCAGGCCGAAGACTTTGAGACAATCATGGTCAATTCCAATCCGGAGACCGTATCCACTGACTATGACACCAGCGATCGCCTGTACTTTGAACCGTTAACCAAAGAAGATGTGCTCAATATTATTGAGGCAGAAAATCCTGAAGGGGTGATTATTCAGTTTGGCGGGCAAACTCCCCTAAAGCTGGCAGTTCCTTTACAAGAGTATTTGTCCAATGCGCCTGAGGTTAACGGTCAGCCTATTCAAACCAAGATTTGGGGAACATCTCCTGATTCCATCGACACCGCTGAAGACCGCGAACGGTTTGAAAAGATTCTGTGGGATTTAGAAATTAAGCAACCCCCCAATGGCATTGCCCGTAGCTACAAGGAAGCCCTGGAAGTGGCAGAAAAAATTCACTACCCGGTGGTAGTACGCCCTAGCTATGTGCTGGGGGGACGGGCCATGGAGGTTGTCTATTCCGATGCAGATCTGGAGCGCTACATGACCACAGCGGTGCAGGTGGAGCCGGATCATCCCATTCTGATTGACGGCTTTTTAGAAAATGCCATTGAGGTAGATGTGGATGCTATTTGCGATCGCGCTGGCCATGTAGTGATTGGTGGCATTATGGAGCACATTGAACAAGCTGGTATCCATTCCGGGGATTCTGCTTGCTCCCTACCGACAATTACCCTTAGCGAGCAAGCTCTCAGCGTTATCCGCGACTGGACCGTGAAGCTTGCTAAAGCGTTACAAGTAGTTGGCTTAATGAACATCCAGTTCGCCGTTAAAGATAATCAGGTTTATATTCTAGAAGCCAATCCCAGAGCATCCCGGACTGTCCCCTTTGTCTCTAAAGCAACTGGTATTCCCCTAGCGAAGACAGCTGTTCTAGTCATGTCTGGCCAAACTCTGGATGAAGTCGGGGTTACCGAAGAGCTGATCCCCAGTCATATTTCCGTCAAAGAAGCCGTATTACCCTTTAGTAAGTTTCCTGGCACTGACACTCTCCTTGGCCCTGAAATGCGTTCTACTGGAGAGGTAATGGGAATTGATCTCGACTTTGGTCGGGCCTTTGCTAAAGCGGAATTAGCCGCGAGTCAAACGCTGCCGTTGGCTGGGACTACGTTTATTTCCATGAACGACCGTGAAAAGGAGGCGGTGGTTCCCATCGTCAAAGAGCTGATAGAGCTAGGGTTTACACTCATGGCGACAGCTGGTACGCGCAAAGTGCTACAAAGCCATGACCTCTCTGTGGACCTGGTGTATAAAGTTCACGAAGGCCGTCCCCATGTTGTTGATGCCATCAAGAATAAGGCAATTCAGCTCATCATTAATACCCCTGCAGGGGCTACAGCCAAAGAAGATGACCGGATTATTCGCCGTACGGCGCTTGACTATAAAATCCCTACTATCACCACTTTGGCTGGGGCTCGGGCCACTATCGAAGCCATTCGTTCAATGCAGAAACAAACCTTGGCTGTTAAAGCACTACAGGACTATCTAGCTAAATGATTTAGCGTGTTAAGAGCGCCCTGTGAAATGGCGACAGTGGCCGTTTGCAAAAGCGCTTCTTTATTTGTTTGTCGCACAGCAAAAAGCGCCCTTCTTTTGATGAGGAAAAGGCGCTTTTTGCTTAAAAGGAATGGAATAACGTTTAATCTTTGTTGTTATTCCGATTACTGCGATTACGACTCCAGCGCTTTTGACGATGCTTTGCGATCGCTTTACGCTTTAGCTTTTCAGCAGGTGTCTCAAAATAGCGGTGCTTTTTCATATCTGAAAAAATACCTGCTTGAACAACCTTACGCTTAAACCGTCGTAGCGCTGATTCAATACCTTCATCATCCCCAAGGATAACCTGGGCCATAGTACTCTCCTTTAACAACAAAATGGGGCAAGATAGCTGCCCCATAATAAGACATGATCGAATGTTAAAAACACCCATCAAAAACGGATTAGTCTCTAGAAGCGACCACCGCCACCACCGCCACGCTGTTCACGGGGGCGAGCTTTATTCACTCGCAGGTCTCTACCCATCCACTCTGCACCATCTAGCGCTTCAATAGCAGCAGACTCTTCATCTTCAGAAGACATCTCTACAAAGGCAAAACCACGAGGGCGACCGGTTTCACGATCGGTGGGTAAATGAACCCGCTGGACTGAGCCATACTCAGCGAAGACCGTATTAATGTCATCGCGAGTGGCATCATAGGATAAGTTTCCAACGTAAATAGACATAGGGAGGTCTCCTAGATTTGATTTGCAACGAGTTATACGGAGATCCCTCTAGAATCAAGTCGTAGTCGAAATTAAACTAGTCGAGTTGAACTGTGAGCGTATCGTACCGAAAACTGTACGTCACTAGCCATAGTAACGTATTGCTATCAAACTCTAGCACACCTTGCTAATTGCTAAGTTTAATTCTTAAGAATTACTTTTCCCAACGTTTCAATGGGTTACCCAATCCTGTGAAGTCCCCTAAACTAGGCAGCTTCAGTCCTAATATCCAACTCTATGGATATGAATAATACAGTATCAGAAAGGTTCGCTATCAGTGCTTAAAATGCCGCTTTAGCTCAGCCTTTAGCTCCTCTAATGAACCATTCATCAAGTCGAATATAGAAATTTGACTGGGGTAGTAAGTATCAATCAGTTTGTGGATTCGTTCATCTTCAGATGGGCTTGCTCCGCTGATAGTATTGGCTACTGCATCAGCTAGTCGGCCACTACCGGCAATGATGATCACCTGCCTACCCAACTGCAAATTGACCTCTAAATCCTGCAGTGATATTTGCCCTCCATTTATAAGGAGAGTCATAGACGGACATGCACCCGCTAAAGCTGACGACAATTCAGCCAGCCAGTGAGATTCGCTACCCCAGTTTTCCCCAGGCACCAAAAAAAAGTGCGTGTGATGGGGTTCCAATTCCACTGGTGGCTCTTCAGCATCCTCAGGTACGTGGGAGCTGTCCCCATCCGGAAAAACAATCCTTTTGAGAGGAGCAACCCCCACTAAATTAAATTGGCCGTGGACATGATGGCGAGCTTCTCCCATCATGTGGATAACCCCAGCATCGGTTCCACCGTCTAGTACGGTAATGCCCTGCTCATTAGATAGAGTGGCCAAGGGACCGTTAAAAAACTGAACTAACTTTGCCTGGCTTTCATCAGTCATGTAGCTTGCGCCACCAATAACCAGAAGCGTTGGTGTCGGGCTTTGTAAGCCCAATGCCGATAAAGCATGTATGTATGCCGTACCGTTAGCAACTTTTAGCATTTTGGCCAGCTGCCCATTTGAAAACCTATGTTCAACGAGTCCATGAGCTGACATTTTGGGCATTACTGATATCTCTTAAAGAAGTTGGTTAGACAGTCTGTGCGAATTACCCCATTTACACCCTCAAAACCGCTCATGTCAAACCCGCTCAAAACTATTAATAATAAGGTGGCCGATCTGATTCAGAGCCATTCAATAATGGTAGAGCTGAAGTTTCCTTTGTTAGGCTAGGCTTGCCCGAGCGCGCTCTACATATTTCGAGAAAACATCCCAACCATGATATCCACCGTTGACTAACTTGCGAACGCGTCGCCAGTCACCAGCGCGAGATGCATCGGCCACGCCTCGTTCTTTAAAGTAGCAAGTTAGCACTAGTGCTGATATTTCTGGATCCATCGCTAGATCTGGATTGTTCTCCAGGTCTACCCCCAATTTCTGACCATAGGTTTGATAGTTGGCTCGTCCCGTCAGCTGAATATAACCACGACCATGGTACTTCACTCCATCTCCAGGGTTCACATTCCCTAAATCAGCCCTATCTTCGTAGCGTTTCCAGTAACTTTCGCCGCCCCACTCATGAACAGGCTTGAACCCACCGGTTTCAATGCGTATTGTCGCCAGTAAGCCAATCAGCACAGACTTGTCTAAAATGTCGTACTTCTGCATGGCTGCTAAAATACCCGGCAAATAGAGCTTACAGTCTTCTAATGAACATTCTAAAATCTGCGACACTTCATCGGGGGTGACCAACTGTTTGACTTGAGTGGTAGCAGCAGTCGTCGTACTACTTTGAGCCGATACACTAGTCGTACTATTTTGTTTGGTCAAAATAGTTTTGAGAGCCTTAAAGTCTACTTTCTCTTCCCATTCAAGGGCATGTTCCCCTAAGGGAGGCAAAGAGCTGCTTGAAGAGAGGGTGCGTTTAGAAGAAGAAGTACGTGCCGCAGGTTGTTGACTTGTGCCAGAGCTCGACGACATCAGAGACTGTACTTCGGTAACCGGAGCACCGGCGGTACCATGACTTACCTCTACTGCCTCAGTACCTGAGGGCATAGAAATATCTAACAGTTCACCGGAGTATGCAACACTTTCCGACACTGGCGGCTGGCTCGCCTGCTGGGCAGCCAGTTCAGCTCTTTGCTGTTCCAAACGCTGAGTCCGAGCCTCCAGTTCTTGGTTAAGACGCATCAATGCTTTTTCAGCATTGTTCTTTGCTTCTTGTGTCTCTTCCTTCTCTTCTTCCTGTTTCTCTTCTAGACGGGCAATAAAACCTTCCACATCTTTTTGAATATAGGATTCTACCCGTTGAGCAAAGTTTTTGTAGGCATCGGAGTGAACTTTGAATTTACGATAAGGGCCTGCTAGCTGCATAAACTGCCAGCCCTCAATTTTCATGCTTTCTGCTGTGCTGCGATAGTTTCGATATTTGTCACCGTGGCCAAAAAATTCTTCTACAGCAGCGGAAATAGCTACCGCCTGACTGATGCCTAAGGCAACCCAACCCACGACTTCACCAAGGGTATATCTGCCTAAACGCTGGTCACTCCTAAACCCCACCATAGCCGGCACAATCACACCGCCAATAATCGTGACCATGCGTAGGCGAAAGTGTTGATTACGCTCTTTTGTAGCTCGTCCTTCCAGCCACATCACTTGGTCCAACCAACGGTTTTTGAGAAACTCCTTACGTAAATCCGAAATCTCTAGCTTGTCGATCAACCCCCCTAAGGTCTGCTTGAGATAGTCATTGTAAGTATTTTTTTTGCCCATTTTATTGAATTTAGATGCAGTGCTTGGTTAAACAGAAAGCTCATGTCATGTCATCAACAACTGACAAAAACCTATGAACGCTGCTGAGCTCTGGCTGAATATGTCTCAGAAACTATGGCACGGAGCATACCTTGTAGACCAGAGCAGGGTATTGGTTATATCAACAACGGCATCCTGTAAAGAAACATGGAGAGCTAAAAATTCTACATAATCTATTGAATGGAGATATCTATATTAAAGGTTAAGGTTGCTTGGCCTAAGTCTACCCACAGAAATCGCTGTTCCTTAAGTCTCTTAATGCAAATTACTGAGGGTAAAATACAGTAATTTGCGCCAAGTTAAACAAGGTATTGCTTACATTTCAAATCAAAATCCCCAAAACGCCTAAGTTGTAACGCAACTCAAAGATAGACTGCATCACTTTGGAAACCAATCTTGTGTTTTACAAAAATTCACTCAAGAGCAAGATAAGTTGATGTAATGCCCAGCGTTGGTCTAGTCAATATGTTCGAAGCATTGTTAGGAAAGTGCTAGATAAGCATTGCAAACGATTGCTGAAAGAAGGACTGGTAGCAAGTGGAACCCAGATGGGGTTGACCTATATTGTCAGTTGTTATGAAGTCGATAGATATGTAAGGGGGGCAGATTTGGGCGATGTTTGTGACAAAAGGCTTTTAGCGTTATCCAATATTTGGGTAAAACTACTGAGTCAGCCTGGTTTTCCTATTCTAAGTTTTAGCTGTTCTGAGCTATAACAGACAGAACTTTGGGCCTAATGTTTTCAGGCTTAAGTTTGCTTGTTACTGCATTATTGATTGAGCTAATAACACTAGGGTCGCACTGGCAAAAGTCTATGCAGATTT
Source organism: Cyanobacteria bacterium P01_D01_bin.156 (assembly GCA_039024555.1). GTDB lineage: Bacteria > Cyanobacteriota > Cyanobacteriia > Phormidesmidales > Phormidesmidaceae > Leptothoe. Next base: position 12,472 of record JBCCQQ010000007.1, read on the forward strand.
ATGCGTGGAACATAGTCCTGGTAATAGGCATTTATTTTGATCAGTCGCCCTCTTGCAGTGGTGTTTAGGGCTTGTTAAAAATTAGAATCATGGCGGCCCTGTGCATTTAAATCACGGCTTAACAAGCTTTTCAGGCTTAAATCGTGAAGTCGTTTCTTAACCGCTACTTAGTCAGGGTAGTCAAGGGTTGACTGTAGTGTTGTCAGGTTGTTTCATCTACGAGTGATTATGGATTTAACTCTAGAAAAGCTGGAGACAGAATATAAGGCGGCGTTTGACTCCTGTGCTTTGCAGTCTAATGTGGAACCTACGGTCAGGGGGATTGTGGGACGCATGGTGCAGTTGAGATCGCACTATGAAACCGTTGAAAAAGCAACGGGTATGCCCTGGTGGTTTATTGGAATTCTGCACTACAGCGAGTGGAATTTTCGCGAACCCGGTCAATTTGAGCAGGAAATTACCAACGTATTGATCGCCAAAAAGTATCACCAGGCCAAGACCCGTACCCTAGGGGCAATGTTGTGGGGATTTGACCTATGGAATGGTTTTCGTGGCGGGGCTGGTAAACAATCTACCTGGGTATGGGGAGGGACCACAGTACTTAAAGAACCAACATCGCGGGTAGGAGCCGCAGCTATTGTGCGCTACCTACAGCAGCAGCAGCTGATTGATATCGGCCAAAAATCAGCCATTGAACTACTGGTACTGACAGATACCTTATTTAAACTACGGCCAGAACAAAGTGCCCGCCTATCTGAGCGCGATAAGATCCGGGTGTCCGCTGGTACCCGGTTGGAGCTACTAGGGGATGACCCAGATCAGGGTAACCATGTCAAAATTCGCATCCCGGATGGTTTGCTGATTGGTCAATATGATCGCCTGGACTGGTATGTGTATGCCCAACACATTCAGCTAGAAGGCACTGAACCTAACAATAAACCCAACGATCCGCCCGTAGAACCCGAGACAAAAATTGCTGCTCCCGACCGGGGGCGTCCAATTACTGTCCCTAAGTTAGGTACGGTATATCTTGGGGAGCCTATTTTGACTAATGGGAATTTTAGCTGGGCTGAAGCCACTAAAAATGGAAATCGTATCCCAGTGGATGAAACCGTTGTTGATGGCATTATTAAAATCGCCGAGGTGATGGAAGAGGTGCGAGAACTCCTGGGAAATCGGCCTATTACCGTGAACTCCTGGTACCGAGATCCGACTTCTAATCGAAGAGCAGGGGGGGCTAGTCGCTCTCGGCATCTGTCTGGTGATGCTATCGATTTTGTGGTTAAGGGAATTTCTCCTCCCCAGGTCAATCGTCAGCTAGAACCCTGGTGGGGTAATCGCGGTGGCTTAGCTAGCGCATCAGTATTCACCCACCTGGACGCCCGTGGGTATCGAGCCCGCTGGAGCTACGGCTTCTAGAAAATTGACCAGTTCAGATTGTAAAGTCTGGGCTTAAACTGATTATTAGGTGGCTTACTCTTCTGGCTTCACCCAAGAGTTCGCTATGCTGAGGCTATGGTTGCAAATCTCTAGCGGAGTTGTCGACGGTAGACAAACTAAGAAGAATGCACTGGTACTACGAGGGCTAGATTTATGCAACAACTTTTTAGATAAAATGTAATTAAGGCTAATCAATATTCTATTTTTAGAAATACTGAAAATCTTATGACACAAACATCTTTCTCTCCCCAGGATGTTTTTATCTCCTATGGCAGAGCAGACAGTCGTTTGTTTGCCCGCAGGCTCAAGGATCGTTTAGTAGAGTTAGGATTGACAGTCTGGTTTGACTTTGACGATATCCCTCTAGGAGTGGACTATCAAAATCAGATTAATGACGGCATTGAAAAGGCTGATAATTTTCTCTTTATTATTTCTCCCCACTCCGTTAATTCTCCCTACTGTGCCAAAGAAGTCGAGCTGGCCTTGGCTTGTAATAAGAGAATTATTCCGCTGTTGCACGTGGAAGAGATTAGTCAGGAAACCTGGCAGCAGCGAAATCCAGACGCCAGTCAACTCAACTGGCAGGCTGTCAAAGAAAAAGGCGCTCACAGTAGCTTCCCGAATATGCACCCGGAAATTAGCAAAATTAACTGGGTTTATCTACGGGAAGGGATAGATGATTTTGAGCAGGGGCTGGCAGGGCTCAAGGTCATATTAGATCGTCATCAATCCTATGTACATCAACATACTCGACTACTAACCAAGGCATTGGAGTGGGATCGCCAACAGCGTCAGCCCCAGTATTTGATGGCTAATAATGAGTTGTTAGCTGAAGCTGAAAAATGGCTTGGTACAAGGTTTAAGGATGATCAGCCTCCCTGTATTCCTACGGATTTGCACTGTGAATTTGTTACCGAGAGTATCAAGGTTGCCCATGAGCAGATGACCCAAATTTTCATATCCTACAGTGAAGAGGATATGGACATTCAGCAAAAGATCCGTAAACGCCTGATGAGAGAGGGCTTTACGGTTTGGGTAAACACCGTGGATATTCCCACGGCAACGGATTTTCAACAGGCGATTAATCGAGGAATTGAAAAGGCTGACAATATTGTTTTGTTGCTATCTCCCAATTCTCTGGCATCACAGTATTGTCAGCAAGAACTGGCCTATGCCCGTCAATACCACAAGCGGATTATTCCTTTGCTGGTGCAGTCCATGGATGTGGCGGTACTGCCTGACGATCTGCGGATGGTACAGTTTATTGATTTCTCATCCCTGGCGTCTGATCTACATTTTGATCGAGCAGTGGCTGAGCTGATCCGCACTCTAAACAGTTCAGCTGATTACTTAACACAGCATAAGCAGCTGTTGGTCAAGGCTTTAGCCTGGGAAAATCAGGGGCGCGATCGCAAATTTTTACTGAGATCGAATGACTTTGCGGCGGCCAATACATGGCTATCGGAGTCTAGCCCCATCGGCAGTGAACCCACCGACCTCCACACCGCGTTTATTCAAGCTAGTCAGGGAATAAATCAGTTTTACGACGTCTTTATTTCCTATGGGCGAGCCGATAGTAAGGCATTTGCTACCGATTTATATCAGCGGTTAAGCGCTCAAGGATTTCAGGTCTGGTTTGATCAAAATGCGATTCCCTTGGGCGTCGACTTTCAAGAACAGATTAACGATGGCATTGAAAAAAGCCATAACTTTATCTTTATCATCGCTCCCCACTCGGTTAATTCTCCCTACTGTGCCAAAGAGATCGCTCTTGCTCTGAAATATAACAAACGTATTATTCCAATTTTGCAGGCGGAAGAAATTAGCTACTCCACCTGGCAAGAGCGCAACCCTGGCGGAAGCTCAGACCAGTGGGATGCCTATAAAGCGAAGGGTAAGCATTCCAGCTTTCCGAATATGCATCCTGAAATCAGCAAGATTAACTGGATCTATGCGCGGAACGGCATGGATGATTTAAACGCCGCCATGAATGGGCTCATGGAATTATGCCATCGCCATGAGGACTATGTTCATCAGCATACTGAGCTACTGATTCAGGCGCTGGCGTGGGAGCGTCATCAGAATCAGAGTTCCTATTTACTAATGGGAGAAGAGCGGTTACAGGCCCAAAATTGGCTGCTTACGGAATTTACGGGCGAGCAGGCCCCCTGTTCTGCTAGCCTGCTACAGGCAAAATTTATCACCGAGAGTGTCAAGACTGCAGATAGTGGTATGACTCAGGTCTTTCTCTCCTATGCAGAGGAAGATTTAGCTACTCGCGAAATAGTGCGGTATCACCTGCTTCAGTCCGGGGTAACCGTATGGACTAACACGGTAGATATTCGTATGGGGGAAGACTTTGAAGCCGCCATCCAGCGAGGGATTGAGGAAGCTGACAATATAGTCTATTTAATTTCTCAGAAATCCCTAGACTCAGAATATTGTCAAATGGAGATAGACCAGGCATTGGATCTCAATAAAAGAATTATTCCGATGCTGGTGGAGGACCTTGATGTCAATCTATTGCCAGATACGATTCGCAAAATTCAATTTATTAATCTAACCGATAACCAAGCCGCCATTGACTTGGAAAAGGACTTGGCAGAATTACTGAGAGCCATTCGACAAGATGCCCCTTACTATAACCAGCATAAGCGGCTATTAGTACGTGCCCTCAAATGGGAACGACAAAAACAAAATCCTAGCCTGTTGTTACAGCGACGTATGCAGGAGACCTATTTTGCCTGGGCACAAAATGCTAAAGGCAGGGCCGTAGGAGGAGCGCTACCGCTGCAGTTAGCATTTTTAGAGGCGAGCCAGACTCAATCCCCTGATCAAACGCTAGGGGTATTTTTTATTCACCACGTTGATGATTTTGATTTTGCTCAGCGCTTAAATGAAACTCTCTTGGTTCAAGGGAAAAGCTCCTGGCTTGCTCCGGAAGGGGCTGTGGGCGAAATGGACCGTTGGGATGATACAAAACAGCTCATGGATAATGCCGAGAATGTTTTGTTTTTGTTGTCTCCGAGTTCGTTGCGCTGTAAGGCCTGCCTAGAACAGCTCAGCTATGCTCAAGCTCAACAAAAACGGGTGTTGCCCGTGATTTATCGAGATGTGGTGAAATCCTTGGTGCCAGGGAGTATTAAGACCGTTCCTTGGAGTGATTTTCGACGACATGGGGGAGACTTCTTAGTCAACTTTGGTGAATTGTTTCGTACGCTAGAGAGTGATCCGTACCATGTGAAATCCCACACTCGCCTGTTAGTCAAAGCTGCTGAATGGGATACTGCCAAGCGGGACGACAGCTTTTTACTGCGGGGAAATGACTTAGCAGATTCTGAGCGTTGGCTGCAGCAGGCTAAAGGCAAAGTTCCCCCCGTTACCAATTTACAAAAAACGTATATTCAAGCAAGTCAGGCCCTGCCGTTTAAGCGTATTAAGCCGCGTTCTGTGGCCCTAGCTACCGTGGTTAGTACTCTAGTGCTGGGGGCTGTGCGGTTATTTGGTGGATTGCAACCCCTAGAAACCCGTGCCTACGATCAGTTTCTTCGCTGGAAACCCAGTGAAGCCGAGCAGGATGAGCGTTTGCTGATTGTTAAAGTGGATAGCCAAAGTGGAGAATGGCTGCGATCGCAAATGATCGATGGTCAGTACGATCCCGGCATTGGCACCATTCCCGATGCGGCCCTGGCGGAGGCGATTGAGGTACTCAATCGGCATCAGGCCCAGGTAATTGGCCTAGATTTTTTCCGAGACTTTCCAACGGAGGAACCCCTGATCCAGCAGCTGGCCAGTACCGACAATTTGGTCGGTATCTGTCAGTCTGCTAGCCAGCAGGTGGAAGATATTCCCGAAATTCCTAGCGAAATGCCCAATACACCGGTGCGGTTTGCTAATTTTCTTTTGGATGGAGGCACCATTATTCGTCGTCAGCCCCTCACCCAATGGATTCCTGAGCCAGGGGCATGTACTACTGAAGAATCTTTTACCCTACAGCTGACAGCTAATTATTTAGCCAATACGAACATTGACTATACAAATACGGGGGATGAGTACGACGTTGGCACGATTACCCTTGGGGATGTCACTGTTCCCAATCTGGATGGCAATGGTGCCGGGTATGTGTATCAATCTCCCTGGCAGGGTTGGAGTGGTTTAGAAGATTATCAAACCCTAATTAATTTTCGTACCTACAGTGATGGTAGCGACGGACCTGCCACCGCTAAGTTCATCAATTTTGCCCAGCAGGTTTCCCTGGATGCGGTCATTCGAGATGAGGTACCTCCGGAACTGATTCGTAATCGCATTGTCTTAATCGGATATACCGACTTTAGCGATCGCAACTCAGATGCCTTTAATACGCCGTACGGAGACTCCGTGCCTGGAGTTTACCTTCATGGGCAGATGGTCAGTCAGCTCGTGAATGCCGTGCTGGAAGATCGCCCTTTGGTGCGTTGGTGGCCATTTGTAGGGGAAACAAGTTGGATTTTACTCTGGTCTGGTGTGGGCGGCGCTATTTTTTGGATATTTGTCAGACCCGTTCCATTAGTTTTTGCCAGCCTGAGTTCCATTGGCCTGCTAACCTTGGCCTGTTATGGGTTGCTGGTTGGGCCAGTGCTTTGGATTCCCTGGGTGCCTGCCTTAATGGGTTGGGGAGCAACTAGCATAGGAGTCAGCTACATGACATATCGGTTACGCAAGGGGTAAGACATCTCATGATCAAACAATTCAGAACGATTTGGGCAATGTCAAATTCTACTCGCCGTCAGCTGACCTTCGCACTTAGCCTGATTCTTGGTCTTGGGGTTATGGAGCCTGCCCTTAACCCACCCACAGCGAATGCCGCCTGTTTTTTCTGGCAAGCCTGTGCCAGAAGCCGGGGAAGTGCCTCCAATACCAGGGCAGGGGGTAAGCGTACGGGGCGTATCCGCGGTGGCAACAATGCCGAAATTCCCTATGTCATTTCGCCGCGAAATGCCTGGATTCGTCAGCCTGAAGTAGATGAGGCCAATTACACCATTCGCTGGAATCCGGTCGAGGGGACTGCAAGCTACACGGTGCAACTTTGGTTATGGACCTATGAACAGGATGAACCTAACGTAGCTCTTTGGGAAGATACTGTTGACGGTACCGTTACTGAAGTTGAGTTTCCTAACCTGGTGCTAACACCCGGTGCCTACTATTCCATAGAAGTCACGACCGATAGTGGTGTGTCTTCTGATTTAGATGAAGGCTTTTATAAATCTGGTTTCCAGCTATTGTTTAGCGAAGATTACGAGATCCTAAAGCTGCAACTATCGGATATTGCTGCTGATATTCCTGATGACACCGACAATGTTCTAGCCGCCGCTGATGGGCTTGGAGACTTGACAGAAGAGTCTGCTTTGGCCAAAGCGGGTGTCTTTTTTCTAGAGGAAATGTATGCGGATGCATTGATTGTTTTGCAGGAATTAATAGCAAGCAACAAAGCATCAGATTTGGTCTATACCGCGCTAGGCGATACGTATAGTCGCACAGGGCTAAACCAGCTATCGATTGCGTCCTACAGAGAAGCATTAAAGCTCGCTCAATCAAACAGCGACCTACTCAGCGAAGCCACAATACGAGTGAATTTGGCAGATGTCTATGCCACCCTCGGTGAATTTGATGATGCCCTGGGCCAGTTATCATTGGCGCGTCTGGCTTATATTGAGCTGGCGGAAGAGGCAGAAGTTGAACGGCTAAACCGTCGTATTAGCCTGCTATCTCAGCTGGTTGCTCAGCAAAATGAGTCTGCCGATCAAGATTTATAGAAAAACGCCGTTGCTGAGCCTCGGAAGGACTATCAGACAAAATCTCAAAGTTTACCTCCTGAACTGACCCTAGCAGAAACAAACATTCAGGACTTTAGTCATCCCTATTACTGGGCTGTCTTTAGCTTAGTGGGCAGTCCTTGGTAGTAAAGCCTTAAAGCATGTGCTCTTCCTTGGACTGAGTATTGTTACTTAATGAGGGCATAAACTTCAGAATCAATCTACTCAACAGGGGTACCTCCCAAACATTCTAAGCAAATTATTAAGTCTCACACCTAACGATATTGCTCACATGGTTCGCCTATTTAATCGTCATCACACAGCTTCCCTACTCATCACATTCATCAGTCCTGTAGCCCTGGTGACGACTGCCCAAGCCCAGTCCATCACCTCAGCAGATAACGCTACAACCGTTCAGCAAATTGGTGATCAGTATCAAATTGATGGGGGAAATGTATCTGGAGATAGCACCACCCTAATCCACAGCTTTGACCAGTTTGGTCTACTCACGGGCGAATCGGCTCAGTTTAGCAATGCGGCCACTATCGAAAACATTATTGGCCGCATTACCGGTGGTGATGCCTCCATTATTGATGGGTTGCTGGCGGTGGATGGCAATGCCAATTTGTATTTGCTCAATCCATCCGGCATATTTTTTGGCGAAAATACCCAGCTCAATCTTGCCGGTTCCTTTTCCGCATCCACAGCCACGGGTCTTAACTTTGGTGATGAACTACTCGATACGTTAGGAACTAATGACTATGCATCGTTAACCGGTGCCCCCACAGGCTATGAGTTTGCCACGGAAACCGGTGCGCTAATCAATACAGGCGATTTAGCCGTTACATCAGGGCAGTCCCTCACCCTGCTGGGTGGCCAGGTGATCAACACAGGCCAGCTATCTAGCGGTGAAGTGTTGGTCATGGCTGTGCCTGGAGAAAACCGGGTACGCCTTAGCCAGTCAGGATCATTGCTAGGTTTGGAACTGGAAACCTTACCCAATGCAGCTCCCACAGCTGCCTTTACCGCTTCAACGGTGCCAGCCCTGCTGACTGGGGCTGGTGACTTAGGTATGGCCACAGATATTACTGTGAATGCTGACGGTAGTGTGAGTTTGTCGGGCTCATCGCTACAGATTCCGATGGAGGAGGGCACAGCTGTTGTTAGCGGTCAGCTAACGACCGATGGTGGCAATGTTGGTGTATTAGGAGAACAGATTGCCCTGGTGGGTGCTGCGATTGATGCTTCGGGTGATGCTGGCGGTGGCACCGTACTCATTGGTGGTGATGAGCTGGGCAATGGTAGCGTGCCTAATGCAGAGGCAACTGTTATTGATAAGAATTCTGTTGTTCTTGCTGATGCGAGAGATACGGGCAATGGTGGCAAGATTGTTGCCTGGGGAACAAACCTGTTGCGATCTGCGGGGCAGCTGTTTGCGCGTGGTGGAGTCAACGGGGGTGATGGTGGTTTTATTGAGACGAGTAGTTTAGGTCAGTTAGAAGTTAGTGCTACACCCGATGTGTCTGCTGTCAATGGAATCGGTGGGCTATGGCTATTAGATCCTGCTACTATTCGAATTGTTGCTGGTAGTGGTGCCACTAACATCAGCAACACAAATCCTTTCATAGTAGGAGGAGATATCACTGATGCGCTGTTGGGTGTGGATTTGATTACAGCTGCTTTACAAGGCGGTAATACCGTCGAAATCAGAACCACCGGGACGACGCCTGGTGATGGCAACATTACCCTAGAAACACCTCTCGACTATGACGATATTGATAACAGCTCATTGACTCTATCAGCTGCAGGCTCAATTGATATTCAGGCCGATATTATTGATGGCGAAGTTTTAGTATTTGACCCTGTTAGTTCGACTGAAAGTCCCGATGAACAGAATCTAACGCTGACATTACTAGCAAACGAACAAATTAATATCAACGGGAATATTGAGACTGGCACAGGAGCTCTTACTATCATATCTGATCAGGGCAACATTGATATAACAAGGCGTTTAGTGACAACATCTGGAGATGTCTCTATTAGAGCTCCTGAAGGTAGGGTTACTATATCTAATGTGATTCACACCTCATTAGATCGCTTTTCAGAAGCTTTTGGTCTTCCCGAAGAACAATTGATTGCTGATACTCCGGGAGGTGACGTAACAGTTTCAGCACGAAGAGCTATTGCAGTTGGTGATATTATCACAAGTTCTAATGGCGATCTGGCAGGAAGTATTTCTCTTGAGTCGCAAATCTCGACTATTCAAACGGGGAAAATTCTCGCAAATATTAGTGACTCAGTTGATGGGAACATCACAGTTGCGATTAACCATGGTGGTGGTGATTTTCTTCCCTTTAAGGTTGGTGATAATTCGATTAATGGTACTGCAGGTGTAATCTCTTTAGGAAATGATATTGTTTTCGAGAATAGGAGCTTTTTAGGATCTTCTGAAACGCCCAATGGAAATACGACCCTCTCATTTGCACCAAACAGTATTATCCTTTTTGGGGATGAGACGTCGGAGGGATTGGATCAAGCTACAGAGCTTGCAACGGGAGAAATTATCGGTCGCTTTGATGATCTTAATATATCGATAGAGAATAGTACTGGCCAAGTATTCGGCCTTATGGGTGATAATTTTCCTGATATATCGATAGATGATATTACTGGCGAAGCATTCTCTGATGGTCAACTTGTTGCATTCGCTCCTCTTCGTGCAGATGAAAGTGGAGATGCAAGTGTGCTCAATGCGCTAGGTGTAGATTCAAGTGTGTCCAATACGCTACAGCTGCTTCCACAAACGGAACCTGAGTTCGTGCGAGTTCTAGAAGAATCAACTGATATCCAAATTGGTGAAGTGCAATTAGGCAGAAGCCTTCTAACAGGTTTAATTTTTCCTATTAGAGATGTTTTATTGCCGGTCGATACTACTAGTAGCGGATTTGGCCCAGTAGGTCTTTCTATTAATGCAGAAACTGGCTTCGCAACAGCTATAGGTGAAAACGGTGATCTAGAGGTTGTTGGAAAAGCAACTATGGGTTCTTTAGACTCTATCTTGGAAGATCCTGTTACAGGTGGTCTGGACCTAAGCCTTCTTGCGGGTTCTGTCATAAATCTGCGACCAGAAGTGGACCTCGTTGAGATACCAGTGATAGATGAACTGACTGGCCAGTCAATCGGTAAGGTGACATTGAATGAAAGTCGTATAACCGGGAATGTCTTCAATCCAGTTGGTTCAACAAGTACCTCATTGTTGGTCGATAGAGACTCTGGTGAAGATATAGTAATTGATGCAACAACTGGATTGGCGACAACTATAGACAATGGTCAAGAGATTGTTGTTGGAGAAGCAACTATGGATTTGTCCAACTCCATCTTGGTAAATCCTGGGACAAATAAAGTAGAACTAAGCGGGCTTGTCGGTAACGATATAGAGTTGGTGGCTGCAACAGTTCCTGTTGAGATCCCAGTTGTAGACTTCTCAACAAATCAAACACTTGGTCAAGTGTCTTTATCTCAAAACGGATTGACGGGTGAAATTATTAACTCAGGAGCTTCCCCATTGTCGGGGCAATTAATACTGCCAGAAACAATGCAGTCCGGAGATATTGAAATTGATCTGGAGACAGGCTCTATTGCTGATTTGTCTGGCAATATTGTTGGACAAGTTCTAGACACCTCACAACTTACTAGCTTGACTGCGGATGGAGAACTGGAAATCGCTTTATTATTGCCACCAGCCAATGTGCCGCAAGAAGGAGCGCAGCCCCAAGTACTTGCACCAGAAGAGATAGCACTTAGCTGTATTACTGATTGTTATGAACTTGAAACCTCCAGTGATTCTGTGCAATTTTTTGGAGGAGAAATTGATGTTTTGCCAGAACCTGAGTTAGCTTTTCAATATTTTGAACAGCAGATAACACAAGAAGTTGCTAATTATTTAGGGATAGAGGCAAGTGGTAGTGTCACAGGTGAGATATCCGCTAGCACCGAATCTTCGACTACCCTAGACTTACCCAAGGCAAAAGCTAGACTTAAGCAAGCGCAAGCGCAAACCGGTAAGCGCCCAGCGCTGATTTATGCTGTATTTGGCAACGCTGAAGAAGGCCTTGATAATGTTCTGCAAAGTACTGCACCGTTAGATCCGCTAGAGCTTCTACTGGTAACCGCAGATGGAGAGCCTATATATATCCAACTGCCTGCAAATCGGCGTGACGTTCTCGCACTAGCCCATCGTTTTCGGCGACAGGTAGCATCTCCTAGCCGTGTTGGCACCCAATCATATTTATCGATTGCGCAAGAGCTATATCAATTGCTCATTGCGCCTCTAGCAGCCGAACTGGCTGCTCAAGAGATCGATACCATTAGCTTTATTACCGATGCTGGGTTAAGGTCGCTGCCCTTGGCCGCTCTCCATGATGGCGAAAACTTTCTAATCGAAAACTACAATATTGGGTTGATGCCCAGCCTTACTCTCACAGATTTCACCTACAAAGATATTCGTGATGTAGACGCGCTGGTGGCGGGCACATCTGTCTTTTCTGATCAGATTCATTTGCCCAGTGTCCCGGTGGAACTAAACGCAATTTCTTCTCAGTGGCGTAGTGCGTTGATCCAGGGCGATACCTTTAATTTGGAAACCCTTAAGGGAGAGCGGCAAACCAATGGCTACGGGATCTTACATCTAGCTACCCATGGTGAATTTAACCCAGGGGATTTATCGAAGTCTTATTTACATTTACACAACGACAAACTAGGACTACACGAGCTCCGCACCCTGGGTTTACATAAGCCCGGAGTAGAGCTAATTACCCTAAGTGCCTGCCAGACCGCATTGGGAAGCCGTACCGCTGAATTAGGCTTTGCAGGCTTTGCTGTATTAACCGGTGCTAAAACAGCGGTTGCCAGTCTGTGGAACATCAGTGATGACGCCTCAGCCGGGTTAATGATTGAATTTTATCAACAGCTTCAGGGCAGTCAGCCCACTATCAAAGCGGAGGCCCTACGCCAGGCACAGCTGGCCATGCTGCGCGGACAGATTACTGTTGAAAATGACCAGCTCAAGTTGCCCAGTGGTAATCATTCATTACCGACTGGCTTAGGAGAAGATGCAGTACAGGACTTTAGCCATCCCTATTACTGGGCTGCATTCAACCTAGTGGGCAGTCCTTGGTAGTAAGGTCTGAACTGTGTGATTTCATTCAGGCTGAGCGTTCCTTAATGAAGGAATACAATTCAGAGGTAGGCTATCCCATAGGATTAAACTCTAAGTACCCCAAGCAAAGTACTGAGTTTCAAACCTAGAGAGATACTGCTCACATGGTTCGCCTATTCAATCGTCATCACACAGCTGCCCTACTCATCACATTCATCAGTCCTGTAGCCCTGGTGACGACTGCCCAAGCCCAGTCCATCACCTCAGCAGATAACGCTACAACCGTTCAGCAAATTGGTGATCAGTATCAAATTGATGGGGGAAATGTATCTGGGGATAGCACCACCCTAATCCACAGCTTTGACCAGTTTGGCCTACTCACGGGCGAGTCGGCTCAGTTTAGCAATCCAGCCACTATCGAAAATATCATTGGCCGCATCACCGGTGGTGATGCCTCGATTATTGATGGGTTGCTGGCGGTGGATGGCAATGCCAATTTGTATTTGCTCAATCCATCCGGCATATTTTTTGGCGAAAATACCCAGCTCAATCTAGCCGGTTCCTTTTCTGCATCCACCGCCACGGGCCTTAACTTTGGCGATGAGCTACTCGATACGTTAGGTACCAATGACTATGCATCGTTAACCGGTGCCCCCACAGGCTATGAGTTTGCGACTGAAACCGGTGCCCTAATCAATGCGGGGGATTTGGCGGTTACATCGGGGCAATCCCTCACCCTGTTGGGTGGCCAGGTGATCAATACAGGCCAGCTATCTGGCGGTGAAGTGTTGGTCATGGCTGTGCCTGGAGAAAACCGGGTACGCCTTAGCCAGTCAGGATCATTGCTAGGTTTAGAACTAGAAACCTTACCTAATGCAGCCCCCACAGCTGACTTTACGGCTTCAACTGTGCCTGCTCTACTGACTGGGGCTGGTGATTTGGGTATGGCTACAGATATTACTGTGAATGCTGACGGTAGTGTGAGTTTGTCGGGCTCATCTCTACAGATTCCGATGGAGGAGGGCACAGCTGTTATTAGCGGTCAGCTGACGACCGATGGTGGCAATGTTGGTATATTGGGAGAACAGATTGCTCTGGTAGATGCAACACTTGATGCTTCGGGTGATGCTGGCGGTGGCACCGTACTCATTGGTGGGGATGATCTAGGCAATGGTACAGTGCCTAATGCAGCGGCAACTGTTATTGATGAGAATTCTGTTGTTCTGGCCGATGCGAGAGATGCGGGTAATGGCGGCAAGATTGTTGCTTGGGGAACAAACCTGTTGCGGTCTGCAGGGCAGTTGTTTGCCAGGGGAGGAGTCAATGGTGGTGATGGTGGTTTTATTGAGACGAGTAGTTTAGGTCAGTTAGAAGTTAGTGCGACACCAGATGTGTCTGCTGTCAATGGAAGTGGCGGGCTATGGCTATTAGATCCTGCCAATATTCGAATTGTTGCAGGTGATGGCTCAACTAATATTAATAGTACTCCGGGAACAGTAGCTACTTCAGAGGTCATTACTCCAGCTATGCCAGGGATGACGATAACAGACCCTATTACAGGTGTGATGACAATTACACCCGGTACTCCAGAGACAATTACTCCGGCGACTCCAGGAACTCCAAGTATTTTTAGCTCAGGTGCTGCACCACCTGAATCGACATTGGGAGTCGACTTAATTACCGATGCACTGGCTAATGGGACCAATGTCGAAATTATTACAACTGGTGATACCCCTGGCGATGGCAATATTATTCTAGAAACTCCGCTTGATTACCATCAGACCGGTAGCAATAGTCTAAGTTTGATTGCAAAAGGTGAGATTCAGATCCTGGCTGATATCTTTGACAGTGAGTTGACTACTTTTACTGAAACGGTAATGGTTACAACTGGCCCTCCTCTGATAGGCCCTGACGGACTTCCAATTCCTGGCACTGAAACAACAACGACAACGACGACGATAACAACAACGGAGTCGTTTGATGATTTGAATCTCACGCTTGAGGCTAATGAGCAAATTACTGTGACGGGCTCTATTAATTCAGGCGAAGGCGACATTAATATCTCGTCTCTTGAGGGAGATATTAATATCAGCAATAATTTAACCACCTCGGGCGGGGACGTATCTCTTAGCGCACCACAAGGAGATATTGTTTTTGATTCCATTGACACAGGTAGTAATCTCGCATCTGGCAATGGTGGTGACGTCACTATTGCCGCCATAGAAGGGACTGTTAGGGGCATAGGCGGACCTACAACAATCGCAACCGTTGGAGAACTTTCAGATGGAAGCATCACCATTACCCACGGAGGTGGTCTGGACGATACCCCTTTCACAGTTGGTGATGCATCTGTAAACGGAACAGCGGGCTCGATTATTACCGGAGAAACCACTCTGGAAAATTTATCCTTTCCAGGCAGTGTGGAAATAGGCAATATTCAGATTCTAACTCCAGATTCTGAGGTGGCAGAAACAGAAGAAACAACTGAAACTTGCATCACTGACTGTGAGGATGAAGAGCTAACTGAAAATGCTATTCAAGTTCCCTTAGAAGCCGTCAATGTGTTGCCAGCACCGGAACTGGCTATGCAAACCTTGGAACGACAGTTAACAGAAGAAGTCAGTGATTATTTGGGCCTAGAAGATAGTGTAGGTTCAACTAACTCAACTGAGCTTGCCAACTTACCCATGGCTCAAAACAGCTTGCGCAAAGTGCAAGGACAAACGGGTAAACGTCCTGCCCTTATTTATGCCGTATTTGGCTCTGGGGAGACTGCTGACGATGCTGAAAATATTCTTCAACAGTCGATGCCATCAGATAAGTTAGAACTTTTACTAGTTACTGGCGACGGCCCGCCTAAGTATATTCAAATGTCAGAAACACGAGCAGAGGTTCTACAACTGGCCCATCGTTTCCGGCGTCAGGTAGCATCCCCGAGTCGTGTGGGCACTCAATCGTATTTACCGATTGCGCAAGCGCTATATCAATTACTCATCGAGCCCCTAGTAGCAGAACTTAATGCCCAAGAGATCGATACCATTAGCTTTATTACCGATGCTGGCTTGAGATCATTGCCTTTGGCCGCTCTCCATGATGGCGAAAGCTTTTTAATCGAAAACTACAATATCGGGTTAATGCCCAGCCTTAGTCTGACAGATCTCACCTATAAAGACATTCGTGATGTGGGTGCATTGGTAGCGGGCACCTCGGTCTTTCCGGATCAGGTTTCATTACCCAGCGTTCCAGTGGAACTAAAGGCGATTTCGTCTCGGTGGCGTAGTGCTTTGCTTGAGGGAAATTCCTTTAATCTAGATACTCTAAAAGGTGAGCGCCAGACAGCATCTTATGGAATTCTACATCTGGCGACCCATGGTGAATTTAACCCAGGGGATTTATCGAAGTCTTATCTGCATTTACACAATGAAAAGCTAGGGTTAGATCAGCTACGTACCCTAGGCTTACACAAGCCTGGGGTAGAACTTATTACCCTAAGTGCCTGCCAGACCGCCTTGGGCAGCCGCGCCGCTGAGCTGGGCTTTGCAGGCTTTGCTATATTGACGGGAGCCAAAACAGCGGTTGCCAGTCTATGGAACATCAGCGATGACGCCTCAGCAGGGTTGATGATTGAATTTTATCAACAGCTCCAGGAAAGTCAGCCCACCATCAAAGCAGAGGCTCTACGACAGGCTCAGCTAGCCATGTTGCGGGGGAAGATTACTGTCGAAAATGGCCAGCTCAAGTTGCCCAGTGGTAATCATTCACTACCGGCTGGCTTAGGAAAAGATGCGGCACAGGATTTTAGCCATCCCTATTACTGGGCTGCATTTAACTTGGTAGGCAGCCCATGGTAAGGATGCTAAGTTAAGCCGAGAAATTTTGGCTATGGACGAATTTGGAGTTTTGAATCCGGAGTTCAAAAAGGTAGGATATTCCAAATTCAAGACTCTGAAGACCTTGGGAAATCATTCTGCTCTGTGGTCGGTGGGTGGTCGTCCGGCGCAAGCCATGACAATTTTCTAGGCTCACACGAGTGTCTGTAGAGTATCTAGTTCAGTATGAATTCTCTCCTCTAATGCTTTAAGGCGCTCAATGGTCTGCTCTCGGTTAATTTCGTTCTGTTGCTTCTTTTCTACTAGACTACTGAGTTCTAAACGACGGGAAGCAATGTCAGCACTCACACGGTCAATGGCGCGTTCTTCATAGGTACCAAAACAATCGGTGACGGCCTTGTAGATAGGCTGCCACTGATCAGCCGCAATCTGGGGAAGATGTTTGACAAACTCTTTACGGGTTGCTTTGAGAAATTCTTGACGGACAAACTCGGCCTGGGCTGCTAATAGGCCACCGGCTGCTGCAATCACTCCCACAATGTTGAGGAATAAACTACTAAAGAGTAACCCTAAAATTTGTAAAGCGATAACAATACAGACATAGCTAACGGCCATCTGTAGTACGGACTGCCAAAAATGGTTGAAGGGCATGACCGCATCGTTTAGGGTGTCGGGAATCTCATCGAAGAGATCGCGAATGTTGTCAAGCCAAGGGCGCGGTTCTTCAGTGGAACGGGTGCCGGGGGCATAGAACTTACGTCCCATCATTTTTTCATGGATAACTTCTACCACTTCGGCATAGGCCACCTGGTATTCGTTAGCGCTCTCATTGAGTTCATCAAAGACCTGACCAATTTTTTGCTTGGCGGTAAACTCCCAAGCGGCTAGGCGATCGTTAATGTAGCGCTCAAACGCTCGCTTAAATTCTTTGTAAAATTCGTCTCGCTGCTCTTCGTCGAGAAAGCTCAGAAAGTCGAGATCGGGCTGAGAAGCGACAAAGTCGGTTTCGAAACTTGCTTCTAGGTTAAGGATATAGGTTTTGAAAGAGTCGGCAATGGCTTTAGCGCTGCGATCGCAGCGTCCCCGAATGAGTTGTCGATAGTTATCGCGAATTTTCTCCAGTTTCCCAAACTCGCTTTCCACCGAAACTACCCGCTGCTGTAGCTCACTGAGGTCTTCATCTAGTAGCGGAATGCGTCGAGCAACGGTTTCTTGCACGGCACTGTAGGCTCGATGGGCCAACTTGGCCGCTCGTTGTAGTTCCGCTTGCCCCCGCTCTTGGGTCAAAAATGATTCCAGAGCAGTGAAAAAGGTATCCACACCACTGCCCGCCAGAGATGTCTGTTTACGCTGTTGGCGCAGTGCGGTAAGAGCTGATACCTCAAACCAGGTGGTTTCTGGTGGCAGACTTTGGGCAAATACCTGACGTTGACGGTTCTCGGCGTCTTCTAAAGCCGCGTCATCTTCAGGATTAACCAAACTCGCCCGAATCCGGTCCCAGCCATTGATTACGTAAAAACACTCCAGGTCTCGACTCTGAATGTAATTATTTAAGTAGCGACGTTCGTCCAGGGTCATGGGCTGCATTGCATCCACCACAAACACTACCGCCTGCGCCTCGTTTAAGTAACTCAGGACCTGCTGGTTGCGGGTTTCTGTATCGTTAAGACCGGGAGTATCCACAATCTCCAAACCAGAGGCCAATAGAGGAACAGGAGCTTCAATTACGACGTGACTAATATCAGGAAACGCATTGGTTTCTAGCTGACGAGCTTCATCAGGGGAGATGGTGTAATCGTTCTGGAATGTCTCAAAATCAATGACCTTAGGGGCATTATTGTTGTTGTAATGTATGGTCACTCGACGCTCTGGTCCGTGCCGTAGCACGCTTAGCAGGGCCGTGCAGGGGTTCACGTCACTGGGTAGCAGCGTATCTCCTACCAATGCGTTAATTAGGGTGCTTTTTCCCCGTTTCATTTCCCCTAGAACAACGATACGGTAGGTGCCCTCTTGAAGTTGTTCTGCGGTGCTTTTCAGAGTACTTATGTGGCGACTCAGCCCCAGCTGTCCGGAACTCTCGTGGGTATCGGCCCGGTCCATCGCGATCGCAATTTGGTCCAAAACCTGGGCTGCCTGTTGGCGATTCTGATAAAACTGGTCAAGGCTGTTAGCCAAGTTAGGGAAAGAACCGTTTGCTGCCGGAGATGTGACCATAGAAAAAATATTTGCTTTTACACTCACTACAGTTCAGTTTGCCTCAATTCCCTAGAACCGTGATCACTCAGCGCAAGTCTGCGGACTCAATTTAATCAGAATGAATAATTAAACAGGCAACATTGTTCATGAGCTCAATTTTTGTAAAGGTGACAGCACGATTCTTAGGCTTCCTACCCTATTAACGAAGGGAAGATGGCTACAATAGAAGCGTTTAGTAGGCATATTTCTCCAAATATTTCAAGCGCTGTCCCCACTGTTCTATTTGTTTAGTTGTTTATGGCCTCTGCTGACGATTACTATGCGCGGCTACAGGTATCTTCGGATGCCAGTCAAGCAGAAATTAAGGCAGCGTTTCGTCGCCTGGCACGGCGCTATCACCCTGATCTAAATCCAAACGATCCTAGGGCACTAGAAAAATTTCGAGCCCTGCACGAAGCCTATGAAGTCCTGATGGATCAGGTGCAGCGACAGCTGTATGACCGCACGGGCACTACAGAATACAACGGTACCCGTCCGCAAACTGCCCACGATTTCTATATGCGGGGTATTCAGCAAACCTTGGCCCGTCAATACAAGTCAGCGCTGACGGATTTTAATCGGGCTATTGAACTCCAACCCGCATTGGCAGAAGCCTATCTGCGGCGAGCCCAAGTCCGCTACATTTTGAATGATGATGCTGGGGTGTTAGCGGACTGTCAACAGCTACGACAGTTTCCTCGCCAACTACCGCAGACTTACTATTATCTTGGGCTAGCGCGCTATCGTTTGGGGTATACCGAAAGTGCACTGGCTGCTTTTTCTAGTGCCATTGAACAAGAGCCAGATGACCCTAAGCTTTACTTTCAGCGAGGGGTGGCATACGAAGATATTCAAGAATGGAACGAAGCGGCTAACGATTTTCAAACGGCCTCTGTCCACTACCAGGCCCAGGGCGATTTAGAAGGCTATCATCACAGTCGCGATCGCATCCAAAAGCTACAGAAACAACGTCGCTACAAGTTCAAACATCGTCGCACTCGAGATCTAGCAAGCCGTTTAGGACGATTTGAACAAGCCAATCGCCTATTATTTGGATTATTGGGAAATCCTGCCATAGAACTTATCAATTTGCATAGCCGCCTGACTCAGCGACAGGCGTCATACATGGGGTGTATCCTTGCTGCCTTTGGGTTACTGGGGTTTACATTGGGAGGCTACGTTTTACAGTTTGCTGAAAATACTAGCCCGGGTATTGCCTTTACTGGTCTATGGCTGGCAGGTTGTACAGTCTTTTTGAGTTTGATTATTGCCCTGGGCGGTTCACGTCTGTGGCTGCGTCGCCATGGTAGCTGGGCTAACGATACCTTCATTGCCGGAGCTACCCTTTTGCCCATGGGTATGTTTGTGCTTATCAGCCCGATGGTTTTGCTCATCCCATGGCTGTGGTTGTTATTGCTGAGTGTTAGCCTGCACCATACTTTTTTAACCCTTTACAGCGGTTGTCATCACATTCATCACTATTCTGAAGTGGTAGCTACTTGGCTAACGCCCAGTTTACTTTTTCTCAGCATGAGCCTGGGCTATTTAATGTGGAATACTTGGATATAACCATCAAACTAAGATAGTAAAGGGTTCAAATATTGTTTGACTGTGTAGTATATTTTCTTTTTCATAAAACAGCTTGAGAGTATGCATCGTCTTGAACAGACTATACTTCAGCCGTTCCTGTTTTAGGACATGCAATGGATTGTCGATCTCATTAGACTGCAAGACTTGGAATTGAAAATAATCCTAGGATTTACTCATGCCAGTGCCCTAAGTTCGTAAAAAAATAGATTTCTAGGTGCTGTGACTTGATTAGACGCAATAAATATAAACCCTATGTACAGAGAAAATTTCAGTAATAACAGGTAGCCTTCCTCAAGCAAAAACTTTAAGACAACTTACAGATATTTCACTCTGTTCAAAGGGTACTCTATGTGCTGTTAATGCTGAAAGCATAACATACGCTAATCAGTAGGATAACTAAAACATGGTTGATAACAGGCTCATAAGGTTCTGAATAGTTGTAGCACTCATATCTTTTTTGTCATCTCTTCATATTCAATCAATGTATCTCGTGTAAACAAAAGGTTTTCATCGATAGGCATAGCCTGACTATAGATCGGCCAAAGCGCTGAATAATCAATGAACACCTAGAATTCAGTGATTATTCTAGATGCAGAAGCTTACTTATTTAGGCAGACTTGTATGAGATAAATCTTATGGTAAGTGTGAGTTCCCCAAGATATGCCATCTCTACAAATTAGAAACGATTTAGGAAAGAGAATTAACTACTACAGGGAGCAACATTTTACAGGCATTCTTTCAGTTGTCGTAGAATCAAAAGCTCCATGGTATATCTACTTTCTGGCTGGACAAATTGTTTGGGTAAATACACAAACACAGTCAAAACAACGATGGCATAGACAACTTTCCATACACTGCCCAAAGCTGCTTCAACCCAAATATAATCCTGCAAAGAGAGTAACCTACAGTGATTTAGTTAAATTGGTCAGGCATAAAAAATTTGACCGTCGCCGCTTTTGTGACATCGTTGCAGGCTATATTTCAGAAAATCTATTCGACATTATTCAACAGGGAACTCTGGAATTTCAACGCTCAAAGACACCATTGAGCTACAAGGTAAGCTCGCGAGACGCTGCCAGCTTCCCATATATTAACCTGCGGCACAGACACCTCTGGGAGCAAGTTCTACAAAGCTGGCAAGCTTGGGAGGAGCTTGATCTACTCGATGTTCAACCAAACCAAGTTCCCGTAATTGTAAATTCCACCGTATTACGACAGCATATTTCTCCTAATCTACTGCAATATTTATCAACGTTAAAGGAGCAACGCCAGACGCTTCGGGATATAGCAACAAAGCTCAATCAGCCTCTGACTCTAACATCTTTAGCGGTGTCGATTGTGCCTCACATACGGAATAACTTGATTCGTATGGTTGAACTTGAAGACTTGATTGCGGGTAAAGTTGCTACATCTGGCACCCTTTATTCTGGCCAGACCGCTGCTAATGCTAACAGCCCCGCATCTAATCATTCAAAACTCTCAGGCAATGGTGCTCTAGTTCTCTATATTGACGATAGCCCAACAGATAGTCAGAAAATGGCAAATATCGTCGAAGGCGCTGGATATCGTTACATTAATATCGCTGACCCCCTGCAGGCGTTACCCAAGCTATTAGAGGTTAAACCTCAAATCATCTTTTTAGATCTGGTAATGCCCATTGCCAACGGATACGAGCTATGTGCTCAAATTCGTCGAATTTCGGCATTCAAAGATACCCCCGTCATTATTGTTACTAATAATGACGGTATTGCCGATCGCGTACGTGCCAAAGTAGTCGGTGCTTCTGGTTTTATGGGCAAACCTATTAGCCAACAAAAAGTACTAAAGATACTCAAAAAGTGTACGTTTGGTCATACTAAGGCTTACACAGCGATTAAACAGCCCCTCAATCTTGCCGTCTCAGCCTCATAAGAGAATAACAGCATGTGGCACTTAAACATTGCTGTAGATACTGTACACCCAACAGATAAAAATACTATGATCACCGCCTTGATTGTGGAAGATAGTTTTACAGACAGAGAGCGACTAACTCATTTTTTACAAGAGTCTGGAATAGCTGTCGTAAAGGCTACGAGTAGTGAAGATGCCTTACACAAGCTCCAAAACAAACGACCTGATATGGTTTTTTTGGATGTTGTTTTACCAGGTCAAAGTGGGTTTGAGTTTTGTCGCAATCTAAAGACCAATATTCAAACTCAGAGTATTCCTGTAGTGATTTGCTCTATTAAAACCACTGAAGCTGATAAGCTTTGGGGTTCAATGCTTGGAGCTGATGCTTATTTGAGTAAGCCGATAGATCCACAACAACTACTTGCTACGGTGCAGCAAGTTATAGGATAAATCTTAAAAAATGACAGTTGCTACTAATTTTTTAGAGCTTGAGTTTAACAAACTTAGCTTCAAAGCTGATCCACTCGGATTGGACCCAATCCCTGAGGATACAAGACAACGATTTTTACGGTTCCAGCTTTTAGAAGGATATAAAACATTCTTGTCGCTCCAAAGTATTTTAGAAATTCGACATTTAAGCACCTCAAGTATTTTATCAATTCCAGACATCTCTACACCCATGCTAGGCGTTTGTAACTGGCGTAGTGAGATTCTTTGGTTGGCTGATTTAAACGCACTAGTTGGCAATATACCTCTATGGCATATGCACCCATTATTAGAACAAGCAACCGTAATTATTGTGGAGTTCAATCAAATAAAAATTGGGTTAGTCGTAGAGCAAGTAGACGATATTGATCTACTTGAGCCTCAAGATATTCAGCAACAAGATTGGTGCCCTTCCGAACTGACTCCTTATGTTGCAGGTTGTTTAACAAACCCTGAAGGTGTGATTTTAGATGCAGCTGCTATTGTTGAGCATTTACTTCAGAAGAGAACCTAGATTGTTGTTTCAATATATTCTAACCATCGCTAAAGTCGTCTTAATAGTTTTATAGTTGTAAAACCTCATGTCACAGCTTACTCATAATTCCTCAGAACAAAACCCTGATAAGCTAGAATCCATTCTTCATATGGATACATCCTTTCAAAATTTAGACCTTGAACTTAATGAGCTAATCCTCTCTGAGGAAGACATTTGCTTAGATAGGGACGTACCTCAAGGAGATTCTGAAAAACACAGGGTTGAGATATCTAAGGCACTTCCGCTAGTAACTCAATCTATACCATTTACAGCAAACCAAGGGAAGCGGCCTTTTGCCATCGCAAATATCATGGCACAGGCCAACACCCTAGAGAACCTTTATCAAATCACTGTTACGGAACTGCGCAAACAATTCGAAGTTGATAGAGCTGTCATCTATCAATTTCAATCTCCTACCTATGGCACAGTAATCGCTGAATCTGTTGCTGCTGCTTATCGACCAGCCTTAGGCCAAACAATGGCAGCTCTTGCCTTCGGCTCCGTTAATATTAAAAGCTACGAGCAACAGCCCGTTGTGAGTATTTCAGATGCAGCAGAAACTGCCATTAATCCCTACCAAATGCAGCTGTATCAGCATCTACAAGTGCAAGCTGCTTTAACTATACCAGTCTTCCTAAAGGATGAACTTTGGGGGCTACTTGTGCTTCAATCTTGTTCCACCCCCCGTCAGTGGACTAAGCGCGAAATTAGCTGCTTCTATCAGGTAAGCACTGAGCTAACTCTTAAACTGCAAATCCATGAACTAAATAAACAACATCAAAAAGAGGTTGAGGGCGAGCGTTTATTACGTAGAATTATCGAAGAAATAGGTGATTCAGCTGATACACAACAAATATTTGAATTCACGGCTCGCACGCTCCACCAATATTTGCACACTGATCGAGTTGTAATCTTACAACTTAATTCTGATGAAAATAATTACAGCAAGAGTGTTGTAGCTGAATCTGTCAGTGCTAACTTCATTTCCACCCAAGATATATCCCAAAACGAATATTATATCAGCGAGCAGATGAACCACGCCTTTGAGCAAGGTGATGTTTGGAAAAGTGCGGATATTTATGAGCAAGGGTTATCCGAGCGTCATCTTGATATGCTAGCGCGTCTGCAGGTGCACGCTATGCTGGTAGTACCCCTATTTAAAGCAGGACAATTATGGGGTGTCTGTTATGTTCACCACTGCGTGGCTCCTCGTAATTGGAAAGCAACTGAGATTGCCTTTGTTCAGAGAGTTGTTGCTCAGTTAAATATGGCTTTACAACAGGCCGATTATATTGAACAAGTTAAGAAAAAAACTCAGCAACTTAAACAAATTGCACACCAAGAGCAACTCATTACTAAAATTACCGAACGGCTGCGTAAAACGACAGATCTCTCTAAGACCCTTAGAACCGCCGTTCGAGATATCCGTCATATGCTCAATGCAGATCGAGTGGGTCTGTTTCAATTCGATGTTGCTACCAACTATAGCGTCGGTGAATTTGTTGTTGAAGATGTCGCTAAAGATGTGGCTTCGGCAATGGCCACTAAGGTTCAAGATCACTGCTTCGCCGAGGGACAGGCAGAAAACTATAGTAAAGGTCGCTACTGGGTCGTTAACGATGTAGAAACGTTAGATTTACCCGATTGTTTGGTAGAGCTGCTGTCGCAGCTTCAGGTTCGAGCTAGCCTGGTAGTGCCCTTACTTAAGGGTGATATCCTCTGGGGGCTATTCTGCGTTCATCAATGTAATGGACCGCGTCAATGGCAAGATGCAGAAGTAGAATTTGTTCATCGTATCGGCGCTCAGCTCAACTTAGCGCTAAAGCAGGCTGATTATATTGAACAAGTTAAGAAGAAGAATCGGCAACTTAAACAAATTGCACACCAAGAGCAACTCATTACTAAAATTACTGAACGGCTGCGTAAAACGACAGATCTCTCTAAGACCCTTAGAACCACCGTTCGAGATATCCGTCACATGCTCAATGCAGATCGAGTGGGTCTGTTTCAATTCGATGTTGCTACCAACTATAGCGTCGGTGAATTTGTTGTTGAAGATGTCGCTAAAGATGTGGTTTCGGCAATGGCCACTAAGGTTCAAGATCACTGCTTCGCCGAGGGACAGGCAGAAAACTATAGTAAAGGTCGCTACTGGGTCGTTAATGATGTAGAGACATTAGATTTACCCGATTGTTTGGTAGAGCTGCTGTCGCAGCTTCAGGTTCGAGCTAGCCTGGTAGTGCCCTTACTTAAGGGTGATATCCTCTGGGGGCTGTTCTGCGTTCATCAATGTAATGGACCGCGTCAATGGCAAGATGCAGAAGTAGAATTTGTTCACCGTATCGGCGCTCAGCTCAACCTAGCACTAAAACAGGCTGAATATTTAGACCAATTAAAAGAGAAAAATACAGCATTAAAGGAAACGGCTGCTCGAGAAAAAGCTTCTAAAGAAGACTTGCAAGAACAAGTCCTGCAGCTACTATTAGAAGTCCGCCCCGCGCTACAAGGAGATTTAACTGTTCGAGCTCCGGTTACAGAAACAGAAGTAGGTACCGTCGCTAGTGCCTATAATAATACCTTGCAGAGCCTTCAAGAAATTGTTGTAGAAGTAAAGCAAGCGGCTGAGCAGGTAGGGCAAACATCTCAGCTCAGTACGAAGTTTGTTAGCTCATTAAATGCAGAAGCCCAACAACAGGCACATTCGCTGGAAAATACTCTCAAGCATGTGCAAGAAATTATGAGCTTTACTGAAACGGTTGTAGGAGATGCGAAACGGGTAGAAGCTGCTGTACAGCAAGCCAATGAAACTGTACAGATCGGAGATACTGCAATGAATCATACAGTGGACGGCATTATTGCTATTCGCTCTACCGTAGCTGACACTAACCAAAGAATTAAACAACTCAGTGAGTCATCGCAGAAAGTTTCTAGAATTGTTAGTCTAATTGGCAACTTCACGACCCAAACCCAGCTTCTCGCAATGAATGCTTCCATCGAAGCAACTCGAGCGGGTAAGTATGGTCGTGGGTTTGCTGTAGTTGCGGATGAAGTCAGGTTTCTGGCTCGACAGTCTGCAGAAGCCGCAACTGAGATTGAGCAACTAGTTCAAGAGATTCAAGTTAACACAGCGGAAGTTTCTGCAGCTATGGAAACAGGCATCCAACAAGTAGCTACAGGTACCACTCTGGTAAAAGATGCTCGCCAAAACCTAACAGCAATTGTAGAAGCTACGGGGCAGATTAGTGGGCTGATTCAAGGTATTACCCACACTACCCATAAGCAGGCTTCAGAATTTAAAGACATTGCTGTAACTGTAACTCAGGCAACTGAGATTGCTAATCAAACATCGCATAAATCTGAGCGATTGACTCAATCTCTTCACCAATTGCTATCGACAGCTAAAACTCTACAAGCAGGTACAGATAAATTTAAGGTGGATTAAGGCGTAACCCCTCTGCCATAGGTTTTGAATGGAGCTAGTACTTCAAAAAGTATTCGCATTAGCTGTTCGGAATCTGTAAATCATCATGAAAAATCAGTGTACCTACATATCCATAGGTCTAATGAATTATGTCTTCTGCGTCAGTAATGGCTGTGTCCCAGCAGGTTCCAGAATATTTTCTACAAGAAGCCTCTGAGCTGCTTCAGCAAATTGATAATGAGTTGCAAACCCTGCGTCAAGCCTTTAGCGTCCAAAAGATGCACCGTTTGATGCGAGCAGCTCATACGCTCAAGGGGGCAGCCGCCAGCGTTGGTTTGGATGCCATTCAAAAGACGACTCACTCCTTGGAGGATACATTTAAGGCTCTCTGTGCACCAGATAGTATCCTCACATCTACTGTTGAAGGACTTATTTTTGATGCTTATGATTGCTTGCAACTGTTGCTTTCAGCTCAGTTAACTAATGCTCAAATTGATGAGTCAGCAGTGTTGGATCGAATGGCTAATGTTGTTGTTAGTCTGCAAGAGAATTTAGGCGATCAGTTCGGTCAGGATGGTTACTTACCCACCTCCAGCGAACTTGGTTTTGATATGACTCAGGCCATTTTCGAGATGGGTGTGGCGCAAAGATTAGAAACTTTAGAAAATGCACTCAAAGTTCCTGAATCCGAACAGTTAACTTCTCTCCTACAATCTCAAGCAGACGTATTTTTTGGCTTAGCAGAGTCCTTAAATTTGTCTGGTTTTGGTGACATTGCCCAAACTACCATAAAGGCTCTGGAAAATCAGCCAGACAAGGTAGTTCAAATTGCGACAATCGCTCTGAAAGATTATCGGGCAGCCCAGACTAGCATACTTCAAGGAGATCGTGCTCAGGGTGGTGCCCCAAGCATCGCACTCAAAAAACTAGCGCAGCAAGCTTCATCTAAGGTAAAAACAAAAATTTACCAATCAAAAACATTACAAAAAAAAAGTGAAGGGACATTTAAGACTAATTGGTTTAGAAGAATATGGCTACGGTTTAATAAACCAGTTGATAATACTCCAATAGTTGACAATAGGCTAAATCCCACATCAAAAAGCGACTCTAAAAATCCTGAAAAAAACTCGACTCTGAGATTTTCTGAACAAGTTAAAAGCACTCAGCTAGTGAGTACTCAGGCATTAGATTTAGGAAATCAGACGGAAACTAAATCAACATTATTAGAACCAGCTATATTAAATAATCAACAGAGTGCTAACTCTTTAGAAAAGGCTGTTTTAGAACCCCCTATTAGTCAACTAAATCATGCTCCCAAAGAAAATATAGAGCTTACCCAAACGATTGCATCAATAAAGGAATCTGAGACATTAAGAGTATCTGTTGACCATCTTGAACGACTGAACCATGTCATTGGAGAACTTTTAACTCAGCAAAGCCGTCAGACGCTTTACAATCAAAATTTAACAGCTGCAACAAAGACGCTTTTAATTCGCTTGGAACAGCAGCAGAAACAACTATATAAACTACAACGCCAAGCTATTCAGCCCTCAACAGGTGGCTTTCTGACGGAGCAAAAAGATACTGATCTCCCGTTTGATGCTTTAGAATTAGAACATTACACTCAGCAACAGTTACTTATTCAATCAACCTTAGATACAGTAATTCAGCAGCGGGAAAGTACTGAAACAATTGATGTCTTTCTGCGCCAGAGTTACCAAGCCTTAGAAAAGCAACACAGCCTGATTAACGCCTGTCGTGAAACCATGCTGGAAGTGCGCATGCAACCACTTAGTTACCTATTTCAGCGCTTTCATCAGGTTTTAGATCGATTGTCTGTCCAATATAGTAAACCTATTGATTTACAGATTCAAGGAGGTACTGTCTTTGCTGATAAAACTATTGTTGACAAGCTTTACGAACCTCTCCTTCATCTGATACGTAATGCCTTCGATCATGGCATTGAAACACCAGAGATACGCCAACAGCAAAACAAGCCTAATCAGGGGCAGATTAAAATTTCTGCTTATCACTTGGGACAACAGCTAGTTATTAAGCTGCAAGATGATGGTAAGGGGTTAAATCTTGAAGCCATTGGTCAAAAAGCTGTTGATAATCAGCTGATAACACCAACGGAAATACACCAGCTGACATCGAGCCAGATTAGTAATTTTATCTTTGAACCTGAGCTGTCTACTGCATCCCAGATCAATGAACTTTCAGGACGTGGTGTAGGCCTAGATATTGTTCGAGCTCAGATACAGTCGCTAGGTGGTCAGGTAACCGTCGCCCATCAATCAGGTAAAGGCACGTGCTTTACGCTTAAGGTTCCATCCAAATTAACGATTGCCAAGTTGCTCCTCTGTCGGGCAGGACAACAGCTATATGCGTTAATGCCAGATACCGTTAAACAAATTGTTATACCCACCACGGATCAAATAAAAATATGCAATGACAGAAAAATCTTAAACTTAGTAATTGATGGAAAAAAACAGCGTATTTTTGTCACGTCTTTATCAGCTACACTAGCCTATAACAATTTGCTTCCTAACCCTTTGGCAACAGAGGCGTCTGAATCTACAGATGCTCATCCGATTATTTTAATTCACCATAGGAATCGCCTAGTGGGGCTAGAAATAGAGCAGCTGATGGGTGAGCAAGAGTTAGTTATTCAATCTTTCAACCATTTTGTGAAACTTCCACCTCATATTTGTGGTTGCAGTGTGCTGCCCGACGGTTCTCTTAGCCTAGTCCTAGACCCTACTTCATTAGTGCTGAGATTTCTTAAGAGGATTTCTCCACACTCAAATCGAGCGCCCCAGGCTTCGACGCAACTAACTGCTGCTAAAGATCTGCAGGGTTTCTCTCATCTGAAACCTTCTATTCTAGTGGTTGACGATTCTATTACTGTGCGTAATACGTTAACGCAAGAGCTTAACAAGAGCGGGTATCAAGTTCTACAGGCAAAAGACGGCAGCGCAGCCCTAGTACAACTAAAGAGAGCTAAAATTGCTGCAATTTTATGTGATCTGGAAATGCCTGGGATGAATGGGTTTGACTTTCTCAAGGTTCGGCAGAAAACACCTGAAATTGCTGCTATTCCTACTATTATGCTAACTTCTCGCACCGGAGATAAGCACAAACAGCTTGCCCATGAGCTTGGCGCTACTGAGTATATGACTAAGCCCTATCTTGTTCCACAGATGTTGCAAACATTAAGTAATGTCCTACAGACAAAACTTCAAGAAAACTCATGAGTGTAGAAACATCAAAAATCGTAAAATTCATTACCTTTAAAGTCGCTGACTATTGGTTTGTTCTGCCTATGAAGGCAATTCAAAAGATTGTTCATTGTCCACCTGCTAATGAGGGAGGATTAACGCAGCTGGGTATGGTTCAACTCGGCTGTCATACTGTGCAGTTGCTAGATTTGTACAGTGTATTTGGACTTGGTGTTGCTGGAAAATTACCGGAGAGTACACCTTTTTTGTTAGTGCTCCGAGGTATCCAAAATACGTTTTGGGGCATTGCTCTCGAATCACCGCCAGATTTGGTTGAATTACCGCTTAGCGAGTTTCAGACGGTATCAGCCAATCAGCGCTTTGTGCCTAAGAAACAATGGATTAGTCATATTGCTATTCTCTCTGAGGCTAAAATTAGTCGCACGTTACTGTTCTTAGATCTACAAGCTGTTTTTCAACCTATGGCCGTTGTGGCGTGAAGGGATACAGTTGTAACCGGTCAGATTTGAGGAGGAACCGTAACTTCAAAGTGAATGTGATTATCATGACCAGCGGCCCTTCTACATAAGCCCTGAGCTATCAATTCCGGATCGTTGAAATAAAGTGTATTTTTATTGACCCACGGCTGTGCTCGAAGTGCTTCAAGAATTGCTTTGGTAGCTGCTTGATCATAAACACCTTTGGTTCCCCACTCGATCTGTCCAAAGCTACCTCCTAGGCGAGGTAGCGCAATATCTCCAGCATTGCCGGTCTCATGACCATAATGGTCTAAGGTATCACCACCCTCAGGCAAACTCACGTCATTAATGGCAATGAGCGCAACATTGGATCGATTTTTGCGATAAGCCAACTCATAATGAATACCCGCTGCACGAATAACATTGCTCATCCAATCAATGCCATAGTCATGGTGATCATGTTTTTGCTCAATTACCTCAAAGTTATAAAAGCCGACTCCTCGGCCAGGCATCAACATCCATCGAGGAGCATTAGCAGCTTCTAAAAAACGTTGGGTTCTACCGCCTACATCTACACGCCCATCCATACCCTGTACAGAGGTTCTACCAGCCGTAACTGCCTGAAACAATCGAACGGCTGCCACTAATTTTTCATAGTTTTTGTTGGCAAACGTATATCCCAGAGCAGCTAACCGTTCCCGAACCTGTTGAACATCGTTAGACCGGTTTGTTCCTCCTGAACCCACGCTAGCGCTCAGGTTTAGCTTTTTAGGCCCTGGATGACTCTCAATATAAGGCGTCACGGTAAGCGTGGTGATATCTGTTGCGCTGCCTACCACTACTCTCAGACGACGAACTTGAGGCTTGGATACAGCAACAAAGACGGATTGGATTAACCAATGTTGCTTATCATTTACTGTTCCCCTAGCGGCAGGACGTGAGCTGTTGTCTATAAACAACTCTACTGATTTGCCTACTAAGTCTTTACTGGCCGTACCAGCTATCTGATAGGGATGGTAAATCTTAACCTGACTAGGGGCTTTGGTAATTTTGATGCCTTTGGGTTCAACGGTAGGGGGGACAGGCTCTGGCTCACTGACACCAGTACCTACCGACACTAGAAAAAATCCAGGGGGTTCATCTCCAGTGAGCCATTTTTGCAGCTGTTCAGTTCTAAAAAAGGTTTCACCCTCTACCTGACCGGTATGGGGGGTCTTATCAATTTTTTGAAGGTAGTAAGCACCATCCATAAGATAGACGGCCTTGTCGGTTTCCTTAATCCAAGTCCCCATAATGTCTCCAGTGATATTGGTAGATGAGCCGCTTGCCACTATTGGGCTAGGATAGCGTACCCTCAGCCAAGAGCAAGGGGGATTTCAATGAAAAACTGTGTACCGGTATGGTCGATGAGGTTCACACTATATTTTTCCTTAGTGAGTTTCGGTAATAATCTTATAGCTAATAGATAGCCCCAAGCCAGTCCCCTTGCCCAGGACTGATTCATTGTAGGAGCTGAGCAAATCCTCGTTTGGTTACTTGTTGACTTTGGCAGGAGGGGCAGTCCATTAGCCTGATAACAGTACTCCATCAGGAGTATATCGAGTCCTATGTACAGAAGACCAATGCCAAATGTTCTGAATGTGCGTACCCAATGGATGCTATGGGTAGATGGATTATGATTTTGTTGCGAATAGAAAATGTTTAGAAAGTAGCGTCTATGTAGAAGAAGCTGGCCTCTACTGGGCGGTCCAGAGTTGAGCACTTCGGGGGGTGAGAGTAAAGGTAAATGACTCGCTTGTGATCTCAATGGGGGGAGTTTTTGTCAAAATATCTTGATAAGGGTGAAACCACTTAAACCTGGATTGAGTGTTTACGGTAATGGTCTTGGGAATACCACATTTATTGATAGCTCCAATGCCAGCTTGTTCTCGTCGCCATAGCAGCGTGCATGGGTCTGCGTGAAGTATCTCCATGGAAGTGCCTTGCATTTGATTATGGAATCTGATCATATGAATCATGCGATCGTGATTCCAAACATTCTGCCAGCGACCATTATCAATCTGGCCAAAGGGTGGAGGTGCCGTAGTGCCATCGTCAAACACCATAGGGGTACCTCCATCTCTCCCCATGATGTAGGCATAGGCTAGATCTTCATCAACGGGATCGAATATTAAAGAGCGAAAAGGCTCATTGTAAGGAATATCGTGGGTTGTTACGACGGTTACAGCCCGGTGATTCTCCAGGGCATTACCTGTATCGAAGGGATATGCAATATGTGATAGGGGCTGACCATAGCTAAATGCGGTTTTCATGGCATTTAACAAGGGAAAGTCATAGGCAGCGAACTCTGATGGCAGTTCTTTTAAGTACGGTTCTAAAAACACATTGTAGGCATGGTCGTTGCTTCCCCCTGCAGTAATAATCTCTGCAAACACGTGAGAGTTCTTAGCCACATCCTCAGGAATAAAATAGCGAATTGCATCGTTGGGCATATGCTTAGCCGCATCAATGCGAAACCCTCGCACACCCAGTTCATATAGTGCCTGGACATACTGTTTTCGCTGCTCAAGTACCCAGGTCTCATCAGGTAATGTATCTCTTAAGTCAGGTAATCCTGGATCATTGTCTGCGCCACAAATTCGTCCTTGGATAACCTCATTACGGTCGCCGTAGTTGCGAATACAGTAGGGAGAATGAAAATCATGGGAGGAAAACAACCCATGCTCCAAGTTTCCATATAACCGTTGCTTTGCCCAATAGTTAGCGTCATTGGCATATTGTTGTAGCGTAGCTTGTCCTGGAAATGTAGTAGATGCGTCACGCTCGTTGGCCATGTGATTAACAACTACATCGGCATAGGTCCTGACATTGACTTTGGATAAGGCTTCAATCATGGCAATAAAATCCTCTTTATTGCCATCACAGTTTTGAATTACCCGTAGGTCTTGTGGTTGATATCGTTGATACCAATAGCATTGGGGGGTAATGGGAGACTTAACAGGAGGCGTGACCAAGACCGCGCCATAGCCAGCTTCGGCAATTTCTGCCGCTCGAGCAGCTACTGTGTTGTAGCTCCAATCAAACGCATGGAGGATAACGGTGTTTTCCCCGCTAGGTTGTGGGGGAAACACTAGGGGAATAGATACTGCTATGAGGGCAAGCAAAAAAGTAACTAAAGAGCGAAACATAGCAGCCAGAAAATCACAATTTCGATTATGCTAAACCACTGCTAATTTCAAGGTTATCATCGTGAATAAACTCTTCAAATTCTAGGTTCTGGAAGAACAGATGGTACATTATCAGAACTAAGGAATTAAGCTTTGATAAGTTCTTGATCTTGGGCTTTCAATTCTAAGTTGTTATTGCAACTGCACGCTTAGAGCTTATAACTGACTCGTTCCTGAGTGGTTTACTTTTTATAACCTGGTGGAGAGGGCTAATTTTTCCTAGTGATGCTGGGATAATCAACCATCTCTAATCACAGAGATATTTTTCAGGGTCGCTGATGAGTTTATGCATTAATCCCAATTGTTCTCGCCCCGATCACCCACGCAACAGTGAGTCAAGTACCTGTCAAGCCTGTGGAACAGCCTTGGTGTTAGAAGGTCGCTATCGTGTGATGCGGTTGCTAAGCAGCCAAACTGGTTTTGGCACAGTGTATGAAGCCTATGAGCGAGATGTGCCTAGGGTTTTAAAGATTCTACGACCTGAACATAGCGGTATCCCCAAAATCTTGGCCATGTTTCAGCATGAGGCTGAGGTCCTGAGTCAGTTACGCCATCCGGGAGTGCCCTTTGTTGAAGCGGATGGATATTTTACGATTACGCCACCCAGTAGCGCCGTGATCCTGCACTGCATTGTGATGGAGAAAATTGATGGTGTTGATCTAACTCAATGGATGCAGCAGCAGGGGCATCATCCGATTCAGGAACGGCAAGCGATCGCATGGCTAACTCAGCTGGTTAAGATTTTGGACCAGTTACACTGCAACAGTTATTTTCACCGGGACATTAAACCCCAAAATGTCATGCTGCGCACTAGTGGGCAGTTAGCTTTGGTGGATTTTGGGGCGGCTCGCGAGGTGACACAAACTTACCTAGCCCAGGTTAGTCGAGGGGGCGTGGCTACCGCTATTAGTTCAGCTGGCTATACGCCTCCAGAACAGGAACATGGACAGGCTGTACCCCAGTCAGATTTTTATGCGTTAGGGCGCACTTTCATTTATCTGCTGACAGCTAAATCCCCAACCGATACAGCCTTGTATGATTCTTTGCGCAATCGTTTTGATTGGCGATCCCATGCTCCCAATATTTCAGAAGGTCTGGCAGATTTATTAGATAGTATGACGGCCTCGCGGGCGATTGCTCGCCCCGCCAATGCCCAAGAGATTTTAGGGCGTTTAGACCAATTAGCCGCGTCAAGGTGCGGGCAGGTAGGTCAATCCTACTTTCCGGAAACCTCTATGCCCAAGGTTTATTCTGCGACCAATGATGTCTCTACGGCAGGAATTTCTGCTAACGGTGCCACAAATTTGCAGATGGGAATTACTACACCATCCTGGCGGACATTGCCGAAGACGATGTTTAGGCCAAAACGACGGTGGTCGCTCAAAGCGATAGGTGTTCTGGGGGGATTTTTGTTGGCTGCAAGCGCGATCGCACTTTATCGTTATTCATTTTTAGAACGGGCTTCAATATCCCAAACAGCGGTTGCCCAGGCCGGGGTGCAATTACAACGCACACTGCCGAATCATAGCAGCACTATTAATGACCTACTGATATTTGTTGACGGACTACGGATGGTGAGTGCGAGTGCCGACAAAACGATTCGGCTGTGGGATTTAACCACGGGACAACTTCTACAGACCTGGGACAACCAAAGTAGCTTTGTAAATACGATTTTGCTGAGTCACGATGAGACCCGTCTCTACAGTGGCAATGCTGATGGTTCATTGCGTAGTTGGGTGGTTGCTAACGGTACCCAACTTTGGCAAAACTCCATGGCCCACCAGGGACCGATTAATGCCCTAACCCGCACTCCCGACGGTCAACAATTACTCAGTGCCGGGGCCGATGGCATTATCCATATTTGGCAAGCCAGTACCGGCAAAATGCTGCGTTCCATCGATACTGGTCAAGGGACAATCAACAGTCTGGTGATAACGTCTGATCGCCGGTACCTCATCACTGGGGGGAGCGATCGCACCATCCGCGTTTGGGATTTTGCCACCGGCAAAGCAGAACGTAAACTAACCGATCATGACAGCTTTATCAATGCTTTGGCCATTAGCCCCGATGGACGCTTTTTGTTTAGCGCCAGTGCCGATGGCACCGTCCGCCAATGGCGTATTGAAACAGGTAAGCTGCTGAAAACTTTAGTCGGTCACTCCAGCTACGTAAACGATATTGTGTTTAGCCGCGATGGTCGTACCTTAAGTACTGGTAGTGCCGACAAGACAGTGCGTATTTGGAATGTGGAAACAGGTGTTGCAGAGCAGGTGATAACAGGGTTCAACATGTTTATCGATCATTTGCTGGTGTTGCCAACGGCGCAAATTGTGACCGCCAGCGAAGCTGCATCGACGATTAAAATTTGGCAAGTGAGTCAATAAACTGGGTATCAACCTAAGCCGAGAAATCTTGGCTGGGAGTGAATTCGGAAGGCAGAATTCGGAAGGCAGAAAGGCAGGGC
Source organism: Cyanobacteria bacterium P01_D01_bin.156 (assembly GCA_039024555.1). Taxonomy (GTDB): domain Bacteria; phylum Cyanobacteriota; class Cyanobacteriia; order Phormidesmidales; family Phormidesmidaceae; genus Leptothoe. Next base: position 48,237 of record JBCCQQ010000007.1, read on the forward strand.
ACTACTCCGAACTTTGAACTATGATTGCCGTAGGAAAGCTTTTTGCTTTGTGTTGGTGACCAAGCCATCAGCCATGTCTGATTGAACTGCGGATGTACAGTCCCCTTCAATCTCCCCCTTTTATGGAAGCTGCTGAGGCCAATATTTCAGCCCCTGAGCGCATCTGCCCAATGTCTGCCTCCGACCATGCTTTGGTTGCTCGGCAATGGTGGGCAACTAATAACCCCCATAATCCTTGCTCCGTTAATATGGGCACTACCAAATTGGCCCGAACGTGTAAGTGTCTAAGAAAGTCACGGTGGCAAGGCTCAATGGCGGCTGTTTCAATATCTGAGATCGCGCTGACTCGGCCTGATAAATACAGCTCAGCATACTCACTGCTAAAGCACTGGTCTGGTCCAGTGGACCCATAGATGGAGAACTCTCCTGAACTCAAGGCTTCAAAGGTTACCTGACCTTCCCATTGAGTGTAAAAATAATAGAGCACGACCCGATCCACCTGGAGAAAATTCCGGATATCGTCAGTGGTACTTTGCACCAGCTGATCGCGCTGCATGCTCTCGCCCAGACGCCGCAGTATAGAGCGCATAGCGCCTACTTCCGAACTGAGTCGCCGAGTATGGATATCTGGATCAAACTGCGTTGACATAGGAATGCAGTACTCCTCAGCATCCCTTCCCTTTTACCACTTGCTGTAGAAATACATTTGCTTATTCACAGAATCTTAAACCTCGCTACTTATTGCTACGTGAGATCGCTCATATTGTGGACTTGTGCATAAATCTATGGGTTCTATTGAATTTGTTGTAGACGAAGAGGTGTAATTTTCAGGCAAACCACCGCGTCAGAGATAATGGCTGTTTTTTAAGATTTGAAAAACAATATCCTATAAAGAATAGTCACGTAAGTCTGCTTCTGAATTACCCTCTAGATAGATCACACCTTGCACATTGTTTTGTTCAATGGGCTCTAACCAAACAAAGCTGTTGGTCTTATTATAGTTTTCTAATGATTCTTGCTGACCTTCAAAAGCATTGCTAATAAGCTCTTCCAACCGCTTGGCAACAAAGAGACGTTCAAATGGGATCTCATTCTCACTTTGATTGTCAGGTACAGAATACCGAGTCTGGTTATTGTAATACCACAGAGCATCTGTATCAGATGGATCGGGTAAGTAAAGCGTTGCTGACCAAACTAGCTCTGAACGGGTCAATGTTTCAAATGCCTGTTGTAACTGAGAAGAGGCTGTAGGCGCTGCCAGATCGGATGGCAAAAAACTAGCGATCTTTGGTGATAGTTGCTGAGTTTGTTGCTGTACTAGCTGGCGAAATACTCCCTGACGATGCTCTTGGACACCGGCATTTACTAAACTCAGGGCGATCAACAATCCTACTAGCGCAGAAACGCCTAGCACACTGCGTTTCGCAAAGTAACCAAGGCGAGGTGGTGGCGGTAAAACTCTCCCCTCGTGGGAAGCACGCATAATCTCCACAATTTCTAGTAAACCTAGAACAAAACTCAGCGCTATCCCTACACCTGCCAGCACCAAACAAGAAAAAAATACGCCATACAGAAAATTTTCGACACTTTGGCTAAAAATATTCCAGCCTAAAAAAGCGTCAAATAACCCTACAATCACCAATACAGCACCAATGGAAAGCAAAATAGCCGTGGTGCGAATTACAAGTCGAATCATTCTGTAACTTTTTGAATCATTTTAAATACACTTCTATACCTTCAAAACGATCCATTAAGGTTCTTGACTACTTTAGGCCTCTCCCTCAGGAGAAATCTAAAGGAATACGCATAAAAACGAGGTTGCATCAGTCAGTTACAACATACTGATGGTCATGACAAAACTGTCGCAGACAGTCAACGTTACGGTTTGGCAGAAGGTTTCCCATGGAATTCAAGCAGCTTATTCTTTTAGGGCCTCCCGGTATTCAGCTTCAGGGCCAGGCGAAGGCCCTGGCTGGCCGCTGGCATATTCCCCATGTGTCTATGGGGCGACTAATTCAGGATGCAATTGGTAAACAATCCACCATTGGTATAGACATCACTGCTTATATAGAAGCAGGAGAGCCAGTGCCAGATGCATTAATGATGAAGCTGCTGCGAAAGCGGCTAGAGCAGCCGGATACGATGCTTCAGGGCTATGTTCTAGAAGGGTTTCCTTGCACATTGGCCCAGGCGGAGGCATTAAATGAATGGTTGGCCAAAGTCGGTCAGCCAGCAGCGACAGTTGCCTACCTAAAAGCAATGACTGGGTTGTTGATTGATCGGCTATCTAGGGAAAATGCATCCCTGCCAGAGATTCGCCGTCAGTTAGCACAGCACAAGGAAGCTGTGGCACCGTTGCTAAACTACTATGCGCAACAAAAGCAGCTGACAACTATCAACGCCAGTAAGTCTAAAGCTGAAATTACCCAGGCATTGGCAGAACTATTTGAGCAAGAAACGGGAGCCGCCGATTTTATTCAGAATGAGTCGGAACTGAATGCTCTTTTGGCAAGAGAGCCCTTGTTGGTGGTGGACTGTATGGCCTCTTGGTGTGGGTCTTGCAAGCTAGTGACGCCGCTGATCGATCAGTTGGCTGATGCCTATCGGGATCGGGTAAATGTGAGAAAGCTCGATTTTGACTCAAATAAGCAGGTAAAACAGCGATTTGGGTTAAAGGGAATGCCTGCAGTTATGTTTTTTAAAGGGGGAGAGCTAGTAGAAATCCTAACTGGGGTAAAACCCTATCAGGCGTACAATGCCACCGTTGCTCATCTCTTGGATTAGAGTCCTTATTCTTCAAGGATGATTTTAATAGCGTCCAACTCACGACATATATTTTTGAATGAAGATAGATGCCTGGGTCAACGTTAGAACATGTCCAGTAAAGAAGTTAACGGGTATCCAGTCCTCCTAAGTCCCACAGTTTGGGAGCTTTGACTCTTATCTACTGAAGGATTGGGCGGTTAGAGAGTATTCAACTATTACAGTCTTGCCGAGAAAACACCCTGCCTCCTACTGTTGTTATTTAATAATCTCTTGCTAAGTCTTTAACAGATATTCAGCCACTTACAACCCAATTAAAAAGAAGGCTGCCCAATCTCGGGGGTTAGGATGTTTTTCTAATGTAGCTAACATTGCCTTACGCAGAGCCACTGCTTTATCCGGCTCTGTTTGTAGCTGATTGTAAAATTCCGTCATTAGCATTGCTGTGGCTTCATCGGGTACCGCCCACAGGGATGCGACTAAGTTGTTTGCTCCGGCTGCTAAAAAGGATCTTGACAGGCCGACTACACCATCTCCAGTAATCCTTCCCCGACCTGTATTGCAGGCACTTAAAACCACCAAATCCGCTTTTAGGTTTAACTGCATTACCTCTTGGGCAGTCAGTAACCCATCATCAGATGGATCGTTGCTTACAGGTGTTAATGCGATCGCACTGCTCAACCCTTGCTGCTCATCCAATAACCCATGGGTGGCTAGATGAATAATATCCGCATCGGCCAACCGTTCCCGAACAATGGCTTCTGTTGCTGCTGCACCCAGTAGTGGATCGGTATTGAGCAGAGGCGCGATCGCAACCGCCTCTGCCTCTGCCCCTGGTAACGGTGTTAACGGCATCGGGGGACCACCGAGTCTAATCGGCACCGACGGCATCTCTGGATTGCCCACAATTACAGCTGAACGATCCACACCTACCACCAGAGATTCCCCTGGGCGCTTTGCTAAACGCTGTTGCAAAATGGTTAGCGTCTGTAGCGACGGTGTTGTTACTAACGTGTGATTTTCAATCAGATACGTTCCTTCGGAACTTTGCAATGCTGGAAAGGGCACCAAAAACAGTTCCCGATGGGGTACCACAATTACTTTTTCTGTAGACGAGGTTGGTAAATATTGCTCAATTGGCTCAACCAACACCCTATAAAGCTGTTGGAGATGCTCTGGATTTTTGATTGCCTGAGCCGTTTGAAAGCTCTGCCCCCAGGCATTAAAGCCACGTACGCCGAGACTATCTTGACTTGCCTGGAGTAATGTTTTGATGGAGCCCGGCTGCTGGGTTAAATCCACCTGCTCGAAGTGGATATCGCCACTAGGCTGAACGACCCAAATCAATAGTGTGCGTTCCTCAAATCGACTCCGCCCCAAAGAAGGCTGACGAATCATAGAATACTGCACCAGTGTGGCCGACTGTTGTTTGGCTAATGTTTTAATTTGATCAATGGTGAGGTTTTCAACAGCTGCAGTCGCTGTTGTTTCCGTTGACTGATTTGCCAACAATTCAGCAAAGGCTCTAGCTCTCCCTCGTTCTGATACCTCCAGAGCGGCTTTTACGTTACCCTGCTCAATCAGGAGCTGTTGGAACTGATCGTAAAGATAGGACTGGGTCTCAAACAGAGAGATTTTGTTAATGTCCTGTAGACCTGGTTGCAGTGCCTCAAATTTTTCTAGGGCTTCGTATAGTGTCTTTTCTGCTTTAGACCGGTTTCCCTGGCTCCGTTCAATATTGGCAAGGCCACTCAACGCTGTGATTTGCCCAATTTCGTCATAGTTGTTGCTGGCCCAGGCATAGGCATTGGTGTAATACTCCAGTGCGGTCTCTGGTTGTTGCCGAGCTAAGTGTAACTGCCCTAAATGGCTTAATGTGCGGCTATATTCTGGCCCTACATATTTATCTCGATAGCCTAGGGCTTCTGTAAAGGTATCCAGTGCTTTATTAAACTGGCCTTGTTCCGCATATAGCTCTCCCAAACTGTTGAGAATACTGGCCAACTCGTGCCACTGACCAAAGGAAATAGCCACCTGCCGAGCTTCTAGATAAGCATCCCGTGCCTGAGCATAGGCCTGACGCTGTAGGTAAACATGCCCCAAACCATTCAGATAGCGGGGTATTCCCTGCCAGTAACCCATGGATTTTGCCGTTGCCAAGGCTGCTTCATAGGAAACTTCTGCCTGGTCGTAGTCTCCTAGGGTGTAGTGAATATTTGCCATTTCTCCCTGGGCACGGGCACGATCCACTCGATCTGAACTACGAGACAGGGTAGCCTGCAGCGTTGTGATGGCTCGGCTGTACTGCCCTGTGTGGCGATAGATTTCTCCCAGGGCCAGATTTACCCGATTGCGTTCTGCAAAGTCTGGTAGCAGACCTGGCTGTACCTGCCTCAGTCGCTGCCAGCTGCGGGAAATGTTCCCTTGCTCTAGCCAGATTAGCGCCTGCATTAGAAACTGTCGGTTTCGCTGGGGTAAAAATGCTGCTGACGGCAGTGACGGTTGTTCCGTTTGATTGAGTATTTGCTGGGCGCGGTTGTAGTTACCCAAACGATAGTAAGCAAAACTCAAATCAATCAGGCTGTTATGCTCTCCCACCGGGTCCCCGGCCTGGCGATATAGCTCGACTGCCATCTCTAAGGGACGAAGAGCGGCCCTGCTGTTACCGAGCTGTAAAAACGAACGCCCCTGCTGATATTGGGTTTGGGCACTGTTCTCTGTTGTGAATGTTGTCGGTTTAGAGTGTGCTGGTGCTATCCAAGGGCCGATCAGTAACCCCATACTTAGCAACCAACCAACCCTATGGAACTTGCTCATAATTTTTACCCTATGGCAAGACAGCCTCTACTATATGCGCGGCACGGCTGATTTTTAGGAGAAGCGTGGTTATCATGTTCGGACTGTTTTGTTTCCTACCTCAGCAACGGTAGTCACCCCTTCGTTTCTACAGGCTCAACTGGACAATTTAGGAAAATTAGAGAAAGGATTAAACTACTCGACTACTTTTCATAACTGAAAGCTACAGAGACGAACGTTTATCAATGGGTTGTGGACTTGCACCTCCCTGGTAGACCAGTTGCTATCCTTTGAGATGGTGGTGAGTTCCCAGGGCAAATTGGCAGCATGAAGGTTCTACATAAACGGCGCTGGATAACGATCTTGCTGTTTGGTTTAGCAATACTCGTATCGCTTGGGTTTTGGTGGCACCGTGCCCCAGCTATGGGAACCAATGTAGCCGTAGCCACGAAGGCCAATTTCTGGGGAAAGCGCCATGTATCCACGGCGGTACAATCGGGTTTTGCCCAGGCGGACCAAGCCGCTCGTATGGCCCAGACAGCTCGCACCGTGGATGAATGGGACCAGGTGGTCAGTGCTTGGACAGGTGCGATCGCAACGTTACAAACGATTCCTGCCCAAAGTCCAGAACGTTTTTTTGTACAGCGCAAACAGCAAGAATACTTGGCTAACCTGGCCCTGGCCCAGCAACAGGCGGACAAAATGCCCAACGTATTTCCTAGCCTGGGCAGCGCCATTTTGGATGATCAGCTGCGGCTGTATTTGAGCTATGTTGCCACCTTTGGCCCACCGGAGATTTTAATGGTGGGTAGCTCACGGGCGCTGCAGGGAATGGACCCTCGACAGCTACAAGGACCATTAAACGAGCAGGGCTATTCTGTCAGGGTTTATAACTTTAGCGTGAATGGTGCCACGGCTCAGGTGATGAACTTTGTGCTGCAGCGATTGCTAACGCCGGATCAGTTGCCCCAGCTGGTGATTTGGGGAGATGGTTCCCGTGCCTTTAACAGTCGGCGGCTGGATGTTACCTTTGCTCAAATTTTAGCCTCACCCGGCTACCAGGCGATGTTAGCCGGTCAGCGTCCAGGTTTTAGTGATAGTCCTGCGATTTCTAGACCTCCCACTGGCATTACGGCCTATGGTTTTTCGCCAGTGGCCGATGTGTTTGACCCGGCTGTTTTTTATCAAACCTATCCTCGGGTCAGTGGTCGCTACGACGGGTTTTATAATCCCTTTGGTCTAACCGGATTGCAAGAAGGCTCGTTGCGATCGCTAGTGGGCTATCTCAAAGGCCGCAACGTTGAGTTAATTTACGTCAATCTACCCCTCAGCGGCGACTACCTAGATAGCTTCCGTCTAGGCCTAGAGCAACAGTTTCAAGAATTTCTACAAACCGAGAGCCAGCGCCTAGGCTTTAAGGTCATTGATTTACTGACCCAATGGACCAGCCAAAATGTATTTTTTGCTGACCCCAGCCATTTAAACCAACAAGGTGCTGCCGCCATTTCTCAACAGCTCACTAAAAACCCCCTCGTATTAGAAAAACTGAATGGTTAGAGCAGTCATGACCTGCGATGTATCTATTGCAATGCCATAGCTGCTGTTGAAGCCTTATGAATATAATTTGAGCATATTAGTTACTTAAGGCCAGCAGTAGCTAAAAAAACGCTGTTGCTGATTTAGAGGATGAAACGCTCTGCAGAATTTGCCAGTTACCTGGATTTAACAGCTCAACATCATCCCGAGGATCAGTAGCGCCAAAAAAACATTTGTTACGTGGCTAGATCTTGTTGCCCAAAAAACTGACGCTTTTCCCTTTATTCGGTCCTGAGTTACTAATTTTGCATCAGATGTAACATCTAATCAGCAAACTGAGTGCGAGCTTGATTTACTAGTAACATAGGAGCAGGGACAGCCTTTAATATCATTACCATCTTTATAACGGCGATGTTTTTTAACTTCGCTCCAGTTTAGTTAATCAAAATCGTTCAAGAGAGCAGCAACGATTAGCGTTAATACAAGCATTAGGAATACCAACATGGCATTAGTATTCTCAGTCACAAAATTCTCTCTATTTAGCTTGGTCACTGCGTCTGTTCTATTTCCATTAGAAGCCTCAGCAGCATCCCTCAGTCGCACAGACGTCTTTAGCAAACTCTACGTTTTTGGCGATAGTCTGTCCGATGCTGGCAATGTCTTCAATGCGACTACAGCCGTTAGTGAGCTACCACTGCCTCCAGGAGTGCCTGTTCCGCCGATTCTTCCCCCTGATCCACCGTACTTTCAGGGGCGTAATTCCAATGGTCCTGTTTGGGTGGAGTATCTTGCCGATGAACTGAATCTATCGCTAACCAACTCCACTGAGCTATCTACTGTCTTTCCAGGCGTACCTGTTTTCTCACCTATTACCGTCTCAACAGCTGGACCAAGTGTTAGTCCTTTTTTCAATGGTGTGTTATCCACAACAGGGGTTAATTTTGCTTTTGGTGGCGCTCAAACAGGCTTTCAAGGCTCTACTGACTTTGGTGAGCTGATTCCCGGTGTATTGACTCAAGTGGGCTGGTTTTCCAGTGATCTAAACCTTGCAAGCACCACAGCCGATCCGGATGCCCTTTATGTTGTTTGGGCTGGGGCTAATGACTACTGGGGAGCAGATCCAGGAGAAGATACAACTCTTTTAAGTACGACGGCGATCAATAATTTAACTGCAGCATTGGGGCAGCTGTACGACACGGGTGCTCGCAATTTTCTGGTGCCTAATTTACCCGATCTCGGCCTCACTCCCCGAGGCCAAATTTCTAGCTCAGAAAATCAGCGGCTGACTAACGTATCCCTTAGCCATAACAGTCTTTTAACCACAGCTCTTGATAGTCTCAGCTTGCTGCCCGATGCTGAAATATTCTCACTGGATGCTTTTTCCCTATTCAACCAGGCCCTGACAAGTCCAGCTGACTTTGATTATGACAATGTGAGCGATGGGTGTTTGCTAGTGCCCACATGTTTGGGTAACCCTGCTGTGCAAGACAGCTTTTTGTTTTGGGACGATCGTCATCCAACAACATCGGCCCATGAGGAGATAGCAAACTTCGCCTTTGCAGCAGTTCCTGCCCCCACTAGCGTGCCAGAGCCTGCTAACACATCTGTTTTAGGAATACTGGGAGGTGCAGCCTTACTGCTGCGTCAGACTTTGAAACGACTGTCCCAAGGAAAAGCATTGCTGCCTCATCACAAAAAGCCCCGTAGCACTTGTAGTTAATCATTTACCAGCGAGCAGGTGTATTCTGCGCAGATAGCCCACACTACACCTGCTCTTCAAACGTAGCCCAATATCAGAGCTCTAATCGTCAAAGCCAGTCTCCTTGAGGATTTTCTCTATTTTGGCTCGATGGGCAGCCTGCCAAGACTCTAGGGACTGAGTTTTCTCTTTCTCGGCACACTGTTGGGCCAGCTCCCAAATAGCCCCTTGCCGCTCTGATGGAATTACAGCAATCCCTTCTTCGTCGGCGACAACAATATCCCCTGCTGCTACTTGAACACCGCCACAAATAATGGGGGTCTGTAGTGTTCCTATGCCTTTCTTTTTGCCTGGAATTGGCATTGCTCCTCGAGCAAAGACAGGAAACTGCAGTTCTCGCACTTCCGCCACATCGCGAATCACCCCATCAATAATAAATCCAGCAATTCCCCGCGCCTGAGCCGTGGCACACACATTACCACCGGCCATGGCATAGTCTACATCCCCAGCCTTTAAGACAATAACCGAGCCAGGAACTGCTCGATAAATAGCCGCATGAAACATGAGATTATCCCGTGGTCCACAGCTAACGGGATAGGCGGGTCCGGCAATCCGGGGAATACGGGACCACATTTCCCGGATGCCCATATCCATAAACTGTTCTCGACCAAGACCGGCATCGGCATAGGTTGTCGGGGAGAATTCGTGAAAGTCTGAAGGTGAGGGCATGGGCGTTAGTAAAGATTAGACTGATTCCATAGTCTCCACTACATTACCGCGATGATTGAGCGCGCCGTTGTTTCATCGCGCCGTTGCTTCATCACGCTGTTGATTGAACACGCTAAAGTGAAGGAGCTGTACAACCGTCTTCCATGCAAGAAATTTGGTGGATCTTGATGTTTCGCCTGAGGACACAGCTAGCCTTACTGCAGCTAGCTGCGGTAGAGCCCTACGGCAGTATCGCCTATGAGTATGAGAAGAATTCCTACCCCCTAGCCATGGCAGATATGCTGTGGGGGCAACAGTCAGCGGCTCTGGATTTTTTACAACAGATAGACCCCCAAGCGAGGGAAACCCAGGGGATAGATCTGCTGTCAGGATTTACCCTCAAGGGTCAAATTCGCAAGTATTTTTACTTTGGTGACCAGTTAGATTCAGCCTATCGTCAGCGTATGTGGGAGGCGATGCATGAGTTTACTCGCAGAGATCCGCTTACCCGTACGGCCAACCCACCCCGTAAGTTTTGGTCTCGTTCCAAGGATGATTGCCAGACTCCGGTGGACTGTCGTAATACGGATAATCTTCGGGCCATGCGGGATACATCGGTGTATCTGATGGCGGAGGAAACCGGTAATGAGATCACACGGTTAGTCTATAAGCAACGGCTAGAACGTTACGTTTCTACGCTGTTGGACATTGGCATGGGGGAATGGGACAGTCCGGTCTACCACGGATTTACAACCGCTGCTTATCTAAACCTGTACGACTTTGCAAAGGACCCTGAGGTCAAACAGCTAGCTCAAGATGCACTGGACTGGCTGTATCGCTCAGCGGCGATCAAGTACTGGCGCGGCAGCTGGAATGGACCATCTAAGCGTACCTATGGGGAAAATGCAGCCCGGTTTTTCTGGCTTCATTTTGGGGATGGCCCTGCACCGACAGACATCGAGCGAGACTGGCTCTATGGAATTACCAGCGACTATCTGCCACCGGATGAGGTGGTTGCGATCGCACAGCGTAAATTTGCTAAACCGGTTGAGTTACGGCGCACCCATCCCCACTACGAAAATTGGAAACCGGGACGCTACGGTCCGGCCTTTTATGAAACGATTTATATGGGCCATAGCTACCAGCTCGGCAGTCTAGCAAAAGGTACCGGAGGCGATTGGAGTGGTTTTAGTCTGCGGGTGATGAATGATCGAGGCAGCACCGATGGGCTGACGGTAACTGCTCAAAAGCCCCACACCGTTGCCCAGTATAAAAATCTACTAATCTGGCAAGGGGCAGAAACACCGATAATCACAGCGCCTGATGGCTGCAGTACGGACACGACAACAGATAAAACATTTATGGCCTGCGATCTCACCTGGATAGCGATTCATCCCTTTGAGACTGGCTTTGCTATAGAAATTGGAGAGTTTCAAAGTCACGGCAGCCTTGATAATTTTACGCAAGCGGTTAATACTCACTCTCGGCTAACGGTGACAGAAGACCAGATTGAGTATAGGGGAAGTCGAAGAGAAACTGTTGCAATTTCATCTAATTCTCAGGGTACAGGGTTACCCCAGGTATGGCGCAACGGTGAGCTACATAAATGGCAAACCCACCATCAGGAAACAGAATTCTCATTGCAAAAACTTTCTCCCAGCCTGTTGTCTCCTTAGGCTAAATAAATGTCTTTTGGACGCATCTGTAGTGCTTAATTTAATTCAGTAATTTGCGAGCGAGCAGCCAAACTTCGCATCTACCCAGATGCGGATCATCGGGCTGCAGTTGGTGCATCGTGTTGCGAATGGCAAACGCTGTATCACAATCGTCAATCAAGCCAAAACTGTTAACATTCGATGGATGAAATGCGTCAGGAATTGAACCACAGTTGGTTAGTGTACTGTTACCAAAGTAGGCATCCATAATGTCGTAACCACAGGCGGTAAAGCCTGGAGGCACTTTATGGATAACAGATGGGCATTCCATGACAGCAAGTACCTGATGTTTTGCTGGGTCCAGTGGTTGGCGTGTGAGCAGATAGTCAAGATTATGAAATAACCCTGTACGAAAGTCTTGGTGTATATTGTGCTGCCAGTCTTCGGACCGTAGTTCAGTGACGAGATCAGGACACATCATGGAATCTAGGGTGATTAGTTCTGTGATGTGGATAAAGCCAGAAAAGGCTTGGTAGCTTTCAAAGCGTCCTTTCTGATCCGCTGTTAAACGCTCGCGAAGGGTATAGAGCCAATTGTGCGCGAGTTCCGGACTTACCATAGCGCTGGATCGGATAAAGATTGGACACAGGCTATTTGGGTCAGAGGTTGTTTAATACTGCGTTCGCTAAGGATTATAGCCTGCCACCCAAAGGGATACTCTAGCTTGTAGGGTGGAATATAGCTTTCAGCAGCATCGGCATTAAAGCCAAATCTACCGTAGTAATTAGGGTCACCATAAACAAAAAGAATATCCACATCCACGATCGACAGCTGTTCCATGCCGGTTTCGATTAGCTGCGAACCAATGCGACGTTTTTGGTATTCGGGTTTAACAGCAAGGGGGGCCAGAATATAGCCTTTGCTATCACTGCTATCAAGAGTGACAGGACTAAAAGCCATGTGACCGACCACATTATCCTCACTTTCAGCCACCAAAGAGATGACTGAAGGCGTTGTTTTTTCTAACAGCAGGTTGATTGCCAGTTTGGCAACAACCTCTCGTTCACTCTCAGGAAAAGCAGACCAATGAACATTGTGAATATTGTCTTGATCACGATGTGTTGCTACTCGTATATGCATGATTGACTCCTTTATGAAAGCTGAGAGGCAATAAGGGCTTGTTAAAAATTAGAATCATGGCCTTGTGCATTTAAATCATGACTTAACAAGCTTTTCAGGCTTAAACCGTGAAGTAGTTTCTTAACAGCTCATAAGAGTAAGTTAATACCTGGTAGATACTTTTTGTTTCTCTGATTGCATAGTGTTAGCTATCTTATAAACACAATATGGCTATGCTAGGTCACCCAGCACAATCTTATCTGATTCTGAAAGGGGCCAAACGGATATTGCCTGCGACAAGTTGTGGAGTAATCGAGTAGTTTATTGTCCCCTCCGGCGCATTGATACAGCTTTGGGACATATGTCCTATTCAATTTAGGAAGTTTGGTACAAGCGCTGATCGGGGCAGATTGCATAGGATAAACATGTTCCAAACAAGGGAACATATTTATGACTAATCGGAGCATTCTTATGCAATTTCGACTCACACGCAAACAAATCATCAACGCATTTTTACTAGTCGCTTTAGGAATCGGAAGTCTCAGCATTCAGCCCGCTGCTGCTCAGGTTAGCCGGAGCGCCTTTCGAGAAACAGCAGAAGAACTCGGTTTAAGCCGTTCGCAAATGCGAGAGGTAGGCGGTATCATGCGAAGTTTGAATTCTGAAGTTGAGGATATTCTCACGACTGAGCAGTTCGAGTTGATAAAAGCTGCCCGTGAGGAACAAAATCAGGATCCTCAGGCGCTACAGGAGGACCTCAATTTAACCGATTCCCAGGCGGAACAGCTAGCCTTAGCACGCCGAGAAACAGTTGTTGAGCTTCGCCAAGTACTCACTCCCACTCAACTTCAAGGGATTATGGACATGGCTGGGTTTACCCAGTTCTAAAGAAGATTTCATTGTGTTAAGGACACCTCCACACCAAAACTCCTCTTAATCTGATTTAAGAGGCTAAGAGGAGTTTTTTTCCATATTCGGTATTACGATGAATAATCATCCTGGTGCTAGTAGGACACTAGCGATCTCAACTGAAAAATCGATTGCACCTAAACCACAGAAAAAAGCGAACCGTCATTGGCCTTGGTTTGTAGGCATACTGAGTCTAATTTTGTTCCTGGGACTAGGGGTCGCTCGTCGCTCATCTGCGCCTCGTAACTCTGAGTCTCTGGAAGCATTGACGGTCCCAGTAACCCGTGAACCTTTGGCTATTCGGGTTGAGGGCAGCGGCACTGTAATCTCGAAAGATACTGTTAACCTTAGCCCAAAAACAACCGGCCGTTTGGCCGAGCTCAATGTCCAGCAAGGCGATCGAGTTGAGACAGGTCAGGTGGTTGCACGTATGGAAGTGGGCAGCTTGGCGGCTGAGCTACAGCAGCGAGAAGCAAATCTGGACCAAGCTGAGGCCGATTATGCCAGAATTTTAGCAGGCAATCGCGAAGAGGATATTCTCCAGGCTGAAGCGCGTTTGGTGGCGGCCCAATCCCAAGCAGATTTGACAACAGCGCGCCTTGTAAGGTTTGAAGATTTAGCCCAACAGGGAGCAATTTCTCAGGATGAGCTAGATCAGTATGTGAATGAAGCCCAAAATGCAGCAGCAAATTTTGATGAAGTGCAGCAACAGTTACAAGCAACCACCAATGGCTCGCGCCCTGAAGAGATTGCAGCGGCAGCAGCCAATGTAGCAGCGGCACAGGCACAGATCAAAGTCATTGAAACCGAACTATCGGAGGCCAACATCCGCGCTCCTTTTGATGGGTATGTTACCCAAACCTATGCCACCATTGGGGCAATTGTGACGCCTACGACAACTGCTTCGGCGACAGCTTCCGCTACATCTAGTTCTATTTTGGCACTGTCTTCGGGGCTGGAAGTTGAAGTAGATATTTTAGAAGCTAACATTGGCCAGATTGAGGTGGGTCAAATGGTTGAGATTGTGGCAGAAGCATTTCCTAACCAGGTCTACACAGGTCGGGTGCAGCGAATTGCCCCAGAAGCCATCATTGAGAATAACGTCACCACATTTCAGGTTGTGGTCGAACTATTGACCGGAGCTGACCAACTAAAGTCAGGGATGACAGTGGATGCTATTTTCCTGGGTGAGACGTTAGCCAATGCTTTGATGGTGCCGACTGTTGCGATCGCAACCCAAGATGGAGAGCTGGGTGTACAGAGGCCCGATAGCGAGGGAAATGTCACCTTTCAACCCGTAACTGTCGGCGTCACCCAGGCTGGGAACACCCAAATTGTTCAAGGATTGGAAATAGGCGATCAAATCTTTCTAGAACTTCCTCCAGAAACGAGACGTCGCCGTGGCGGATCTAGATCATTTCCGCCTTAGAAAATCAAGTTTGCACAAATCACACTTTTTTGAAGCTACGCTAAGAAAGATTTATCAATACTACAAAACACCTAGCACACTTGACCCATGGGATTCAATGTTTTTGAAAATGCCAAAATGGCCGTCAAAACCCTAGCGGCCAACAAAATGCAAAGTGGCCTCACTATGCTAGGAATTATCATTGGCAATGCATCTGTCATTGCTATGGTAGCTGCTGGAGAAGCCGCCCAAGAATTTGTCACTGCACAATTTGAATCCCTAGGAACTAATCTACTATTTATTACCCCTGGTGACGCTCAACGAGGGCCATTATCTGGCGTGGCCCAGGCCGATACCCTCACATTAGCGGATGCTACAGCCATAAGCCAAGAAGTATCAACAGTCCGTGCTGTTGCACCTCAAAAGAGTACACGGTTACGTATTGTCCAGGGGGCTGCAGAGACCCAATCTAGTATTACAGGAACAACTCCAGACTATTCAGTTGTTCGAGATATCCAGATGGCTCAAGGCCAGTTCTTAACTTCGATTGATCTCCACACCAACGCTCGAGTGGCTGTTCTGGGTAGTGAAACCGCTCGCACATTGTTTGGCAGTCAAGAGCCGGTCGGACGTAAAATCCGCATTAATAACCTCAGCTTTACAGTAAACGGTGTTGTGAAAGAACGTGGTTCTTCATCTGGCCAAAATGAAGATGAGGCCGTTTATATTCCAATTAATGTGATGGTGAGTCAGCTAACAGGTCAAGAAACCGGCAAAATCAGCCCAACGGTCCAGGTGATTTCAGTGTCTTTAAAAAGCCCGGATATGACCAATGCAGCCATTTATCAAATTAGAAATTTATTACGTCTACGCCACAACATTTTGCAAGGGGACGACGACTTTTCCTTACAAAGTCAGCAGGAATTATTGGAGCGATCTAGCAGCATCACCGACATTCTAGTTCTTGTCCTAGGCTTTACTGCCGGTATCTCACTGTTGGTGGGGGGCATTGGCATTATGAACATCATGTTGGTATCGGTGACAGAACGTACGGGAGAAATCGGTCTCCGCAAAGCCATCGGGGCTACTGGGGCAGATATTTTATCCCAGTTCACCATTGAAGCCGTCATCCTAGCAGCAACGGGCGGCATGATTGGCATTGGTGTAGGTCTAGTTGGTGTTGTCTGTCTGGCCTTATTTAGTCCTTTAGAAGCTGTGTTTAGCCTAAGTGCTGTTTTGGTTTCGTTTACCGTATCAGGCAGTATTGGCCTGATTTTTGGTATTGCCCCTGCGCAGAGAGCGGCGAATCTTGATCCGATTGTGGCTCTGCGGAGTTGATGCAATTTAATGGTCTGTCAAAGCTAATTATCTTAATTAAGACGGGGTAAAGGGAGCAGGGGTGGGTGGCAAGGGCATAGACCCTAATTTCTCCAAGTCATTAGGAATTGATACAGCTTCCTTTTACCATTCCCCTCTTACTCTGGCATACTATGAGTCACCTTATTCAACTGCAAAATATCTCTAAAACCTATGGGATGGGAGACCTCCAGGTGTATGCCTTAAGGGCTGTTGACCTCACCATTGAGGCAGGAGACTATTGCGCCATTATGGGGCCTTCCGGCTCGGGCAAGTCAACCATGATGAATATGATTGGCTGTCTTGATCGTCCCACCCAAGGAGACTATTGGTTAGATGGGGAGGAGATTGCCCACTTAGAGGCAAAGCAATTAGCTAGCATTCGCAATCGTAAAATTGGCTTTATTTTTCAACAGTTCCATTTACTACACCAGCTCACTGCAGTAGATAATGTTGTGTTACCTATGATTTATGCTGGGGTACCTGCTGGTGAACGAGAGTCTCGGGCTATTGCAGCGCTGCAGCGGGTAGGTCTGGGGGATAGGCTGGCTAATCGGCCTAATCAGCTGTCCGGTGGTCAGCAGCAGCGGGTAGCGATCGCACGGGCCATTGTCAATCAGCCTAAGTTACTCCTGGCCGATGAACCAACGGGTGCCTTAGATACTCAAATGAGCCAGGAAATTATGGATATCTTTGCGGAGCTAAATCATCAGGGGATGACCCTGGTGATGGTTACCCACGATCCGGAAGTGGCTCAACGCTGTCGACGGACCATCACTTTTCGAGATGGCAGTATTCGGCAATGCGCACAATATTAGTCAAAAATGGTTACAAGGCTCAAATGTCAGGTAATCTATCGCTAAATGAATATGGTTAGCAACCTCTAGAGAGCCTATGTAGTTTGCTTGATCGGTAAGCCAATTATAAATTCGGTCCCTTGCCCAGGTTGGGAATGAATACTGAGTGTTCCGCCATGCTTTTCAGTAACAATTTGCTGACTGATAGCCAAACCTACTCCTGTGCCCTTCCCAACACCTTTGGTCGTAAAGTACTGGTCGAAAATCTTATGTTGCACATCCGCTGGAATACCTGGTCCATTATCAGTGATACTAATTTGAACCTGATCGTCATCCTCACTGAGGCGAGTAGTCACTGTAATCTGATTTGGCACAGCTTTAATCTCCTGTAAATTTCTTCCAAAATTAGATTCTTCTAGCGCGTCAATAGCATTGGAAAGCAAATTCATAAAGACTTGATTGAGCTGTCCAGCAAAGCAATCAACGCTGGATAGCTCCCCATACTGTTTATGAATCTGAATCTCAGGGCGCTGCTCATTAGCCTTGAGTCGATGTTTCAGGATGAGCAGTGTACTGTCTAGCCCCTCATGAATGTTGAAAGCGGTAGGAATAGCGGTGTCAGCTCTGGAGAAGGTGCGTAAACTGGTGCTGATGTCACAAATTCGCTTCGCTCCTTCTTTCATAGAAACCAGAAGTTTGGGCAAATCTTCCTGTAGGAATTCAAGTTCAATGTCTTCAAGGATCTGCTCAATGTCTTCCCCTGGATTAGGGAAAGTTTGTTGATAGAGCTCAATCACTCGCAATATGTCTTTTACATATGCCTGAGCATGTTTCAAGTTGCCCGAGAGACAGCTCACGGGATTATTGATTTCATGAGCTACACCAGCCACTAGATTACCGAGAGCAGACATTTTCTCACGTTGAACCAAATGTAATTGAGATTGTTGCAGTTGAAATAGGGCCGCATTCAATTCGATTGTTTGGCACTGTAATTTTTGATTCAGTTCCTGTAGATCAAGCTCAGCTTGCCGCCGTCGCGTAATGTCCTGATATGTCCCTAGGATACCGATGACATTTCCTTCAACATCGTGAAGTGGTACTTTATTCGTTTCTAACCAGGTTTGTTCACCGCTACTGTGTAGTTGAGGTTCAATAATACCGATTTCAGCTCGGTTAGATTCCATCACGCGCCGATCGCACTTGAGGTAAAACTCAGTCTCCTCCTTTTTCCAAGGCATATCATAGTCATTTTTACCAACGATCTCATCTGGAGAGCTTAAACCAGCATCTTCTGAAAAGTTCTTATTACAACCCAGAAAAGTAGAATTCTGATCCTTCCAGAAAATTGCTTCTGGCAAGGTATCCATAACTAGCTGGAGTAGCTGTTGTGAATCTCGAAGTTTGTCTTCAACTTGCTGACGCCGGGCCAGTTCTTGCTGGTGGGCTGCACGTAATGACTTTAGCTCATCGTGACAGCCAGCCAGCGTATTGGGTAGCCGCTCTTGGCTCTGGTGAGATTGATGATTAAGCTCATTCAGTAACACCACGCTAGATTACTCCGAACAACTTTCGTTAACTAATTATTCCTAGTCCTAAAGTGCCCAAAAAGAGAGCGTATTTACAAATGGAGAGAATAGAGAGTACTCTGCTCCTCCTACAGACTAAGAGAAAATTCTATGTAACCTATTCTCTGGGTTACGTATAGGAACATACTCTCATAGATGCAGGAGTAATAAGCACAGTAAGACTGCTGAGCTTCTAATTAAATTTCTGTGAGGTTATTTTCAGATAAGATTGTAAAGGTTTAGTCTTTACAATCTTATCTGGGATATATACTTACACATAAGTCAAAACAATGTTTTATTGTGATTTTGCATGTTGATGGTCGTGTAGTTGAAAATAGGATGGAGTCATAATTTATATAGTTTTGAGCTTTTGGTCCTCCAACCTAAAAAAGAGTCTCTGAGTAATTTTGAGTCTTTTCTTAAAGTCTTCCTTAGAAAACTTTGATTTAGCTGCTACGCAATAATCTGAGCTAGCAGAAAGAGGTCATCTCCCCCTTCAGCAACCGTAGGTGTGCTCTCATGCATCGCTTATGTCAGATTGTTGACAAACTTTAGAACACACCATGCCCATAAGTTCTCGAAATCAGTAATTGCTCTGGGTTAGAGAACCGCTGAATTCATCCCAATTAGAGCTCTGTCTGGCGCTTAGAATTTTATTTCTATCAATTTACTGAAAACTATTCTGGGGAATTAGATGCTGTTTAATTGAAATTACTCTACTGCCAGTGAGACTTTTTTTCCACCGATACTTCGCAAATCTGCCAACAACGTTGCAACATCAGAATAGGGTAATGTTCGATCCGCTTTTAACATAACAAACCCATCAGGATTCTCTGCAAAATATCCTTGAATAATGGGCGCTAATGCAGGAATTGTTACAGCCTCATCGTTATAAACTGTCTGACCATCTTCCCGTAGCCCAATCACTAAAGGTTCTATCTTTTCAACAACTTCTTCATCTACACCAGAAACAGCTTGCGGCAAGCTCACTCCAAAAATCTGTACACCACTCAGTTCCATGGAAATAATCACAAAAAAGGTGAGAACCGTCATTAATACATCCATCATCGGTACCAGATTCACCTCAGGTACACCAGAATTCTGATAGCGAGACCGTAATCCCATGGTTCTTACTACTCCTCAGGATCTTCTAATGCTAGGGAAACCTGGTCTCCCCCTACTGCCCGCATATCTCCGAGAAACTGCATAACATTTTCGTAGGGCAGTTCTTGATCGGGCACCAAATACACTGTCTTTGTAGGATTCTTTTCAATATAATCGCTAATTTCTAAGGCTAGCTGAGCACTATCCAGTGGCTGACCGTTAAGAAACGTTTTTTGGTCTTTATCCATCTCTACAATAAATATTTCGTTGATGGAGGGTAGCTGATCTGGCGGTGTGTCTTCGGTTTGTTCTGGTGGCAGTTCTACCTCAATAAGCTGTTCACTACCTAAGGAGACGGCAATAACGACAAAAAACGCCAACACACCCATCATCACCGTGAGCATGGGTATCAGATCAATGTGGGGAATTTTGCTTTCTTTGTGTTTACCTAAAGGCATATTTCAAACAACTATTGATAGGTTGCAGGTACTGGTGCCTCGTCCGGTGTATGGCCGTTTTCAGCAGCAAGTAGGGCAGGCTCGTACCAGTTTTGTCGATAGATGAGCTCTAGCTCATTACCAGCTTCAGAGAAATAGTCGGTCTGCTGGCTTTGTAATGAGACCAACACCCGCAGAACTAGCAGAGCCAAGATCGCCACTACCATGCCCGCAGCGGTGGTAATCAGAGCTTCACCAATACCAGCGGCGGCTTGACTAGCGCCTTCCCCGCCG
Organism: Cyanobacteria bacterium P01_D01_bin.156; assembly: GCA_039024555.1. Classification (GTDB taxonomy): domain Bacteria; phylum Cyanobacteriota; class Cyanobacteriia; order Phormidesmidales; family Phormidesmidaceae; genus Leptothoe. The sequence goes on from JBCCQQ010000007.1 coordinate 68,383, forward strand.
CCGCTACCACCAATGTCCAGACTATAGAAGGTGGCAATTAGCCCCGTTACCGTTCCAAGTAATCCAAGCAATGGGGAAATGGCAACGATAGTTTCGAGTAGTTTTTCACCCTGACGCATTTTGACGAATTCTCTATCCGCTGCGGTTTCCATCGCTAAACGGAAGGTTTCGGGTGAGGCATTGCGCAGTCGCAGAGGTGCATATAAAAAGCGGCCCATGGGAGTGTCGCTATGTTGGTTCGCGATCGCAGCTGCTTCATTCAAATCCCGAGGAGCTGCTTTTAGTACGTCGTTTACAATTTTGCCTTCACGTCGCAGCAGGTCAGACCAAAACCGTGTCCGTTCTAGGGCACAGGAAATTGTAAGTACCGACGCCCCAACAATCGGGACCATCACCGGGCCACCCCTAGCTAGAAAGTCAAATACAGTTGCCATTACCTATCTCCTCGGTTGTGTACCTATCTCACTTTGTCGGTTAAACTACGCTTCGAACGTTTCAGCGGGCCATGATGTAGCGTTCTCATCGTCGTCTATTGACGATCGTCCTCATCGTCTTCCTCTTCTTGTGACGCGGCTGGAGCAGTCTCGCTAACCGGTGTTTGCTGTGTTTCCGGAGTAGCCGCAGTCTGAGGTGAGGCAGTGGCTGCACCAGTAGGTGCACTGCCAGCACCAGGTGCAGTACCACCCGCTACTGGTGCACTATCCACTACAACCTCCTGCCATTCCAAATTACTGTCGCCGCCCACTTTAACCAAAATTGACACCACGCGACCGGCTGCGACGGTACCAGCACCGATCACATCACATTCAAAGGTATCTCCCCGCTGATTAATGCGATAGGTATCACCACAGTCAATAGTCAGGCGCTTACCAACAGCATCTTTGAGCTCGTCTTGAATGCTTTCTTCCAGGGAGGCCAAGTTGATGATTACCTTCGAACTTGGAACATCCCAGACCACACTGCCTTGATCGTCTTGCTGGATCACATTAATCGTGAATTGACCACCGTCAGGCAACTCTCCCACGCAGCGAAAGTAAGCCTCTGCTTGTTTGGCCACACTACCTGGGCAGATTACATCCTTCAGGGTGAGCCGTCGCCCCTGGCGCTCAATGTCATCCTGAATCCTGGACTCTATGCGAGATATGTTTAGGTTTTGGCCACAGCCACTAAGGAAAACCAACCCTAATAGTGCGCCCAACCGAACAATGGGAACCATTTTGTGCTGTCGAAAAATACGCCGCTGCTAGGGTAGAAAATTAAAGGACTGATAGAACTCACTAATACTCTAAACTGGACGCATCAAATCATACCGATGAGCAGCAACGCTAAGAAAAATCTCAAGACTCACTATAACGGGGGCTTTCAGACACCAGGTAAAGACTGGGTTAAAACACCCGTAGAAATTGTGGAAAACTCTGAGAAATCTCAAAATCGGATACCTGTAGCTACCCTTGTATCTGGCGAACCAGATGCTGTAGTTCTGGCAGAATAAGCGCATCCATCGCTAGTTTGACACCATTACTAGAACCAGGCAGTAAGAATATCAGCGTAGATTGATATACCCCTGCAGTTGCTCTAGATGCGATCGCCCGAGAGCCAATTTCAGAATAGCTAAGCTGACGAAAAATTTCTCCAAAGCCAGGAATTTCTTTTGTTAGTAAGACAGAAACTGCATCATAGGTAGCATCTCGTGGAGCGATCCCAGTACCACCATTGCAAATAATGACATCAACCGTTGGCACCAACTGCTGCACTAAAACTTTGATTTTATCGGGCTCATCTTTGACCAGTCGGTAAGCCTCTAAACGATGCCCAGCTTCCCGTAATTTAACCTTGATTAGCTGACCACTCTTGTCAGTATCCACAGTACGGGTGTCGCTAACGGTAATCACACCGCATAACGCTGGCCGAAAATCTGGATCGGGGTGAGGGCTAGACATAGAAATTTAGGTTGGAATTCGAAAGATGAATTCCGACTTCCGAATTCCGACTTCATCTTTCTCTAGCTCTTAGTAAAGCCCAAACCATTTTTCTCAGCGTAGCGGTTCATAAATCGCATAAACCGTTCCCACTCCTCAGGGCTTTTAATCAACAGTCGTGCTTCTAAGGCAGCAGGCGCACCGTTAATAAATTTGGCGTTGACTTCGCGGCTAACGATTTCGCCTTCTTCGTCTACTAAGTACAGACCAGTTACTTCAAAGCCTTCTTCCATAAGAGCTCTGGGCTCATCAAAGTAAAAAGTAGCAGTGCCGTCGCTACCATCCTTGGCACGGGTTAACCGCACATCTGGAATAATTTCCTCAGCTACACCCCGAGCAAATTGGATTTCTGCCATTGCACTATCCTCTAAATAATTAATGAGCCATCTGTAACAAAGCGTTACGGAATATCATCCCATCATATGAGTGTTGTTTAAAACACTTGCTGGAAAAATTGCGGCCAAGAGAGGAAATTAGCCTTTAGCAGTGCCATCACTGAGACGTTGATAGTCACCCACATTGCCAGAAAAAGAGCAGCCATGACTTCTACTGAACTTCATAAGCAATTTCCGTAACTTCCTCAATGTTTTAACGGAAGGGCATTGATGTAATAGAGCTACGTTACCAACGATATTTACCCAGTCGTCAGATATGAACGCTAATAACCAGACAGAAAAGACACCTAAATCACTTTGGAAACCGTTAACCGTTTCACAGGAAGAGACTGTTAAAGGGGGTAGCGGTACAGTAGGAAGGTATAGCAGATACAGAAATAGGAATCGTCACTCTCGTGGATAGAGAGAGATTAACTTTGAGTCCAAATGTGATGTGAGTTATGTGGTTTAGTCTGCAATTGCCACCTGGTAGGGAGATCCTACAGGTGGCATTCGTTTTTTCAGAACCATGCCCTGATAGACCATAGCGGCGACGGTATCCCAGGTCGCCACTTCATTAGGTGTGAGCATGTCTATCCTGGGATGGTTAAACACTAAACCGAGTTTAGTGGCGGTTGAGATCGCGCCCACCGCATAGCGAGGCACCTGATCTTGATCCTGATAGCGAGACAGCATGCCCGCCGTTCCCTTAGCCTTCAGATTTAGGCCACTGACAAGAGCTAACAACACCTGAATTTTGAGGATAGGCTGCTCTGGCGCAAAGGTATAGTCGGGAAAGCCAGACAGAAACTTACCCCGATAGACCGTCTGAATTGTCTGAGCGGCCCAGTGGGATTCAGGGACATCGCGAAATGCCACAGGATAACGGCGAGGCTCAGGGGTAAATGCCGCTGCCACCAAGCTGGCAAACTGAGCGCGGGTTACGGGGTCATCGGCATCACAGGTGGCATCCAGTAAATTGTGAGCTATCAGGGGCTGTAAAAAGTCACTGGCCCAGTGGGTGGCCACCACATTAGCCACGCTGCTGGCCACCTGGGGACGAACGATAAAGGGGGAATTGGGGGACTGCATCCGCCCTAAATTGACCAAACATTGGTGAACTAGGGCCGTAGTTTCGCCCCGAGTAATGGGTTCCATAGGCCGCAGTCGAGCCACATCTGGATGGTTCACCACAATGCTGCGTCGAGTGGCGATGGCGACTTCTTCTACTGCATAGGTGGGTACCTGGGCGCGGTCGGTGTAAACTCCCAGCTCAGACGCTTCTCCCTGCCCTAAGCGGAGGCCATTAACCAGGGCTACCAGGGCCTGTACCCGAGTCAGTGGATTATTGGGGCGAAACGTACCATCGGGAAACCCGGCTAGAAACCCTTGGGCCTGGGCTTGATAAATCACCTGACGCGCCCAAAAGTCTGAAGCGATATCCGAAAATGCCTTAAACCGACGCTGATCGCCACCGGTGGCTGGAAATGTGGCCATGATTAGGGCGGCAAACTGAGCTCTAGTCACTAGGGCATCAGGGCGAAAAGACCCATCTAAAAAGCCCTTAACCAGATTTGCGTCAGCCATGGCATTGATAAATGGCGCTGACCAATGGCCCATCACATCCTGAAACTGGCTATCGAGATTGGCCGACGGTGTTGTGATTTTTTTGGGTGTCTCTGGGACGCCTTGGGGTTTGACCTTACCTAAGAGTACTGAAGGTACAGCAATGGGATCAGGTAGTTCACTGGCTACATAACGAATATTGCCTTTAACCCGATTGGGATTGATAAAGTTACCGGCTGAATTGAGGGCTTGCCGACTGTCGTTGCGAATATCCCATTGGCCATTGTCTTGAAAAGAATTACCGCCCAAATCCTGACTGAGGCCAATATCCGGCTGGCTATCGTCCTGCATCCATAGACCGGAGGCTTTATTCTGACGAATACGGTTTTGTCGCAGGACAGGTCGCGCTGAACGAGATAGAACAACTCCGGCTCGGTTTTCAATTACGTCGTTGTCCACCAGCAGCGGCGCAGCCTGGTCGCTGAGAGCAATGCCAAAGCTGGTGTTGATAAAGCGATTTTGGCGAACTTCTCCCTTAGTTTGTCGAGCCATAAATAGGCCGCTGGCATTGTTAAAGGAAAATTCATTATCTAAAAGTACTGGCATAGCGTCTCCGGTGGCATGTACACCGTCTCGGCCACAGCCCAGCAGGCGACAGCGAGTAAGGAGTGCTGTTCCATCTTCTAACCACACCCCAATACCTTGGTTATCGGGGTTGGTAACAGTAATGCTGCGAAGCTGAGCGCGATTTTGCAGCTGGAGAGTAACGGACTGGAGTCCCATCTCTTCAGTCGCCAACATGCCGCCACCTCGGATGGTAACGGTACCACCTAACCCCACTACTGTGACCCCTGCAGCAACCGTTAGCGGAAACGATTCGCCACTGCTGTAGGTGCCTGCTTCTATCTGTACCGTGGCACCCGTTGCTGCCTGTCTAAGGGCTTGAGTAAGGGTTTTAAAGGGTGATTGTCGGCTGCCGGTCCCTTGAGTCTGGCCGGTTACACCATTGACATATAGAACAGAAGCAGGAGCTTGCACCATGACACCGGGCGATAACATTTGAACAGCTGCAATATCTGACCCACCAGGGTAAGGGTAAATGTCGTTGCATTAACAATGGTTTGTTGATTTTGACTGAAAAGTTTATCTGGCGTTGCTGATCCTCCGGCTGAGTTTCTCTGCCATGTCCAGGCAACTGGTAGGCTCTACAGAGCATTTCATCCCCTAAATCAGCAGCGACCTCGGTGGCTAATCATCCTTGGCGTTTTAACTTTATAAGTGTGGGATGTGTTTTGACCTGGGTTCAACGTATTGTGGAGCCACTATGCTGATTGCCCTAACTGTTTTTAATGTTGCGATCGCGCTACTCTGTTTTTTGCTGTCCTGGCGAATAATTGGCTGGCAACGCCAAATTATTCAACTCAACCGCGACCTCAATCGTTGGATGGTGTTTTTAGAAGGTACCCTAACCGAGCAGGCACTAAACCTTACTCAGCAACGCACCCAGTTGCGTCTGTGGCAGCTAAATCATTTGCAATGGCAGCTTCAGCAGCGACAGTTGATACAACTGGTAAAGTTTCTTAAGCTGCTTTGGTTCATCAGCAAGCGGCGATAGGGATTTTATAAACCTATGGTTTTAGCAATCCTCGATAGTGTGAACTACGTGCACAACATATTCGCAGGTGTAGAAAATGACCCAAAACGACTCTGGTAATTTTGTGGGTGGACTTTTGGCCGGTACAGCCCTCGGTACAGTGATTGGCCTGCTTATTGCTCCTCGCAGTGGTCAACACACCCGTAAAGTTCTTAAAAAATCAGCGAATGCAGTCCCCGACTTAGTCGAAGACCTATCCACCAGCCTGCATTTTCATGCTGATAAGCTATCCCACACAACATTACAAAATTGGGATAGTACCCTAGCGCGTCTTAAAGATGCTCTGATCGCTGGACAGGCTGCCAGTCGCGCAGAATTCCTCAAGTCTGCCCGAGACGCTAACGTCACTAATTCCCAGCGTGACTAATCCTGTGTTTTGGCTAGGCCTATCGATTTTGTTATTGGCCCTTGGCCTAATTGCTTTAGTGTGTGTGTCTGTTCCGGCGCTGATAGGGCTATCGCGGGCGGCTCGCAGTGCTGAGAAGCTGTTTGACACCCTTGATCGGGAGCTGCCTCGCACCCTAGAAGCAATGCGTCATACCGGGGCTGACCTCAGCGGTTTGGCCGATGATATGACCGACGGCATTAGCAGCGCCCGCAACATTGTTAAGCATGTGGACCATGGCATTAGTGATGTTCGCCAGCAAGCGGTTCAGGCTCAACGCACCACCCGCAGTGTCGCGATGGGGTTTAGGGCAGCCTGGCGGGTGCTAACAAAGCCTGCAAAGCCCTCAAAGAAATCGTCCCGTTCCAAACGTCGTCCGCCGATTAAGCCCCAGGCTAAAAAATCTTCTCAGAAACATTCATCGGTACCTCCATCCAATTCCGTTGACGCTAGTCCTGACGGGGCAACAGCTGGTGGGCCATCTACCCCTCCTACAAATGTCAGTGATTGACGGACGTTAGTCTTCTTCTTTACATTAAAGGTAGGTAAATAAGTGTAAACATTATGACCGCACGCCTTAAGAGTTGGTTGCAAACTTATCTATTGGGAAGTTTGCTGGTTTGTTGTATTGCTTTTGGCACGGTAGCGCCTGCTGCCCACGCCTATAACAATCCGGAGCTGTTGCCAGATGAACCAACGATGGTGATTGATTTGGCAAAGATTCTGACCAATTCTCAGGAAGAGTATCTCAATGAACATTTACCTGAATTTGAGGAAGAAACGGGTTGGAAGCTGCGAGTGCTGACCCAGTTTGATCAAACGCCAGGCCGGGCTGTTAAAGATTTTTGGGGTCTAGACGATAAAAGCGTCATGCTAATCGCTGACCCTCGCGGCGGCAACATTCTGAACTTTAGTGTGGGCGACTCAGTATATCCATTACTGCCTCGGGTGTTCTGGATTGAGTTGCAAACCCGCTTTGGGAACCAGTTTTTTGTCCGTGACAATGGGGAAGACCAGTCAATTATGCAGTCCATTGCGTCTTTAGAAACTTGCCTGTCTCGCGGTGGTTGCTCAGTGGTGCCAGGTCTACCTCAGGAACAATGGATTTTGACCCTAATTACATCCGTTTTAGGCGGCGTGATTTGTGGGTTTGCGGCGCATCCTCGCAAAGACGGTCAAGTCTTTTCCTGGCAGTGGATGCTGATCTTTTCTCCCTTGTGGGGCATGCTGTTCATCGCGTTTGGTATCGGCCCGGTGGTAACCCGTACGCAAGATTGGTTACCCCTGACTCGTAACATTGCTGGGTTCTTGATTGGTGCACTTGTAGCGTTTTTGAGCCCTGCATTTACTTCCGCTAGTGGTGAAGCTTAGAGTCTGATTTACGGTCTGATGCTTTAGTTTCAGGTAGGAAAATTAATTAAAGACTTTGAAGAGAGCAGCCTGAGAATCAATTCTCAGGCTGCTCTCTTTGATCTAAATCCGTTATGAATAGCGGACTCTTCCCCTATTCAACAATCACTCACCAGTATTTTCTACTTCGTTTTGACTAACATTCCCACCAGGCAACGGTTTAACTCGTCGTCCTTTGGGCAGCTCAACAAAAATGTCGTAGCGTAGGGTGCGTTCGTTTTGAACGCTGGTGGTTACACCAATACTCTGAATCGCAGAGACAACGGGAGCATCCGGCAGGGTGGGAAAAGGTAGCATTCCCTGCAGCTCTTGCATACGAGCAATATCTGCAAAGAAGTAGCCGCTTGTCTCCTGCGGCGAAATGTCCAACAGTGTTTGAAAACTGGGATTAGTCTGTAACGTTTGACTAGGCTGCGGTGCGATCGCATCGACCACATCTTCTCCTACACCAAAAAAGGTAATATCTTGGTCCAACCAGCCATGGCCCATGGCAATGCCACCGTAGTAAGACACCAGCTGATTGATAGGTTGCTCGCCTGATTGAACCGATTCCACATCAAATCGAAACCGATTAGTCATTACCTCATTTAGCTCGCTCCAGGTACTTTCTGCCGCTTCGCGGTCGGTTACCTCCGCCACTAGGGCAAGCTGGCCCATGGGCATGGCAGCCGCATTCACAGCCGGTGGCCATAGCCCAAAGGTCATTTCCTCACCCAGCCAGGGCAGAATATCATTCTCAAAATCCAATCCAGTTCGCTGTTTTAACCCCTGGGCAAGGGTATCTGGAGCAATGGGCAATAGCGCACTTACACCTTCAGCCCCTGCTAAACTTTGCCACAGAGCGCCTATATTTCCAGTGGACATCATGAGGACCGTGGACTCCGGCAACCGTTCAGGCGTCCATGCGTCACGATTCACGATATCCCGATACACCGGCTGATCTTCAGGTCCTAACCAGCTCGCCGCTTCAATGTCGAATCCATTGGGCAGGAGGGATACTACTGCTGCGACACCGTTAATGCCCGGTAATGTATCGCTCCCTGTAAAAACTTCCGCTGCTACGGGCGCATTGACGTAAACCTGGGCAAATCCAGAGGGCATGTCCAAGGTTTTGTTGGCGGCTACATAGGCTCCATTTTCCAGCAGGGATGGTATCGCCCCTTCAAAGCGGTCAATGACGGTTTCAACACTGTTGACACTAGCTGCCACTACCAGCCACTTATTGGCCAGTACCGTGCTTTCAAAGGTGTCACCATTAGCCGTTGTAATGCTCTGAATAGTGGCATTTTTGTAGTCTCGCCCTACCCAGGTAACGTCATCCTTGGGTTTAGATAATAGTTCCTGGGCTTTGAGAGGGTCGGCGATGGGAATCAGCAATACGAGATCAGCCGCGCCTTCTCCCGCATCTGTCTTAGGTAAAAAGGCGACGGTTACCTGGTCTGCAATCCAAGGCTCAATATCGGTGCGATAGCGATAGCCGTGGTTGCTCAGGATGCGATCGCGCCAGGTTAACAACCAACGATCCAGTATTTTTTGAGACTCAGCAGAGCCCATTTGACGCAAACGCGTCCACTGATTCTCATCCGTTGTCAGCGTAAGAGCCAACAGTGCATCGCTCGGCACCAACTCCATTCCAGAGGGTAACTGCGTGGATTTAAACAGGCGCTCGTTTATTCCCAGGTAGGCGGCAGCTCCTCCCAGGATCAATAAAACCGCAGTACCAGCGGTTAGCAGTAGGGGAGGCCGTTGTTTAAGCACCATAGGCAATTGCAAGAGACCAACAACGCTTGCTAATTTACCACCGGTTTACAGAATCTGCATGTAGGAAACCGTCATCCTTAATTTTGATGTTTCTTACTCAGCGTCGCTGCCTGTTTTGGTATCTGTTTTCTTTGTGCTAGTGGACTTTTTAGCCCGAGTTGTAGACTTTTGAGCCGCAGTTGACCCCGTCTTTTTAGTTGTGCTAGCCCGCTTGGTCGTGGATTTCTTCGCAGTCGTCTTTTTGGCTGTAGACTTTTTCGTTGTGGATTTCTTAGTAGTGGACTTTTTACGGGTAGTTTTCTTGGTTGCCGCCTTTGCCGCAATGATTTCTAATGCCTCTTCCAGGGTGATGTCCTCTACTTTTTTACCCTCAGGTAAAGAAGCATTCACCTTCTCGTACTTGATATAAGGACCATAGGGGCCATCGTAAATGTTGATGGGTTCTTCTGAGTCAGGATGCTTACCCAGTTCCCGCAAAGGCTTAGCCGCTTTACGCCCACGTCCGCGCTTGGGCTGAGCCAGTAGTTCCAGGGCTCGCTCCAGAGTGACCGTCAGCACATCATCGTCCCCTTTGAGGGAGCGATAGTCTTTACCTTCCTTGCCCTGGTCATGGACGACGTAGGGGCCAAATCGACCCAGACTGGCCTTGATCTTTGCCTCTGTCTCAGGGTGTAAGCCCAGTAAGCGAGGTAGCGACAGTAGGCCCACGGCCATTTCCAAATCCACAGATTCACGGGTCACACCCTTGGGTAGCGATACCTGCTTAGGCTTAGGATTTTCTTCAGTTTTGTCTCCCAGACGTACATAGGGTCCATAGGGACCGATCAAGGCATAAATCGGGTCCCCCGTCTCCGGGTGTAGACCCAGCTTCTCCGGTCCTTCTGTTTTTTGCTTAAGCAGCACCTGCACCTGATCATCACTAAGATCGGCAGGGCTGACATCTAGGGGAATGGATGCCCGTACGGTTTCAGCTTCTTCCCCTTCATCTTCGCTCAACGCCTCAATGTAGGGACCGTACTTACCAATACGGACCTTGGCACTCAGGTCAGACAGGTCCACGGTGCGGGCTTCTGCCGGATCAATCTGACTTTCTCTCGCTTCTACTTGACCAGAAAGTCCTGCATCGCCAGAATAAAAATCCTTCAAGTACGGTAGCCAATCGGCTTCCCCAGTAGAAATTTCGTCCAGGGTACGCTCCATACGAGCCGTAAACTTCACATCCACCAAATCTGGAAAATGTTTGTCCAGCAGATCGGTTACAGCAAATGCTGTGAAGGTGGGCATCAAGCTGTTGTTGAGCGGATGCACATACCCTCGGTCAATGATGGTTCCAATGACCGAAGCATAGGTACTGGGGCGACCAATGCCTTCTTTTTCAAGGGTTTTTACCAACGTAGCCTCGGTATACCTAGCCGGGGGTTTAGTTTCGTGCCCAATGGGTTCTAGCTCTGTGCAATTGGGAGCATCGCCCACTTTCAGGGGCGGCAGGGTGACTTCCCGATCTTCTAGAGCAGCATTAGGGTCATCAGAACCTTCGACATAGGCCCGGAAAAAGCCTGGAAAATCGATACGCTTACCGGTGGCTTTGAAGATTGCATCGTCCACTTCAATGGAAACCGTAATGTGGGTTTGGCGAGCATTGGCCATTTGACAGGCTACGGTCCGCTTCCAAATGAGGTCGTAGAGGCTGCGCTCGCGATCCTTAAGCCCGGTTTCCTGGGGTGTTCGAAAAGTGCTCCCCGCTGGACGAATCGCTTCATGGGCTTCCTGAGCGCCTTTGCTTTTAGTGGCGTACTGGCGTGGTTTGGGACTCAGATATTCCTTGCCGTACTTTTGCTCAACACAGGTGCGAGCCGCGTTGATGGCCTGTTGAGACAGATTTACCGAATCCGTACGCATGTAAGTTATGAAGCCCTTTTCATAGAGAGATTGGGCGGTGCGCATGGTATCGCGGGCCGAAAGCCTGAGCTTACGATTGGCCTCTTGTTGCAATGTGGATGTGGTGAACGGCGGTGCGGGCTTCGGACTAGAGGGACGTTCCTCCAAATTAGAAACAGTCCAAACGCTAGCTTCTAGACGTTGCTTTAGAGCTTGGGCCTGATTTTCATCCAGCAGTACCACGTTGCGTCCAGCGATGATTTGCCCTGTATTTTCATCAAAGTCGCTACCGGTGGCTATGCGAGTGCCACCTAGGCTAACCAGCTTGGCTTCAAACGGATTTTTAGCCTGCTCAAGGGTGGCCTTTAAATCCCAGTAGGTGCCTTGCTTAAAGGCCCGACGATCCCGCTCCCGTTCTACCAGAAGCTTTACGGCCACCGACTGTACCCGGCCAGCAGATAGCCCCCAAGCAATTTTTTTCCAGAGCAGTGGTGATAGAGTGTATCCCACTAAACGATCCAAAATCCGCCGAGTTTCCTGAGCCCTCACTAGCTGACCATCAATGTCACGACAGCTGTCAAGGGCCGCTTGAATAGCATCCTCAGTAATCTCATGGAACACCATGCGCTTGGTGGGCACCTTGGGCTTAAGCAGCTGTAGTAGATGCCAGCTGATGCTTTCCCCTTCGCGGTCTTCATCCGTCGCGAGGACAAGCTCATCAGCTTCTTTTAAGGCGTCCTTGAGAGCTTTGACGACCTTCTTTTTGTCCTTGGGCACCAGGTATAGCGGTTCAAAATCCGCGTCCACATTCACACCTAGCTGAGCCCATTTTTCTCCCTTGACACTGGCAGGAATTTCACTTGCCGATTTGGGCAAATCGCGCACATGCCCCATGGACGCTTCCACACGGTAGCCCCTGGGTAGGTAGTTGCGAATTGTTTTTGCCTTTGTGGGTGACTCGACAATAACAAGGGTGGACATACAGCGAACTTAGAATAATGGTCGAACGGGTGCAGTGGCTCTAGCAGATTTTCTATTTGGCTTGGCAAACAGTCACTAAGCTAGGGGGGTGAGCTAATAAAACGACGCTAGCGTTTTATCAATAGCAATAATGCCCGAGGGGGACGATAACGATGACAGTTTTCATTGGCTAACTATACACAACCATTGCATGTAGCTCAGAACTTATCAGAGGTGTATGCAATAGGTTGAGTGCTGAAAGCCGTACCTGCAACATTTGAAGTCCATGTGATGGGCACTTCTATATATCGATAGATCGAAATGGCAAATTTCGTCCACCTTTAATCAGATTTAGTTCAGAAAAGTCAGCAGATGGCGGATGGCGGAACCTTGGTAGAAATTTAGTTACTAAAACCTTTCAGGGCCTAGTTTTTAAGCACATAGACATCATTTTCATTACTTTTTTTGGATAGGACAGCTCCCTGAAAGAATTTAATCTGATTCAAGAATTTCCCTAGGGATGCTTCAGATGAGCGAGAATACTAGGGTAAGATGCCAAATGGATATTTAACCACTGCACCCATGGACGTTGCCAGTCTTGCTGCTCAGCTGAATACGGGCATGATTTTGCCCGAAGCTATTGTCATTCTGACAATTTTAATAATTTTAGTAGGCGATTTAATCCAAGGCCGCGCCTCATCAAGTTGGGTTCCCTATGTTGCCATTGGTGGCTGTTTAGCCGCTGTGGGAGCCCTGGCACTGCAGTGGGATACGAGCAATCCGATCTCCTTTTTTGGAGAATTTAACGGAGATGCTTTGAGCATTGTTTTTCGTGGCATTATTGTGCTGTCTGCAGCGGTTACGGTGCCGATGTCGATTCGCTACGTGGAGCAGTCGGGTACGGCATTAGCAGAGTTTTTAAGTATTTTGCTAACGGCCACTCTAGGGGGCATGTTTCTAGCTGGCGCTGATGAGCTAGTAACTATCTTTGTATCCCTAGAGACGTTGAGTATTTCTTCATATTTGCTGACTGGCTACATGAAGCGTGATCCCCGCTCGAATGAGGCTGCACTTAAGTATTTGCTGATTGGGGCAGCTAGTTCAGCTATTTTTTTGTATGGGGTGTCGCTACTGTATGGGCTTTCCGGTGGTGAAACAAGACTTGGTGCGATCGCACAGTCACTGGCCAGTCAGGCAACGACCAGCGATAGTTCCATTGGCTTGGTAATAGCCCTAGTGTTTGTAATTGCAGGAATTGCCTTTAAGGTCGCGGCTGTGCCCTTCCACCAGTGGACACCCGACGTTTATGAAGGGTCTCCTACACCAGTGGTTGCCTTTTTGTCAGTGGGTTCCAAGGCAGCTGGTTTTGCCCTAGCCATTCGCCTGTTAGTGAGCACCTTCCCTCTCGTTGCCGACGAGTGGCGGTTTGTATTTACGGCTCTGGCTATTCTCAGTATGGTGCTGGGGAATGTGGTGGCCTTGGCTCAAACCAGCATGAAGCGTATGTTGGCCTACTCATCTATTGGTCAAGCAGGCTTTATGATGATTGGCCTGGTAATTGGCACCGACGCAGGCTACGCCAGCATGATTTTCTATTTGATGGTGTACCTGTTTATGAACTTGGGCGGTTTCACCTGTGTGATTCTCTTCTCCCTACGCACCGGTACAGACCAGATTAGTGAGTATGCCGGTCTATACCAGAAAGATCCACTATTAACCCTTTGTTTGTGTTTGTGTCTACTGTCCCTAGGTGGAATTCCACCACTGGCAGGCTTCTTTGGTAAGCTCTACATTTTCTGGGCTGGCTGGCAAGCGGGTGCTTATAATCTGGTGTTAATTGGTTTAATTACCAGCGTTATCTCCATTTACTACTACATCCGTGTAGTCAAAATGATGGTGGTAAAAGAGCCCCAGGAAATGTCTGAGTCTATCAAGAACTATCCTGCTCCTGAATGGACTCTACCTGGGATGAGGCCTTTACAGGTAAGTTTAATTGTGGCCGTTATTGCAACCTCACTGGCAGGAGTATTGTCAAATCCACTCTTTACCCTAGCGAACGATTCTGTGACTAAAACCCCCTTGCTTCAAGCAGCTCAGGATACCTCTAGTACTGTGGCAACGACGCTCCGGATAAACACCGATCAATCCTTCTAGATTGATCGGTGTTTTACCTACGCCAAAGCTATCGGTTTAAGTCCAGCTATCGGTAAGAGCGACTAGCTCTCTAACAGCCTTCTGGGTTTGCATTGGCACTAACCCAGAAGACTGTTTGTTTGAGCCATGGGAAACATCACGGAGCTGCGAATGCGATTATCATCCAGCTTCTCCAAAATAAATTCTCCCCCTAGGCGATTCATTAACGAGCGACAAATTGTCAGGTTGAGTCCCGGTGGTCTATCTAAGGGAGAATCCGCTAAATAATCATGGCGATTTCCCTGGGCAAGCGCATCGATCAAGGTATCTTCCACATGGCCATCATCCGTAATCGATAGCTCAATCCACTGATTTTCTAAAGGACGGCTCCAAACATCCACACGTCCTTGGGCAGGGGAGCGGCGGCAGGCGGCTGAAATCAATTCGTACAGAATAAACTCGATTTTTTGCATTTCTCCCTGTAGTGCCAGATTGCTATCGCAGTGCACTTGGGTCCACAGCTGCTTTTTTTGTACCTGGTTTTGGACCCGCTTCATTAAGCGGTTAAGCAGAGCAACTAAAGGCACTTTTCTCGGATCGGACGCCATCGCCCACCTTTCTTGCCCCGTCAGCTGCAGCATGACTTTTTCCATATTTGCCAGACGACTTTCCACGGCATGGAAGTAGGGCTGATCTCCCAGGCTGGGCTGCTGTTTAAGGTTATTTAGCTGACGCCGAGACTCTCGTACCTGGCGTCGAATATCGTCCATGTGATGGTGTTTATACCAATTCAGCTCGGTTAGCTGACTTTTTTGATCCTGTAAACGGCTGGTTAGCAGTAGATGACGACGACACCAAGCGAGCTGATGGACTAGCACAGCTAGCATGCTCATTTGTTGATCAGAAAATCGTCGATCAGCACGATCAGCCAGCAAAACGGCTCCATTGAGGGTGTGCTCTGGTGCTGTTCTCAGAGCTACAACCAGTAGCTGGGCCTGAGAAGGACAGCGCAGCCACTGCCGAGTAACATCCGGTAGATCTTCAAACTCTAGCTGAATTACCCCATCGGTTTGAATAGCCCAGTTAATGATGGCATCACTACCCACCAAGATAGGGGGCTCATTCTTAGCAAAAAACTGGTTATCACGAATTACCGAAGCTGCTAAACGGGCTTCCTCTTGACCATTTTCCCAGGTAATCAGTGTGGCTAAGGGCAGTCGTAACAGCTGGCTAATGTGGTGAATAGCAGCCTGTTCTAACTGAGTCACATCAAACGTACGCTGAAGATTACGCAATCCCCATTGCATGGTGTCGTTCATTTGGGACTGCTGCTGCGCTTGCCTTTGAAGAAACCACTGATGTAGAACCAACCCAATTTGACGGCCTACTGACTGTAGTAGCGACTGTTCGTCGTGGTTCCAACGTCGGGTATTGGTGTCGGTAACAACCAATATGCCTTCTGGTGACTGACCTGGCGATAGGTTGCACACCATGGTTGCCTGCATGCCCATCTGCAAAAACTGAGGCCGCCATGCCCGCAGTTTGAGATCGTCATCTAAGTTTTCAATACAAATAGGAGCTGTTTGCCGAGTCAGCAACTGCCAATCGACGTCATGAAGCGAGCGCCAGGTGTCCTGGGTAGGTTTACTTTGATGGCTATGGTGCTGATAGCCCACTTCAAAACCGCTACATTCGATATCTGGCACAAGCACCAATAACCCATCAATCTCGAGGGTGGCAATCAGTTGTTCTGCACAGCGAGCCATGACTGACTGCCAATCGCGAGCACCATAGATACTCTGGGCAATGCCAGCCGATAGCTGATGATTCGCTTCTAAATCTGCGACCCGCTCCTGTAGAGCCGACATGGGCATCCCCAAACTGACCACTTTCGCTGCGGCCGTCAGATAGCCTTTTTCAGGCAGACTCCATTCTCGTGGTTGACTAGCTTCTACTAATAAAAAACCCAGTAGCTCACTCTGCATCAATATTGGAGCAACCATCAAGGACGGTTTATCAAAGCCCGATTTTAAGGGTTCAATAATGGCTTCTGTGTGGGAGTAAGAATCCTTACCAATGACAATGACATCACCACAGGACAAGGCTTGATAGACTTCCTGGTAGCCACTGGCTGATATCTGACTGAGAACAGAGGACTGAGTGGCATAAGCATGGCGATTGTGGCCGCCGTTGACCACCCGATGCCAAAAGTATCGTTCCTGGGGTTCAAACCAGTATCCATGGGTGCGGCTCGCCCCAATAAATCTGTTGGTAGCGTCTACGATTGCTTGCAGACGTGGTTCGAGTTCTTGAATTGCTTCAAGTCGAGTTAATAGCTGGAAAAATGGTTGGGAGGGACGCTTTTCTAGCTGTAGATCGATATTTTGCCGATGACGATACAGAATTGCTGACAGAGTAGTGAACAAGATAGCAAACGTTTTTTTGTTCACCCCGGATTTTAAGGAGGCTCCGCGACGGTTAGTCCCCAGCAGAACAATGCCTAGGCATTCTTGTTGACGCAGGATCGGAAAAACTAGAGCATCGTGTAATCCTAGACGTTTGGCAATGGATTTCCATTCACCGGCACGGTAGGATTCTTGCAAATCGTAAACAGCGGCAGGTGCGCCCCGCTCAATTACCTGCTGAATTGCATCGTCAGGCTGAACCTGAATTTTTTGCCATAGAAAATTCTTGTCACTGGCTGATTTGGCCAACAGGGTAGACAAGCTTTGGTCTTCTGCCTCGTATAAACCGATCCAGGTCAGCTCATGGGGGAACAGCTGATGCATATAGCTGACCATTTCCTGCAGTTGGTCATCGATGTTGTCCTGCTCCCAAACGTTCTTGAGAACCTGGCCGAGGGTCGCCAGATGTTGTTCACACGTTGATGGGGGGACAGGACTGACCATAAAAATTCAGGAATCTTAAATCAGGCCAATGCCTGGATAAGCAATCAAAACATAGATTAGGCTAGCCTAGCTCATGGGATGATGCCAGTCGTACTACCTTTTTGAGATATAACATGGCAAATGTGGGAGTATGCCCAAAATAGGCTTAAAGCAACCTTTGTAAAATCAGGAAGCGTTCGCTTTAGCTTTGCAAGTTTGCCAAACATGTCTCTGTGGCTAAAAAGATAAGCTTTCAAGCAACTCTAATGTTTATTAATGAGCAGCTACAGGATTATCGTTGATAAGCTATGGGTCCCATAATTTATAGCAGTAATTGTCCTAACTAGTTGATATCACCTAACCAAATCGGTGAAGGGGCAGCTGCTTACCATTGAGCGATATAATCCACAGGGCCATTGGGGATAGCTGTGCTGCAAGACATCTACAAATTTAGCTGGTTACCATTGCTATTTCAGCGCTTGAATGCTGATCCTGAAAAAGTGCATGGACAAACCATCGAGGCATTGGCCTGGATAGGGCAGTCTCCCCTGGCAGCCCCCTGGTGGAGTCAGCCTGCTCGACGTTTTGCTCAAGCTTGGTGTCAGAATAGCTTTCAGATAGCCTCTCCTCGTCTGAGTCAAACCCTTTGGCAAAAGACTTTTGCTAACCCTCTAGGTTTGGCAGCGGGTTTTGATAAAGATGGTGTGGCTGCAGCCAGCTGGTCGCTGATGGGGTTTGGATTTGCTGAACTAGGTACAGTGACCTGTCAGGCCCAGCCCGGGAATCCTCAACCGCGTCTGTTTCGACTGCCCCAAGACCAAGCAGCACTCAATCGCATGGGGTTTAATAATCGCGGGTCTGCTGCTCTGGCTGAACGGCTAAAGCCGCTACCGTTGTCGGCGGATTTTCCTAGGGGAATCAATTTAGGAAAGTCTAAGGTGACGCCTCTGGACCAGGCTGCGGGAGATTATCTGAAAAGTTTTCAGAGGTTACAGGGTCTGGGCGATTATTTTGTGGTTAATGTGTCTTCCCCGAATACGCCGGGATTGCGATCGCTCCAGACCCGCTCCCAACTAGAACCTATCCTAGCGACTCTACAGACCGCTAATACCCAGCGAAAACCACTGCTGATAAAAATTGCACCCGATCTGGCTTGGGAAGACATCGACGACATTCTAGAGCTCGCTCAACAGCATCACCTAGCAGGCATCATTGCGACCAACACCACCATTGCTAAGGAGCAATTAGCCACCAAGCGATTGGATAAGACTGGCAATCTGGTGGCTGATGAAGCTGGAGGCATTAGCGGTGCTCCTGTGCGACAGCGTTCCACAGAGGTTATTCGCCATATCCACAAAAAGACTCAAGGGCAGCTACCTATCGTAGGTGTAGGCGGCATTTTCACCGCCGATGATGCCTGGGGAAAAATTACTGCTGGAGCTTCCCTGCTACAGGTTTACACCGGCTGGGTGTATGAAGGCCCATGGATGGTGAAGACTATCTTGAAAGGCTTGTTACAAAAGCTAGATGAACACGGCCTAGATAACATTCAGGATGCCATCGGCTTGGATAACCTCTAGCACTGGGTTTAGGTATGAAACCCAACAATTAAAAGTATCTCGATGCTATCAAGATAAAAAATAACCATCCCAACAGCTGAAAGTTTCAGGATGTTGGGTTAAGGATAATTTTGCCAAATGCCGTAAGCCCTGTATAAGTTCAACGCAACCTACAGAAGTTTGTCCAATCCATATAGCAAGGATTTTAGGGGCAAAATTTTACGGATACACAGCAGTACACCAGGCATAAAACACACGCGGTCCATGGCATCGTGGCGCAGGGTATAGACCTGACCTGGGGCACCAAACATAATTTCCTGATGAGCCACCAACCCCGGTAGACGCACACTGTGGATATTAATCTCTGCTTCGGTGGTACCGCCCCGTGCCCCCTTTAAACTTTCTGTTTCCTCCACCTGGGATGGATTAAAGGATTGTTTCACTTCCTGCAGCATCTGAGCTGTCTTGACCGCCGTGCCGCTGGGGGCATCTGCCTTACGATTATGATGCAGCTCAATAATTTCCACATGATCAAAATACTCAGCCGCTTTCAGTGCCGCCTGCTGCATCAAGATTACTCCAATGGCAAAGTTAGGAATTATTAGGCAGCCCACGCTAGCCTTTTCTGCAAATTCCGCCAGTTCAATAATTTGTTCCGGTGTTAACCCGGTCGTACCTACTACTGGACGTACCCCATAGGCAATGGCTGCCCGCACCTGCTCATAGATTTTGGCAGGGTGGGTGACATCCACCATGACCGCATTACCTTCGCTTTGGGCCATTACTAGGGTTGCTTCTAAATCCATCGTCACCGGCACCTCTAGAGGTCCACAGCCAGCGATTTCGCCAATATCTTGGCCAACGGCCTCCGGTTTACGATCCACGGCACCGACCAATTTCATATCTTCGGCAGTTGCGATCGCCTTAACAATTTCACGACCCATTCTGCCCATAGCACCATTAACCACGACAGGAATTTGGGGCTGACTGCTCATAACTCTTCTGGTACGGGAGTACAGTCAGATATCTTACAACCGGACTACGTAACTTTGAGTTTTAAGTTCTGGATTTTCAGCTATCTAAGCAGATTGATTAGACCTTAGCGATCTCAAAGCCATAGTTTCAAAATCAAAACTTCAGCTGCTAGTGATTTAGGAAACAAAACAATTTGTAGCCACTTTCAAGGTGCAGAAGTTAATAGCTAAGAGCATCCCAAGGATCAGCAACACTTAACTCAATATTCAAAATTCCCTTATCGGCTTCTTATCGTTAATAATTAAACCTGCACTGCTGATTTCAGCCAAAACCAACATCAGAAATCCTGGCACGTATCCATCGATTTCAGCTTGGTTTAACCCATAAATCAGTGTGGGCAATATGTTCATCTTGCCAGGGTCGAAGCGGATGCTAGCAAATCTATTAGCGATTGTGGTTGGCTTAGGGAGCCTAGGATTTTATCTAGTGGCATTTATCCTGCCCGAAGTCCATCGTCGGTCCGACTTTTTCTGGAGCGGTGTCGGCATGTTCTATGCCGTGGTGCTCTGGTCCTGTGCCAGACAGATGCAAGGGGCCGTATTACTGGGCCAAACCGCATCAGTCGGTTTGGTCCTATGGCTAGGCTATCAAACGCTTCTATTACGACGGGAGACCACACCAACTGCTCAGCAAACTCCGATCCGGTTAGGTAAAGGTGAGCGTAGTCGCACAGCTAGCCGTCCCATTGCTAAAGACTATGAATTTGTAGAAGACGGTGTTGAGGATGCCATTGAGGAAGAAGAAGATCCAGATGCTCCTGTACTGATTAAATCGACAGCAGACGAATTTGCGCCCAAAATTGTTGTTCCTGCAGCAATTCTCCAAACTACTGCTAAGACAGGTTCTACACAAGAAAACATTCCAGATTCTCCACCTGTTCTAGAAACATCCACTCCACCAAAATCAGCTAAAAAGCACGAAAGGCCTAATCCTGTTGCTGCCGTTGGCATTCTAGTTAATTGGATTAAAGAAGTAGCCACTCCAAATAAAAAAGAGCCTCAACCCATGATTGAGCTACCACCCAGGCCACCGTCTATCCCTAAAAAAGAACAAATTACAGAAACAATCACTCCGAAAGACAATGAGCCTTCCTCATTGGAGGATAAACCGTTATCAACAACAGAAGCAGGAAATACACCATCTGCATTATTGACTGATAAGGAATCATACAAGGGGTCTGAAGCCGACAATAGCCATACCGGCCCTGATGCTGTATCTCCCACAGTGACCAAACCAACAGAGCAAGAAGAAGATAGCAACTGGCCGGATGATGAATTTTGGGAGTAACTTTTTATGGTGTCTTATACCAGTGGTTGTCAATGTGGCAAAACTCGCTACGAGATTCAGGCAGAGGCGCTAACACTTGATACTTGCACTGTATCGAAAGCCAAAAACAATCCTCTAGAGCTCTCTAAAGAGTTTGAAGAGATTTATAAGAGATATCAACGAAGCAGATAAGGAATCGACAATTTAATAACGCCCATAATATCGATACATTATTAAATTGTCGATTCTAAGCCTCTTGTGAGCGCGAAGTATATTTTCCAAGCTAATGAAGTGCCCGATTAACTAAATGCCCATGCAATCAACATTTCAAACCTTATCATTTTTGAGAATCCCTCAATCTTGAAAACTGTGGGTTTGAATCCATTCTCTTTTAGGGATAAATAAAATAGAATCATTGTTATCTAATAGCCAATGAGCCTTATCTTGTAGCAAATCTGCATTCACACGAAGAATGACGTTACAGAATCTATTTCATAGAAACATCTTGTTTTTATAAAGTTTTACAGGTGTTCAAAAAGATATGGGTGATAGCCCTAAGGGTTAAAATACCGCGTCAAATGACCTTGTTCTCAGTATTTTCTCTAATTATAGTCAGATTTATTTATGGGCACAATTAGCCAATAAGACTGAGGAAGAAAAATCAAGAATTATGGGAGCTGCGGTCGCCATATCAAACACCCTTGTTTCCGAGCTAGATAAGAAAATGCAGCTAGCGAAAGAGGAACAACTAACGGGCGTACTGTCGTTTAAACGTGAAGATACTCCCCAGTGGCGTCTATATTTCTTAGCAGGTCAGCTTGCATGGGCAAGTACACGCACTCATGCAAGGCGTCGTTGGTATCGCCAGCTGCTCAAGTATCGGCCGGATTTAATTAGATATGGACTCAGTGCCTACCCTGACTGGACCTATAACCGATTGGCTCGATTAGTTGTTTGCAAGAAATTTAATCGAGAAATTTTTTCGGATATTGTGTCTGGCTACATTGCAGAAGTACTGTTTGATCTACAACGACAGGGCAGTTTAACTCTACAACAGACTGGAAAGAGGCTCAATTATCGTATTAAGGCCCATAAAGCCTGTGATTTTCCCTACATTAACCTTCAAAATATACGCATCTGGTCCGAAGCAAAAGATAGTTGGCAAGCATGGGAACAAGCTAACCTCACCCAGATAAACCCTAACGATGCTCTGATAATACAAGATATTGCATCTCTCGAAGACTCGGCATCACCACGACTCTTTGATGTGTTGAGTACGATAGCTGATGGCAACCAAACACTGCAAGATATTGCATTGCGAATAAATCAGCCACTGATTACTTTTGTTTCGTCAATTTTACCTCTTGTGTGCAATAAAGCCTTAACGCTCAAGCCTGTGGGAGATGAGATCGCTAGGCCCCTTAACGCCACCAAAGATGACATCGCTATTAAGCTATCGCAGGCGATTATCCCTAGAGATGGCAGGATGATCTATGTGGATAACAGTCTGGCCAACAGTCAGAGAATGGGAACCATTGTGCAATCTGCAGGCTATCGTTATACCAATGTTGCTGACCCGCTAGCAGTTTTGAAACAGATACAAAAACTAAAGCCTAAGCTGATTTTTTTGCAAGCAAATATGCCCGTGGTAACTGGATATGAGCTATGTACTCAAATTCGTCGGATGCCGGATTTTAAGGAGACTCCAATTGTCATGGTGGGTAATAGCAATGGAGTCACTGAACGGATGCGGGCTAAGTTAGCAGGAGCCTCAGATTTTTTGAATAAACCGTTCAAACCGAAAACGGTTCTCCAAACGCTAATTTCTCTCGGAATGATTTGATGCTTATTATCCAAACACTTGCGCATCATTTAGCTACAACTTGAGCCAAATAGAGCTCCTTGTATAAGAACGAGCCATCATTTTTCTTCCAAATTATAAAAACATTTATTTTACTAAACGGTTTAGTAAAATAAATGCTATGCTGGACAAACTGCTTGATTAACGCAATTAATCTCTCTTTAAATCTGTTGGAGTCTCAGGGGGTAGTGCCTATGCAATGGTGTCCCTTGCTCCTTACAAACTATGGAGTCATTATGCTAAATCGTTTTCAAATAAGTCGTGGAATCAGGTTCTTTGGTCTTGCGCTAGCAGTAGGGCTAATGCAGTTTCTGTTATTGGCTACACCTGGCTATGGTAGTGGGCGGGTCTACGCAAGCTTCGGACCACTTGAGAGGTCCGTCTCAGTGGCTGACTTATTTAACTATGCTCGCACGGGAGAGCTCCCTAAAGAGTTACAAATTCTGCGTCGATTCCTATCTTCTGATCAATTAGAGCGTCTGCGAGCAGGGCTTTCTGTTAGTGCTGACATAGATGTAGTGACTGTTTCTCAATTTCTTTATACAACTCAAGGGGAAGAGATTTTACAGTGGTTGGGCAATCTTATTCAAACGGAAGGACGACAGAACGGAGCACTGGCCTTTCGAGGCGCTACGATTTTAGCAGCGGCGGATCCTGATGGTGGCCTAAATGTACTGAATATTCTCAAGCATTTTCCAACCCAGGGAGTACGGGTCGATTTAGGAAACTTTTTAAGCGTGGCTAGGGTAGTTATCAATGAAGTTAATGACACACAGGCAGTAACAGCCCAGATTTTTGAACAGGTTGAAGCGACTGACAATGACGCGAACTTAGTAGTACCTGATTTAGCTGCTCAAGGGCCCAATAGCTTTGATTTAGTCACCCTCCAACAAACGACATTGCCTACCGATCTTTATCTACCTGTAGGAGAGAAGCTTCCCCTTGTAGTACTTTCCCACGGGCTTGGTGGAAACCGTTCAACTCTAGCATATCTGGCCGAGCATCTAGCTTCCTATGGTTTTGCTGTTGCTGTTGTTGAGCATCCCGGTAGCAGTGAAGAACAAATTAGCGAGTTACTGAGCGGTCAGGTGGGTGAAGCGGTTGAACCGGAGGAGATGGTCCGGCGACCTGTAGATGTTCAGCTATTGTTGGATGAATTAGAGGCCCTGGATCAAAATGAATCGGTTTTACGTAACCGTTTGGATTTTCAACACGTGGGTATAGTAGGGCACTCTATGGGAGCATACACAACGCTGGCTCTAGCTGGAGCAACTGTTAATCTAGATAGCCTAGAGGAGAGTTGCCCACCTCAGATTAATCAGCTAAATCTGTCATTGTTACTACAGTGTTTGGTACTGTCGCTACCCCAACCTTTACCTGTATTACAGGATGAACGAGTACAGGCTGCGATCGCAATCAATGCCCTCGGTAGTGATGTATTCAGCCCTACTGGTATGGGCAATATCAAGGTTCCTACCATGATTGTCTCAGGCAGTGCCGATACGGTTACTCCAGCCCTAGCTGAACAAATACGCCCATTTACCTGGCTTAGTAATTCAGAAGGCTACCTGTTATTAATGCGAGGGGGAACTCACTTCTCTGCAATCTATGATGCGCAACCAGATGGAGAATCCATGGCATTACCAGATGAAGCTATTGGCCCCAACCCTCAGCTCGCACAGGACTATATTAAAGCGATGGGCGTAGCATTTCTCAAAACCTATTTAACAGAGGATGAAGCCTATCGTCAGTATTTGGACCCAGTCTACACAACAGGACTGAGCCAGGCTGAATTACCCATGGTGTTAACAAACAATGTCACCATTGAAAATTAGATGTAGCACCATACTTATTATAGAAACATCCAAACAGAGAATTTCAATGCGCTGCTAGATGTTTACCCCAAAAACTTTAGTCTGTCCGTGGATTTCCTTATATCTCTTCTGACACAAGAATCCTATCTAACTCAAAAGCCTCCGCTGTAATAACGGAGGCTTTCTGAGAAACAACTTTGTAATATCTTATACAAAGTTTCCCAATGTTACGAAATTCTATGCAGGTGAAAGAAATAGAGTAAGCGAACGTCTATCAAAGGATTGCACCTTGCCCGCACTTTCTAGATCAGTAATCACTCTATTCAATAGGTCAGTGGCGCGATCTCGATGTTGATGCTCCCGACCCCGCAAACGTACAAGAAACTTAACAGAATCACCTTTGTTAAGCCACTCAGTTGCACGCTTTACCCGCAGTAAGTAATCCGATTCGCCGATATTGGGGCGAAACTTTACTTCTTTGACGGATGGACGGGACGTTTGCTTCTGACGCTTACTTTGCTGGTACTGTAGCTTACCGTGGTCCATCGACTTAGCGACCGGAGCCACACCCTCGCGTGGTTGTGAAACCACCACCAGGTCTAGGTTTTGCTCTTTGGCCATTTTGATGGCATCGGCTGTATCGATGACGCCATGATTGTGACCGGTATGATCAATAAATAAAACTTGAGGATCCTTGATATGGCGATTGACTAGAGGCTTTTTCTTCTTAGTGATAGGACTAGACTCCAATACTTACAACTTATATTTTCTAAGATAGACTAACTTCTAAAAACTGGAAGGTCCATCTTTAGACGGATATCCGTCTTGAATCTTTACTTAGGTATCACAATTGTGTGTTGAATCCAGCCCATACCTGCTATAACAGCCATTGTTGATTCAATATTTTCCATGGCTGTTCCCAATTTTTCTAGTGAATCCGTCCTTGAAGTACTTAACTGGCGCTATGCCACCAAGATGTTTGATGCTAGTAAAAAAATTCCTGCTGATATCTGGTCTGCCCTAGAGCAAAGTTTGGTCCTAGCCCCCTCTTCATTTGGTTTAGAACCTTGGAAATTTTTTGTTGTTGATGATCCGACGGTTCGTCAAGCACTTCTAGAGCCTACCTGGAAACAGTCACAGGTGGTAGATGCGTCCCATTTGGTGGTCTTGGCTATAAAAAAAGACTTAGATGAAACTGATGTGGACCGTTCCATGGCACGTACATCAGAGGTGCGTGATGTGCCACTAGAGTCCCTGCAAGGCTTTAGCAATGTGATTAAGGGCTTTATGAAAAATGTGCCAGATACAGATAGCTGGGCTACTAAGCAAACTTATATTGCTTTAGGGCAGCTGATGGTCAGTGCAGCATTGATGGGCATTGATACCTGCGCCATTGAAGGGTTTATGCCTGATAAATATGACGAAATTTTAGGGTTGCCTGCCATGGGCTATCACGCTGTAGTGGTTTGTGCGTTGGGGTATCGGGCAGAAGGTGATAAGTATGCAACCTTACCTAAGGTACGTTTTCCCATTGAGGATAAGGTGCAACATATCTAGGGAGTTAGATACCCTATTCCAAATCTTCCAGCTCTCAGTGCCGATGATATTACATCTCAAGCAGTCAGTATTGAGGGCTGGTGACTCAAAATAACTCCATTTGGCCCGGTGTCGTTTTTGCAGCTGTGCCTACTAAGGGCATCGGCCCTCGATTGGAAGCTAACCGATCGGCTAGTCGTGTCGTTTCAGGAAGACGATATTTGGGCGTACATTGCAGCACATAGTCAACGGCTGTTTCTAAACTAATGCGATGCCCTGGGGACACAAAAAGTGGTTTGGTTCCTGCACGACTTCTAAGCACAGCACCGATACGTTCCCCACGATCTATCAACGGTACCCAGGCTCCTTTAGAATCAGGTAAATCCCCATAGGTGCCGATCAATCGAGACTTGGCGACGCCTACCGTAGGTTTATCAATGAGCACGCCCAGATGGCTAGCAATCCCTAATCGTCGGGGATGGGCGATGCCAGCACCATCGCAAATAATTAAATCTGGCTCTATGGTCAGCTTAGCTAGGGCATCGAGAACCGTTGGCATTTCTCTGAAAGAGAGTAGGCTGGGTACGTAGGGAAACGTGGTGGGCCGACGGGCAATGGCCTGTTCCAGCAAGGTTAGGTCCGGTAGCTGTAGCATAACGACAGCGGCCCGAACAATCGTACCATCTTGCTCAAATCCTGCATCTACGCCTGCGACGGTGGTAATTTTTTCAAATTGATTGGTGGTAATAACCTGAGTTCGCAAGCGGTTTTGGAGTGCGATCGCAGCTTCTGTATCCGATGGCCAAGTATTCGGTATATCAATTTTCATTATTGTATAAACCCAATTGGGTATGCTTCGATAGCACCAACCATGCTGTTGCTGGTTATAGCAAACTGCGTGTTCTGCAGTTTGTACCGCACATAGTTGCTTTAACTTTAAGGGTTCTAGCCATCATCATTGGGATGAGCTGTGTGCAAAGCGATAAAAACTATTGGATTCATCACGGGACTATGGTGTATCTTTCAGCGCGTATTCGTCTACTCACCCAAAAGGTAGCTCTGCCGTTGATGGGTAGCATTCTTTTGATAGGCAGTTTGCCTGCTGAGCAGTCTAGGGCGGCAAATGAGCTTACTATCAATGCACCTCTGGACGAAGAAATTCTGCCACAGTCGGAGTCTCCAACATCGATTATGCAAGCTACTCTTGATCTTCTTGAGAGCCAGCGTTTTCTAATAGTTCAAGGACTATTTGCGGCAGCGGCGGGGCTTACGTCATTGGCATTTGTGTATGGCGTGCGTAGCTACAGTAGACAGCACAAACGACAGCGACTTGAACTCCTCCGGAATATTATTCACGAGTTTGAAAGCGATCCTGATATTTCTCAAGCTTTGAAGGTTTTAGACTTTGAGGAATATCGGTCATATCACGATAATGGCGACCATGGTATTACCAAGGAAATAACCACATTTCGTGTCACAGATAGTTTGCTCACCTATGCCCTTGCGGATGACGAATATCGACAATACCAACGGGCATTACTGGAAAAAATGTCTCCAGAGGAACCCAACTATCAATCGGCTATGCAGGGGTACTACGCCGAGACTATTATCCGGGATTGGTTTAACAAAATGCTCAATGCCATAGAGCACATCAGCCACTTAGTTGATGCCAAGGTATTTACGGTTCAAGAGGTGAAACCCTGGTTGTTGTACTGGGTGCGCCTGATTGCTGATGAAAAATATCGTCGCAATCATGATTCTCGCATTTATAACCAGCTTTATAACTATATTCACGACCACGGGTTTAACGGTGTTCAAAAGCTCTTTGAACGATTTGGATATCGTATTCTACGCACACCTTATCAACCAGATGATTTTTCCGGATTCAAGGATGTTAATGTCTACAGCAACAAATTGGCATTGAGTTTGGCTAAAGCCTCTATGCTGGTATACCAGGATATTCGGTATGTGATTGAGGTCCTGGAACGGTGGGGGATAAAAGATACTCGGGATGATTTTCAATATTTTAATAACAAAGAATATGATACCCAAGCTTTTATTTTTCGTGTAGATGAGTGTATTGTGCTGGCGTTTCGTGGCAGTCAAGAGATTCGTGATTGGTATACCAACTTTAGTATGCAACTGCGCAAATTTACGATTCGCCGAGAGGGACAAACCACTATATCGTCCTACAAAGGGCAAGTACACACGGGCTTTTTCCTAGGCTGGGCCAGCGTTGAGAAAGATGTTTTGGCCCAGATGAAACATTGGCAAGAAGAGCTTAAACCGGGTGAGACATTGCCTCCGTTGCTGGTGACTGGACATAGCCTTGGGGGGGCGCTGGCTACTATGGCTGCCGCATCTCTTCAGGAGAACAATATGTCCGTGGCTGGCTTGTATACATTCGGACAGCCACGGGCGGGAGATATAGCCTTTACCCGTCAGTTAAATAATACGCTACCTGGCAAGGTCTTTCGCTTTATTAACAACAATGATGTGGTGCCCCATGTTCCACCTCCGTTCTCTATTCGCAATCCGACAAGGTTTTATGCCCACTTGGGTACGGTGAAATACTTTAACTCTAAGGGGCTATTGATGGCTAACTACAAGATGATTAGCCGTGCTGTAGATGGTGTTTTAGGATTTATTAGAAGCTTGTTTGAGTCTAATTTTGATCTAATTTCAGATCACAGTGTGTCTTACTATGTCAGTCATTTAGCCAAGGTGATGAACCAGGAAAAACAAAATCGCATGGCAACAAGATTAGAGAATGATATTAATCGGCTGGGGGGAGGCCCCGACAACATATAGTGTTGCGCTCAGTGTGCAACGACAATTACCAGAACTGTCGAAAGTCTTCATCAGCATTGCTGAGCTGAGTCCAAGCTACACCTTGTTGTTGAAACTTTTCCACCAGCTTGGCGCAGGCTGGACGTTCGGTGGCGTAATGTCCGGCATCGATTAGGATTAGGTTGCGATCGCGGCCCTCTTGAAACTGATGAAACTTGCAGTCTGAAGTTAGATAGGCCTGCGCACCTGTTTTCGCCGCCGCCGCCATAAAGCTAGCGCCAGAGCCCCCCAATACGGCTAGACGCTCAATCACCGTTTGCAAGTCTGCTGTTTGAGAGTGGATCAAATTAGGTGGATTCAACTTAGATTGAATCTGCGCTAACAGTTCGTCCAATGATTGAGAATTGGGCAAAGTACCCACTCGACCATAGCCCAATCCATCCTGGGTAGGGACTACCGGTGCTGAGTCCCTTAAATCCAGCAGCTGAGCTAAAACATCTGCTGTACCATCCGCAACCTGGTCAAAATTGGTGTGGGCACTGTACACCCCGATGCCATGGGTAATACTCAAACGCACCATATCCGAGACGGGATCACCCGCCGCAACAGACTTTAATGGACTAAAAATCAATGGATGGTGAGCAAAAATCAGGTTCACTGGGGCACCCTGCTCCTTGAGCCGAATTGCCTCAGCCATCACCGCTAGGGTAGGAGTCAAACAGACCAACACCCCAGCCGGTTGAGCCAAAATACCGGGCTCAATCTGCCAGCCGCAGTTATCCCACGATTCCTGCCATGCTGGTGGTGCCCAAGCTTCCATCCAGTCAATTAGTGCATCAACATTCATGGTGACTCCTTCTCCCCAAGGCAACTCAACTCCTGTAGCTAATGCTGACACGACAGCCGTTGCATCATCAAATATGGTTGAGGAATCTATCAACCCCCAAGAGGAGGCAACGGTAGCTGAGCCCCTTAAGTTAGGACAATCCTGCTTCTATGTCATCGCTGTTATGGCAGCTGTATATGGCCTATTGGCCTCCATTGATCTGTTGGCCATCGGCTTTCAATCTATCCTAGGCCCCCAAGCAGAAGAACTTTTGAACCTAGCGGCTAACCCATGGCTAGGATTGCTCGTAGGTATTATTACCACTGCTTTGATTCAGTCCTCCAGCCTTGTTACTACGCTACTGGTGGGGCTAGTAGCCGGTGGTTTACCCATTACCACAGCAATTCCTATGGTGATGGGAGCTAACCTGGGTACCACCATTACCAACACCCTTGTCAGTTTGGGCTACATCGGCAATGACGAAGACTTTGAACGGAGCTTTGCCGCTGCCACTGTGCATGATTGCTTTAATCTTCTGGCCCTAGTGCTATTTTTTCCCTTGGAGATTTTGCTACATCCCTTTGAGAAACTTAGCCAGTGGGTTGTTTCAATGTTGCCAGGGGGGATGCCAATACCTATAAGCCTAAGCATTTCACCGGTGGATTGGCTGGTAAAACCAAGTCGCTGGTTAATTGCTTACGGGGTTAACCATATGCCTGGGCCATGGGATTCACTACTGTTATTTGGATGCAGTGTTGGAGGCTTGATGATATCTGTCACTGCCCTCAGTTGGCTTATAAAACATTGGCTCAGTGAACCATTAAGAAAGCTACTTTACTGGACGACGGGACATGGCTCTAAACTGGGAGGGTTAGCTAGTGGCATAGGAATTACGGCTCTACTACAGTCGTCTTCTGTGACCACTAGCCTAATGATTCCATTGGCTGGAGCAGGGACTCTGACATTAGAGGAAATTTATCCCTTTGTATTAGGGGCTAATGTCGGCACTTGCGTTACCGCTGTTTTAGCCACGCTTGCAGTAAACAATCAAGTAGCGTTGCAGCTAGCACTGGTACATGTGAGCTACAACATTTTAGCGGTGACACTTATATATGGAATATCGCCTCTACGCGATGTCCCCTTAAAACTTGCACAACAACTGGCAACAGCCACTCGAAACTATCGCATTGTATCTGTTGCCTACGTTGTCGGCGTATTCTTCCTATTGCCATTTCTAACGCTATGGCTTTCGTCTCTATGGATTACCTAGAGCAGATTATGCACATGAAGAATAAAGATTATTCCTCATCCTCCCAATTTTCTACTGCCAATAAATCACTAATAGGGTCTTGCATGGAGAAATCAAACTCTTCTAGCTCATGCTTCCAATGAGCCCAGTTATCCCTAAAAAGAAATGCAATTTTCCAAAGCTTGTCAGTGTCCTTAATAACGTCAGATTCTACCAGGGATTTCACTTGCCGCTGAAATTTAGCCATCGGATGCAATACCGATGGAGCAGCGATTGTGGTCTTAGCCATAAAGTAAGCGGATTTAATTGTCTAAATTGTCTAAAGAGTTGCGCTGCGTACTCATAACAGGGTTCCTATAAACAAAAGAGGAACATGCGCTGAAAATCATGAACGCAAAAATGCACAGGGGTAAAACATACCACAGACATTTGTATCTAGTATAACTCTTTAGAAAGATTAAAAAATGCCGTTACTGGTTTAAGGCATAAAACGATCTGTAGAGCTTATCTAGTAACTGACTTTGACCGATAAAATCATCCCTAGGATCAGCAATCCCCTCCCCAAATAGGGAGGATATTTCTGAGGAAGCGAGCTGACTACACAAGCAAGTTTGCTAAATTTGAATTTATGAATTGACGTTACATATTGCCAAAGCCATAACGCCTGTCTAAGCTAATATGCGGCACGTGTAGCAATCGACCAGAAATGATTGCAACTCAGATTAGGGTTGCATGCCCATTTGCTGTCAGGTTTGGCCTGTAGAGATGTCTGCTGTGTAACTCGAATCTATATAAGTACCCGAACAGTACCCATGGCTGAGTCTGAGAACATCCTATACCTTCCTAAAACGGACGAGTCCGACGACCTTAAGCGCATCCGACACACGTTTTCTCATGTGATGGCAATGGCCGTACAGCGACTATTTCCTAAGGCTCAGGTTACCATTGGCCCCTGGACCGAGTATGGGTTCTACTACGATTTTGATAACCCCGATCCCTTTTCCGATAAGGATCTGAAAACGATCAAGAAGGAAATGATCAAAATCATTAAAAAGGACTATCCCGTAGAAATGGAAGAAGTTTCGCGGGAGGAGGCTCAAAAGCGCATTGAGGCTCTTGGTGAACCCTACAAGCTAGAAATCTTAGAGGGTTTAGAAGCCCCCATCACCCTCTACCACATTGGGGATCAGTGGTGGGATTTATGTGCAGGCCCTCACGTCGAAAGCACCCGCAAGCTTCATCCTAAAGCCTTTGATTTAGAAAGTGTGGCCGGTGCCTACTGGCGTGGGGATGAAACTAAAGCCCAACTCCAGCGCATCTATGGCACTGCTTGGGAAACGCCGGAACAGCTTCAGGAATACAAACGGCGCATTGAAGAAGCGAAGAAACGAGATCATCGCAAGCTAGGCAAAGAGCTGGGGCTGTTTCTATTCTCTGAGGATGTGGGACCAGGCTTACCCCTATGGACACCTAAGGGGACATTGTTACGCTCCACCCTAGAGGACTTCTTAAAGCAAGAGCAGATTAAACGTGGTTACCTCCCTGTGGTCACCCCTCACATTGCCAAGGTGGATCTGTTCAAAACCTCTGGCCACTGGCAAAAATACAGCGAAGACATGTTTCCGATGATGGCGGAGACAGAGGCTGACAAAACCAATGAAATGGGGTTTGTGATGAAGCCTATGAACTGTCCATTTCATATTCAGATTTATAAGGACGAGCTGCGTTCTTACAAGGAATTGCCCATGCGGCTAGCTGAATTTGGGACCGTTTATCGCTATGAACAATCTGGTGAACTGGGTGGGTTAACTCGTGTGCGCGGCTTTACGGTAGATGATGCTCATCTGTTTGTAACGCCTGATCAATTGGATGATGAATTTCTCAAGGTAGTGGACTTGATTTTGGCCGTTTTCAAGAGTCTGCAGCTGGATAACTTCAAGGCGCGTCTAAGCTTCCGCGACCCAGATTCCGATAAATACATTGGGTCTGACGACGTGTGGGAGAAATCCCAAAATGCTATTCGGCGTGCCGTTGAGACACTGGGAATGGAGCACTTCGAAGGGATTGGCGAGGCTGCATTCTATGGGCCAAAGCTGGACTTTATCTTTACCGACGCCCTCGGTCGTGAATGGCAGCTGGGTACCACCCAGGTAGATTACAACCTACCGGAAAGATTCAATTTGGAATATGTGGCGGCTGATGGCACTCGCCAGCGGCCTGTGATGATCCACCGCGCTCCCTTTGGGTCCTTGGAGCGCCTTATCGGTATTTTGATCGAAGAATATGCTGGGCTATTTCCGCTGTGGTTAGCTCCAGAACAGGTTCGCCTGATGCCGGTCACGGCGGAACAGTTACCCTTTGCCTCTAAGGTCGCTGAACAGATGCAGCTTCTGGGGGTACGTGTGGTGGTGGACCGCAGCGGTGAGCGTTTGGGCAAGATGGTGCGCAATTCTGAGAAGGCGAAAATTCCAGTCATGGCAGTGATTGGTGCTAAGGAAGTTGAGAACAACAGTCTTAGTATTCGTACCCGTCAGGAGGGAGACTTAGGAGCTATTGCAGTTTCTGATGTGATTACTCGTCTTAAAACTGCTCTGGATAATCACGGTTATTTCTAACAGCCCAAAAATGATATTCCTGGGGCCAGCACAGTTCCTGGGATATCTGCGAATATCTTCCTTCTATTAGGTCGGAATCACCTTTTATGACATCGTAGTGAGAGACCTGCGTATGGAAGAGCTGCCATAGGTGTTACCCTCTTTCCCTTAGGTTGTTGAGCTCGTGAATTGCTGCCACTGCAGCACCTTTAAGTGTTGTTTGGCATATTTCCAAAAGTTCTCGGCAGTGACAGGATAAGCCCTGTCTCGTATCCCCATGGGGAAAATGTATCAACGTTAAATTGCTAAGGCCCAAATGTCCAAAACCGCCCACGTAACAGTTCCAGCAACTACTGCTAATATCGGTCCCGGTTTTGACTGCCTGGGCGCGGCTCTCACTCTCTACAACCATTTCATATTTCAGCTGTCAGAAACCCTAACCATTACGATTACGGGAAAAGAAGCTGATCGTCTGAGTAACGGTCCTGACAATCTGGTTTATAAATCGTTTGCCACACTGTATCGGCACATTGACCGTCCGGTTCCCGATGTTCACATTGATATCGAGCTTCATGTTCCCCTGTCTCGAGGGTTAGGCAGTTCATCGACCGCTATTGTGGGTGGCTTGGTTGGCGCTAATTTATTAGCTGGCAGTCCTCTCACTCAGAACCAGCTAGCGGTTCTAGCCACCAACCTAGAGGGTCATCCAGACAATGTAGTTCCGGCCTTATTGGGGGGATGCCGTCTAGCGACCCATGGTGAAAATGAGACCCTCACCCTCTGTGAAGTGTCTTGGCATGAATCCATTGTCCCTGTGGTTGCTATTCCTGATTTTGAGCTCGCCACTGCCGATGCGCGCCGTGTGTTGCCCGATAACTACAGCCGTGCCGATGCTATTTTTAATGCCGCTCATCTTGGATTGTTGCTGCAGGCTTTGGCACATGGCCATGGTGACTGGTTAACCCAGGCTCTTTGCGATCGCATCCATCAGCCTTATCGTAAAACCCTGATTCCTGAATACGATGCCATTCAAACCCAAGCGATCAAAAATGGAGCCTGGGGATTAGTCATTAGTGGGGCTGGTCCTAGCCTACTAGCCTTAACGAGCCAAGAGAGGTCAGAC
This sequence comes from Cyanobacteria bacterium P01_D01_bin.156, assembly GCA_039024555.1. Classification (GTDB taxonomy): domain Bacteria; phylum Cyanobacteriota; class Cyanobacteriia; order Phormidesmidales; family Phormidesmidaceae; genus Leptothoe. The sequence continues at coordinate 103,024 of JBCCQQ010000007.1, forward strand.
ACCGTGGCCCAAATATTGGGTAGTCCATGGCAATCTGCCCACATTGCCTATTCAGTCCATACTCTTAACATCGATACCCAGGGCACTCGCACAAAGCTGATTGCCTGAGCTTACTTAGACTATCCACCGCGTATTCTGGTGGCGTCTTTGTGAGAGGTGGAGTCAAAAACTTGAATATGGCCAATAAAGTGCCTTGGGAAGCTTTTCCCAAGGCACTTTATTTTTTCTGGCTGAATTTTTATAAACATAGCTTTACTCAAGGTGAGTCAATGCCCCCATGAGAGACACATATGGACTATAGACATCTACCTTTTTAAGGTCTTTATATATGAGGGTAATTAGGAAAACAAATGGTTTTTTCATGGTTTTGACCTTAGCAAAAGTTAATCAAATTACATATACTGTGACTGGGCGTATTTCAATAGGTATTTTTCCTCATTGCCGTCCGGTAAGTTAGCCTAGTTTCTTTTTTAGTCACCGTGCCCCTGAATTCCTCCGACCTCTTCGACTAAGGCCGCCGCGAAAACAGTTATTCCCTGGCAGGGTACGTTGTAAAGAACAAGCCTTTTCGCTTCAAGCTAGACCAACTGCCTCTCGGCAAAATGCGCTTCTAATGAGTTGTATGCATGAGTTGGCATGACTGTTGAACACTTTCCGTGGCTAACAGCGCTAGTACTATTTCCCTTACTGGCAGCTATTCCTATTCCTTTGTTGCCAGACAGCGAGGCAAAATCAATTCGCTGGTATACCCTAGGCGCTTGCTTGGCCGAACTGGGCCTTATTGTTTATACGTTTGCTAATTACTACGATCTAAGCCAACCCGGTCTGCAGCTAGTTGATAACTTTGCCTGGGTTCCCCAAATTGGCCTTAACTGGTCTCTGGCGGCTGATGGTCTTTCGATGCCTCTGGTAATTTTGAGTGGCTTGGTTACCACCCTGGCAGTGGTAGCTTCCTGGAACATCACTCTGAAACCCAGGCTTTATTTCTCAATGCTGTTACTTATGTACAGCGCTCAGGTGGGTGTTTTTCTAGCCCAGGACATGCTGATGTTTTTCATCATGTGGGAGCTGGAACTAGTACCGGTTTATCTTTTAATTTCTATCTGGGGTGGTCAAAAGCGTTTGTACGCGGCCACTAAGTTTATTCTTTACACTGCCATCGGCTCTATCTTCATTTTGTTGGCAGCCCTGGCAATGGCGTTTTACGGTGATAATCTCACCTTTAACTTTAGTGAGCTCGCTGCTAAGGACTACTCGCTACCCCTCCAGCTGCTTGCCTACACGGGTTTTCTGATTGCTTTTGGTGTCAAGCTACCTATCTTTCCATTCCATACGTGGTTACCCGACGCTCACAGTGAAGCGCCTGCACCTGTTTCGATGATTTTGGCAGGCGTTTTGCTGAAGATGGCTGGTTATGGCCTAATCCGCATGAATATTGAGATGCTGCCGGATGCCCATGTGTACTTCGCTCCTGTGCTGGCAATTTTGGGAGTGATTAATATTGTGTATGCGTCCCTGGCAGCTTTTGGTCAAGACAACCTCAAGCGCCGCATGGCCTATTCTTCCGTGGCCCACATGGGATTTGTGCTTGTTGGTTTAGCCGCATTTACCACTTTAGGTCTGAGCGGTGCACTACTCCAGATGATTTCCCACGGTTTAATCGCGGCTGTTTTATTCTTCCTGTCCGGTGTAGCTTACGAGCGTACCCACACCCTATCCATGGATAAAATGGGCGGCATGGGTAAAGCGATGCCTGTGGCGTTTGGTCTGTTCACGGCTGGTGCCATGGCGTCTTTAGCGTTGCCTGGTATGAGTGGCTTTGTCGCAGAATTAACGGTGTTCCTAGGGTTTTCAAGTAGCGATGCTTACAGCACACTCTTCAAGGCCATCATTGTTATCCTCGCGGCCATTGGTGTGATTCTTTCCCCGATTTATCTGCTGTCCATGTTGCGTCGTATTTTCTTCGGCAATCCTGGGGAGTTGGAGATTCCAGATAACACGTCTTGGGATATCAAGCCCCGCGAAGCGTTTGTTGCCCTTTGTTTGATAGTTCCCATCATTGGGATCGGGATTTATCCTAAGCTAGCGACCCAGACCTACGATGTGAAGAGCACTGAACTGGCGAACCTAGTGCAGAATATTCGGCTTGCCCAGGATGCTGATCATGGCACTTTCTATGCTCAGGTACTAACCGCACCGGAGCTTTTGGCAAGTCGTCTTTCGACGACGAGCATTCGCTAAAGCGTTGTCATCACAGTAAATTCTTTTTCCCTGCTCAGGGTTAATGGAGTTTTCCAATTTCTATGAAAGTCGCTGGTGCCCCTTATTGGTTACCAGCGGCTTTGCTATTTGAGGGGTAGATTGTGGGCATGTCCCCCCCTGGGGTATTGAAGTAACCGGAGGGAAGACGATTAACTGGTTGGGGAAATTTCTCATGTGCATCTATGGTTACCCAAATTGGGGCACTAGTTGGCAGATTGGCTGGCTGGCGATGTTGGCAAAAGCAGCTGAATCGTTTATTGCCTATCCTCAATGGCGTGGGGCTAGTTCTGCTATGTAGCCAACCTGGATGGAGCCATGGTGCGATCGCAAAAATTACCCATCAGTTTACGATTGAAGCAAGCTATACCTCTGGTGAGCCTATGTCCCAGGCCCAGGTGGTTGTTTATAGTCCTGGTGATCTCCAGACTCCATGGACAACAGGACAAACTGATCAACAGGGTAAGTTTGAATTTAATCCAGACATCGCAGGTAACTGGGAAGTAGTAGTGCGCCAAGCGGGTCACGGCACGACTGTAAATGTCCCCGTAGGCGCTGTCCAAACACTAGCTGACCAGACCGCTACTCCAGGCACTGCCAACATAACCAATTCTATTTCTGCCAGTCCACTACAGCGTTGGGCTAGTGCCGGGGCTGGCCTGTGGGGCCTAGTGGGTACCGTTCTATTTTTCTCACGAGGTAAACAGTCGTCCTAGTGCATATCCCAGATGGTTTTGTACCTCCCCAGCTTTGCATCATTGGCTACGGCGTTAGCGGATTGCTTACCTGGCAGTGTTTACGGCAGATCAAGCGACAGTCTGATCCTAGACTGCAACTGCCTAAAGCCTCCTTACTAACAGCCGCATTTTTTGTGGCCTCTTCCATTCAAATTCCGTTGCCTCCCATGAGCCTACACTTGGTGCTCAGCGGATTGTTGGGTGTGGTTCTTGGTTATTACTCGTTTTTAGCCATTTCAATTGGTCTCTTTTTTCAGGCACTATTTTTGGGGCACGGCGGGTTTTCCACCCTGGGAGTCAACGCCATTATCATTGGCGTTCCAGCCCTATTAGGGTATGGGATCTTTCAGCTACGCCACTGGTTACCACTAAAGTCATCCTGGCGTCTAGGCGTCAGCGGTTTCCTAGCAGGAATGATGGGAATGGCCTTAGCAGTTACCCTGTTTATCAGTCTGCTTATTTTTACCGTGCCTGTTGGGTTTGATGTAGCTACCGAGCGCGCCGCCCTGTTCGCCTTAGGCATTGCCCATGTTCCCTTGATTATTGTTGAGGGCGTATTTACTGCCCTGCTGGTGACATTTTTACGACGTACAAAACCAGAGCTTTTGGGGATGCAACTTGTTCCTCAGCAGCCATTGACCTCCCATCAGGGTAGTTCATCGGGAGAACAACTATGCGACTAACCCTTGATACCTATGCCAATCTTCAGTCTCCTCTCCATCGCTGGTGGCCCCGGTCCAAAGTGGTCGGTCTTGGGCTGCTAATGGTTGGTTTTGTCAGTGTGCAGCAGGTCCATTTAGTGCTTGTGTGTTTGATGGTAACGGCTATCCTATATGGGCTTTCAGGACTGCCATGGCGATATTTGCGATCGCGACTTCGCTATCCCGGATTGTTTTTACTTGGTGTTGTGATCGCCTTACCGCTGCTATCGGGCAGCACCGTTCTTTGGCAATGGGGACCTGTCGCTATTTATCAAGAGGGCCTATTGGCCATGGCACTGATTGCCGGACGTTTTTTGTCCATTGTTACCCTGGGGATGATTTTGCTCGGGACTACGCCCTTACTTACCTTAGTAGATGTGTTAGTTTCCCTGGGACTTCCCCCCTTAATGGCAGAAATGACCCTCTTGGCCTATCGTTACCTATTTGACATTGCCGATCAGCTCGCCTATATGCAACAGGCCATGAGGCTTCGGGGCTTTCAGCCCATGGGTAATCGCCAAAGCTGGCAACAACTTGCTGCCGTTACCGGCACCCTCCTTGTGCGCAGCTATGAACAATCGGAGCGCGTGTATAAAGCAATGCGACTACGGGGCTATGGCTATCGTCACAGTCATTTGGTCCAGCTCAGTGGTTGGGGACATAAACCCGACATAGCAGCCATCGGAATCTGCGCTAGTATAGCGACGATCTTGATCGGGCTACAGCTGTGGCCTTCTCTATTGGGTTTATGATGCAAAGTTGTCTTTGCAGAATCTAGAAGTAAACTGTTGTTACCGATATGTTGCCATCTGCGTAACTCAGGTTAGCGCCTATGTTTCTCTCTCAAACAACAACATTCAAAATCGTTAAAAATGGCTCACAAGGCCAACAATAATCAAAATCTATTAATTTCAAACCTGACTAAAAACACATTTACTTAACGATGATTCTTGTTCCTTAGACTAAACCCTATGACGTCTTTACTACCCAAGAAAACAGTTGCAAACGTCAGCTTGCCAGCAACTGTAGCCGCCATAGCCGTTGATCATCTTTGTTTTTCCTATCCTGATCGTTTGCGCGTACTCGATAATATCTGTTTACAGATTGCACCAGGCGAACGAGTAGGCATTATTGGCCATAATGGCTGTGGTAAAACCACCCTGTTTATGACGTTATGTGGGGCGTTAACTCCCACATCTGGCACCCTGCGTTTAATGGATAAACCGGTGATGCCTAATGGGTTTAACCCTCAAATTGGTCTGTTATTTCAAAATCCTGATAGTCAGTTATTCTCTGCTTCCGTTCGCGATGATCTCTGTTTTGGTCCGATGAATATGGATCTAAACCCTCAGCAGGTACAGGAACGGGTAGATTTAGCCATTCGGCTCACAGGGTTGCAGTCTTTGGTAGAGCGCCCCCCCCACCATCTGTCTGGGGGTGAAAAACAAATGGTGGCGATCGCGGGTATTTTAGCGATGCAGCCCCAGATTGTGCTCTATGACGAGCCCACAGCTAGCCTAGATCTTCGCAGTCGGCGTCGATTAATTACCTTTATGCAGGGCCTCCAGCAAACGATGGTGGTGGCTTCCCATGATTTAGAATTTTTGTTAGAAGTATGCGATCGCACATTCATCATGTACCAAGGCAAAATCGTTGCCGATGGTGCCCCCCAAGACATCATGGGCAACGACAAGCTGATGCGCACCTATGAGTTGGAAAAGCCTCACTCGTTGATTCCCCACGTTGTTGACCATCACCCGTAGGATAAACGCTCCGTAGTAGGGGTGGGGCCGTTTACCCCTACTACGGAGCCATCATATGACTCACCTGTCCATCGTGTAGCGTTTCTGCCGCAAATGTCTCTTCAAAAAAAGTTGCTGTTTTCTCTAGATCTGTTCCACCCTTGAGCCGATAAAACGCAATTGCTCGGATGAGTGCCTCATCTCGCTTAACTATCCGTACAGCTCGGGACGCTCCCTTATCCCCCTTAAAGGGATTATCTAGCCATAGGGCATCACTCAAACCTAAAGCGGCTACTAGAGGGGTTACAGCTTCTGTTTGCAAACGTTTCGCCACATCGGCTGGCAACCCCTTCAGGGTATCTGCTTCCGTTAACTGTTTTGCTTGGGTAAGTAATGTTTGTAATCTTTCCTTATCTACGGCCATTACCTAGGAAACCACCTAAATACAAATACTTCACTCTAAAGTCTAGTTCAGATTGCAATACCCTAGCTTGACATAGGACATCTTTACTTCTCGAAAGCTTTATACTTTAGCCGCAACCATGGGGGACGTCCGTAACGTCACTTAGTTTAATAAGCCTGGTTGTTACACTCCTTGTCACCATGATCTTTTCAACAGTCTACTCAGAGCAGCATTATGCATCAGCTGTAAATGCTGCTGTTGCAGACCTACTGCTCAGCTATCGTGGCTACCAGATTGATGTCATGCGCCAACTGCCTACCTACACTCTAGATACTCGTGCCTATGAGTTGTGGATTACAGCTTGGGATTGTAACGAAGACCGTCATGAATTTATCTATGAGCTGCATATTGGTGTGGTTAAGGGTGAACTGATTGTCCTATCTTGGATGCCCCTATCGCATTAACCCCGTTGCCAGCACTAATTGTCTAATTAGTGTAGAAGTTTGTGTCAAACTCAATGTCGAATTAATCAGGTGTTATAAACATTCGAGTTGCCGATACTGCAAGCTTCACAGCATATTATCTTCTAGGTTTAGTGCTCCAGCATGAGAAATATGCCATTGTTCTCCTATAGAGTGACTCAACAAGATCTACTTAGGCGATAAGGCAGCTCCCTATTGTTGATTGGGAGAAACTATTTTTTACAAAATTTCTTGGTGAGTAAATGGGAAGTTAAAGTTCCACACACTGGGGATAAAGAATCAGAACTTTAAAGGGAATAAAAGCTTAATAGCGAGCCAGTGAAAAACAGTCACTGGCTCGCTATTAATTACCTATGTCGATGCAGTGGCTTTTACCGAGCCATTACTTGCATTGTGCTTGGGTTACCTATACTCCCATCGATTGTAACTAGACGACCATTGGCATCTAGGTGACGCACAATTTTGTAGATGTCTTCAACCGCATCAGGGCGACCGACTTTATCAGCAACTTCTAGCAGAGTAAGGGAACCACCGGTCTTGCTGAGTACATCGATCACCATATTTTGTAAATTGAGAATACTCGCTGCAGCTTTCTTTCCCGCTTCCACTCCTGGCTGGTGATAAGCATTGATATTGACAACAGCGGCATACAAACTAACCGCCCGTTCATACAAAGCAATCAACGCACCAACTATGGTAGGCGTTACTTCAGGAATGGTAATAGTAATCGACTGACGATTGTTCTCAAACAGAGCCTTACGAGTCCCTAGTAAAAATCCAGAAAGATAATCACCGGAGGTTACCCCTGGATCGATTTCTGTAGAACTTCCTTCACGATCTTTTAAGACTTCAATTAGGGTCACAAAGAAGTTGTTTACCCCTTCCCGCAGCTGTTGCACATAGGCATGTTGATCAGTAGAGCCTTTGTTGCCATAGACCGCGATTCCTTGGAATACCTTATTGCCATCCAGGTCGGTTTCTTTACCCAAGGACTCCATAATCAGCTGTTGCAAATAACGGCTAAACAACAGCAAGCTGTCCTTGTAGGGCAAAATCACCATGTCTTTTTCACCCTTACCATTGCCCGTATGATGCCAGGCAAGGGCTAACAAAGCTGCTGGATTATTCTTTAGGTCCGGCACCCGTGTAGCCGCATCCATTTTTTTTGCACCCGTCAAAATAGCATGAATATCAATACCTTGTAACGCTGCAGGTAATAACCCCACTGACGATAACTCTGAGGTTCGTCCACCTACCCAATCCTGCATTGGAAACATGGCTAACCAGTTATCGGCTTTGGCAACCTTATCTAGCTTGCTACCTCGTCCTGTAGTGGCAACTGCATATTTAGAAAAGTCCAGCCCTCGTTTTTCGTAAGCCGCTTTTACTTCTAGCATGCCGTTGCGAGTTTCTGGTGTGCCACCGGACTTGGAAATCACCAGCACTAAAGTAGTTTTAAGTCGATCCCCAAGCTTAGCCAGGGTTTTATCGACACCATCGGGATCCGTATTATCAATAAAGCTAATGCTCAAGGGTGGATTGACGGGGCCAATGGCTTCAGCAACAAACTCAGGCCCCAGGGCCGAGCCACCAATACCGATGGATAGAATATCAGTGAATCTTTTTTCCCCTGGTGGCGTAATCGCGGCTGAGTGAATCTGCTGGGTAAAAGTTTCTATATCTCGTAGGGTATTAACAATTTCGCTACGGAGTTCGTCATTGGGCGCCAAGTCTGGATCCCTTAGCCAGTAGTGGCCCACCATACGATTTTCGTCTGGGTTTGCGATCGCCCCCTTTTCAAGAGCATCGATTGATTCAAACGCCTTTTCAAATCGTGGTGTCATTTCGGCCACAAAGGCATCATCAAATGTGATTCGACTAACATCCAAGTAAAGCCCCAATGCTTCGTCGTAATACAGCCAATCTTGGTACCGTTGCCACAGCGCAGTAGCATCCATAGTCACTTCTCCGGGGCTAGCTATTTTTCTTTAGTTAAAACATAACTCTAATGTATCGACTGTTAGTGTAGTGACCATTCCCCTCAGGTCGTCGAAAAATCTTGAAGGATTTCATGATTCGTAGTGGAAACATAACTGCCGTATTTGATTACTTAGACGAAGGGATCTTCATCAGGCACACATTTCCCATCACTTCCTGAGTAAAATGTAGGCATCGTCACACTTTTGATGACTGTTGCCCATTCATTAATTTGTCCAAACCCTGTCAGGAGTCTCTTAGCTTTTTATGGATTTAGTTACCCTCCAAGGACTGCTGGATAACGTTTCCTTTGCTGTACTGTTTGTGACCATGTTGGTCTACTGGAGCAGTCTGGCCTTTTCTAGTGTTAACTGGCTAAAAATTGGCGGTGCAACGGGCATGGCTATCGCTAACCTCTGCATTGCAGCGCTACTCATTGCTCGTTGGATTGAAGGGGGCTATTTTCCCCTTAGTAATCTCTACGAATCCCTATTTTTTATTGCCTGGGGCATAACGGCAATGCATTTTATTGCCGAGCGCATGAGCAACAGTCTTTGGGTAGGAGCGGTAACGTCCCTTGCTGCTATGGGGATCACGGCTTTTGCTACCCTCACATTGCCGGGTAATATGCAGCATTCTGAGCCCTTGGTGCCTGCCCTCAAGTCAAACTGGTTAATGATGCATGTGAGTGTGATGTTGCTGAGCTACTCTGCTCTGATGGTAGGCTCCCTAGTGGCGATCGCATTTTTAGTGGTTACTCGGGGTCAAGCCATCGAGCTTAAGGGAAGCTCTGTAGGTACTGGCGGGTTCCGAGATCGCAAGTACACCCTCAAACGCAGCAATGAAGTCACTAGTTCAGAACCGGTCATGGCAGGGGGGACAGCCGTGCTAGAAAAAACGGCACCTGCCCTATCGATGCAGCGTCTTACCCTGGCTGACACTTTGGACAACATTAGCTACCGCATCATCGGGTTGGGGTTTCCGCTGCTGACTATTGGGATCATTTCCGGTGGCGTCTGGGCCAATGAAGCCTGGGGCTCCTACTGGAGTTGGGATCCTAAAGAAACCTGGGCCTTGATTACCTGGCTTGTTTTTGCCGCTTATCTCCATTCCCGTATTACCAAGGGCTGGCAAGGTCGTAAACCCGCCTTCATCGCCGCTTCTGGTTTTGTTGTGGTGTGGATTTGCTACCTAGGTGTGAACTTACTGGGTAAAGGCTTACACAGCTACGGTTGGTTTTTCTAAAGGGAAGGCCCGCTATGCAACACCCGCAAACAATTCCCCAAAGGGTTGCTCCTTAGTTTCTGCATTAGTCACAATTTCCACAATCTTATTCTCGGCAGCTGGCTCCTTCAAGGCAGCAATACATACCTGCGCCACCTTTTCCCTAGGAATACTTCCCTCAAACAAGGTATCTGCCGAAGACATCACTATTGCCTCAGCATTGTTTTCGTTTTTTAAGCCCCCAGGACGGACGATTGTGTAGGTTAAACCACTGTTGACAATGTACTGCTCCGCTTGCTTTTTCCAATACAGCACCAGCCAGAATAGATTCAACGGGTGGAAAAATTTAGAGACGCATAGGGAAGACACAATCACAAAGTGTTTGACTTCCATAGACTTAGCTGTGTCGACTAGGTTTTTAGTACCGGCAAAATCTACCTGATAAGGGCCTGTAATATCAAAGCTCGGTGCTGCTCCTGTGGCACAGATAATGGCATCGCAGTCTGCCATAGCTGATTTAAGGGTGTCCGGTTTTAAGACATCCCCAACCACAACCTCAACGGTATCCGGGAAGTTGGCTTTTGTGCGATCGCGCACCATGGCCTTCACTGTCATATCTGTATGGTTGCTGTCCAGCTGCGTCGCAATTCTTTGGCCTGTTTGTCCAGTTGCTCCTATCACTAATACCTTCATCCTTGCCTCTCCCTAATGATTGATTAGATGCACTAATATTTGCCGGACCCGTTCATAAAATATAGTGCTGTTTCCCTTATCCCTACTCGGGGCGTTGGTCATCCAATACTTCTGTCAAACTGTAAACTTGACTGCACCGTAGACATCAGCACTCTGGTATCAATACTGAATGATTGAGTACTTAATAATGCCTCCATAGATTGGATTCAACCGTCAGGCTTATGAAGCCTCCTTGGGAAAAGTACGGTTTCTCAGAAAATCGACTAAACTTAATGAAAGCCAATAGTTCTTAAGCTAATAGTCACACTTAGAAAGGTTAACTTTGTAGATTTCTATATTGATATCCGTGATTTAACGATGGTTGCTTGTTTTTTTGAATCAGTACTCTAGAAACACGGTGGATTAATTCCTGTAGCCAATCTACCTAGATCTGGAACCGATACGCTACTGCACCCTGTTCAAATACTAATCAGGCGGTAGCTGATCATTGAAATCTAATTCGTAGACTATCTTTTAGTAAGGCTTTGACTGTATGAACGTGTCATCTACGCAGTATCCTCAGCTAGGCATGTCCACACCTTTACCCAATGCCGGGTCAGACACTACTAACCCAGATGGCGAAAAAAATGTACATACCCCTGAGTCAATTATTTTTGAGGGGTACTACGTTGGCAACATGGAAATGTACGCAGATGTAGATACTGTGGCCAAATATTTGGATTCTCACCAGGGCTGGTTTACACGCTGTGCTGCTCCAATGGATGTTCAGCCCATTGGTAGTAACGGCTATGCGATTTCCTTAGGGCGTTTTGGCAGTCTCAATTTTCAAGTTCAGCCAAAGATTGGCCTACATCTGTTGCCCCAGAACCGAGGCGTTTATCGTATTGAAACCATTCCCGTGCCAGGGCATCATCCAGAAGGATATGATGTAGATTTTCGCGCCGCCATGTCTTTGGCTGAACGGGCAAAACAAGAGGTTCCTACTGGTCAAGCAACCCATGTGGAATGGGAGTTGAACCTCCAAACTAAAGTGCAAATGCCTAAATTTATTCAGGCATTGCCCCAATCTCTGGTCAAATCTTCTGGGGATAAGTTACTGAATCAGATTGTGCGGCAAATTTCTCGACGCCTAACCCGTAAAGTACAGGAAGATTTTCACACTATGCTGAACTTGCCCTTACCGGGACGGAAAAATCGCCGCAGTTAAAACGATATCGCGCGTCAGGCTAGAGGTTTTTTCTAAGCTTTTCAATTGGGTCTATGTAGTTGGCTATAGGCTCTTGGGCCAAGTAGCAGGCTTGGCGATCGATCTGGAGTAAATCTTCCCCCCACACCACATAGCCCAGATCAACCCCAGTACCCACATCTGGTCGCCAGTCTTTGCTAATAAACTTCTGACTACAATCAGCTACACCTCCATCGAACAGATGGCCAATGGAGAAGTAGACATCCCGCAAAATTTCTGGCACAGATGGGCGATGGAGCTGCCCTCTAGAGTGGGCGCTGCGGGCTCGATACTTAGCCCGCGGAAACAGCCCGTACAAGTTCTTTAGCGTAGCCGATACCAGGGGCTGCTCCTTTAGGCTAGTGATTTTGAAGGCGCTGACTGAAATGCGACAATCTACTTCCTGTAATAATTTGGGAGCCCAAAGCTCTGAATAGCGCACAGGCTTAGGGGAGCAATTAGGGTAGGCAATACAGGGAAGGGTATCGGCATCCAGTAAGGTCATCCCTTCATCCAAAATCTCATAAAGGCGATTCTTACTGGCAATTTCTGACAAAGGAAGCTTTGAACATACGCCCTCCACTATAAAAATTTCAGCGTGGGGGCTAGCCTGGCGCAACCCCCATAAGACCTTTGATAATAGCGGCATCCCCACGGTTACCGGTGGTCCCTTAGGGTAGCCCAGATTAGGTTTGACTAATATTTTCGTTGCCCCATGGGCTGCTGCTGGCGGACTATAGATAAAGTCCGCTGTCTTTGCAGTGGTACATTGCCCATTCGCAGCCTGAATCTGAGTAGTCTGAACAACCATGACCTTTACGGTAGTAGCCCGCGGCTTTAAGCAGGAGTTTGAACGGTGGACTGATGCGCTGGAAACCGCTAATAGTTTGAAACCACAGCTAAAAAGTTGGTTTACCGATATCCGTGTCTTTGATGGCAAAGATCTCGTGTGGATGTATAGCAAGCTGCGCGCTCATCCAGAGTACATTGGTCCTGGCACCTACGACCGATTGGCTCGCCTATATATGGCTGAAGGGCGTATAAAAGCCTCTAGTCGACAACCCTGGAAGATTCGAGACCATCACTTTAACTGGGGCGATCGCACATATCTTATGGGGGTGATAAATGTTACCCCCGATAGCTTTAGTGATGGCGGACAGTTTAATACTGTCAATACAGCTTTAGAACAGGCTAAGGCTTTAGTTGATAGCCACATCGATATTCTAGATATTGGCGGACAGTCTACTCGCCCTGGAGCGGAACAAATTTCCCTTGGAGCAGAGCTCAATCGTGTGGTCCCTGTCGTTGAAGCTATTCGTCAATCGGAGCATCAAGGCCTCAATCAGGCTGTCATTTCTGTAGATACGACTCGTGCTACCGTTGCCCGGGCTGCCGTTGAAGCTGGCGCCGATATTATTAATGACATTTCCGGGGCGACCTATGAGCCGGATATCCTCAAAGTTGCGGCTGAAACAGAAGCCCCCATTATTTTGATGCATTTGCGGGGAACTCCGGAAACCATGCAGCAAATGACTGACTATGAGGATTTAATGGGGGAAATGACAGAATTTTTGAAAAAGCAGATAGACCAAGCCCTTGCCGTCGGTGTACCCGTTCAGAATATTTGTATTGATCCAGGTATCGGTTTCGCTAAGACTTATCCTCAAAATCTAGAAATTCTACGTCAGCTATCTGCTCTTGAAGTATTGGGCTGTCCAATTTTAGTGGGGGCATCTCGGAAAAGCTTTATTGGTTGGATTTTGGATCAGCCGGACCCTAAACAACGCGAATGGGGAACAGCAGCTGCATGTACTGCCGCCATTTCTGGAGGGGCAGACATTCTCAGAGTTCACCATGTAGCAATGGTTGAGGTTGCTCGTGTTGCTGATGCCATTTGGCGCTCCTCGGAATCTGCATAGCAACCTCCATCGAGTTCAGAGCTCACCCCATGCTCTTTACAGTTTGAACCGTAGTCGTATGACAGCTGCAATTGTTGGGTAGTCTATTAATTGATGTTGATGATAGGCACAAAGCAGTGTGTGATTTCTTGCTAATAAGCAAGCGTTTAAGAAAAACTTAACCCGAAACTATCTAGCAGCTGAATTGAGCTCTCAGCTTCCAAAGGCATCAAAAATGACCGGAATTCTATGTAAATTTCGGTAAGGAATAGGTTGTATAAACCTGTTGAGAATACCCCCAAGTGCCTACAAAAAGCCTAGAGATTAGGTCCATAGGCTTTTTGTAGGCACGGATAAAAGCGGTAGGAAAACTCACTCTAAAGTTCAAATAATCGTTTCCTTTAAGGAAATTTTGAGCATTAACGGGGTTTAATCCAAACAGGTAGCGTAGTTGTCGGGTGGAGATACGAGGAGATTTATGCAACAGAAACTAACCACGCTTATTCTGTTAAGCACTGTTATTGGTTTTGGTAACTGTGTTTCAGCAACGGCTAGTAACTCTCTGATATCCACATCACTAACTCTTGATTTATCAAGCGATAGTTTACCGATTCCCTTCGAATCATCTGAATTATCCACCCATGGTCTAACAAAACCCCACACATCCGATGTTCAGACTATTCGAACTAATAGTGAAAATTCATTTGACCGTTCCGTTCCGCTGCTCCAAGAAGATAGGATTCAACACTTAGCCGCTAATCGCCCCGGGTCAGCTCCGAAGGAAGAAGAGATAGGCGGTATCCCATTACCTGCAATTACACCGCCGGAGGACATTGGTCCGCTTCTTTCGACAAGAACATCTACAGATACAGTTATTAGTCAAGTACCTGCGGTTCCCCCACCGGCAGACAGTTTTCCAAAGCCTTTACCGGACCCTACTACTACGACTCCTGAACCTGTGCTCCCTGACTCGCCTAGCCCTTCAGATATACCGGCAGAGATCATACCAGAACCAACGGGCCCTACAGTCACTGTTCAAGGCTTTGAAGTGTCAGGGAGCACAGTATTTGACACCTCAGATTTTGATGCGGTTTTATCCCCTCTAGTGGGCCAAGCCTCAGGTATTGATGAGCTGCGGCAAGCGGCAGATGCAATTACTCAGCTTTATCTTAATCAGGGATACATTACTTCGCGAGCCGTTTTACCCAACCAACCCGTCACAGATGGCATTATCCGGTTGCAGGTCATCGAAGGCAGTCTAGAAGAAATTGTCATTGAGGACGCCGATCGATTAGATAGCTATGTGCGATCTCGTATTGAACTAGGTGCCGATACCCCCCTCAATCAGTTCGACTTAGAAGATCAGTTACGATTGCTGCGGGCCGATCCACTTATCGACAACATAGAAGCTAGCCTACGGGCCGGAACAGGCTTGGGGCAGAGTATTTTAGTTGTGCGGATTGCTGAAGCTGAGCCCTTTGAGGCCCATCTCACATTAGATACAGATTCTCCTGTAAGTGTCGGTGTGGTACGTACAGGAGCTAATGTTACCTATCGCAATCCTTTTGGCATTGGCGATCAGATTCGGGCGGCTGCCTACAGAGCCACTACAGGCGGTTCTCATCTTTATGAATTGAGCTACAGTGCCCCAGTCAATGCAATGAACGGAACTGTTTCGGCTCGATTTCTCCCTAGTGAATTTGACATCATTTCTCCCAGAGATTTAGCCAATCTTGATATTGAAGGAGATGCTCAGGTGTATGAGCTGACGTATCGTCAGCCCTTGGTTCGAAATCCTCGCGAAGAATTTGCTCTGTCTCTGGGCTTTCGCCATCGAGATGGTGATACACGCTTACTAGGCCAGGACTTTACAAGCAACAGTGCCAGTGTGATTCAGTTTGGTCAGGACTACATCCATCGGGATGTACAGGGCGCTTGGGCGCTACGATCTCAGTTTAGTCTAGGAGTTGATTGGCTAGATGCGACTAACGAATCTTCTCCTAGGGCTGACAGCCAATTTGTAAGCTGGTTAGGCCAAGCACAGCGAGCTCAAATTCTCAATCAGGATCATTTGTTAGTAGTACAAGGAGATATTCAGCTTGCCAATGACACTCTCTTAGGATCAGAACAATTTGTAATCGGAGGGCGTCAGTCAGTGCGAGGGTACGGCCAAAATGCCCGATTTGGGGACAACGGCATCCGACTATCGGTGGAAGATCGCATTACTGTTCAACGAGATGAATCCGGTACCCCCATCATGTTACTGACCCCCTTTGTGGATATGGCAGCCGTATGGAATAGTCAATCTGGTACCACTGTCAACAATGATCGGTTTCTGTTGGGTACCGGTGTTGGTTTTACCTATCGTCCTGTTGAGGGGCTAGATTTACATCTTGATGTGGGCGTTCCTTTGGTGGATATCAATGATAGTGCTCCTCAAGATGTGTTTCTCTATCTAGACTTTGATCTGGAGCTTTAATCGAATAACAACTGAGTAGTTTGAAGATCTCCCACGGGCATTAACAATAACTGGGTAGCTCCTGTTATCACACGTTCGACCATATCCTCTTTACACGTAAATTTCTGGATTCACGTTGACTACGTGGATCCGTTGCTCGTAAGTGGATGATAGTTTCATATTTGATTACCAGAGTAAAGAGTATGTAAAGACTACGCAAAGCTTGCAACATGGACAGGGTAGCCCAGATCTTTTCTGTAAAGATCTAGTATGAATCGAAATAAACCCTAAGTCTTATGCGGCCTCACGTAGTTTGTTTTTAACCATTGGAAACTTAATAACACTAGGTCTTTGGCCATTGCCCATATCAGACAATCTGGGTAACGGATTAAGACGAGTGCCATTGTTGATTTGGCCTATTTCGAACATTGGCCGCTGTATCTAAAGTGACAGAGCACCTCGATGGCTTTACACATGTCCCGGTTTTAATTAATACGCTTCTCCTAATTCCTGAAATTAAGCTCCACCTATTGCTATGGACTTACAGCATCTGCGTTTACTGCTTGTACAAGGTACCGAACCCTATCGACAAGGTATAGCCCATGGCACTCTCAATAATGCACAGCTAACTATATTAGAGGGCTTGACCACTTGGGGATTTCAGCTACAGGAGGTGGGCGTAGTAGGCTGGGCGTCAGAAGAAGTCTATGATGATCTACTGGATACAGGGGTTCGAGTCATTGGCAGCGGATTGCCAAATACGAACGCTCCCATATTAAAAAAACTAGCAGATTTTTGTCCTACACACATTGTCGTCGATACACCTGAACCGGCATTATTTCGGTGGGCTCTTCGTAATCAGGTACGTTGCATTGCAATGTTTCAAGACGTTTTAGAGGGGCCTGGGATAAAGCAGCGATGGGACAATTATCAATTGTCTAAAGTGCTCAATCACACGGGTGTCGATTGGGTGGGTGTCTTAGGTCTCAAAGCTTGTGAATCACTCGCTCAGATAGGGGTATCACGACATAAGTTAATTCCCTGGAGTTGGCCTCCTCAAAACCGGGCAGAAACATTCGAAGCTAAGCAGTTGCGGGCTCATCCCGACCCTTTCAAACTCATCTATGCAGGTCCAATTCTCTCCACTCGAGGTGTTGGCGATCTTCTGTTAGCCGTTTCTCAACTCAGAGCCCAGGGTCGGAATATTCACCTCAAATTGATTGGTAAGGGGGATGTATCAAGGTTTGAAGCTCAAGCAAAACGTCTCCAGCTTGATACAGCACAATTTATTGAAAGGGTGCCCGAGCATAGTCTGGTCTACCTAATTCATCAAGCAGATCTTTGCGTCATGCCTAGTCGCCATGAATCGCCAGAACATTCCAACACGATCCTGAATACCTGTCTTCAGGCAAATACCCCCATTGTTGCCTCTGATCATCCCATGTTTAGAGGAAGTCTGAGTCATGGTGTTAACGCAATGATCTACCCTGCGGGCAGTGCCCGTGCCCTTACTCACAGCATTGACTATCTGATGAACCATCCAGACGTTTATCACAAGCTCTCTGCAGCTAGCCAAACAGCCTGGCAATCTGTACAACTACCTATACATTGGATTTCCTTACTCGAACACTGGTTCCAGGATGATAGCCGTCAGTGGATGCAGCAATATGCGCTCACGTCTCCTCGCTATCAAAACTATCCATCAGAGTTACTACCTGTGCTTACTTAACCCCTTAAAGTAGGCAAGCCCTAGAGATTGTCAGAATGTTTCTGAGGGATGTAGAACATTTTGGCAAGACCATCAGCCACAACCAGAGCAAAGCTAAACCGTAAATTTACGAAACCTGCCTGAATCGCAATTTTTAGACTAAATAGTCGGAGTAAGAACGGGCATGCTGTATCAGTATGGTGAAGCCTTACTAAAGGTTGTCTTCATGTGCCGATATGAATTGGTATATCGCATCTATTGACAAGCCAATAACCGATATTAATAGCTCTCACAATCACTAAGTAAAATTGAAACTTTATCAGGATTAGACCAGTCCTATAAGTGAGTCACTCCAAATCGCCTGCCGCTAAATTACTTGCCGACAGTTCCTGAAGCCAACCATGAAAACCGTGCAATCCCTCGCTAAAAATCATTTACCATCCACGGCCTATTTGAATTTTGTAGCACTTTTTCTTAGGCAAACTCATATGCAGTCAAAGGTTTTGCAGCTTCTAGGAATTCTTCTTCTCAGCAGTTTTCCAATCCATGTAGCGGCATTACCCAGTTTTGCTCAGCTGCCTCCTTTGGAAGCACCTAGTCGGTTTACCCGAAGCGTTGGTGAGTCAACTGTAGCTCTAGAAACCTATGCACTAGGGCCAGGGGACCAGATCAGAGTTGCCGTGTTAGCTAGCAATGAGTTGTTCCAAGAGCCTATTGATCAGATTGTTCTGCTCGATGGTTCATTGACCTTACCTTGGGTCGGCAAGGTAAACGTGGCAGGACTTAATCCTATCCAAGCTGAGCAGAAGGTGATCAGTGCCTATGAGCGCTACATTCGCAATCCACAAGTTACTTTTCAACTTCTTCAGCCACGCCCCATTCGGGTAGGAATTGTTGGTGAAATTAAACGCCCTGGAGGCTACACGCTCCAGGTGAGTTCGGATGCTGGCGAACAGTCTGAAGCTAGTGAAAGTCGTGCCCGATTTTGGCCTAGTGTAACGCAAGCCATTAGTAACGCAGGTGGAATTACCAGGGGTGCAGATGTTAGGTCTGTTCAAATCAAACGTGAAGGTGTATCTGAAATTATTCAGGTTGACCTGTGGGATTTAGTGGAAAGCGGTAATTTACGTCAGGATGTTTTGCTGCGGGATGGTGACCAGATTTTAATACCCACTGCCCAGGCAATTGATAACGCTGAAATTATTGCTCTAGCCAATACAACGTTTGCCCCTGAAACTATTACGGTTAATGTTGTTGGCGAAGTGGCTACCCCTGGAAGTCTTTCCGTTCCACCGGATACGCTTCTCAATCAAGCAATTTTGACAGCTGGTGGGTTTAACACTCGCGCTCGTAAGAGTCGAGTGGACTTTATTCGCCTCAATCCTAATGGAACAGTCTCTCAGCAATCAGTTGATATCGATCTTGCCCAAGACGTTAACAGTGAGCAAAATCCTGTTCTTCAAGAGGGAGACACCATTATTGTTGGCCGTTCGGGACTTGCTGCCACATCAGATACGGCTGGTCTGATTTTTTCACCCCTAACTAATTTATTCTTAGGTCTTTTTGGTATCCGGTAATCAATGCTGTTTCTGTTTAACCTTTTTGATTAGCTAACTGTTTTGAGTTTATCAATCCTTTAGATGGCAGCCTACTTATACTATGAACTTCATTCGTAACGTTATTGACCTTAACCTGCAGTATTTGTTTGCAGCTACTCGACGAGGCATTGTACCTGCTACGACGGCATTTGTCCTGACAGTTCTGGGAGCGGCCACCGTTGCCAAAGTACTAAAACCAACTTATCTGGCTGAAGGGAAACTGTTATTTAAGCCGGACCGTGCAGCTACCCTGACGGGTTTCGAGGAAGATGGAAGCCCATTACAAACAATTAGTTACGGAACCCAGCTAAATTCTGAAATTGAAATTATTACTTCAAAACCATTAATACAAAAAACTATTGACTCACTTCAGCTCAAGAACGACGAAGGCGAACCTCTAAAAGTTGAAGATATTTGGCAAAATCTCCAGGTAGGAGTTATCTTCCAAACGGACGTTCTGTCCTTTTCCTATCTGGATCAAGATCCGGTCAAGGCTTCTGATATTATCAATACGCTGATGGAGCTCTATCGCTCGGAGAAGCTGGCCAGCACTCAGACCGATACCGCAAGTGCCGGAGAATTTTTGGATCGGCAGCTTCCCATAAGTGCGGAAAAAGTGAGGGAAGCAGAATACGAACTGAGAATTTTTCGAGAAACCTATAATGTTGTTGACTTGGGTGAAGAGCGAGGAATTGCAGTTGCAGCACTGAATGATTTTCGTCAAAGTTTAGACACTATTAAAGCTGAGCTTGGTGGTTTATATAGCGTTCAGCAGAGATTAAATAACGAAGTCGGATTAAGTGTTTCCGATGCGATTAAGTCAAATACTCTCAGCCAATCTGGTCAAATTCAGGGTATTCTCGCTGACCTTAATGCAGTGCGTCGCGAAATCGCATTACAGCAGGTCGAGTTTACAGAAGAGAGCCCTGTTCTACAGCAGTTACTGGAGCAGGAAGCTGCCTTAACAGCTCTTTTGGATAATGCAACGCTAGCCTTTGGGGCTGGACCTGTCCAAGAATCTGTATTGCAAGTTGGCGGCGGCGGTGGGGCTGGAGCTGGTGGTGGAGCAGATGGTGCTGCCGGTGGCGGCCCCACTCTGAGAGATGCGCTAGTTGAACTTTACGTTACCAATCAACTTGAAATAATTGCATTAGAAGGGCAACAAGAGGCGATTCTAACCAATGCCCAGGTCTACCAAGAACGCGTTGGTCTGTTCCCCGAATTAGAACAGCGGCAGCGAGACCTACAGCGGAACCTAGAAGCAGCTCAGGAAACTTATCAAGAACTGTTGAATAGACGTCAAGAAATTCAGGTTAAGGAAAACCAGCTTACGAACTTTATTCAGATCATTGAGCCTGCGATTCCTCCCGAAAAGCCCTCCTCTCAGGTTGCTGTCAAGGTGGTTGCGATGGGTATTGTTGCTGGTTTTGCTCTAGCACTAGCAATTATTGTTGCTATTGATTTCTTTATCGTGGATATCCAAGGCACCAATAAAAATTACGATCCAGATGCTTACAATATTCCTTCAGGTCTGTAGTGGGAAATGAGCATCGAGTTTAGTCCAGTATAGATTTTTGATTATAACAATCCTGTCTAAATATTCTGTAAACCTGCTGTATTATGGTGCTGCAAACTGCTTCCGCCAGCGAACTCCCTCCTGAATACACAGATGAAGAAAAATCATCTCGAAAAATATTCTTGGAGAAAATATTAGAGAAGGTTGAATTCACCTTTGTTTTTGTTTCCTTCTTTTTCTTCACTGATGCAGTGACGATGGTTGTTCTCAGTGGCGGAGCCAGTGAAGGTGACGGATTTAGCTATGATTCTGTCAACTACACTATTGTGCATTTGTTCTATGTTATTCACAATTTTCTGACAATTTTGTTAGTGGCATGCCGGTATAAGCGAACACTCTACATCCTCTTAAGCAATCCGGTTTTAATTGCTGCTAGCGCTATGGTGGGGCTATCTTTTCTATGGTCTTTTGTTCCTGATCAGTCATTGTCTGCAGGGATATTTGCTACTTGCAACGTTTTGTTCTCGATATATTTAGCAGGACGGTATACCCTCAAGCAACAAATTACGATTCTTAGCTATGTGCTCTTGACCATAGCCATTCTTAACTTTGTATTTGTGTATGCCTTACCCCAGTATGGAATTATGGGACCACCAGTGCATGCAGGAGCCTGGCGAGGTGTTTTTACCCATAAAAATGGTGCTGGAAAAATGATGGTGTTAACCTGTGGTGTTATGTACACCATGTTTAATGAAGTAAAAAATAAGCGTTTGAAGTGGTTGTATGCGCTCGGTTTGTTGCTTGCACTACAAATGATTAATAAAACAGGGTCCGGTGGTGCGCTGCTGAACTCTGTTTTTATTTTGACTATTGTGACACTGCTGCAGGTCTTTAAAACAGAAACTCGTAAGCTTCTTTTATCTCTAATTTTTCTTATCTCAGCAGCAATATTTATTGCTGTTGCCTACGTGCCTCTGATGACGTTTGCGCTCGGGTTAATTGGTAAAGATGCAACACTGACTGGACGTACCGACATTTGGGAATATATTTACACAATGATTGGACATCGCCCTGTTCTAGGGTACGGACTCGGTGGCTTCTGGCATGGAACAGCAGGTCCTTCACTATATGTCTGGCAACGCGCTGGTTGGAAAGTACCTGATGCACACCATGGTTTTCTAGACATGACCCTGCAAATTGGCATACTGGGGTCGGTGATCGTATGCCTGGGTCTATGGCAAACGTTGTTGAGAGGTCTTGCCAGAACTCGACTGTTTAAGACCTGGATCAGTAGCTGGCCTGCTTCGTATGTGCTCTACATTGTTCTAATTAATCTAGCCGAGTCCTCGCTGCTAGCACCCAACAGTATATTTTGGATCCTCATTTGTACGATGGGCTTTACAACATCATTCGAAGCGAAGTATCTAACTGATTTTGACCGGTTTACTCTGGCCGGAAATAGTAATCTTATGGGCGATGAAATTATGGGTAAGCTTAAGTCCTCAGAACGTGCTAAAACTACTACTCCAATGAGTATTTAGGTTCTATCTCTTAACTATTCAATCCTATACGTAGTGTGAATAAAATTATTTCCAAGCTCAAGTCAACTTTGGGCAAATCGCTGGTGAAAGACAGCATATGGATGTTGTTTGCGCAAGTTATTGGTATTTTTATCCAAGGTGCTTATTTCATAATTGTTGCTAGAGTTTTAGGAGCCGAAGCCTACGGTATATTTGTTGGTATTGCTGCTTTTGTAAAGTTACTCTTTCCCTTTGTAGGCTGTGGTAGCTCTGATATTTTTCTTAAGTATGTTGCCAGGGATGCAAAGCTATTTAGGGGGTATTGGGGGACAACGTTACTGACATCCCTTCTATTTACCCTAGGTCTAGTACCATTCATGCTAGGTCTAGTTAAGGTGATCTTCTCACCAGATACGTCCTTACTCTTAGTTCTGTTTATTTTGTTGGCAGATCTTCTAGGGGGTAAGATCTGGGATTTATCGGCTAAAGCTTTTCTAGTTTGTGATGCTGTTAAGCTTAGGGCTAAGTATTCTGTTCTTTACGGCACAGGTAAACTACTAGCAGCCCTGGCGTTACTTGTATTTTTTGGGGATGGTAATATTCTTGCTTGGGGAGGCCTATATTGTTTAGGGTCCCTGCTGCCTGCAACGGCTGCTTTGATGGCAGTTAATAGGCTATACGGTAATCCTATATTTAATCTGAGAAAGTATCCCCCTGAGTTTGCTGAAGGGTTCTTCTTTGCGATCGCACAGTCAGCAGAAACTGTTAATGGACAGATCGACAGAACCATGTTGGTCAGTTTAGGAACTGCTGATGCAGCTGGCATCTATGCGGCTGGCTACCGATTTATCGATGTGGGATATATTGTTCTCATTGCCGTAATGAGTGCTACATATACTCGATTTTTGCGTCATGGTGCGTCTGGTATTAAAAAGGGATTGAGCTTTGCGTTAAAGCTTGTGCCTATCGCAATTGGGTACGGAATCATTTCAGCGTTTGGTTTGTTATGTGTTGCACCATTTACAGCAACTATTTTAGGAGAACAATATGCCCAATCATCCGGAGTATTGATGTGGTTAGCTCCAATTCATTTGATTGCCACATTGCAGTTTATTGCAGCAGATACCTTAACAGGTGCTGGATTCCATAGAACTCGGAGTGTGTTGCAAGTGACAGCCGCCTTCATCAATTTTGGAGCCAATCTTTATCTCATTCCTCGCTTCTCCTGGCAAGGTGCTGCATGGGCCACATTAACCTCCGAGATGTTCAAGTTAATAACACTGTGGTCATTAGTGTTCATATACAATAAACAGGCCACCGTTCAGGCTCGGTTAGCAAATGCTGATGCTGACCCTAAACTTAATTAATTAGTTTTATGTCTGGACAAGGTTCAGTGACAACTAATAAATGTTGTATAGTTTTCACCAACAACATTTATTGTTCAGCAAACAATATTCTTCATAATTTCTAAAAAAACTGATTACTAAGGGTTTCTTTTTTCAAAAAGCATACATAGATTCAAACTTAATAACAGCACAATTCAAGTTCTGAAGGAACAATGACTTTATGATTTTGGTCTC
Organism: Cyanobacteria bacterium P01_D01_bin.156; assembly: GCA_039024555.1. Taxonomy (GTDB): domain Bacteria; phylum Cyanobacteriota; class Cyanobacteriia; order Phormidesmidales; family Phormidesmidaceae; genus Leptothoe. Next base: position 126,745 of record JBCCQQ010000007.1, read on the forward strand.
CATGAAAGTACCTTTTCTGACTATGGTTTTATACGGATTATTTTGAAAGCAATAGAAGTCTTTAAAACGATCTCTTTGCCTAGAGAAGTTAGTGCAACCAGACGGGAACATTGAATATAAATACTATTAGAACTAGAGAAGCTGACTCTAATTGATCTTTCACATTCAGTAAATATTGACGTTGAAGGACATCGAACACAAGTTGGACTATTGCGTGAAGTTAAATAAATGGTTATCTGAGAGTAGTCATGACAGCAAATAGGGTTTTGTTCTTAACCACACTTCTCCCAGGCCAGCAGACAAGCGGTGGTGAAGTTGCATCTCAGGCTTTTATTGATGGACTGAGACAGAACGGATATGAGGTTTCAGTAATAGGCTATACCCGAAAAGGTGATGGGTATAGCCCAAAACCCTATGAGCAAGTGGTTGAGGAGCGTTATATAGAAACGAGTAAGGCAAAGACCCAGGCAATTATGTGGCTTGTTTGGGGCATTTTATTGGGGCTACCCTATTCGGCTGCTAAATATTATTCAAAAGCCTATATCAGACTCGTAAAGTCCCTTTTGAGGACCTATCAGTATGATGTTGTTGTCATAGATCATTCTCAGCTCAGTTGGCTAGCTAAATTTATTGAGCGTAAAGCCAGACTTATATTTATTGCCCACAATGTGGAGCATGAAATCTATTCAAGCCACTTTCACAATGCTAGCAATCCTTTAGCCAAGTGGTTATATGCTCGCGAAGCTGATTTAGTCAAAATTCTTGAGTCTGGACTAGCAAAAAACGCTTCAGAGGTTTGGACTTTGACTGAGGAGGATGCTGGCTATTTCTCTGGTATAGAAGGTAAGGATAAAGTTAAAGTCTTAGCTTTGCCGCCGGGCCCAGAGAAAACAGTTGAGGAGTCTGTCAAAAAGAGATTTGATATCGGATTAATTGGCAGCTGGACTTGGAAATTTAATGAAGAAGGTCTTCAGTGGTTCTTTAAATTCATCTACCCCGAGCTATCTGAACAAGTATCGATTCATGTCGCTGGTAAAGGTGCTGAGTGGTTGGAGGGAAAGTATCCAAATGTGAGCTATGAAGGTTTTGTACCCAATGCCCAAGTTTTCATGGCGCAGGCGAAGGTAGTTGCATTACCTATTTTGGGGGGTAGTGGTATACAAATAAAAACTCTTGATGCCCTTGCTTCAGGATCGGCGATTGTGGCCACACCACAATCTATGAGGGGTATTTCTTTATCTTCCTCAGCAATTCAAGTTGCCGAAAATCCTAAGGACTTCGCTAATCTTCTGTTGTCTGAAGTTCATGATTGGAATATTGAGAAGTCTGAACATGCAGCTAAGGTTACTAAGGACTGGGTTATCAAAAGGCGCAGTCAATTTCTGCATAATATCGCCAGTTCAATTGACTATCATCCCAGAACAACGGCTGATATGGCCAAAAGTCACTGATATTTGAGTAGTGGACCATCAACTTTCTATTTATGTTTACCAACAGGCATTAATACCCATATGAATGAGCCTTTTTGCTCTAAAGCTATATAAAGGTGTGTTGACTTTTTATGCTTTCACTAGAGCTGTTAAAAGGATAGGTTTATTAGAGTGAGAAACTTTTCATCTGTTATTGCGTCTAGGGCTGTGGTAGTGAGATAAATACCGTTTTGACCTAAATAATTTAGATGAAAGTTTAGGACTAGTGTTTTAGTATTTATGCCCGACAATGTTAGCAATAGCTATCTCATGCGTACTATTTGAACAATTCAGTGGTTTGTTCTGATCATTATTAAAGGATTAATTGAATGAATAATTTACTGGACTATGAGATAAATTCAGATAACGCTGCAGAGCTATTTGCTCAACAGGTTGCAGCCCCTGCACCTAAGCTAGAGAATTTCTCAGGACGAGGATTTGTGCTATGCGCAGGTGGTCCTTATCTGGAGAGTGCATATGTTGTAGTGCGCCTTTTACGGCATTATGGTGCAACATTACCAATTGAAGTTTGGCATGCAGGAGCTGATGAGATTCCTACCTGGGCAAGACCAGCATTTATTGAATATGGGGTGACGTTCTACGATGTCATGGACTATTGTCCAGACCGTCCCCTTAAGCAGATGCGCGGGTTTCCCATCAAAACAGCGGCGATTCTCAACACTAGCTTGCGCGAAGTGATGTTTATCGATGCTGACTGTTTTCCTGTTCGTAATCTGGAGTTCTTATTTGAAAGTCAAGAATACAAGGACAATAAAGCTGTCTTTTTTCCCGATTACCAACGACATTTGCTCTTACCAGACAAGCCAGTTTGGGATTATGTTGATATGCCTTACAACGGGGATACTGAATTTGAAACTGGCTTGCTACTTTTTGACAAGGTGTCTTGCTGGAAAGCGCTTAACCTAGCTGAGTGGATGAACCTAGGCTCAGAATTTTGGTACCAACATGCTATGGGTGATAAGGATACGTTCTATTTAGCATGGCGAAAGGTTGAACATCCTTATTTTTTAGCTCCCGATTGCTCTCGAGTGCCTACCGTTCTGAGTCGGCACTATTGGCCAGGTGGAATACATTTAGCCGATCACCGTACGGGAACGTCCAAATACACCGTACCTTACCAGAAAGGGATATTTACAAGCTATCTTGCCCCCTACAAGGGACGTCCCCTATACAAAGATTTTATTGATGAGTTTCTACAACGGTTTGTCAATGGCAACTACAGACTGCATACTAAATTTCTGAATGAGTTGAAAACCTATAAAAAGAGTTATTAGTTTTCACGTCTAGTGAAATCTGATTTACAGATAGGGGCAACTCTCTCTTGAGAGTATTTTAGCCTCTAAGTTTAAAGTCTTGAATGTCGCAGTTTATCGTTTTACTATTGCTGATTTAGGGATGAAACGATCTGCAGAACTTACTATTTACGTGGATTTGGCAGATAAAATCATCCCGAGAATCAGCAACGCCATCGTTTTATTAGCCTGTTTAGAATAGGAACAATATTCTTACTTTGTATTCATAACTGTACATAGGGCATCCTAAGTGTGCACTTTATGGTGTGTGGTTTTAGTGTAATTGACTGGCCAATGTTGGGCAAAACTGTACTAGCAACTTGTCAGGCTGTCTAAGCCCAAGCTCTAGATTTATAACTTTAAGGTGAAACATGCAGGTGATTTCCAACCAATCTCCGGAAGTTGCAGATAATTCCAATACGTCTAAGAAACTAGTGAAAGTTGCTGTTTGTGCTGCGACGTACAAACGTCCTGAGCTGTTGGAAAAACTGTTGGAATCGCTAAATAATTTAACCTTCACGAGAATACCCACACCGGTTGTTGAGGTCATTATCGTGGATAATGATTCCGCTGGTTCTGCCCAGTCAACGGTTGAAGATGCCAGAGCGTCATTCCAGTGGCCCCTAAAATATTTTGTAGAGACGAATCAGGGGGTCACATATGCCCGTAATCGCTGTGTTACCGAAGTTGCTAAAGATACAGATTTCATCGCAATGCTAGACGATGACGAGTATGCAACGCCTCAGTGGTTAGAAGAGCTTTTAATCAGTCGGAAGACGTATAACGCAGAAATCGTTGCAGGACCTGTTTTAGCAGTATTTCGAGAGGGACAACAGGTTCCTAACTGGATGAAATCGGGAGAATTTCATACCTATCCTCGTCATGAAACGGGGCAAGAAATGGAAACAGCCTTTACGGGTAATGTCATGTTCAGTACCCAAATCACAAACAGACTTAGTCCTGATGAGTCCTTCTTTGATCATCGTTTTGCTCAAAAGGGAGCAGAGGATGCATATTTGTTTTCTTGTCTGTATAAGGAGGGATATAAGATTGTTTGGGCGAATAATGCTGTGCTGTACGAACCTGTAGCAGATCAGCGTTTATCATTAAAATGGATACTGAAACGAGGCTTCTGGTCTTGGAGTACCCATAGCATTATTGAATCTGAACTATATCCTTCAATTAAAGTTCAAGGAATTCGTGCCATTAAGGGTCTGGGTTTGATTTTGATTGGTGCTGTTTCTGTTGTTCCATCTATCGTTTTAGGTAAGGCTCGACTAGCTTGGTCATTACTAAGGATTTATCGAGGCATGGGAACACTTTCTGGTCTGTTGGGTCGCCAAGGTAACTGGCAATAGTGGAAGTTCAGTATATGGCTGGGAACACGGATACTCTTTAAGGTATCTTAAATATGGATTTTTATATCTCCTGCGGTCATTCCTAATGATATAAGTTCTTGGTATGATTCTATCTAGAATCAGTATGCTGGTGGCAAATCTCTAAAGTTGTTTTTCTGTTTTATTAACAACACTTGGTGAATAGATTTTAGGATTTCTTGTTCTATCACTCTGAAATCTGTTTCTTTCTTCCCCTGGCAAAGGTTTTATGAAGAATACACACTGAGAATTAGTAGAATCAAAGTTTTTATATCCATCGTTATGTTGCGAACTATGCCTGTTAATCGTTTTTGGCACTGTTTAACATCTTTGAGAAGATTTGCAAGCGTTGCGGGTGCTATATTTGTTGCAGCTAGTGCCCTAGGCTGTTCGAAAGATGCTAAGCAAGCTGCTGCTCCAGAGTTTCAAATCCTAGTTGATCAGTTTGGCTATCGTCCTCAAGATCCAAAAGTAGCTGTTGTTCTTGAGCGGATAGACAGTGAACAGCCCTATGAGCTCAGAAATGCTGAGACTGATGAAGTAATTGATGTTATCGAGCCAATAAGGTGGGCTGGTGGCGCTCTCCATTCTCAGTCAGGAGAGCAAGCTTTATGGGTCGAGTTTACGGATTTAGATGAACCAGGGAACTACGTTATCGTTCGTGCAGACGGTGAGACTCGCTCAGCAGAGTTTGAAGTGAGTAAAGACGTCTACAAAGATGTTTTAATTGCTGCCACCAAAATGTTTTTCTATCAGCGTAGTGGTTATTCGAAACGAGAGCCATTTGCAGATGCACGGTGGACTGATGGGGCCGCTTACATTGGGCCTGGTCAAGATACCCAGGCTAGGTTTGTAAAGGAGAAAGAAAACCCGCTGTCTGAAAGAGCCATGCACGGTGGCTGGTTTGATGCAGGTGATACAAATAAGTATGTTACCTATGCATTACAACCGGTGCATCAGCTGTTGAGTGCCTATAGTCAGAATCCTAAAATTTGGACAGATGACTTTAACATTCCTGAGTCAGGTAATGGTATTCCTGATTTGTTAGATGAGCTTAAATTTGAGTTGGATTGGCTCATCCGGATGCAAGATGACGATGGTGGCGCATTCATTAAACTCGGGAATATAGATTTCGATCCCCCTAGTCCAATTCCCAGTAAGGATACTCGTCCTCGCTATTATGGGCCGAAATGTTCATCTTCTACTATTGCGATCGCAAGTATGTTTGCCCATGCTGCAGTAGAAATGCAAGATATTCCCGAGCTAGAGAATTACGCTGCTGAATTGACATCACGGGCTAGGTCAGCTTGGAACTGGTTTCAAAGCAATCCAGTTGAGACAGACTGTGATGATGGCGAAATTAAAGCAGGGGATGCAGACATGACTGCTGATGCCCAGATGGGAACAACTATTAGTGCAGCAGTCTATCTTTTTGCCGCAACAGGCGATCCTCAATACTCAAAGTATGTTGTCGAAAACTTGAAACTTGCCCAACCTTATCGAGATGGTCCTTGGTCTCGTTACGATCCATGGCAAGGAGATGCGCTTATATTCTATTCTCAGCTGCCTAATGCCGATGATGCCTTAAAAGAAAAGATTCTTACGGACTTAGAAGATAAGCTACTGGCATATCATCCAGAAGCCTATGGTAACGATGATTCATTGGATCCCTTTCGCTCCTACATGCCTGATGAACAATATCATTGGGGTAGTAACATGACAAAAGCGAACTATGGGAACATGAACTACGACCCTGTAATGCTAGGTATACATGAAGCAGAAGGCCCAGCATATGCTGAACGCGCTCTAGGGGCCATTAACTATTTCCATGGTGTAAATCCGTTAGGAACCGTATTCCTAACCAATATGTATGAGTACGGTGCTGAAAACTCAGCTGATGAAATGTACCATCAATGGTTTGGGCAGGGTGAGTTCAAAAACGCCCGTACTTCCAAGAGAGGTCCAGCTCCCGGTTTCTTTATGGGTGGTCCTAACAAAAATTACTCTGGAGATGCAAGCATAGCATCTGGCCCCCCTATGAAGGCATACGTGAAAAATGTTGAGCCCAATGTCCCAACTTACGAAATTATAGAACCTGCAATTTATTATCAGTCAGCTTATATCAAACTGCTATCAAAATTTGTCACTGCAGATGATTAATGAGTACACAAAACTCTGATAAAAACGTTGACTAAACTACGTGATTAGCCACATCAGAGTTAATCTTCTTTTAGGAAATACGACATGAGTATAGCGAGCTGCTGAAACTATTCAGCAGCTCGTTTTTAATAGTTTGTGTGCTTGTAGACTTTGAGTAATGACTATTGACGCTGACTTAGCACGTAAAGCTATGCTTCTTACAAGCATCCTCTTAGAGATTGAGTAATAGTTATTCTTAGCTAATAGTAATAGAGTATTATCAGTCACTAAAAGTTAAAAATTAGCTGCATCAATGAAAGTTAAATCAAAAATTTCATATGTCTTTAGAATAAGAAGTTTTACCCATACAACTTGTTTCTTTGCTAAATCTAATAATTCTATTACTCAGTAATATTATGTATGAGCCCTTATACTAGCTACACTCAGCTTACGTATATCCTCATGAATTCATATTCATAAATTATGGTTTTCTACCGTATTCTCTTTAATGGGATATGACATTAGTAAAACATAATTTACAAACATCAGGGCAATCATGATTTGGCTAAATAATGCAAGGATCGTAGCCATTCTTGCCGTAGTGCACTTACATGTGACTGCAGTTGTATTGTCTGGAAACTATGTAGGTAGTGAATATTGGTGGGTTGGAAATATCTCTAGTACAGTTGTCAGATGGTGTGTCCCTGTTTTTGTAATGATTAGTGGGGCACTTTTATTAGATCCCCAAAAACAGGAGAGCTCATCAATTTTCTATAAAAAAAGGCTTTCTAAGATTCTTATTCCTATAGGATTTTGGTCAGTATTTTTTTTGTTTTGGACATTTCTCCATGGCTTTATAGATGGCATATTACCCAGCAATTTACAGTTACTAAAAAGACTCTTAAAGGGCCTTCCCTACGAGCACCTCTGGTTTCTGTATATGATTTTAGGAATGTATTTATTCGTTCCTTTTTTTCGGAAGATAATTTCAATTTCTAGTGATCGTGAGATCGTTTTCTTTACAGTCACAACGTTCTTAATCGCTGGTATAAACTTTTTTCACACAAGCGTCTCTAATGTAGTGAGGCCTGACTTATTTATAAATTGGTTCCTTTTGTATATTCCATTCTTCTTTAGTGGATATTTGATTCAGAAAGATAATCGAAAATTTCCAACATCAGTACTCTGGAGTATATTCCTATTCTCTGCTGCTGCAACTGCAGTTGGGTATTATTACGTTGCATTAGACAGTGAATTTTTATCCGATTCGTACTTCCATGGCTATTTGAGTATTACTGTGATACCCATGTCTATCAGTGTGATGTATTTGCTGAAAGAATGGAATATTCCAGCTTTGAATGAGACTGCAACAAAGAAGATTGCATTACTTACGTTTGGGATTTATCTAGTTCATCCAATTGTGATAGAAGTCCTTAACAAAACTGATTACCTACGAGCAGTACATCCAGCCATTGCTATTCCTACTTCAACCGCCATTGTCTTTACTGTCTCTCTGGGAATATCCTGGGCACTCTATAAAATCCCCTACTTAAATAGAACAATATAAGTAGAGACCCCTAATCATGTAAGCCATCGACAGTAGCATTGCTGATTAAGGTTGCTGTACGTATTTTTCGCTAGAAAAATTGGCGACTATTTAACCATTCAACGGTGTTTCACAGTTGACACAGTGAAGGATTTGGGAACCATACCTGAGCATAAATCGACTATGAAATTAGCATGTCAACTTTCAAACAATCAATACTTGGGTTCTTACTGATAGTTTCTAAGTCAGCTTAAGATTACAGCCTCTTTTACATCTGACAAGCTGTGCCACCAGACCTCTAAATTTATCATTGATAATTTCGAGGGTAGCTCTATCTAGCAATGGTGTATCGATATTTCTCAAATAATGTCATCTCTCAGATGAGCAGTTCTCTAAGTCTTATTACTGAAGATGGCATACCCTAAAGGACACTTACAGTCTCCTGAAACAACTTGGGCATTCTAGTGCTTGAGATAGTCGAAACAAAAGAAGAACTTCAGGGAAATTCTTTACAGGATCTTGATAGCTTTTTGGCAAAACGTATTTTGTACTCATGTAAATATTACCGACTCAACAAAAAATCACCAAATTGAAATTGGGCTGAAAAATTTTTAGATTTTAGAGCTGTCTAAACTATGGGTATGAATAAACTGAAAGTATTATTAATTATTGAACAGTGTAATCCTGCTTGGAACTCAGTGCCCCTCGAGGGATATCATCTATATGCAGGCATTAGTCGATTTGTTGATGCCACTCTGGTAACTCATAAGCGCAATCAGGAAGAGTTAGAAAAGATACATCCTGATGCAGATATTCTTTACCTTGAAAACAGCGCTGCTATTAAGCAGTTGGAACAGCTGGGTGAGCGTTTAAGCTTGTATAAGGGGCAAATAATTTGGCCACTTCGCAATGCGTTTACATACCCGGTTTATTGGGGATTTAATCGTACTGTTTATAATCGATTTAAGGAGTCAATTGCTCGTGGCGAGTACGATATTGTCCATGCGATTACTCCCATGATGCCACGCTATCCTGTAAAAACAGTTAAAGCATGCAGCCAAACTCCCTTTATTCTTGGCCCAGTTAATGGAGGTGTGCCTTTCCCTGACGGCTTTAAAGAAGTAGGGCGTAAAGAATACTCGTACTTTAATTTTCTTCGTGCCGTAGGCCGAGCAATTATCCCCGGATATCATGCCACCTATAAAAAGGCAAATTATATTCTGGCAGGCTCAACCTATACGCTTGGCTTAATTAGAAAACTTTTTCCTAAAACTCGTGACAATCAAATAGAACTTTTTTATGAGAATGGAATTACGAATTCCTTTGTGAGAACTAATGAAGACTTTAACCAAAATAAAAAAGTAAAAGAAGCATCAGCGCACAATAAGGTTAAGTTGTTGTATGTAGGGCGTCTTGTTCCTTACAAGGGAGCAGATATGATTTTAGATGCTCTTGATAAACTGGATACATCTGTCAAGGAAAAGATACATCTAACGATAGTCGGTAAAGGTTCTGAGGAGCAAAAATTAGAAGATCAGGTGAAGCATCTTCATCTTGAGCAGTATGTGCATTTCACAGGCTATGTTGAGCCGTGGCAAACATTAGAGTACTATCGGAATTCGGATATTTTCTGTTTTCCGTCGGTTCGTGAATTTGGTGGAGCAGTCGTTTTAGAAGCCATGGCCAATGCGTTGCCCTGTATCGTAGTTGATAATGGTGGTATCGGCGAGTACGTAACAGAGAAGACAGGCTTTAAGATTAGTCCAATTTCTAGAGAATTTGTAGTGCAGAAGATGGCTATTTATATTGCTCAGCTGGTTGATGACCATATCATGCGTCATGATATGGCGTATGAGTCACTACAACGTGCTAGAGAATTTACTTGGGATGTAAAAACTCGGAAAATTGTTGAAGATATTTATCCAAAGGTTTTATCCAAAGTGCCTACTCTTGTCTAGGTATTCGTTCTGGGATAATTTGTTTTTTATCTGTCAAGCCAATAAGCCATGACCTAAATTTAGGTCATGGCTTATTGGCTTAAATCTGTTTTTATATGAAAACGTGATATCACTCAGCTCACTTTAAGTTCAAAACTTTCTCAGTATAAAGTGAAGGCATTAATGCTGTGATGCCATGAGTTCAGAAACTGTTTTAAATTGATAGCCTTCTTGTTGTAACTGTTGCAACGCTAATCTGGTTGCAGTTACAGTTTGGGAGCGATCCGGATCGCCATCGTACATGCCATCATGCATAAGTACAATCGAGCCTGGCTTTACATTACTGACAATAGAATGAGCAATTTTTTCTGGGCCAGGATTTTCAAAATCTTTTGGATCTACATCCCAGAGAACATTAATCTTTTGTTGACGAGCAAGTTCCCATGGTAATCTGATCCGCTTAAGACCATAGGGAGCACGAAAGTGAATAGTTGACTGAACACCCAAATCAGACAGTAAATTATCGGTTTTCTGAATTTCTGAACGAATAGTACTGAGATTTTGATTTATCAACTGCTTATGGGAATATGAATGATTTCCTAATTCATGCCCTTCAGCAATCATACGTCGAGTTATTTCAAGATTATCCTGGATATGTTCTCCAACAGCAAAAAATGTTGCTTTTGCATCAAACTCATTAAGTACATCAAGCAAGCTATTCGTATATGGAGCATTTGGTCCATCATCATAGGTTAATGCGACTACTTTCTCTTTGGTATTCACCCGAGAAATCATTTTTCCAAATATTTGGAACTTATATGATGTTGACAACCATTTTAGAGAATAGCGAATTAAAAATATTAATAATGTACTAGAAATCGCTAAAAGCGCTATAGCAAGGTTCATATAGAAAGAAAATCAGACTGTTCTTATTAGCAATTATAGACAAATAAGCATCTAATGGACTAACCAAAACAGTATGAATTACCAATTTATTATGCACCTACTTCTTTGATTTACAAAAAACAAAGATATACCTTTATAAGCACTTATAAAGCCTTGAATTCTAAATATAAGAATGCGTGAAACTATTTTTAGACCTATCCTAACTAATGAGATACATGAAATTCATTAGCATTCCTAAATTGAAATAATTTTAAATTTAAGAAAAATTAATCAGTTACAATTAGAACAACTACTGGCGAGAAAAAGTTTGAATTGGGCATACTTTTTAGTAAATGCACATCAAACATTCTTTAAGAGTTCAGTGTAATAAACAGTAAACCAGATTTTCAATTAGGTTTCTCAGTTCCTTGGATAGGATGAAGACTTCAACCCGGAATTAGAGAGGCTTCTTTAAAGTATCTTCAAAGAAATAACGCTAACTGTTTTTTTTTATTGTTAGTGCTACTAATGGAAAACTGTTTGTATGTCTTATATTTCTTCTAACTATACCCCTACTGTTATCTCTTGATTTTTATGAAAAGAGCTCCTGTTATTGGTATTGGTTTAGATGCAGCTGATCCAACTCTACTAGAACCATGGATGGATCAAGGGCTGCTACCTAACTTAGATCGTCTTCGTAGGGAAGGCACTTATGGTCGTCTGGCCAATACTGTCCCTTACGCTGGTGATAACGAAGTAGAGTTTTCTTCCACTGAACCATCGTGGGTTATCTTTTCTACTGGGTGTTACCCCAGTAAAACAGGATTCTGGGATACGATAGCGTTTTCCCCAGAAGACTACAGTGTTATATGCGACGAAGTTGATAGCGGTTACGACTATAAGGGTTTTTCTCCCTTCTATGCACTAGGAGACAATTACCGAGTAGCCGCATTTGATATTCCAGTTTCAGCGCTTTGTGACCAAGTTAAGGGACTACAAATTTTAGGTTGGGGTGGACATTTTCCATTTGTACCCAGTCACTCTAATCCCCAAGAACTGTTCGGAGAAATTGTTGAAAAGTATGGCCGTAACCCAGTGCTACATAATGACAATGGCCGCTGGTGGGATGCCAAATATGTAAATTGGATACAGACTGCGCTCCAAAAGAGTATTGAAAAAAGAGTAGCTGTTTGTCAAGATTTGCTTCGGCGTGACTCATGGGATTTGTTTTTGACTACGTTTGGCGATACTCACTCGGCAGGGCATGATCTTTATGATCAAAGTCAACCAGATCATCTATTGCATACGTATCGACGTGGTCAGACTGATCCACTGTTGGCCATTTACAAAAAAGTTGATTGGGCTATTGGTGAAATTCTATCGGCAGCGCCAGAAGATGCGACGGTGTTTTGCTATTCAGTTCATGGAATAGGCGCTAACCTGACTGACTTATTGAGCATGTTTTTCCTTGGAGAAATCATGTATCGATTTAACTTTCCAGATAGACCTGGCATAGCCCAAGGAGAGCTGGGTAAGGTTCCGTCTTCACCTATCAAAAATCCTATTCGACGTTCCTGGGCAGATGAAGTTTGGCGTAAAGTTCATGAACCTAATCCTATTAAAAAGCTAATTAATACCTGGGCCCCTAAGAAATGGATGAGTGCGAATAAGTATGGGTTGTCGTCGCCACGGTTACTACAATCGACTCAACCACAATTGGGGTGGATGCCTGGAATGGCCTATTCCTCGCTATGGCCAGAAATGAAAGCTTTTGCTGTACCGGCTTTTGCCGACGGTCATATTCGAATTAATTTACAGGGACGAGAGCGAGATGGAAACGTATTGCCTGATGAATATGATGGGTTGTGTCAGGAGATTACGGCTATGCTGCATGGGTTGACGGATGGTCGTAGTGGCCAACCATTAGTGAAGCAAGTTGTACGTACCCGTCACAACGCATTGGATGATGATCCAACATTACCGGATGCAGATTTGGTTGTTGTTTGGAATGAAATCCCTACGGATGTTGTGGATAGTCCTACTCTTGGGCGTATCGGGCCAGTTACCTTCAATCGTCCTGGCGGTCACCGATCTCGTGGTTTCTTTGTGGGTAAGGGTAAAGGAATCCCAGCTGGCGAAGTCCTTGAGAATGGTCGAGTTGTGGATATAGCACCCACATTCTTATCGTCTTTAGGTGCACCTATCCCAGAATATTATGATGGCTGCTCATTGTTTTCTTCCTTTTCATCAGAAAAAGCGGAATCGATTTCCATAGCGTAATTTTGACAGGGGTTGTTTACTACTTAGCGATTTTAACAATCCCTTACCGTTTTGATTTCTGCGCTTAGCTATATATCACTGCTCCATGATTATGATCTCGCTAGAGAAGCTTTAAAGATTTAATAAACTTATGAAGGTTTTAACGGTTTTCTGCAACCTTGTGCCGAAGTTACTTACTTAAAGTAACTTCTTTAGTGAGGGCTTTTAACACACCCCTATGACGAACTTTTATTAGAAATTAGGGCAAGACTAACTTATTTTCCAGATGCATTATGAATCCAGATATATCGGTTATCATCCCTGCCTATAACACTGGAACCTATATTAAGAAAGCCATTAACTCGGTTTTGTCTCAAACCTTTGAGAACTTTGAGATAATTGTCGTTGATGATGCTTCAACGGATGACACAGTCCAAGTTATTAAAACGATAAAAGATAACCGTCTAAAATTAATTTGCCAAAAATACAACCAAGGTGCAGGCGCATCACGCAATCGTGCTCTTAAGGAGGCGGTAGGAGATTGGATTGCTGTGCTAGATTCCGATGATTGGTATGCACCAGAGAGACTTGAAAAACTTTTAGAATTTGCACAGAAACATCAAGCAGATATAGTAGCCGATGATTTTTATATCATCGAAGATGGTGAAGCTGTCCCTAGGACAACGATGCTTGAGTATCATAATTCATCAATTAAAGATGTCCTAAGAATTACCCCAACCTTCTTTGTACTTTCTGATATTGATGGTAGAAAAGGGTTAGAGCTAGGCTTTAGTAAGCCACTCTTTCGTAGAAGTTTCTTGATAGAGAATAACATTTTTTACAAGCCAGAAATTACAGTTTCACAGGATTTCTGGCTTGATTTAGACTGTCTTGTTAGAGATGCAAAATTCTTTCTGTTGCCAGAGCCTTATTACTACTATCTTTCAAGGGAAGGGGCTTTGACGACTAGCACTAACACAATTAAAAGACTCGATGAAGAGTGCGCGGCTGTTCACAAGTTCTGCCGAGATGAAGCTAATTATTTGAGAGAAAATGTAAAACTTGCTAAGGCATTAAATTTAAAGCTTAGGGAAACTCAAAAGCTTAGGGATTATCATAAAGTTGTTGACTGCTTAAAACAGAGAAAACTCTTGAAAGCTGGCTTAGAGTCTTTGCAAAGTCCCCTGTTTTATCAAAAAGTTTTATCGGAAATCCCTAAGGTGATATCTAGATATTTTAAGGCAATTTTTCTGAAAACTAAGATATACAAAAAGTTTAGCTGAATATCTGCAGCGAGTAGGCAGCGCTCAATGCTCAGCTACAAGGAGTATTTCTATTGAGACCTTTATTAATTTTCTATTTTTGTTGCTATTAGCTAATTTAAAGCTTTTTTGGCAATTTCTGCTTGCTGCTTAATAGCTGCAGCTTTACGCTCGCTGTGGCGGTCGGTGAGTTCATCTACTTGATCTCGTAACAGCAGGGTAAAACGATAAAGTTCTTCCATCACATCTACGATGCGATCGCGATAGGCGGATTCTTTCATAGTGCCGTCTTCGTGGAACTCTTGATAAGCCTTGGCTACCGAAGATTGGTTGGGGATGGTAAACATTCGCATCCAACGGCCCAGAAGTCGCATCGTATTGACTGCATTAAACGATTGCGAACCGCCAGACACCTGCATTACCGCTAGGGTGCGTCCCTGGGTGGGGCGAATGGCTCCCATACTCAGGGGAATCCAGTCGATCTGGGTTTTCATTAGCCCAGAAATGTTGCCGTGGAGTTCTGGGCTGGACCATACCTGCCCCTCGGACCACAAGGACAGCTCCCGTAATTCTTGGACCTTGGGATGGGTATCGGGTTCAGCTCCGTGGAGAGGTAATCCCCGAGGATTAAAAAATTTGACCTCTGCTCCAAAGCCTTCGATGATGCCAGCGGCTTCTTCAGCGAGTAGTCGACTGTAGGAGCGTTCGCGGAGAGAGCCGTAGAGAAACAGAATGCGGGGTTTGTGGTCAAAGGCCATGGGTGAGGAACAGGATATGGACTAGTGAGAAATCTGTAAGAAATAACGTTAACACATAGAGGATTAGCCGAGGCTAGCCAGCCGTTAGAGAACTAGCCATGATGGAGCATTGGTAACGGAGTTGTTGGTCGCATTGTTTCAGCAGTTCCAGAATGGCCTCTTCCCCTAACGTAGCCAGCTGGGGAGTAATGCTGTAGTAGCGCTGTAGATGCTCCCGATAAATGGATTTGTATTCCGCTTCTGTGAGATCTGGCTTAACCGGGACGATAAAGTCGTAATCTTCGATGGTTTTGTTTTTACCGTTGCAATTACCTTCGGTGAGATCCACTCGATAGTTTTCGTAGGCCAGAAAACAATGGACTTGAGGAATAAAGTCAAGGCCATGGGATTGGAGGATGGCACTTACTCCGGTAACAATGTCGTCATTGAGGCGATAAAAGCCCAAATGTTTTGAGACAGCTAGGTCATGGGCTTGAGCTAAGCGCGCGATCGCACCATGTTTAGTAGTGCAGTTACCATAGCCCTCCTCAAATAAGATGACTGAATCCTCACTACTAGAATTCGCACCATAGGGTAGCGCCTTGACCCAAGTACAGGCCGCATGAAACGTAGTTAGCTCCCGCCGGAGACATTGTTCAGAGATTGGGTCCTGAGGCAACAGATCAACATTGGGTAAAACACTAATCGAATGCACAATACGTTCTCCAATTTTTGGTTAACAACAAGACAATGAAAGAAACAGAGTGACCAGACAAGGCGAGATGAACTGCCTGGGGCTTGAGAGTTCGGAATTTTGAAGTCGGAGTTCGGAATTCTAACTTCCGAACTCCGACTTCACCCCCAGCCGAGAGATGCCAGTCAGGTCAAAACAAAACGCTGTAGCTAAGGCCAGCTATGACTGAACCTACAAAAGCAAACCCTAGATAGGCCAGAAATACCGGGCGACGGGCCAGGGCAAAAACAGCAATCATTGCCGGAATGCTAGTGGCTCCTCCAGCGAGCAAGAAGGCCATGCCTGCACCAGGGGCCATGCCCTGATTAACTAAACCTTCCACCAAAGGCAGGGCGGCGTAGCCGTTTAGATAGGCCGGAATTCCCACTAGGGATGCTCCCACCACAGACCCGACACCACCATTACCGGCAACAGTTTGAATCCAGGCATTGGGTACGTATACCAGCATTAAACTTTCCAGTACAAACGCTAGAGCCAGCCACTTACCCAGGAACCAAGCGTTGGTGCGCGCACCTTTCCAAAACTTCTGTCGGCGTTCCGCTTCGGGCCAGAATTTCCAAACTACCGGCTTAGGATTACGCACGCGGCTACCGCCACAGCCACCGTTGCCCACCCCTTCGTGAAGAGGATTAACAAACGCAGCCGTAGAGATGCCAGCATTCATCAGGGCCAGGGTACCAAAGCCTCCTAGTAAACCAATGGCAACCGTGGCCACAGTTTTAGCGATGGCAAACTGCAGTCCCAGGGTGCCCAAGGTCAAAATAAACATGGACGGGTCCATGAGCGGAGAAGAGAGCCAAAATGCCATAACCGCCGAAACCGGCACCCCCATGGTCAGCAGTGCCGCAATCAATGGAATGACACCACAGGAACAAAACGGAGAAAACGCCCCGAATACCGAAGCCAACACAATCATCACTGAGATGCGTCCCTGGAAAACCTTGGCAATCAGGTTATCCGCACCACTAGCTTGGGCATAGGCCGCAATCCCGATGGACAGAAGCAAAAAAGGAGCCACGTGCACCAGGCTCTTAACCGTAAAGCCTAGGCTGTCAGACAACTGAGGTGGCACTAGAATGGCCACCCCTATAAAGATGAGTACGAGGGTTAGAAAAACCTTATCTAGCTGTTGAACACTGCGATTAAAGCGATTGAATACGGTTGATGTCATGGCAGAAGTCCTTTGGTAATTCGAGAAATATCAAAATAAACAGTAGCTCGATTCTGGTTGCATGATGTTTGGGCCTTAAAAATTAATCGGGACAATCAGTGCAGGGTAGCGGTGTTTCGATATCTGATAGGTCTAGAGTTTCAGGGTTAACAACACGATTGCGGGTGCAACATTCCTCAAATAGAAAATCAATCAGATGTTTGAGGGTATCGGACTGGACGCTGTACCAAATCCACTGACGATCCTTCTCTGCCCGGACGATGCCTACCTGCCGCAGCTTATCCAAATGGTGGGACAGAGTTGGAGCCGTAATCCCCAGCTCTCGCTGAATTTCCCCCGCCGGTAGACCTTTGGGGTAGGCGGATAGCAGCAACCGAACGATATTCAGTCGAGAAGGCTGCCCGAGGGCTGCAAATGTAGCCGCAATTTCTTCAACGGAGCTAGACGTGTGATTTGACATATTTCGATAATCATCAAAATACTCGATTCTGTCAAGGGATGTGGAAAATCGCTAAGCAATCGACCATGGGCAGTCTTAAATATTTGCACTAAGTCGGTTGTGAAGCTCAAACTCACGTTGGGTTCAAAACTCAACGCTAACTGAGATCTGTCCACTAAAGGGACAAATTGGCCATGAGGCTCTAGCTATAGTACTTTCATGGGTGCAAGATATGGGTTATCCCCCAAGTTGAAAAATCACTCCCAGGTACTCCCGGTATCCACAGATTTTGTCACCAGCTACATCAAAGGAAATAGCCGCCTGATTCTCATAGGGATGGCCCAACATTATCCCCTCAGAGCGCACCTCAAACAGTACCGTATTGCCACTGCTCAATGTATGCTCTAGGGACAGGGTCAGTCCTTCAGGAAAGACTTTTGCAACAGAGGCAAAAAAGTCTGCAGCCCGATCTTTTCCAGAATTGAGACCTTTGAAAGGACCGGCGGGGAACCAAAAGGTGAAATCATCACTTAGGCAGGCTAAAAAGCCTGACCAGTCCCCCGTGGATAGACCATGGGAAAAGTCTTTGAAGGCAGCTTGTGCTATGCGCATGGTTTCAGAGCTGGCGGATGTCATTAGCTCAATGCCTCTTTAAATTATGAAGAGCTTTCGGAAGATGGTGTTTGGGGCGGAGTGAGCTTACATTCGATGGCGACTTTGACGCTGCATTCGACAGAACTGGAGGCAATATAGGGAATTTGAGCTGTAGTATCCAGGCCAATGCCAAATTCGAGCACCACTTTTTCAATTTCAACTTCGGTGAGGGCGGTGTCGCGGATATCTTTTATCAGGTGGGTGGTATAGGCTTTGACCAGGGTGCCCACCCGCTGTGCAGGGGTTGGTTTAGGTGGGGTAGTGGGTTGATTGGCAGAGCCATCAGTACGTGAAGTGCCGTGGCGGTTGGGGTATTGCCAGCCTTTGGATACACGGCCAGATTCTTCAACTTCATCATCGTTATCAGACTCTGACGGTTCTGAGGTAGGGGACGGTGGGATTATGTCGTCTTCGAGGTCGTTGCTATCTGGGGTTTCTATGGCCTGGGTTAGTTCGCTGGTGTCGATGTCTTCGTTGGACTGGACGTAGATGATGGTGTCGTCGTCGAGGCGGAAGGGTTTGACTTTGCCCATGGTGTGTTTCTCAGGAGTTCAGGCTCATTTTGGCTCAAGTTTAGTATTTCTTTGATTACCTTTAGCAGGGACTCAAATTCAAGTTGATTTGCACTATATTAGGTCAGTGCTAATGTGGCTGGCTGCCTATGATTCGTGATGCGTTGGTCGTTGGGATTAACAATTATGAATATGAACATTTGTCGCAACTTCAGGCTCCGGCTAATGATGCGGAGTTGATTGCCCAGCGATTAGAGGCACAGGGGTTTTGGCAGGTAAAACGATTGCCAGAGGCAACGACGAAAAGTGGAAAGCAGCGGGTCAGCAGTAAAAAGATGCTGACGGTGCAGGAATTAGAAGATGCCATTGAGGATCTGTTTTATCCCAATACCAAGCGCAATAAGCCGGATGCGGCACTGCTATATTTCTCGGGGCATGGGTTACGGAAGGAAGGGCGTAGGCGGTCGGAAGGATTTTTGGCAGCTAGTGATGTGACTCCAGAGGGTGGCATTTGGGGACTGTCTTTGAAGTGGCTGCGGGAGTTGTTGCAAGATAGTCCGATTGCGTCTCAGGTGGTGTGGCTAGACTGTTGCCATAGTGGTGAGCTACTGAATTTTGAGGAGGGCAATCCGGGGGAGCAGGGATTGGCGAGAGATCGTTGTTTTATAGCGGCATCGCAGGATCATAAGCTGGCCTATGAGGGCGATGGCGATGTGCCTTACAGTGACCTGACACGGGTGCTGTGGCAGGGGCTGGATGCTGCGAATGGGGACGTTACGAGCTTTGACCTGCAGCGGTTTGTGGACGATGCATTTAGTCAGCAGACTCAGCGGCAACAGCAGCCTTTGTTTCAAACATCTGGTGGCAGTATCTTGCTGGTGCCGGGGGTGAAAAAGCCACAACAGGTAGTTGCTCAGGTTATCCGAGAAGAGAACCCTTACCAAGGATTAAATGCGTTTACGCAAAAGACGGCTGAGTTTTTCTTTGGTCGGGAAGTAGCGGCGCAAGAAATTTTGCAAAGGCTAAGTCAGTCGCCACTTGTGCCGGTGATTGGGGTGTCGGGTAGCGGGAAATCTTCGGTGGTGCGGGCAGGGGTGATGGCTTGGTTAGGCACATCGGCACGGTGGACGGTGCTGCCTGCCATTAAACCTGGGGACTCGCCCATTGATCCGGTGAATGAGATTAGTCGGGCGTTGACACAGGTCTGTGCCCAGGATAGTCAGAAGCCTCAGGTAGCCTTGGCGGTGGGTAATGGAAAACTTTCTGAAGCAGTGGAGCTTCTGCAAGGGGAAGAGAATCTGTTGCTAGTAGTGGATCAGTTTGAAGAGATTTTCACCGTATGCCCTCCGGAACAGGAAGCTGAGCGAAAGAGGTTTTTACAGCTATTGGTAGATCTGTCGCAACAGCCGGACTCGCGGTTGCGGGTGTTGACCACGATGCGGGCGGACTTTTTTGAACAATGTTTGACTTACCGAGAGTTTGGCAAGGTGATCAAACGACAGCAGGTGTTGCTGTTGCCCATGGATGATGATGAGCTGCAGGCGGCCATAGCGGAACCGGCAGCAGTGCAGGGCTATGGCTTTGAAGAGCGTCTGTTGGAACTGATTTTAGAAGATGTGGCAGCAGAGAGTAACTGTTTGCCGCTGTTGCAGTTCGCCCTGACCCAGCTATGGGAACAGCGGGATCAAGAGCGTCATGTGCTAACGGAAACAGCCTATCGAAAAATGGGGCGGTTGATGGGGGCGCTAAACACCCATGCAGAATCGATTTATGCGGGCACCATTGCTGACCTGAAACTGCGGCTACGCTCAGATGAGCAGCGAGAGTGGGCTAGACGGATTTGCTTGAAGTTGGTACGCACGGGAACAGCTGCTAAAGATACCCGACAACGACAACCGCTGTCGCTGGTGCTGGGGTTAGGACAGTCGCCCCAGGAGCAACAAGTCATTAAAGAGGTGATCCAGGTATTGGTAAACGGGCGGCTTTTGGTACAGGGTTCGGCTGTGGCTATGGCGGCTGAGACTGCACCGGAATCTTCAGCAATGGTTCAAGATAGTGGTAAGTCCGACGATGTTTGGATTGACCTGACCCATGAAGCTTTGCTAGAGGGTTGGCAGCGCTTTGCTGAGGAGTGGCGAAAGGAAAATCGGGACTTGCGGCGGCTGGTGCAGCGGGTGGAAGATAGCGAAAAAGAATGGCAACAAAAGGGCAAGCAAGAAGGGTATCTGTTGCAAGGGGGCCTACTGGCGGAAGTGCGGAAGCAGTGGAACATGTTACAGGTAGAGTTGGGCCAGCATATGCAGCGATATTGCCAGCAAAGCGAGCAGCGAGAACAGGACCAGGTAGCCTTTCTGGAGCGGGCACTAACGGAGTCAAGGCTTCGGGAAGAGGCGATGCAAATTCTAAACTTGACAAAAGCACGGCCCCACCCTGACCGGGCTGTACGGGCAATTCGAGCGGTGGGGACTAGCGAGCAAAAGCTAGATGGACGCATTCTCACATCGGTACAGAACAATCTACCGACTGTGATTAATCGAATCCGTGAGTGTGGGTGTCTCCAGGGACATCTAACTTATGTTAGGTCGGTGGCCTTTAGCCCCGATGGCAAGACTGTGGTCAGTGGCAGTGATGACAAAACGATTCGACTATGGGACCTGAACGGAACGCCCATCGGTGAGCCCTTCGAGGGGCATTCGGCTTCTATTTTGTCGGTGGCCTTTAGCCCCGATGGCAAGACTGTGGTCAGTGGCAGTTCTGATAAAACGATTCGACTGTGGGACTTGAACGGCACACCCATCGGTGAGCCCTTCGAGGGGCATTCGGCTTATGTTAGGTCGGTGGCCTTTAGCCCCGATGGCAAGACTGTGGTCAGTGGCAGTTCTGATAAAACGATTCGACTGTGGGACCTGAACGGAACGCCCATCGGTGAGCCCTTCGAGGGGCATTCGGATTATGTTAGGTCGGTGGCCTTTAGCCCCGATGGCAAGACCGTGGTCAGTGGCAGTGATGACAAAACAATTCGACTGTGGGACTTGAACGGCACACCCATCGGTGAGCCCTTTAAGGGGCATTCAGCTTCTGTTTGGTCGGTGACCTTGAGTCCCGATGGCAAGACTGTGGTCAGTGGTAGTTCTGACAAAACGATTCGACTGTGGGACCTGAACGGAACTCTCATCGGTGAGCCCTTTAAGGGGCATTCGACTTATGTTTTGTCGGTGGCCTTTAGCCCCGATGGCAAGACTGTGGTCAGTGGCAGTTCTGATAAAACGATTCGACTGTGGGACCTGAACGGA
>JBCCQQ010000008.1:0-136735 GCA_039024555.1 Cyanobacteria bacterium P01_D01_bin.156
CCGTCTATGAGACCGGACGTAAAGCTACCGATGAGTTTAAGGCTCAGATGCCCATTCGCTTCGATGACTATCTACCTCAATGGAATTATGTTGCTCAACCACAACAAATATAAAACTGGAAGTTATTAAATCCCTATTCCAAAGTGAACGTGGGGTGTACCGCTACGTGGTGGCTTTGACCAGAAGCTCAGACCAGTGGCAAGGTTAGGATCGTTACCACTTTCTTGGTCAAAGTTAGGGGCACCTAGGTTCATACCATCAGGCTCGTTGTAGCTGCCAGACTGCAGCAGCTCTTGAGTGTTGGTATCAAAGTTAAAGTTAACGCCGGGGTCAAGATGGTTATCTATATAGGTTTGCAACAGCGTTCCATCCGGTGCAAAGAAAGAAATATTGAGAAAATCTAAATCATCGGTTCTGACAATCCCATCTAAGTAGCTCTGGGTCTCGTCATAGCCAAATGAACCCGATACTTGAAATCCCGCAATTTGACCAGTCCAGTCAAAGTTAAACTCAATCGCTTCAGCCTGGGCTGGAATCGCCAGGCTCATCGCTAAACCAATAAAAAGACTTTTTCTCAGCGTGAAGAACATTGGCCAGAAATCTCCAAAAGATAATGATGCAGGCAGTACTGATCCGCATCTGCAAGTAAAACTGTGTCAATACAAAAGTCTGTCAGCGGCTTCACTAATAGACTTTTTGCAACCTTTCAGCTGGTCCCCACTTGAATTTAGTAATCTTTTAACAGATGGGCTATGCCATGGAAAGATAAATATCTAACTCGAAGGCATAGACTAATCCATTGATACTATTAATAATATTGCTCTTCTAGCTGCTTAATGCAAGTATTTTGCAATAGTTGACATCGAGAAATCTATGGCTACTCTTTGGAGAACCCAGGATGACAATTTTTCTGTAAAAACATCAGGCAGTGCCCAACAGACAAACCTCATCATGGCGGATCAGAGAATGGATATATCAAGCCTTCACTTGCATCTAGCATGGGCAAGAGTTCTAACTTGGATAATATCACTGTTCTTTTAGCCGCTGTGTGGAGATGCCGTTGAAGAGGAGTCTGCGGAGGTAGGCGTCATAGTAGTCTAACAAGTAGCTTCAGCCTGTTGTTAACTATCATAGATAACTATGGGTAAACAATAAATTCACCTCCATAATGCTTATTTTATCGTTAAAAATATAGCTCGATATAAATATACTCCAGGTAGCGTTGTTGATTAGGTGGCAAATAATAAGTGGCAGATCAGATCAAGCCAACCTGCCACTTATTATTTGCCTTACCTAAATAATTGCCAATGCCTCCTCAGGGTTAGACACATCGGGCACCGTGACAAAGTCACTCTCACCCAGGACAGAAGCCTGAACATTGTTCAACACCGCCAAGGTCTCACCCGTGGTAGAAACACCCAGCAACGTATTGAGCCCATCCTGTGTGAGCGTCACCTCTGCAAAGGTAAATTCTCCTTCAACAATGCCAATGCGGTCGATGCCTACTTCAAAGTCGAGGACAGTATCGGTACCGTCGCCCAGACCAAAGACAAACAGGTCGCTACCGCTACCGTCAGAGAAGTTGTCGCCAATCAGAATATCGTTGCCAGTCACACCCATCAGGATGTCATCGCCCGCATCACCGTAGATGACGTCATCGCCCGCATCACCACTGAGGATATCGTTACCAGCTTTACCGCCAATGCGGTCATTACCTTCGCCACCGAAAATAATGTCGTTGCCGCCATCAACACTATCTTGGGGACTACGGCTGTTTAGGTCACCCCGTAGCACATCATCACCATCGCCACCTTTAACAATGTCATCACCCAAACCACCAGCAGCTGTATCATCACCACCTAGGGCCTCAATGGTGTCACTAGTAGCATCACCCACTAGGGTCTCACCAGCCTCTGTCCCCGTAGTGCTGTTGCCATTTCCTTCGGCATCAGCAACCGTTTCATAGAAGGTGCCAGTAAACACTTCTGTATTCGGGTTGATGGTAACGCCATCGGTTAGAGAGGTAATGGTAAAGTCAACCATTTCCGTTTGACCAGCAAAATCTTCAACAATCCCATCGCTATCCAAATCTCGATCGGTGGGGAAATCAAATAGCGGAATCGTAAACGAAGAGACTGGCTCTAGCAGCGTGATTTGTGCATCGGCAAGCTCAAAGTTGACAATATCTGCCACCGCAGTCAAACCATTGGTTTGTAGCTCTGTTAGAGAGAACCGAGTTAGACCGTCGGGCTCGCTGGAGGCAAAGTTAACGACCGGATTTATGCCATCGGGTAGATCACCCTCGACAGTAAAGGTGACCGTCAGCGATTGGGGCTCTTCTACTTCACCAGGGAATGGGGTACCCAGCTCTTCAATAAATTCGGTGGTACTAAAGTCAACGGTGACAACAGCCTCCAGTGGAGGACCTGCTTTAACAATGTCGGCATCAATGCGAGTATCACCGATATCGGCACCAACAAAATCATTCAGACCTAAAATACCGGCTAGTTCAGGGGCCAGCAACAGGTCAGCATCGGCAACGGTCAGATCATCTTCCGTAACTAGGAAACGCCCTGGATTACCGATATCAAAGAGAACATCGATACCTAAACCATCGTCTAGGGTGTCAGCCACAAAGAAACCGCTGTTGGTCTCACTTATGCGGCTTTCGTCATAGGCAATGGCAAAGTTGCCAATGGTCAGCAGTGTGTCATCGCCCACCAGGAATGTAATATCACCTGTATGGTCAATGGTGCCGCCTGCAGTTAGGTCGGGTACCGCATCAAAGGTGAAGTCTGTAGTCGGGGCAATGGCATAGGCCAGTTGAAACTGATTGGAAAATGCATCCGCTGTCGGCGTAGCATTCTGAATGATCAGCCCTGCAGTTTCAAACAGCGTAAAGTTGAGAAACAGGCTAGTGGCCCCATCTACCACTTCAAATGAACCATCTTCATTGTCCGGAGGAGACACGATGATGGGGCTACCCAGCTCTTCCAGAGTGTCTTGAATATCATCAAGATAGGTTTCACCCACTTTACCAGTCTCGATTAGCTGAGCAGTTGTTTGGGTTAAAAAGGCAATGTCCTCATGGGTACTATAGCCGATGGACTCATAACCAAACTCATCGGACCAATCGTCGAAGTGAATTAGCGAAGACGAGGTTTCTTTTGACTTACTCCACAGATTTAGCCCCGTAAATCCATCACCGACGGCGGTCTTTTCTCCCACATTTAAACCATCTGGCTCGGTAAAGATGCCATCGGTGAGAATTTGTTGGGTGTTGGTATCAAAGGCAAAGTTAAATTCAGGGAACGTGAGGTGATTATCCTCATAGGTGCGCATCAGCACACCGTCGGGGCCAAAGAAAGAGATATCAAAGGACTCTAGATCTTCTTCGCGGACAATGCCTTCCTCAAAGTTAAAGGACTGGCCAGCGTCGTAGCTAAACTCTCCTGCCACACTAAATTCAGCAATCTGTCCGGTCCACTCAAACTCGTAGGTAACAATATCAGGAGTTGGCGGCTGGATGGTACGGCGATAGGTGGGTAGCAAATCGCTTACCAGATTGCTGCCAGAGCGGCCGTTAAGCAGCTCCACATAGGTAATCTCTTCTAGGGGGGAGTACCACAGGTTAGACCGGAAGCCGAGGGTTTGGCCGCGATGCACATACCAGAAACGATTGCGAGACTCTAGGGTGCCAATACCCAAACCATAGGAGTCATAGTTGGGAGAGTTCACTTCAATGGTATCCAACATCTGCTCCAGGGTTTCTGGCTGAAGCAGAGCGTCTTCTACTAGGAGCCCATCAAAGAAGTCTGCCAGGTCTTCAGTGTTGGAAATAACTGAACCTGCAGCGCCTGCCCACGACAGGTTGGCAATGCCCACGTTGTCGAGGGTGCCGTTGTTGTCAAAGTCCCAATAGCTGTTAATGTAGCCACCTGGAATCTCATCTTCGCCAAAGACAAAGGTGTTATCTAGGTCGAGAGGGTCGATAATGCGATCGCGAATCTCTGCCCCATAGCTATTGCCCGTAACCGCCTCGATTACTTCCCCAGCCAAAATATAGTTGGTATTAGAATATTGCCAATCTGTTCCTGGATCAAAGAACGGATCTACACCGCCAATAAAGCCTACCAGTTGCTCAGGCGTCCACTCATTTAAGAAGATGGTGGGGTCATTCTGTGCCTGGTTGAATAGGACGTCTGAGAAGTCGCTAATGCCGCTAGTGTGGTTGAGGATTTGCTCAATGGTAATCTCCTCTGCATTGGGCACCAGATCGGTAAATGTAGTATCTAACCAGTCAGTCAGCGTATCATCAAGAGATAGCTGATCTTCATCCACTAGCTGCAAAATGGTGGTGGCCACAAAGGTTTTGGTAATACTGCCCGCCTCAAATCGGTCGTCAGGCTCCAGGGGCACACTATTCTCCAAATCCGAAAAACCGCTCGCCCCAAACCATTCCCCCTCAGGGGTGAGAATAGCCACAGAGGCACCGGGAGCATCGGGAGGAAGATTGTTATCTAAGGCTTCATCAAGGGCAGCTATGACCCGATCGGGCAGTGGGTTTGATGGCTCCGTTGGCGGTGGGCTGGGGGCTGCCAAGGCCGCAATCACAACGTTGCCAGTGTCGGTGCCGCCGTTGCCATCGCTGACGGTGTAGGTAAAGCTGTCTTGATCTTGATCTAGAGCATTGAAGCCGTTGGTGGGGGTGTAGGTGAAAGAGCCATCGCCGTTGAGGGAGACACTGCCATTTTCGGGGGCGGATGCGATCGCAACCGTCAAATCATCCCCATCGGCATCGGTATCATTCGCCAGCACGCCCCCGGCCACATCGACCGTCAGCTCAGTCGGCACTTCAAAAGTTGGATCTTCTACACCCGGTGCAATAATCACATCGTAGCGATCATCAGCTGCCACAGGAGCACTGTTCTCAAAGGGTGGGGGTGGTTCAATGCCCGGTAGCTGACTCTCGGTATCTACAAATATTACGGTGCTGCTAACTGCATTAACATCGACAGTGTAGTCACTAACCCCAGTAATGGTGCCCTGGTCGACCGCTGGAATTTGATCGGCTGTCAGTAGGGAAAATTCAACGTCTACCCGGCCATCGTAAGGGGCCTGAGGCGGTACCGACTCGTCCTGGTTAAGAACATCGATTATAAAGAAGGCAGACTCCGCACCTTCGGCAATGGTTAGAGCAAGACCAGATCTATCATCGTTCCGCTGAGGAATAGGGAAGGCAACAATATTTTCCACACGGTCTGTCGCACCACCGAGAAAATCACCCACCAGCTGCGTGAAATTAAGACGATTGAGAATCTCTGTCACTTCACTATCGACATAGACCCTCAGACCACCGCTAGGGGCAGGCTCATCTAAGTTAAATTGAACCGTTAGTGATGTTTCTTGATCCTCAACTAGGGCATTGAGTTCTCCAGAAAAGTCGGTCGAAGTCGATAAACTAACTTGTACCATAGTTGAAATGTTCCTGCTTTATTGAGTGTGTTGAAAAATAAGGATTAGAGAATAAAGCACTAAAAAAAATCAGCCCCCATCGTTTTTCGATGGGGGCTAAAATTATGGGAATTTAGATGAGCGCTAACGCTTCATCAATGTTGGAGACATCGGGTACTGTGATAAAGTCACTCTCACCCAACGCAGTAGCTTGAACATTGTTCAATACCGCTAGAGTCTCACCTGTGGTGGAAACGCCTAGTACGGTATTCGCCCCATCTTGAGTCAGCGTTACATCAGCGAAGGTGAATTCACCCTCGACAATGCCGATGCGGTCGATACCTACCTCAAAGTCGAGGACAGTATCGGTACCATCACCGCTGCCAAAGACAAACAGGTCGCTGCCGCTGCCATCGGAGAAGTTGTCACCAATCAATATGTCGTTACCGGTAACACCCATTAGGATGTCATCGCCAGCGTCACCGTAAATGATGTCATCACCTTCATCACCACTGAGGATATCGTTACCGGCTTTACCACCAATGCGATCATTACCAGCACCACCGAAGATGATGTCGTTGCCACCAGCAACATCGTCCTGAGGAGAACGAGCGTTGAGGTCACCTCGCAATACATCATCTCCATCGTCACCAAGGATAATGTCACTGCCGAGACCACCAGCAATGGTGTCATCGCCCGCTTCACCATCAATGGTGTTGTCAGCATCGTCACCAACGATGGTTTCAGACTCGTCAGTACCAACAATCTCAAAGTCGTTGATGGTCAACGTTACCGTGCCATCGCCAACTTCATATTGCTCACCGTTCGCGAGGCCAAACGTGAGGGTTTCTAATCCTTCATTAGCACCATCGTCAAACACTGAAAGGGTAATGGAAGCTTGGGGTTCTACGATAGTCGCGAAGAAACCACCACGATCATCACCTTGTTCTGGGAATCCAGCTAACCCTACTAAATCAGTGACAGGGTCAATTCCATTTTCACCAAAGATGTTGAACTCCCCTATATCAGTAGGTCCACTAGACACAAACACCTGAAGACCTTCTGCGGGAATAGCACCATTGGTCTCATCTACGTCGAAGAATACGGTCAATTCTTCCCCTTCGACTAACTCGGTGTCGCTGACAGAGAGGCTGACTGTTGGTACGGTACTTTGATCCGGAATGTCTCCATCTTCAATCGTAATGCTGGTAACGGCCTGACCGACATTGTAACCGTCTCCTTCTAACACCTCGAAGTCTAGGGTTAGTGATTCTTCTTCAAGAATGTCATCAAACAGAGCAACTGTAACAGTAACTGTTTCAGCAGTTAAACCGAAGTCAACTTCTGCGCCTCGATTTGCAATGGGAACAGCTCCATCTATTGGGTCAAAGATAATGCCGGCAGATGGATCAAGAAGGTCTTGATTGCCAAATAGCTCAAGCAAATCACCACCAAGGGTAATAACGACTCCTTGCCCATCGTCAGGAATGTCACCATCGACAGTGAATACGAGATCAAAAGTCGGTGGTTGTCCATCTTCTGTTACAAATGGGGTGGTGGTGGTGGTAAGGGAAACAACGGGGAGTGGGGGAGCATCGTCAATATTGACGGTGACAGAACCGTTAGTCTCCGAGACTTCGTACTCTTCTCCATTGACCACCTCAAATGTCAATGTCTCAAGACCTTCACCCGGACCATCATCGAATACAGACAGGGTAATGCTGGCATTTGGCTCAGTGATTGTCGCCAAGAAGCTACTGCCCACACCATCAGCAGAGATGGGGAAATCTGCCATGCCTGTCGTCTCAATCAGGAAATTACCATCCGCGTCAAAGATGGCAAATTCACCGATGGCTCCGGGAGTAGGGCTCTGAACCAAGACCTCCAGACCGTCCGCCGGAATCTCACCGTCGACTGTAAAGTCAAGGGTGACGGTTCCCCCTTCAACGAGATCAGTCTCAGTTGTTGTGATGGCAACCGTGGGACCCACACCAGGACCACCGTTGCCATCAGTTAATGTCAATGAGACGGTAGCGGCATCGGCACTGACAACATAGTCCGAATCAATTGGGCCAGCATCACTGGGTAAAAGGGTAAAGGTATACTCCTCTGGCGCTTCCTCAATGATATCGTTCAAGAATGTACTGGTTGCAGTTGCATTATTCTCCAACAATACAAAATTGAAGAGCAGTGGTCGCTCAGGGTCAAAGAAGGAGCCAAAGGCAATACCTTCCCCAATAGTTGGGTTGCCACCTACCAACTCTTCCCCAAGAGTTGCGAGTGCCGAACCATCAACTAAGAAAGGCAGTCCCCCTGAAACTAGGTTGCCATCGTCATCAAATACAGGTGTCGGAATCTCGCCATTGGTAACACTAAAGGTAACGGTTTGCGTTGTCCCGTCTTCTTCAGAGACTTCAGTTGTATCGGCGGTGATACTGATGATCGGTGTTCCCTCAGGCGTGTCATTGATAGTTAGATCAACCATGCCAGCATCAGGATTCACTTCATACTGTTCACCATCAACCAACACAAAGTTCAGTACTTCTTCCCCTTCACCCGGGCCATCCTCAAACACTGACAAGGTAATCGAAGCCTGGGGTTCTTCCACAGTTACAAAGAAACCACCCAGATCATCACCTTGCTCTGGGAATCCAGCTAGACCAACTAAGTCAGTATCAGGGTCGATGCCGTTTTCACCAAAGATGTTGAACTCTCCTAAATCAGTGGGTCCACCATCAATGAACAGCTCTAGACCACCCTCTGGAATGACTCCAGTGGTCTCATCCACCGCAATATTAACAGTGAATTCTTCTCCTTCGATTAAGTCAGTATCGCTCACGGACAAGCTTACGGTTGGACCACCGCCAGGATTCGCACTAGCTCCATCCTCAACGGTAACGCTAACCGTTCCTTGACCAACGGTGTAAGCATCACTGGGTAATATCTCGAAGTTCAAGACATCCGGTAATTCTTCAACAATGTCGTTGAAAATGGTGGATATGGAGGTCACCTCTGGTACTAAAAGACCAAGAGTCACTTCTGTTCCCGTAAAGCCAATTGGAACGACGCCATCTGCGGGTTCAAAAGCTATGGGAACACTGCCATCCAGGAATCGAGGGGCAAACAGTTTTTCAACACCCTCACCACCAATGGTGACGACCACTCCTTGACCATCGTCGGGAATCTCACCCTCGACAGTTAGTGTAAATCTCCCTACTGGTTGCTCATCTTCGGTCAAAACTGGGGTGTCAGTGGAGATGGAAACGACAGGTGCTGTTCCAACACCTACATCCGCTGCATCAGTGATGTTTATAGTAATACTGCCAGCAGCAGGGTCCACCTCATAGGCTTCCCCATCAATGACCTCAAAGGTAAAGAGCTCTTCAGCCTCATCTTCGTCCGCACCATCGTCAAGGGCAGCAAGAGTAATCGTGGCTGTAGGCTCAGTCACGGTAACAAAGAAACCGCTGTCGCCTTCTGCAGGCGAGGGAAACCCTTCAATGCCGGTAGTTGTCACATTACCCACATTAAACTCAGTTAGGCTTCTAATGCCGCTGCCAGCACTGGCGGTGTCATTGATGAGCACCGGTAGCCCCCCGACAGGAATCTCACCATCCACCGAAATCGTTAGTGTTACAGAATCTCCACCCTCAACTAGGTTAGTTTGATCAACGCTTAGACCAACGGTGGGACCAGCGGGCTGAGGCTGATCGGAGATTGTTAGCGTAATGCTCTCGGCAGCAGGATCAACTTCATAGAGTTCACCATTGGCCAGGGTGAACGGAATCTCGACCGGTCCCTCAGCCAAAATGTCATCAAAGACAGCTAGGGTAATTGAGGCATCAGCTTCAGTGATAGTAGCAATAAAGCTCTGACCACGGTCATCCCCAGGGCGCAGGTTGGATACACCAGACAGCTGCAGCGTGCTAAGGTCAGACAGTTCAAACTGTCCGAGGGGACCAGCAACACTTTCATCACTGGTTACTAAGACATCAACGCCACCGGCTGGAATCGTGCCATCGACTGCAAAGCTAACCGTAAAGGTATCGCCTTCTGCCAAACTGGTTTCAGATACCGATAAGCCGATGGTGGGACCAACGCCAGGACCACCGTTGTCGTCAGTAATGGTAAACAACGTAGCATTCTGCTCTGGATCGAGGGTGTAGCCATCGCCCTCAAGCAAACGAAAGTCGAAGGTGGTTGTCTCTTCAACTAGGTCGTTAATCATCGGCAGCTGGATTGCAGCTTGGTTTTCGAGCAGACGAACACCAATAATGTTATTTTCTTGGTCAAATGGTGGTGCCAGACCTAAGCCTTCAAAGGCAGCTCCTTCAGCTTCACTGTCGGCCTGATCAGTGATACCAAAGAGATTCTCAAAGAGAACTACTAGGCCACCTTCAGGGATTTCGCCATCGACGGCAAACTCTAGTCTTAGTAGGCGCTCTTCAACCGTACCTTCCTCAGAAATAGTGGCCGGAACAGCTTCAAAACTAACAACCGGTAGACCGCTTGGCGGATCAGTAGGCGGATCAACAGGGGGCTCCTCTATCACCGTGGCAATATTATCAATCCCCAACTGCGCTGGAACAGCGGCTCCCTGGTAGGATGGTGTGGAACTGTTAATAAAGCGAATCTGAGACACATCACCCAGGGTGGCATTTACATCTGTACCGCCTACCGCAGTTAGGTCGGCAGCCTCGATGCTAAAAGCCACATCTTGCCAGCCGCTACCAGGGGCGAGAGTGATTCCCTCAGTGGTAACAAACCGACCACCTGCACCATCTAATGCAACGCGCAGAACAATATCCGAGCTGCCCTGGTTATTAGCTGTAGCTGTAACACCGGTTACGCCATCTCCAGCATAGTCGCCTGTCCAGGCTGCACCCTCATTAAAAAAGGCGAGACGACTGCCAGCGCCACCGCCTCCAGTTGACTGAGTCTGTAAAAAGTTGTCATCGGCTCCATCAGGTCCACCAGATGCAACATTCGCTGGAGGATTGGGATGCACTGCAGGGTTGCCAATGCCCCAACCCTGGGTGCTGCCATCTTCAAAGTTATTGAGAATTTCCATAGTAAGTGTTCTCGTTTTCAGTTGAAAGGCGATCCGTAAGCAAAAACCCTTCAGCTACGACGGTCAAAAGCCGCCATAACTGAAGGGTTAGCCTGCCAGACTAAGGCTGAAGTTATCTATTAAGACCGGGCAGTTAGAAAACAATCTCAAAATCACTCTCACCAAAGCCAGAGACTTTAATCGGTCTTTAGCAAACTGCAACTGTTGAACCTGTCAGATTCACTCATATTCAGGAACCTAACAGATATCTACCCGGTGGCAGTTGCTATTAATTCCAAGGAAACTCAGCTACCGTTAGAGCTAACAGTAGCTGAGGCTATGGAAAAGTTAGATGAGCCCTAGGGCTTCATCAATGTTGGAGACATCGGGTACCGTGACAAAGTCACTTTCACCCAGGGCAGTAGCTTGAACATTGTTCAATACGGCTAGAGTCTCTCCAGTGGTGGAAACTCCCAACACTGTATTGGCTCCATCCTGTGTGAGCGTCACATCGTCGAAGGTGAACTCACCTTCGACGATACCAATGCGGTCGATACCCACCTCGAAGTCAAGGACAGTATCGGTGCCATC
Source organism: Cyanobacteria bacterium P01_D01_bin.156 (assembly GCA_039024555.1). Classification (GTDB taxonomy): domain Bacteria; phylum Cyanobacteriota; class Cyanobacteriia; order Phormidesmidales; family Phormidesmidaceae; genus Leptothoe. The sequence continues at coordinate 11,096 of JBCCQQ010000008.1, forward strand.
ACCGCTGCCAAAGACAAACAGGTCGCTACCGCTGCCATCGGAGAAGTTATCGCCCACCAAGATGTCGTTGCCGGTCACACCCATCAGGATGTCGTCGCCATCGTCACCGTAGATGGTGTCATCGCCTGCATCACCGCTGAGGATGTCGTTACCCGACTTACCACCGATGCGGTCGTTACCGGCACCACCAAAGATGATGTCGTTACCGCCATCGGTGCCATCTTGAGGACTGCGATTGTTGAGTGAGCCACGTAGAACGTCATCACCGTCGCCGCCCAAGATGATATCGTCACCTTCACTACCAGCGATGGTGTCATCACCGCCTAGACCAGCAATGCTGTTGTCGTTCTCATCACCAACTAGGGTATCGGCATCATCACTACCAACAGTTTCAAAGTCGTTGATAGTCAAGGTAGCACTGCTAGCCGCTGGGTCAACTTCGTACAGTTCACCGTTGAGGATATCAAAGGTGAAGGTTTCTGGTCCTTCGTTCGCGCCATCCTCAAACACGCTCAGCGTCAAGGACGCAGTCGGCTCAGTGATGGTCACCAAGAAGCTACTGCCCTGGCCATCATAAGGAATCGGGAACCCGGCAATCCCCTCGGATTCGACGGCAGGATTGTTATTCTCATCGAAGATAACAAACTCACCCAGCGCACGAAGTGTGTTGCTAGCCACAACCACCTGCACACCACCGTCAGGAATCTCACCATCCACAGTGAAGTTAACAGTCAGGCTATCGCCCTCTTCCAGCGCAGTTTCACTAATCGATAGACCAACGGTGGGACCAACACCAGGGCCACCAACACCATCAATCAGCTCGAAGCTGCCCATGTTGGCATCGGAGTTAACGATATAGTCTGAGCCATCTAGGTCATTCACCAGTTCAAAGTTAAAGGTGAACGCCTCTTCCTCAATGACGTCGTTGAACATCGTTAAGGAGATGCTTGAGGTCTCTTCAAAGAGAATGAACTCAAACACAGAAGGCGGCGCAGACTCAACCCCAGGACCAAAGATCAGGTTATCGAGGATAAAGTCCTCAAACTGGTTACCCAGCTCAGCCACTTCCTTAACATCTAGGAAGACTGATAGACCACCGGAAACATAGTTACCATCGGCATCAAGTACGACCTCGGGGATTTCACCATCCACAGTGAAGGTGGCAGTGAAGGCATTGTCAGGTAGCTCTTCGCTAACTTGAGCAGGGGTAATGGCCAGGCTGACTTCAGGTACCGCTGGACGGTCTGTAGTCAAGGTCAAGTCCAGAGTGTATTCTCCAGGACTAATGCCCTCATCCACCAGCTGAACACCGTCACCACTCGCATTCACCAGCGGATCGTAGTTGTCGTTCAGGTACTGGGACACACCTACGTAGTAGGTACCATTCTCAGTTGCCGTGAAGTCAAGGGACGGATCTGCCACAGGGTCTGCACCAATTTCGCTACCGCTAATGGCAACCTCTTCACCTGCTGCGTTAAATAAGCGCAGTGTGGGAGCAGTTACCTGGGTAGTGCCATCGAGCTCAAACGGTACCGACGTTGCATCAATGGATACGGTCTCTCCAGCGACTAGGTCGAAGGAGTACATGTCCACATCTTCAGTGTTGTCGGCACGCTGCTCAGCGGCATTGCGCCAACGAACTGCAATGGAGCCTTCCACAGTAACCTCAGTCTGGTTAGGACTTAGGCCAGTTGCAACCGCTGTTTCGATGGTGTCATCGATGGTACTGCGACCATCGTTGTCTTCAACCACGCTACCGACATCATCACCGCCGCCGTCGCCGCCGTCGCCAGTGCCGCCATCATCAGTCAGAGGTACAGAATCAGGATTGTCCTTGATGGTGATGTCTACCGAACTAGCCGTCGCATCGATGGTGTAAGCATCGCTTGCTAACACGGAGAAGGTAAAGTCCTCTACACCCTCAAGCGCATCTTCCGGTGCAATCTGGTCGTTGGTAGTCTCATCAAACACCTGCAGCTTAATCGTTGCAGTATTCTCAAAGACGCGGAAGAAGAAGCCGCTGGCACTGCCGTTGGGAGATGGGAACGGACCACCTGTGACTTCAGCATTAAAGACGTCGAACTCACCTAGGAAACCACGCGCTGAATCTTCTGTGCCAGGTACTTGACCGTCCATGGCAATCAGCAAACCATCCTCAGGAATGTCGCCTGTGACGTTCACCGTCAGGGTCAACTCCGTGCCTTCGGACTCGATTAGCTCTGTTGTATCAACAGAAATGGCCACCTCAGGAACAGGGCCACCAGTGGCCTGAACCTGCGCTAGGTCATCGTAGAAGACCACTTCAGAAACAGACGTGGTGTCATCCACCTGGTAGTCAGGACCGCTAGCCAAGGAGAATGTGAGCGTCTCGGGTGCAGTGGGGTCATCCTCTTCTCGATGCGCTGCATTGTAGGGGAACCGGGCATTGTTGGCGGTGAGTACTGCCTTAAAGCCAATCAGTTCACCATCCGAGTTATACAGACCACCGGTAATTTCACCACCGACAGCTACACGGGGATTCGAGGACAATCCCTCAAAGTAATCGGTCATGTCAGTGTCGCTGGTAACGAACACTTCCAAGCCGCCTTCGGGGATTTCTCCATCTACATTGAAGGTGAAGTCGAGAACGGCGGTACCCGCATCTTCAGATTCGATGATCTGGTCAGAAACGACTACATCACCGCGAGCAAAGGTACCACCAGTCGTGGTAAAGCTCACCGTGGGCGCATCATCTGCGACAGTACCGTCGAACGCTTCGTAGACTTCGCCGGTAAAGCCTTCGGGGTTGAGGGCAATATCTAGGGTGTATTCACCGCCAGCTAGAACACCAAATTGAGGGCTAAACACCGCACCGGAACCGCTACCAACTTCAGTGGGGCCGTAGCCATCGTTGCGATACTGAGACGCACCAATGTAGTACGTGCCAGCCTCAGTCGCTGTGAAGTCTAGGTAAGCATCACGCCCAGCGACAAAGGCTTCATCAGGAGCACCTGCGATTCGGACGTATTCCAGCTCTTCGCCCGCAGCATTGAAGATTCTCAGGTCTGGAGCAGGGCCAGAGGGGAAGCCTTCAAAGTCAATGAGCACCGAGTCCGCATCAACAGTAATGCGATCTCCTGCCTTTAGCTGCACTGCAAACATATCCACATCTTCGGTGGCATCTGCTGTGTTGTCGCGGTCTAGATAGCGTTGCTCAAACGCCGCCTGTACCTGAATATTGGAATTCTCTGCTGAGAGATCCAATACCTGAGCATTGGCAATGGTGTCATTGTTGGTGCTAACGGTGTCGTTATCAAAGGCAACGGCCCCTTTTAGCGTGGCTGTAAACCGGTAGGGACCGGGCTCAAAGCGATCTTCAAAGATCCAACCGCTGCCGCTGGCCTGCACATTGGGGTCATAGAAGTTGTTGCCCAAATTGCTGATACCGGCATAATAGGTGCCAGTTTCAGGTGCAGTGAACTCCAGATAGGCATCGCCGTTGGCCTGGAACACCTCATCTGGGGCACCGCCGTTCTCGTTGATGGCGACTTCATTACCCGCTGCGTCAAACACCCGCAGGATGTTATCCAATAGGGAGCCTTCCACACCGGCGCTACCGGTACCGCCTGCATCCACGTCTAGGATGATGGTTTGACCCGCTTCTAGATCGAAGGAGTACATGTCGACATCTTCCGTGGCATCGACAAAGTTGCGAGTAGCACGGCTGTTATCGATTTCACCCGAAATCTCAAAGACAGGGTTAGTAGCACTTAGGCCACTTGCGATCGCATCCGCAATGGTGTCGTTAAACTCAGTCTCAGTTAGCCCGCCGCTGCCGCTGTCTCCGCCGTCATCACCGCCGTCACCCAGCACAACCGAGTCAGGATTATCGGCAATGGTCACAGTTACGGCATTGGAGTTGGGGGCAATGGCATAGCCAGCACCCGGCTGTACGGTAAACGTCAGCTCATCAATGCCTTCCAGGGCATCTTCAGCCGAGATTTCCGGATTGGTGGTCTCGTCAAAGGCCGCCAGGGTGATAGTGGCGGTTTGCTCCGTCATGGTAAAGAAGAAACCACTGGCCTGGAAGTTGGGGGAGGGGAATGCGCCACCCGCAATTTCAGCGTTGAACACATCAAACTCGCCCAGGGCAGCACGTACACCACTGTCCACGTTGATGGTCAACCCACCTTCTGGAGGTGCTTCATTGAGCTCAAATGTGAGGGTTGTAGTATTGCCCTCAGACTCAATTAAATCAGTCTCACTAACGGATATGCTGACTGTAGGTACTGTAGGTAGCTCAGGTACATCTTCCAGAGTGTCGTAGATAGTCGCGGAGACGGACCCTTCACCTACGGCATAACCTGCAGCAGGCTCTAGGGTGACGGTAATGGTCTCCTCACCATCGGTGGGTGCTTCATCTGGGTCATCCAGATTGAGGTTAATAAAGCCACTGTTAGTGGTCAAGTTAACCTTTAAACCAACAGGTTCCCCGGCATCGTCATAAACCGCGCCTAGCACCTCTACGCCTTCTGAGCTAAAGGGCTGACTGGTGCTAAAGATGGTGGACAGGTCAACATCAGTGGTGATGTAGGTTTCCACACCGCCTTCAGGAATCTCACCATCAACGGCAAGGCTCAGGGTGAGGATGGAGGCGTTCCTGAACTCTGGCGTGTACTGAACCAGTACAGGGGCGATTAGATTATCGTCACTGTCGTAGGTGGCAGTTGTTGCCGAGAGAGAAACCGTTGGACCTTCACCCGTGCTTGCCGGAATCTCTGTTGCTGAAGCACCAGGCTCATCATTGAGTGACAGATTCAGAGTGTAAGCACCGTCACTACGGCCAGTACCGCTACCCGCCACGTTTGGATCATAGGGGGCATTATCAAAGCCAAATTCACCATTGCCAAAGCTACTAACACCAATGTAGTAAGTGCCATCAGCATCGGGAGTGAACTCTAGATAGGAATCTTGACGACCGGGGGCAAATAGCTCGTCAGGTGCAAAGTCATCATCACTCTGAGCCAGTTGGTTCCCATCAGCATCGAACAGGCGCAAAATCGTATCGGGCGATTCATCGCTAGAGCGATTGATGCGGGCATCAATGTCGAGACGGAGCACATCACCAGCGGATAGCTCCACCGAATACATATCTACGTCTTCGGTATTGTCGGTCAGGGTGCGATTGGAATTGAAGAAGTTACCATTGATAGCCGCTTCGATGGTGACATTGCTGTTGTCAGCACTTAGACCAGTGGCCTCAGCCTCAGCAATGGTGTCACCAATGGAGTCAAAACGACCGTCGGTAATGCCCTCAGCCGGAACCTCATCGGCAGTATCCACAATGGTGAAGGTGGCAGTGTTGGATTCAGGATCTAGCTGATACTCAGAATCTTCACCGGGTTCAGCTAGGATAAATGTGGCTGTCTCCAGACCTTCAGCCACACCATCATTGGCAACAGGGAGCTCGATAGTAACTTCCTTCTCTGTAATCAACAGGTCGAATTCAGTACCCCGAACATCAGTGATAACGACTCCGTCGCTCAAGCTCAGACCACCCGCATCAAACTCTGCCAGGTCAGGTGCTTGAACCGTAATGGCAAGACCCTCTTCCGGTGGTGGTGCACTCAGACTAATGGTGTGAACCGAAACAGTACCATCGGCTTCTACAAGAACGTCAGGAGAACCTTCTAGGCTTACCTGAATCTCGGAGCCACGACCGTCACGAAGCAGGGCAGTGGCTTCACCAGCGTCTTCAGCAATGGTGTAACCAGGCAGCGGTTGTAGGGCAACGTTAACATCTTCAATGCCTTCTACATCCTCATCAACTGCAGCCTGCAGCGTAATGCTAGCCGTAGGCTCATTAATCTTGAAGTAGAAACCACCCGCCTGGGCATCTGGAGGTGGGAAAGAACCGCCGACAACACCCGCGTTAAGCAGATCAAAGTCACCCAATCCGGCCCGCTCGCCAGTACTAACGTAGACAATCACACCTTCAGGGGGAATATCGCCTGTCACAGTGAAGTCCACAGTAATGGCACCGCTGCCTTCAGACAGGGGACGACGTTGTTCTGCGATATTGATCGCCACTTCAGGGACTGCTGTAACAGCAGGCACCTGGTCAATGGTGTCATACACTGTGATGCTGGCGCTGTCAGTGGCCGGGATGTAATTTTCACCAGCCTCTACCGAGAAACCCACCTCATGGGGACCATCACCTTCAAGCCCCAAACCTTCCGAAAAGTTGACAACAGTATTAAAGGCATTCATCCTTACCTGGATGCCGGTAGCATTGCCCTCTGCATCGTAAATGGCACCCAGCACGTCGCCACCAAAGCTAGTGGGGACAAAGTTGGAGCCTTCAAAGAACTCAGTCAGATCAGCTAAGTCAGTGTTGACGTTAACCACCAAGCCTTCTTCAGGAACAGGGGCATCTGACTGGAGAATCAAGCTCAACACAGATGTACCAGCTTCCGGGTTCTCAACCAGGTTGGGGGTAAGTAAATCACTCCCCTCAAAGACACCACCAACGACATCCACAGAGATAACTGGAGGGGTCTCTTCAATTGTAAGCGTGACCTCGCTGGCATCAGGGTCAGGATCGTAGGATTCACCATCCACGATGTTAAAGGTGTAAGTCTCAATGCCTTCTCCGAGACCATCCTTAAAGACGGGCAATGTAATGGTTGCAGTACCTTCGCTGATAAGTGCGACAAAGCCACCCGCATCGGTATCGGGGCCTGGAGGCGCAGCTAAACCGGTAAACTCAACGGCATCTGGATTAAACTCACCCAGTACCCCAGCGGCATTGCTGTCAACAAATACCGGTAGACCTTCTGCAGGAATATCACCAGTCACTGTGAAGGTAACCGTTAACGACTCTCCTTCTGCAACAGTTGTGCTATCGACAGACAATGCAACAACGGGGGAAGTGCCATCAATGATGCCATCGGGGCTATCCTGCAGAGTTAGAGTGACGGGAGCAGAATCTGTTGCGACTCCATAACCATCACCATCTAGCAGAGTCAGGGTAATGTTTTCATCAGCTTCGGCAAAGACATCGTCAAAGACTTCAAACTCAAAGGAAGCTGTATTTTCAGTCAGAACCAACTCCACCGTATTGAAGTTAGGAGGCAGCAATGTGCCGATTAGTCGGCCACCGTCGATGCCAGTGGAGTTACCACCCAGGAGTAGGACTTCATCAAAACTGCCGGTTTCAGCATTTGTCCGAGGACGACTGTTGTTGTCAAATTCAAAGAACCACTCAAGCTGATCCGCATCAATCTGCAAAGAAACTGGCAGGCCACCTTCGGGGATAGCGCCGTCTACATCAAAACTGAAGGTAACAATAGACCCTTCAGACTCAATCAACGTAGTGATATCAGAGCTAAAGCTGACCGTAGGCTCAACCGGTGCTGGGTCAACAATATTGACCGTAATGCTGCTAGCATTCGCATCTACTTCATAAGCTTCACCATCAATCACCGCAAAGGTAAAGGACTCAGCCGCTTCATCCTCATCAGCACCGTCATCAAATGCGGCCAAAGTAATGGTGGCAGTGGGCTCAGTGACGGTAACAAAGAAACCGCTGTCGCCTTCCGCCGGAGAGGGGAAGCCAGCGATACCAGTAGTGGTGACATTACCCACATCAAACTCAGTCAGACTTCGAATTTGATTACCAGCGCTGGCTGCGTCATTAATCAGAATCGGGAGTCCCTCAGCAGGAATCTCACCATCCACTGAAATAGTCAGCGTTACAGGATCGCCACCCTCAATTAGGGTGCTATTGTCCACACTCAGACTAACGGTAGGTCCGGCGGGCTGCGCTTCGTCAGAGATGGTCAGTGTAGTACTAGCCGCATCAGGGGCAACTTCGTATAATTCACCATTGGCGATAGTAAAGGTAATGTCTAGAGGATCCTCAGCAAGAATATCGTCAAAGACACTTAGACCAATTGTGGCAACAGGCTCTGTAATAGTCACTAAGAAACTACCACCGCCACCATCGCCTACTTCCGGTAGGCCAGCGATGCCGCTAGTGGTAAGATTGCCTAAATCAGCCAAGTCGAACTGACCCAAGGAACCACCTACATCACTTTGAACCAGTACCTGCACACCTTCTGCCGGAATGTCGCCTTCGGTAGTGAAGGTAACAGTAAGCGGATCGCCTTCTGCTAAATTAGTCTCAGATACCGATAAACCAACAGTAGGACCGACACCCGGACCACCATTGTCATCAGTAATTGTGAAGACACTACCGTTGACATTTGCATCTACCGCGTAACCGTCACCATCAACGAGGAAGAAGTCAAAGGGCTGAGTGCCTTCTTCAATGATGTCATTAGCAAAGTAGAGCTTGAAGGAAGCCTCAGGTGAATCCAATCGAATGTTGATTCTGCCAGTGTCGTCAAAACCAACAATGTCTGCATCGACAAATTCTGATGGAGGATCGGCTGCAAACTGCTCGGTAAAGGCAAAGGCAAAACCGCCCCCTGAAGTGTCCATGTTGACCACAAGACCGTCGTCAGGGAAGTCACCGGTAACGGTCCATTTCCACTCAACTAAATTGTTGGCTGATTCTTCAGAGAATGTGTTGGGTGTAACCTCAAAACTGACAACGGGAGGGCCACTGACGGGGGGATTAGTTGGAGGATCCACAGGGGGATCTACGGGGGGATCGACAGGTGGGTCCACTGGAGGCTCAACGATAGTGGCCTCACCCACATTAAAGGCTAGGGTATAGTCGCTGTCCGCACCCAGCTGTTGAATTGCAAAGGTGTAGGTACCCGCAGGTAGTGGCCCTTCAAATCCTTGGCCTTCAAAATTAGCTCCATTGGAGCCATTGCCAATGTTGTCGAGAATGTCAGTACCTACAGCGCTGGCACCAAACAGGGTATACCCCAGGAATTCACTAGTATCTGCGCTGTTGTCCAGGGGTTCAGTAAATGTAGACCCTTCTTGCACACCAATAAAGGCTACATCATTGGGGCTGTAGGACTCTAGATTAATAGAATCCAACTGGGACCCTTCAGGAATAGTAACGGTTACATACTCTTGGTCACCGCCACCGGTAGTCGCCGAAAGACGAGTTGTTCCTTCAGATAGCTCTAATGGCAGGGGAGCATCAGGATTATCGGAAATATCTCCGCTAACAGCTTCGTCATAGCCGTTGGCAGGGGGTGCAGGTGGTTCAGGCTCACTGGGCAACTGGTCTACTGTGTCTGCAAACAACACCACACTATTAGCCGCATTCGGATCAACAGTGTAGTCACTAACATTAGTGATACTGGTTTGATCCTCGGGTGCAATTTGGTCTGCTGTGAGCAACGAAAATGTTGCATTTACCAGTCCATCAAAGGTCTCTGGCAAAAACGTATCGGGCTCAATATTATCAAAAATATCTAGAGTAACTGTTGCAAATGTAGCGCCTTCAGTAATTTGAACCGCTAGACCAGAATTGTCAAAATTGGTCTGGGTAGCTAGAAGGTTTAGATTTTCAACCCGGGGATTTGAGACCGCTCCGGGCAAATCTAGTCGATTTAAGATTTGCTCGGTATCGCTATCAAAATAAACTTTTAAGCCACCCGCAGGGGCTGGCTCATCTAAATCAAACCGAACTGTTAAAGAAGTCCCTTGATCTTCAACTAGAGCATTGAGCTCACCATCAAATGTTGTAGACGTGGACAAACTAACCTGAACCACAGCGAACAAATCTCCAAACTATTCAACTACATGAGCGTCCAACGTTCCGATTCCTTAAATCCCCAAAAAAGAGAGCACCCTAAAGCACAGCTGCCCAAAAGCTAAGCATTCACATACCAACCATGTGAGCTGAAGCTTTTAACAACAACATTAAAAAGCCTCGACCGCTTATCCCATTGAGAAGAGCAGCCAGAAGTCAAATTTATCGTTAGCAATATGCGCTTCTAAAGGACGTGTCTAATCGATAGGGTTTACTCCCGCTAGTAGTTTTCGACAATGATGCGTAACACGAGAAATTCAGAACATATACGGAGGTTTTCCTTTGAGCCCCCCTACAAACTCGAAGAAAAGTTAGTCAAAGAATGGTTGACTATCGTCAGACACAAAATGCTCCGTGTCTCCATAAACACAAAATGTCCCCGAATTAGGAGTTAAAGGGATTAAACAACCAGTAGGTAATTTAATCCCCGAAAGCGGGTTATTGGGATCGGATGTCAATAACCACTGGACTTTATCGTATCACCCTTTTTTCTGCGAACTACAAACTATTTCTTAAAAAGTTATTACGAACACTTTATTAAATGAAGCATAGTGGTCGCCTTACAAATGAAGCTTACACAATGAGTTTTTCTTATGCTTTAAGCTTTTTTTTTACAAAAAACCACCAGAAATTAGCCCTTCATAAAGGGCCTACAATATATACAGGAAGAGCATCACACTACTTATATTCATTTAAGCCCCCCCTCTTTCTTGCGAAAACCTATACATTGTTATTGAGACAACATTTTGAGGTCTGAAATTTTGAAAACTAGCCAACATCAGATTTAGATGACAGCTTGTTTAACATATTCATCACCTTCAGAAACAACATGTGCACCATAGAGTTTTTTATTAAGAATGAATGCCATTAAATAATAAAGTTCATTGAAAAACTTCAAAGTTTTTTGCTGGAACTTGCAAATTTTGCAAATCTCGGCAAAAAACTATTCGTCAACAATATGGCTAAACTTATCGAGGCTTTAGCGTTCAGATCCCTTACCTTGAAGGGGTTCACGGATAATCGAAGCTTGTATTAACAAGGACTAATCTTTTGTTGATATTGTCAAGGCACTATCTGCATCAGGAATCAGCTGTTCCACATCTCTCAAAGTTGCAAACCCATAGCCCAGTAGACCTACACTCATCATTAAAATTGCACTTATCCCATACATCAGAGCAATGCCACTGCCAGGCCCAGTGCCAAACCATGAACCAAATACAGGTGCCAGCCAGCCATCGGAGGTCATTGCCGGTTCAAAGATATAGTCGGCCATAGGTCCAGCCATTAAAGGCGCGATCGCACCGACCACTAAACCGATTAACGTATCTGCCGCCAGCACCTTCCCTTGAATTGCTGAAGGTACTTTGGCATACCAGATGGCATTACTAGAACTAAACACTAGCGGTGTATGCAGGTGGGCAAAGAACTGAGCCGGAAACCAAATCCATGGGGCCTGCCCTAGACCCAAGACAAGTTTGCTTAAGCCTGTACCAATAAAGCCTAACAACATGCCATGAATCCGACGATTAAAGCCGCCCCAAATGCTTACTGCAATCGCCCCCACCACACCACCCACTCCGGCCATTGTCGTGACTGCCCCCAAGATTTGAGCATCACCACCGGTGCGGGCCAAAATCATGGGATTGTATAGGGCTCGCCCCATATCATTAGGAATTGCAAATAGGGTAAAGGCTATCACCATGGCACTGAGGCCAGGACTCGACTTGATGTAGCGAAATCCAAAGGTTAAATCTTTTAGGCTAAATTTCAGATCTGGACCATTTTGTTGTGAGAAATCTTTCTCTTGACTAGTCTCTTTAGATGGCTGAGGTAGTTTTACCGAAAGTAACGTTCCAAAAGCCACCGTGAATGTGAGTAAGTCAATCACCATGATGCCTCCCAATCCAATCTGTGGATAGAGACTACCTGCCAGCGCTGGTGACAAAATTGCCGCTACAAACCCGACTGCCGCATTTAAGCTACCTGCACGGGTATATTGTGCTTTAGGCACCATCAAGGCGATAGAAGCTGAGTAGGCTAACTGTTGCAGCTGGCTAAAACAGCCATGGATAGCCATCACTAGACAGAGATGCCATATCTGCAGATTCCCTGTCAGCCACAGTCCACCGACAACGGCCGTTGCCAGTGCAGCACTGGTATCACCCAGTAGCATCAGTCGCTGTCGATTAAATCGATCGGTGATTATTCCTGCAAATAGGGTGACAACAATACGCGGTAACTGGGCAAAAAATAACACTAGGGTAAGGGCCGTTGCCGATTCTGTTTGGTCCCATACCCAAAGGGTTAGGGCAAACACTGTCATAAAACTGCCTAGCGTAGAAACAAGCTGCCCTACCCAAATGGTCAGAAACGTTTTCACCTGACTAAAACTCCCAGTTTAAGCTGGCCTCTACTGAAAAAGGGGCACCTGGATTAACCCGAAACTGATCTCGAGCGCTCTCAAAGTATCGAATGTCAAATAGGTTTTCAAAATTCAGCTGCGCTCTGAAGTTCTCTCGACGATAAAAGAGGGAAGCATCTACAACTGTGTAGCCAGGCAATGTGAATGGAATACGCAAATCGCCATTACGATCTCCCTGAAAATAGACTCCTATACCTGCCCCTAAACCAGCAAGTTCACCGCTTTGAATTTCGTAGGATGTCCATAAATTGGCAGAATGTTCAGGTACATTGAGAAGCCTTACTCCTTCACCAAATTCATTATCTTCGGTAATGCGGGCATCGGTATAGGCGTAGTTAGCAATGATGTTCCAACCCGGCAAAATTTCTCCTACGATGTCCAGTTCCACACCATCACTAGCTTGTTCACCCACCTGAATCTGAAATCCATCATTACCAGGTGTGGGGTCCTGGGTGACAACATTGCTACGGCGCAATTGGTAATAGGCTAAACCAATAGATAAACGATCATTTAGTAGGTTAGCCTTAATTCCCGTTTCAAACTGCTTGCCTTCCTCAGGAATAAACACATCTCCATCAACATCTCGACCGAGGGTAGGATTAAACGATTCTGTATAGCTAGCGTACAGAGATACATTTTCTGCTGGTTTGAGAACCGCCCCAAAGCGAGGACTAAACGCCGTGTCATAGGTATCAATAGCCGACGTATCCCCCCGATTCAGAAAATCTTGGAAAAACTGATCGGCAATATCAAACCGACCACCGGCAAGGAGCAGTAACTTGTCAGCCAAATTAAGCTGAGCTTGACCATACAGTCCCAAAGTTGTTGTCTCGGTAACACTATTACTACCGGGCCGCTCAGGGCTGATGAAACCAGTTTCACTGGGAAAGAATCGCTGAGAGTCATAGTTAGGGTCAAAAATCCGAAACGTTTCACTCTCAGGTGACAGAAAGTTAAAAAATAGCCTCTGGTTAATGATATCTATAGCATTTTCATGGGAAAACTCGGCTCCCAGTAGCAGCGTTTGATCAAAGCCTCCAACATCAATATTGCCGACAATATTGGTATTGAACGTATAAATATCTCGACGACTAATGTTCTCAATATAGACTCGATCTAACAAACCAAAGTCGGGCTGGCCAGCAACTTGAGAAAATCCCGTAGCAACAATAGAACTACTCTCGGGCGTATCTTGAAACGCTCCTAGAAACTCCCCTCTGACAGTCCAATCGTCACTTAGCTCGTGGCGAAGTCGAACCCCTAGGCGAGAAATGGTAGTTTCGCTGGATGTAATATCCGGTTCCCCCAGGTTGGAATCTAAATCCAGAGTTCCCACCAGCGGATCGTCCTCAGGAGATAGGGCTATTAATTGGGGCAGGTCATTATCATCGGCACCAATGGCTGACACAGCAGGCACTCCCGGTGCGTCTCCATCTGTTAGAGTCTCAAGATATTCAATGTCCACAAGCAGACTGCTACGGTCCGTGTTAGCCAGCTCAAAGGTAGGGGCAAAAAAGAAAAATTGGCTATTTTCGAAATCCTTAAAGCTACCCCGATCCTCATAGGCCATGTTTAAGCGGTAGCCTAAAGTGCCTTCTTCATTGAGGGGGCCTGTCAGATCCAAGGAACCACCGTAAAGCTCATTACTATCGGTAGATAGTTCAAACTCGTAGCGGGGCTCATCCAGGGGGACCTCAGTCACTAGGTTGATCGTACCGCCCAGGTTACCGGCACCAAACAGAACTGAAGCCGGGCCTTTGAGGATTTCAATACGCTCGATGTTGTTCAATCCTGAGCTAATACGTAACGTGTCATCTCGCAATCCATTGCGAAGCACGTTGTCACTTTCAAATCCTCGAATGATAGCCGTTGTAGCCCGCAAACCAGTTGATGCTCGTCCAGCATTTACACCGCTGGCATTACGCAGGGTATCACTCAAACTTCTAGATGCTTGATCCTCGACAACAGCATCGGGGATCACCTGAATTCCTTGGGGTACATCCAGCGGGTCGGTATCGGTACGTGTGCCTGCACTGGCCGTAGGCACACGATAGCTGGGCAGGGGCTCGGCTGCTACGATAATGCGCAGGTTACCGGTGCCCTCAAAATCTAAATCATTATCTGTTGTCCCCAGAGCTGTGGTGACAATGTCTAATCTAAGTGCATCCTCTGCACGCTCAAGGTAGGCATTCGGAGCTGTTTCTCCTGTGCCAACAATGGTCATCTGAACTTCATTGCCCCGCTGCTCAAGCGTGAGAGATTCCACTGTCGGGACAGGACTAAGCTTTTTATACGTATCTCCATCAGGCAGGGCTAGCTCAGCTTTAGCAATATCAATTACTAAGGTATTTTGCTCCTGAAACTGAAATACCTCGACTAAAGCTGGGTCAGAGGTGACTAAAACAACTAGAAGACCATCCTCTAGCTCTGTCAAAACTACATCGGTAATTTGTGCAATCTGCTCTAGCTCTGGCAACGGTGGCTCTGGCAGTGGCGGTGCCTCTGGCGGAGAAATCGATTCATCAACTGGCTCCGATGTAGCTGCTTGGGCGTAGCTTGCCTGTGGGGCTGATAACAGTGCAGTAAGTTGAAAGATTAAGATTGGCGCGATCGCAAAACTGCTGTAACGGCAGCTAACATACTCAACAAATGATTTCATGGACGTTTTCTACTTTCTTTGCGCCATTGCCAAGACAACCAAAGACCGACAGTGGAAATAACTAAAAAAAACACCAGCAACAACCAATGGTCCCAACGAGCGGAGTCAAAACTTTCGCCAACCGTAATAAGCTCCCTGGCCCTCTGAAGCAATTCTTGAATACTATTCATTGTCCGCCTCTAGTTCACCAGCAGGCTTAACGATCTCAGGCACTGGTGTTCTAACAACAGACGATTGCGTCAGAGGGCTCACTGAAACTTCAGGAGAAGATGTGGGCTCAGAGCTGGACAAAACTGGACTGCCTTCAACGGCTTCTGCAGGAGGTTCATCTGTAATTTGTTGTGCTGGGGGCGATTCTACGAACGGCTCTGATGCAAGAGGTACCTGCGGAGGCGCTCCCACTGAACTAGTTGGAAGTTCGCTCGATGATCCTTCAGATACCGACGAGTTAACCACTGCCCCTGGGACTCTATGGAGCGATGTGCCAGAGGCCCCTTCATTCCTACTCACTGTAGCTTCCTGAGATGGTCTTGGTCCATTGGACTGCCTTAATGGCAGGTCTATGGAACGAATTTCACCTGCTTGCTGGGCTTCAGTGTACTGGGCTGAGCCCTGCATCACGAATGCCACATCTACAGACACCTGCCCACCACTTCTCTGAGAGTCTCGCAACCGCCAATTTAACGCTTCATCCAGAGCAGCCTGATCAAACGCTGTATTACCGCTAGAAACTTCAATCTCAGCCTTAATGACTCGACCACTTTCGTCATAGATAACGTTAATAACAGGCTGTCCTTCAAGTTGTTCACGACGCTCAGTTAAAGGATACTCTGGCAGTGAGCAAGGGTCACAGGTGACGGAACGAAAAGGATTGCGACGAAGGGCAAGGGATGTTTCTGGAATTTGTTGACGAGCAGGACTTGGCTCGACGGGCAGGTTTATTTGCGGAACATCACTTTCGATTGGATCACCTGATCCCGAAACTAAACCAATCGCCGTAGAATTACCAACGGCTCCTTGACCATCCACTGCACTCTCTGAAGTTGAGATTGCAGCATCCGTTTGCACAACATCCGCTGACCTCACCTCTGCCGGAATTGGATCAGCCGCTGTAGGCTGTGGTGGAGCCGAGGGTGTTTCAGCGGCAGCCGCAGGCTCATCAGAGAGCAATTCTTCCTCAGGTTTTTCTTCGGGTGGGGGCTGAGATACCTCTTCTTCGATTACAACAACCTCGATGGGTGTGGACTCAAACTCAGGTGTAGCCCCTAGAGGGCCTAAAATACGCGATGCGAACCTAGCGACCAGAGGGACCGAATATAAATGAAAACCAGCGGCAATCAGACTACCAATAGCCAAGACTCGCCACATAATGCGGATTTCTTGACGGTACTGTTCAAAACATTCTTTAGAAAAGCCCATCACAACCCCACTAATACACCGTTACTACGAGCCTCTTGCACCCCAATAACTATAAACCCAACTAAAGTAAATTAGTTTCCAAGCCTATCAGTAATAATTCGCAATATACCAGACAATAAACAAGTATTAATCCATGCTCTGGTTAGCCAGCCAGCAAAGATTCATGGGCAATCCCGCAGATAGCTTCGATTTTTCCAAAGGTCAGCAATCACATTTGACATTTAATTGCATTAAGCCGTATTCTGGTAAGCTGCTAAGTAAAACTACTGATGTAAAAGAGTCAGGTATGTCGGCTATGGCTCTTCAAGTTTTTCTTACAGTTGACCTCCATAGAAGTCTTAGAAAGGGAAGGTTTTATGTCGGTTAGCGAACTGTTTGCCGCAGGCGGCATCGTTATGTGGCCACTGCTATTGTTCTCCATCGTGACATTGGTGTTGACGATTGAGCGCTCTGTGTTTTGGTTTCGAATTAATCGTCGTCAGCGTCCATTAGTCCGACGTGCCCTTGAACTTTATCGTGAGCAGCCAGCAGAAGTGTTTCCTCTACTTAAGCGCAACTTGAGCTTTCCTATGGTGCGTATTTTTCTTGAGGCACTGCAGTTAGAGGGGGCATCACAAAATCAGTTTCGGCTGGCTCTTGAAGGCGCTGCCTATGCAGAGAGGCCACTGTTAAAACGATTTAACAGTGTATTTCAGACAGTTATTGCGATCGCTCCACTACTTGGGCTTCTAGGTACCATTCTGGGTCTTATCCGTTCTTTCGCTTCTGTACGTATCGGTGAAATTGGAGCGAATGCAAACGCTGTGACAGGCGGTATTAGCGAAGCTTTAGTCTCTACAGCGGCGGGCATGATCGTTGCCATCTTTGCTTTAGCCGTTTTCAACATTTTTCGGTCGTTTTATCGCCGTCAGCTTGACCTGTTGCAGGAGTCTATTAGCCAGCTAGAAATTTTGTACGAATGGCACTGTCAGCGAGCAAGTAATCAGGAGAGTGTGCCCCATGCGCGGATTCAATGATGAGGCAGAAGATAGCGTCGAGATCAATATATTGCCAATGATCGACGTTATTTTTGCAATTCTGTCGTACTTTATTATCTCCACGCTGTTTCTAACTCGGTTTGACGGTCTACCGGTGAGCCTGCCTACAGCTGAAACATCGGAGCGTCAGCCAGACGCTAACTTTACAGTCACCGTTGATGACGATGGACAAATTTCTCTAAATCGAGAACCCATCGAGGTTGATTCTCTTAAAAGTACTATTTTGAATCAGGTAGATCCTGGCCAAGTTGTTGTAGTGACCATTCACGCTGATGAAGATGCGTCCCATGGTCAAGTCGTCAAGGTCATGGATGAGGTTCGAACGATTGATGATGCAAAGTTGGCCATCGCTACCCGTCCAAAAGACGAGTAACTTTCAAGGGACTTTTTCCTAATTCTGGTGCGCAACATTGCCGAATTAGTTCAGCTAATGACTTTCATTCCTATTCTATTTTCATTGGCAATCATTGAAAAACTCTATTAGAGTTTTATTAGAGCGATCAAAGTTCCTGACTGTTAACACTGATTCTTAAGAATTCAGAAACCTCGATACAAAAGCCTTACTAGAAGCGCTATGTTACTTTTAGGCACACAACTAAAGCTGAATTTACACAAGAGTTGTTCGGAGAATAGTTACTTTACGTGAGCTGTTCGATCCTGTACTATTGAAAATAATTCTCAATATCAAGATTGTTTTCTGTAGGGTTGATTTGAGCAGCTGTATTTAGTGGTAACAAACGATGGGCAGACGTAAGGCTGCATAGGGGAAAAGACCGTAAGCATGGTGAGTGAATTGGCGACGCAGGAGCCATTAAAAGACATGGGCAATCTACCAGCCACGCTGGTGAATGTCCTGCAGTGGCGAGCATTACACGAACCAGATCGTGTTGCTTGTCAGTTCCTGTCTGCTGATGTTTCCGATATTGCTAAGGCTGTCCAAGACAATTATTTGAGCTACGCCGATTTGGACAGGCGAGCAACGCTGATTAGCAAGTGTTTGCAGCGTTATTTAAGCCAACATAGCTCCCCTCAACCCATTCTTCTGGCCTATGTGCCTGGTTTAGACTTTATAGCAGGCCTATTTGGCTGTTGGTATGCAGGTGCGATCGCTGTTCCTGTGCGGCCATCCAAGCGTCATCAGAGCGGTGAACGCTGGAGACATATTCTAAATGACGCTCAGGCTGTGGGCGTTTTGACAACTCAGAGCTTGCTGCCTCAGGTGAAAGACTTAACAGCCGATCAGACGACCGAACGTTTCTTTTGTTTGGCTACTGACCGCTTTGATGAACAATCAAGCAGTCAGGTTTTATCAGCCCCCAATCCATCTATACGTAACATAGATGCGGGTCTAGCCTTGTTGCAATATACTTCTGGGTCTACTAGTCATCCAAAGGGGGTCATGGTGAGCCATGCCAACCTGATGAACAATCTGGAAGCTATCTATCGACGCTTTGGACACAGTGGTGATAGTCACGGAGTGATTTGGTTACCGCCTTACCACGATATGGGGTTGATTGGCGGTATTTTACAACCTATTTATGGTGGTTTTCCTGTTACTCTAATGTCGCCAGAATCGTTTTTGCGACAGCCAATCCGATGGCTTCAGGCGATCTCTCACTTCCGGGCAACAACCAGCGGCGGTCCCGATTTTGCCTACGAATATTGTCTACAAAGAACGACATTAGAGCAACGCAAGAATTTAGATTTGAGCAGCTGGCAATTGGCATTTACGGGTGCTGAACCAGTACGGGCTAAAACTTTAACAGATTTTTCAAATACATTTGCTGAGTATGGATTTCAGGCGAAAGCGTTCTATCCTTGCTACGGTCTAGCAGAAGCCACCTTATTAGTTTCAGGTGGGCACCGAGGTACGGCTGCCAACAGCTTGAGTTTGAGTCGTGAGTCTCTAAACCACGGAAATGTTGTGGAGGTTCCTGTGTCTTCTGAAGGGGCTGTCTCCATAGTTAGCTGTGGTGAAGTAGATAACAATACAGATTTGGTCATTGTTAATTCAGAACGTAGTGAACCCTGTCCAACTGACCAAATAGGTGAGATTTGGGTTACTGGACATGGTATTGCCCAAGGCTACTGGCAGAGTCCTGAGGCAACCCAGGAAAGCTTTAATGCCTATCTTTCCGACGGTCGTGGTCCCTATCTGCGTACAGGAGACTTAGGGTTTTATAACGGACAAAATCTTTATATAACCGGTCGTCTGAAGGATCTAATTGTGATTCGTGGACGGAATCATTTTCCTCAGGATATCGAACAAACTGTTGTCCAAAGCCATCCAGACCTGAGCCAGCAGAATGCTGCCTTTAGCATCGATATAGACGGACAAGAGAGTCTCGTTATTTTTCAAGAGATTAAGCGTGAAGCCCTGCGACGACTAGATGCGGAACTCATTTTTAGTGCGATTCGAGCAGCGGTATCGCAACATCATGGATTGCATGCTTCGATGATCTGGTTACTTAAACCCAGCCACTTACCTCAAACGACCAGTGGGAAAGTACAGCGACATGCTTGTAAAACTGCTCTGCGAGAAAGAACGATAACTCCTGTTGCCGAGTGGTCCAATGCCAGCGGGCAAGGGAGAAATCAGCAGTCGGAAGGTTTTATCCACCCAATAATTAAGCCATCGCCTGTTCAAGAAAGTGGCTCAGCTCAAAATCTCATCACCTGGTTGCGTGGATACGCTGCAGAGTCAATCAACTCCCGGCAGATGGATGAGCGTCGCTGTATCTCACCAGGGGTAATTTTAGATTTTGGGAACCAGGGTCTTCTCGGTATGCAGGTGCCGGTTGCATATGGTGGTCTGGGTCTAGGCCATCAAGATACGCTAAGCGTGTTGGAACAGCTTGGAGCAATTGACCCAACATTGGCCTTATTTGTTGGTCTCAATAATGTGTTGGGCATCCGTCCAATTCTGAACCATGGTTCATCAGATCTACGGGCAAAGCTACTTCCCAGGCTAGCTACCGGAAGAGAATTAGCGGCATTTGCTCTCACTGAACCGGGTGCAGGCTCTCATCCATTTGGGATGACATCAAAAGCCACTCCCACAGCCAACGGATGGACCTTAAGGGGGCAAAAAATTTGGAGTGGTTCAGCTGCTTGGGCAGGAGTCATTAACGTTTTTGTTAAACAAACTGACATTGATGGCAACATTGTTGGCGTCAGTGGATTTGCAGTCCAGAAGGGAACATCAGGATTAAGACAGGGCCCGGAATCCCTAACAATGGGCATGCGGGCCATGGTGCAAAATACGGTTTCCCTGGATGATGTGCCAGTGGACAGCTCGCAGCTTCTGGGAGACTCTGGCAACGGTATGGCAGTGGCACAAGATGCCATGATGTATGGCCGACTGGCCATTGCTGCTGCCAGTGTTGGTGGGATGAAGCGCTGTGCACAGCTGATGATGCGCTATAGCTCCCGTCGAACAATTTCCACTGGACGACTGTTAGATAATCCAGTCACCCTGACACGGTTGAACTGGCTGACAAATGCGATCTCAACACTCAACGGTCTGGTCACATTTATCGCTAGAAGGTTAGATGCAGGGCTGAATGTTCCCGAAGAGCTGTACGCAGCCTGCAAGATTTTAGGTCCCGAGTTCTACTGGCAGGCCGCTGACAACTTAGTTCAATGTCTAGGGGGGCGAGGGTACATAGAAACTAATCTGGCTCCTCAAATCCTCAGGGATGCCAGAGTGTTAAGAATCTTCGAAGGGCCAACAGAATCCCTAGCAATGTATCTTGGTGCTCGCATACTGCATCAATCGTCAGACCTACAAGGATTTTTCGCAGAGCTCAATCTGACTTCACTATCTGATTCTCTGTTGGAAGCGGTTAGTGAAATTCTGGCGTACTATCAGGGGCCACAATCACCCTTTGCCGATGAAGTCTCGGCAAGACAGCAAGCGAATTTCGTTGCTGGCAAGTTAGCTGCCTGGACGTTAGCGATCGCATCCCTAAGGGCAACCGCTGCAGAGTCTGCCTATGTTAATTGGGCGCAGTATTATTTTGAACAAACCATTGCTCAGATCCTGGTGGCTAATCCAGATGAAATATCGAATTCTGTCGGAATAGAGCAACAAATTAGCAGCTACGGTGACAGCGTTGGTAACGTTGAGCAAACTCTTGCAGGTGAGAATCACTCCTTAGATGAGTGGTTGCGTGCGGAATCCTCAACAGGAACAACATCATTGGAAGAACGGTTGGCTGACTCCTTAACGGCCAGTGCTAACCAAAATAAAAATACTCTTTCTCACAAACCTCTATTGAAACAGAAGAAAGCCATCCAGCAATGGCTCACACAGTGGCTTGCTCAAAAGCTGAAGCTGCACCAGTCTCAAATTTCCCTTGGTAGGGCTCTGGCTGACTATGGTGTAGATTCCATAATGGCTGTTGAACTGGCTCAAGATTTAGAAGATTTTCTAGTTCTGTCACAGCCTTTAGATGTCACACTGGCCTGGAGTTTTCCAACCATCGAATCGCTGTCAGTTCATTTAGCCGAACTGTCCACGAACTATTTTCCAAAGTCACAAGATAGTCAGAAAAGAGAAATTAGTCATCAGTCAATAGATTCACTTACTGAACAAGACACCGATCTTAAAAATCTGTCTGAGACCGAAATGGCCAATATGCTGGCGGCAGAGCTGGCAGCAGTGCGCGGGAGGTAGCTATGATCCAATCGCGCTGGCCTGCAGCTAACAATTCTTCTGAAGGAAGTTTCGCTAACTATCGCGACTTGCTGCAGGAAGCGACTGTTCAGCTTCGTAAGCTGCGTAATCGGCTAGATGAACTAGAACAACGCCAGGCTGAGCCCATTGCCATTGTCGGCATGGCTTGTCGATTTCCCGGTGGAGCCAATACACCAGAGGCTTACTGGGACTTACTGCGCAACGGCGTTGATGCTGTGGGTGATGTGCCCAAACAGCGATGGGACTTAGACAAATATTACGATCCTGATCCAGCTACACCGGGGAAAATGTACACCCGTTCGGGTAGCTTTATAGATGCTGTCGATCAGTTTGACCCACAGTTTTTTGGTATTTCCCCCCGTGAGGCTCATAGTTTAGATCCACAACAGCGACTGCTGTTAGAGGTAAGTTATAACGCCTTAGAAAATGCTGGAATACCAGCATTTGATCAACAAGGGACAGCTACCGGTGTATTTGTTGGTCTTAGCTTCGATGACTATGCCCAACGTAGTGTGCGCTCTGGAAATCCAGAACAGATTGATGCTTTTAGCAGCCTAGGCAATACTCGCAGCATTGCCGCTGGCCGCATTGCCTATGTGTTTGGCTTCCAAGGGCCAACAATGCAGTTGGATACCACATGTTCATCTTCGTTACTAGCGGTACATCTTGCTTGCCAGAGCTTGCGCAGTGGCGAGTGCAACCTTGCCTTGGCTGGTGGTGTCAATTTAATACTGTCGCCGGAAGCAACCATTGGTTTTTGCAAACTTCAGGCACTTTCTCCCGACGGACGATGCAAAACCTTTGATGCGGCGGCTGATGGCTATGGACGCGGGGAAGGCTGCGGTGTGGTAATACTAAAGCGCCTGGAAGATGCCATTGCCAACCAAGACAACATTCTTGCTCTGGTTAGAGGGTCCGCCGTTAACCATGACGGCGTTAGCAACGGCCTAACCGCACCTAATGGTTCAGCTCAAACTGCCGTAATCCGTCAAGCTCTTCTAAACGCGCAGCTGGAGCCACAGCAGATTCAGTATGTGGAAGCCCATGGAACAGGGACATCCCTGGGAGATCCCATTGAATTGATTTCCCTAAATCAGGCTTTAGAAGGTCGTTCTGAACCATTATTGGTCGGTTCAGTTAAAACTAATTTCGGTCATTTGGAAGCGGCAGCTGGTATGGCCGGATTGATGAAAGTGATTCTCTCATTACAGCATCATCAGATTCCGCCCCATTTACATTTGGCCACACCCAACCCTTACATTCCCTGGAATCGATTAGCGATTGAGGTACCTACTCAGCTTACTCCCTGGCCTAAAACAACAGAGCCCAAACGAGCAGGACTAAGCGGTTTTGGCATGAGTGGAACCAATGTTCATCTTCTGGTAGAAGCAGCAGTTCAGCAAGATGCTGAGGCATTAGCCCAGATATTACCTACTAAGTCTCAGCGTTCTCTAAATATTTTGACCCTATCTGCCCAAACTGAGACAGCTCTGCAGGAACTGGCCAAAAAGTATCAAACCTGGCTCACAGAAACAAAAAGTTCTTTAGCAGATGTTTGTTTTACAACAAATACTGGGCGTTCTCACTTTAAATATCGTTTAGCCATCAGTGCTGCCAATGGAGACCACATGGTTCAGCAAATACATGATGCGTTGAACGTACGGTTTACGGCAGATGGGCGGCATTTTGCTCAGTCCCGTAATTCAAAGGTTGTTTTTCTATTTACGGGTCAAGGCTCCCAGTATGTTGGCATGGGTCAACAGCTATACCAAACTGAGCCTGTTTTTCAAAGCGCCATTAATCAGTGTGCTGAGATTCTCTCTAAGGAGAATGTTCCTCTCCTTGAGATTCTTTATCCAAATTCAAACATATCGACCGCTCTGCTGTTCTCTATTCACGATACTGTTTACACGCAGCCAGCCCTCTTCTCTCTGGAATATGCCTTAGCTAAACTATGGCAGTCATGGGGAGTTGAACCTGACTGTGTGTTAGGTCACAGCATTGGTGAATATGCGGCCGCTTGTATTGCAGGTGTGCTGAGTTTAGAGGATGGATTGAGACTAATTGCAGCACGGGGAAGGCTGATGCAATCGCTGCCAGCAGGTGGTGGTATGGCAGCGGTGATGGCTTCCCAGCAACAAATTTCTGGTTTTCTATCGGATGAAGTCACAGTTTCTGCGGTTAATGGTCCTCAAAATACGGTTATCTCTGGTGAACTAGGTGCTTTAGATAGGCTTGTTGCCCAATTAGAAGCCCAGGGATTTAAGGTCAAACGCCTCAGGGTTTCCCATGCATTTCATTCTGCTTTGATGGACCCCGTGCTGGCGGAGTTTAAGCAGATTGCCCAGACCATTAGCTATGGTCAACCTGCTATTGATATTGTCTCTAGCGTCACAGGGAATTTGATTTCAACAGAAATGGGTAAGCCTAGCTATTGGGTGAATCAAATTCGTCAGCCTGTGCAGTTTGCTCCGGCCATGGCATCTGTAGATGCCGAGGACGGTGGCGTCTTTATTGAAATTGGGCCACGTCCAACGCTAGTTTCCATGGGACAGATTTGTATAGCTAACTTAGAGGCCCTATGGCTTCCTAGTCTTGCTCCGGCTAAAGAACCAGGTTCTTTAGAAAATACAGATTGGAAAACTCTCACATCGAGTTTGTGCAAACTGTACGAAGCCGGATACTCCATTGACTGGGCGAGTTTTGACAAAGCTTATCCTAGAAAAACAGTATTGCTGCCAAGCTATCCCTTCCAAAGGAAACGCTATTGGTTAGACTCTGTTCCAAGTAGCGGAGTAAGTAAGCTCGTCAGCTTTCCTGGAACAAAAGAGTATCATCCACTGCTGGGGCAACAACTTTCACTAGCAGGAAATACGGCTCAATATTATGAAGCCAATTTATCCTCGGACACTCCTTTGAATTGGAAAGATCACCAGGTGTTCCAATCCATTTTGCTACCAGCAGCAGCATATTTGGAAATGGCACTGGCAACAGGTCAAGATATTTTCAAAGAATCTGGCTATGAGATAACTGATGTACGCCTTCTAAAGGGATTGTGGCTAAATGAAGACCAATCTACACATCTACAGACATTAGTCACAAAGGAAGATTCAGTTCGTTATCAATTTGAAATCCACAGCAACCAAACGAATGAATGGGTTAAGCACAGCAGCGGAGAGCTAATGCTGTCGACTACTCGCTCAACTTTGGATGTCGTAGATGCAGAAGAGATAAAATCAAAGCTAACATCTGCCCTCTCCCATGAACAGTTTTATCAGCTCTACAGTGAGCGTGGGATTGACTATGGCCCCTCTTTCCAGGCCGTTCAGCAAGCTTGGTTAGGAGATGGGGAGGCGCTGGCCCAGATAGATAGGCGTATCTTATCTAAGGGACCATCGTTCCAGATGCATCCGGTGCTATTGGATGCCGGTCTACAGGTGGCTGGGGCTACTTTACAGGAGACATCTTCAGCATATTTACCAATATCTGTTGAGCGGTTTAGATGTTTCCAATCAGCAAATGTTGTAGCGGTGTATGCAAAAAGACGCACTGCTTCACAAGCCATCATTGATGTTACTTGGGTTGATTCTGAGCATCAGGTTGTTGCTGTTCTCAATGGCCTGATGCTACAGGCTATTGAATTACCTAACAGCTCTACTCAGTGGCTGCATCAGGTGGTTTGGCAACATCAACCATTGCCAAAGACTCCAGGAGACTTTTTGGTGACACCGGGGAATATGAAGGATGCGATCGCACCCCAGTTCACTCAACTTGTCCAAGCCTCAGATTTTCTCACTTACCAGGACCTGCAAACCGAACTCAATCGTTTGGCCTTGGCCTATATTGTTCAGGCACTCTCTCGAATGGGTTGGCCTCCTTCTCAAAAAGAAAGTTTCTCTAGTGTAGATCTAGAACAAAGATTGGGAGTTGTTTCTGAGCATCGACAACTTTTTGAACGTTGCTTAGGCCTCCTACAAGAGGCTAGTATCTTAACCAAAGCTAATGGGCAATGGCAATTCACAGGCGAGCTACCAGGAGAAAATTTGGAGGAACTGGCGCAGTTCCTCCAGAAGCAGCCGTTGTTAGGCTCTGAGATCGTTTTATTGGAACGTTGCGGAGAAAATTTGGCCGCCGTTCTTCAAGGCCAGATTGATCCCTTGGAACTACTTTTTCCCAAAGGAGACTTAACAACGCTCACGCAGCTCTATCAAAGCTCGGTGGGTGCCCAGGTAATGAACCAGCTGGTGCAGATAACCATCGCTGGGACCATAGCCCACGCACCACGTCCCCTACGCATCCTAGAAATTGGCGCGGGCACGGGAGGTACTACCGCTGAGCTGTTACCGTTACTTGCAAATTTAGGACAGTCGCTTAACTACGTCTTTACCGATATTTCTCCCCGATTCACCGCTGCTGCCGAAGAACGATTTCGTGAGTTTCCATTTGTCGACTATGCTCTACTGGATATTGAAAAGTCACCTGAAGAGCAAGGGTTTGCGGCGGACTTCGATTTAGTCATTGCGGCAAATGTCCTCCATGCCACTGCTGATATTCAGCAGACCCTGCACCATGTAAATACGCTGTTAGCACCGGGAGGTCAGCTCGTTCTGCTGGAAGGCACTGCCCCCGTCGGCTGGATTGATTTGATCTTTGGATTAACTCCTGGCTGGTGGAAGTTTACGGATTTAGACCTGCGGCCTAATCATCCACTGCTCTCGGTTAATCAATGGCAAGGTGCTTTACAGTCAGTCGGATTCGAAGAAGTTACAGCACTTGAACCTAATAACGATACGCCACTAACCCAATCGGTAGTCACTGCCCAGAAAATCTCCGTTAAACATCGGCATTGGTTAATCACGGGAAGCCAGCCAGCAGTTAAGGATCTGGTGAGTTCACTTAACAACGAAGAACAAACAGCGGAAGTTTGTGACCTAGACGCTCTCAACAAGATATTCAATCAACGTGCCAACTGTAATGGCCTGCTCTACGTCTTACCTGAGGCTACTGCCAAGACTGTTGTTTCAACTACTGAACGTATCTGTCAACAGCTTTTATCACTAGTGCAGTTGCTTAGCCAACTATCTCAGCCACCACGTCTTTACATTGCATCGACGGACAGTTCTTTAGAATCACAGCTGGCCCATGCGCCTCTATGGGGCATGGTGCAAACTCTACAGGTGGAGCATCCGGTACTACGGTGTACCCGTATTCAAGCCGATAATGTCGAGACTCTTACCACGGAACTTTTGGCGGATTCTGCCGAAACTCAGATAATTGCTGGGGTGCGAGCGCGTCAGGTAGCTCGACTAGAACCGTTCAATTCAGACGAGAGTCCTACCCAGCTAGTATCGACGCAACCAGGTACTCTGACTAGTCTTGACTGGCAGTCAATGACGCTGCCTGAACCGGGTACTGACGAAGTTGTTATCCAGGTGCAGGCAACCGGGCTGAACTTCCGCGATGTGTTGATTGCTATGGATCAGTATCCAGAGAACGCACCGTTAGGTTGTGAATGTGTTGGCACGGTTACTAAGGTGGGCTCCAAAGTGGGTCACCTAAAAGCGGGTCAAACCGTTATGGCCATTGCAGATAGAAGCTTTGCCCATGAGGTAGTGGTCCATCAGAACCTAGTCGCACCCATTCCTGAAAATGTTACCCCTATTGAAGCTGCCACATTGCCCGTTGCCTTCACCACGGCTTACTACAGTTTGTGCCACCTAGCAAATCTACAGCCTGGTGAACGGGTCCTAATCCATGCGGCAACTGGCGGCGTAGGTCAGGCCGCAGTTCAGATTGCCCAGAGCATAGGGGCTGAAATTTTTGCTACGGCTAGTCCTGGGAAATGGGATGCCCTCAGGGAGTTGGGCATCACCCACATTATGAACTCTCGCACGCTGGACTTTGCCAATGACATTATGTCGGCGACGGGGGGAAGAGGCGTTGATGTGGTGCTAAACTCCCTGCCCGGTGAATTTCGCACCAGAAGTGTTGCTGTATTAGCAACTAACGGACGATTTGTTGAAATTGGCAAAGGAGAAGGAATAGCACCAGAACAAATTACCCAGATACGTCCTGACACCAAGCACTTTATCGTTGATTTAGCAGCTCTATGCCCTAAAGAACCCAAGCTAGTTCAGTCTATGCTCGGTCATGTGGTGGATCAAGTGAGGCAGGACGTTTGGACTCCTTTACCCGTAACAGAGTTTGCGCAAAGTGACATAATTGAAGCATTTCGGACTTTGCAACAAGCTAAACATGTGGGTAAAGTCATAGTTAAACAGTCTCAGCTTTCCTTCGCTAACTCAGATGAGAGCGTATTCCAGAACAATGCGACGTATCTAGTTACTGGCGGGTTAGGGGGGTTAGGGCTGACTACAGCCCAGTGGATAGCAGACTGTGGAGCTAGGCATATCGTTTTACTAAGCCGCCGCCAACCCAATGAAGAGGCCCAAAAGACGATTGCAGGATTAGAGAGCCAGGGCATTACAGTTACTGTCCTATCTGTTGACATCACAGATTATGGTGCTGTGAAGACTGCTTTGGCTGAGCTTAGTAGAGATACCAGATTTACAGGTGGACTAAAAGGAGTTATCCATGCAGCGGGCGTCTTGGATGACAGTCTAATGCAACAGATGGACTGGTCTCAATTTAAAGAGGTACTGGCTCCCAAGGTTGCTGGAGCATGGCACTTGCACACCCTTACTCAAGAAAGTGATTTAGACTTTTTTGTGCTGTTCTCTTCTGCAGCGGCACTCCTAGGTTCTCCTGGTCAAGGAAATCATGCAGCAGCCAATAGCTTTCTAGATGGTTTAGCCCACTACCGACAACAGCTTGGTCTACCAGGATTAAGCATTAACTGGGGAGCTTGGTCCTCCATTGGCTCTGCCCTCAAGTATCAGCAGCAAGGAAATCTTAAGCATCTGTCTGGAGTAGATGTAATTACACCAGATCAGGGGCTGGCTAAGTTGGAGACAATCTGGCAGACATCAGCGCCGCAGATTGGTGTTGTGCCCATTAACTGGTCAGAGTTTCTAATGCAGCCGTTGGTTAAAGATCTCCCACTGTTTGAGAATTGGCAACAAAATATAGCTCTTGTGCCATCTCAAAAATCAGTACATAAGACTTCTCAAACCTTCTTAAAGGAGTTTCAGAGCACGCCTCCTGAAAAACAACGCCAGCTGCTAGAAGTCTATGTATGTCAGCAAGTTTGCCAAACATTAGGTTTCAAACAAGAAGAACTAGATCAGCAAGCAGGATTCTTTGATCTGGGAATGGATTCTCTTACAGCTTTAGAACTAAAGAACAGTCTCCAAAGCAGTTTAGATGTTTCTCTACCAAGCACTCTAGTGTTTGATCATCCTAATGTTGCTGCCCTACTAGATTATTTAGTAGAGCAGCTAGTCGATGGTGAATCTGAAGTAAATGAATCTGAAGCAGTTGTTCGGGAGCAGAACCTGGAGCCAACTGCTACTGAAGCAGCAGCACTACCAACAGGGGATGAACTGGCTGCTCTGATGGATGAGAAGCTAGCGGATATTGAAAACCTGCTTGGGGAAGGGGGTGCATCATGAGCAATCCGTCTTCCATAAGTGCCAATGAAAAACGCATGGCCCGCGCATTGCAGGTCATCGAGAAGCTCCAGGCTAGGCTAGCTACCCACACCGAACCCATTGCCATTGTGGGAATGGGCTGTCGGTTCCCAGGAAACGCCAATGATCCGCAGACATTCTGGCAGCTGCTAGCCGACAGGACAGATGCCATTAGTCAGGTACCTGACGACCGCTGGGATGCGGATACGTTTTATGATACTGACCCAGACGCTCCCGGCAAAATTGTTACTCGTAATGGTGGTTTCATTGACCACTTAAAGGATTTTGATGCTACATTTTTTGGCATCTCTCCTCGGGAAGCTGTCAGCATGGACCCGCAACAGCGGCTGTTGCTGGAAGTAAGCTGGGAGGCGATGGAACAGGGTGGCATGGTGCCTGAACAATGGATTAGTAAGCCGGTGGGCGTCTTTGTTGGTATTAGCAGCCACGACTATTCACAACATTTATCGGGTCGTGATGAAACAGAAATTGATGCCTACCTGGCTACGGGCAATGCCCATAGCGTTGCCGCTGGCAGACTGTCCTACAGTCTAGGCTTTACCGGTCCTAGTTTAGTGGTGGATACAGCTTGTTCATCGTCGTTAGTGGCGGTACATTTAGCCTGCCAGAGTCTGCGTAATCAGGAGTGCAAGATCGCACTGGCGGGTGGTGTGAATCGCATTTTGGCACCAGAGTTTAGTATTAATTTCTCTAAGGCCCATATGCTTGCTCCGGACGGCCGCTGTAAGGCGTTTTCTGCGGCTGCCGATGGGTTTTCCCGGGGAGAAGGCTGCGGCGTTGTTGTGCTTAAACGGTTATCTGATGCGTTGGCTCAGGGCGACAACGTCTTAGCCGTAGTGCGCGGTTCCGCAGTCAATCAAGATGGGCGCAGTAGTGGTTTGACTGTGCCTAATGGTCCTTCCCAACAGTCTGTGATTCGTCAGGCCCTAAACAATGCTGGGGTACACCCAGAACAAATTAGCTACATTGAAGCTCACGGCACCGGAACATCCCTGGGTGATCCCATAGAAATGGGGGCTCTGGGGGCTGTTTTTGGTCAGAGCCATTCACCCCAGAATCCTCTTTATGTTGGGTCAGTCAAGACAAACATTGGCCATCTGGAGGCCGCTGCAGGTATTGCAGGTTTAATTAAAGTAGTACTGGCAATGCAGCATAAGACGTTGCCAGCACACTTACATTTCCAACAGCCCAGTCCCCACATTGACTGGAAAAATTTGCCCGTCACAATCACAGCTGACGGCATACCTTGGAATAACGGGAAAGAGAAAAATCGATTTGCTGGCATTAGTTCCTTTGGGTTTAGTGGAACCAACGCCCACGTTATTGTTGAGTCGGTGGAGCAACCTGAATCCAGAGCTGCTAAAGCTAACTCTGCTCAAGGCCCCTATTTGTTAGCCCTCTCTGCAAAGTCTCCAAATGCATTGAAGGAATTAGCCAGTCGCTACGGCAAGAAACTGGCTGAGGCAGATCTTCGTGATCTATGCTGGAGTGCTTGGGCGTTGCGATCGCACCATCCCCATCGTCTCACCCTCGTCGCCGATTCTTCGGAAGAGGCCCAAACCCAGCTCAACACGTTTATTGCCGGACAACCCTCCCGGGTCAATACTGGTAAAGCCTCACAGCGAGCTCCAAAAATAGCTTTTCTCTTCACTGGTCAGGGCTCCCAGTACATCAACATGGGTCGCCAGCTCTATGAAACCGAACCTGTTTTTAGAGACACTATTGACCACTGTGCCAAGATTCTGAAAAAAGAAGGGATTAATTTACTGGAGCTGCTTTATCCGGAGCAAGGGAGCAGGGATAACGTCGGAAGTCGGAAGTCGGAAGTCGGAAGTGCTCTTCAACAAACTGTAAACACTCAACCCGCTCTCTTCGCCCTCGCCTACGCCCTGACTGAACTCTGGAAGTCCTGGGGTATCACTCCCGACGGAGTCCTGGGCCACAGCATCGGTGAATATGCCGCTGCTTGTACAGCTGGAGTGATGGATTGGGATATGGGCTTAAAGCTGATTGCAACACGCGGTCGGTTGATGCAGGACCTCCCTGAAGGTGGAGGGATGGCGGCTGTTATGGCCTCGCCTGAGAAAATTAATGGGTACTTAGCGCACGGCATTACCGTTGCAGCGGAAAATGGCCCCAACAGCACAGTACTTTCCGGCCCGCTCGCAGAGCTCAAAAATATTTTAGATAGCTTAGAAAAACGAGGTATTCAAACAAAACTTCTACGAGTCTCCCACGGGTTCCATTCTGCATTGATGGCCCCGATGCTCCAAGACTTTGCCAGTGTTGCCCATAGTGTTGCTTACCAGCAGCCCCAAATTGAAATGGTGTCTACGGTAACCGGGGAGGCAATTACTGAGTCCATTACGGCTGACTACTGGGTAGGCCATATTCAACAACCGGTAAAGTTTTACCCAGCCATAGAGCGGGTGACAGATTACGACATTCTGATTGAAATTGGGCCAAAACCAACATTAATTTCCCTGGGTCGAGACTGTTTATCAGATTGGTCAGGGCAGTGGCTACCTAGTTTACGTCCAAGTCGAGATGGTCAGGTATCGGAACGTCAGACAATGTTGACTAGCCTGGGACAGTTACATGTAGCGGGCGTTAAAATTCAGTGGCCCGCTGCCCCAAGCAATCGTGTGGCTTTGCCCACCTATCCATTCCAACGCCAGCAGTATTGGATCGATGTCGCCGCAAGACAAGTAAAACAGCATCGGGGACAAAATCCCCTGTTGGGTGAACGACTCAGGTTAGCCCGCACTAAGTCGGTGTTCTTTGAAAACGAAATCAGTGTTGTGTCAATACCCTTTTTGGCAGAGCATCAGGTATTTGAGACGACAGTATTCCCGGCGGTAGGCTATTTAGAGATGGCCATGGCGGCTGGGAAAGCCTCTGGCACCGGCCTACGGGCGGTGACGTTTCAGCAGGCATTGCTGCTGGACCAGCCTCAGACGGTACAGCTGATTCTCTCTTCTGGGAAGGATGGTCAGACCTTTGAAATTCTCAGCCTGTCCCAAGCGGATAAATGGGTACTCCACGCCACCGGACACATTGCCCACTCTGTTGTGAAGCAAGCACCTGTGCCCTTAGCAGAACTGCAGGCTAGCTGCACTGAAGAAATTGCCGTTGCCGACTGCTATGACCGTTTAGCGGCCCAGGGGGTTACCTACGATGAAAACTTTCGGGCGCTACAACAGATCTGGCTCGGAGAAAATCAGGCCCTGAGCCGTTTGCAACTACCCCAAGGGATATTATCTACCCTGGGTGACTATGGTCTGCATCCAGTTTTAATGGATGCCTGTTTGCAAAGCATTGCGGCTATCTTTTTAGACCACCCCACAGCCACCTATCTACCTGCTGCTGTGGAGCATGTGGCCATTGAGGAGATTACCACTGCTGACCTGTGGAGTCATATTCAAGTCAAAGCAGGAGATAACTATCTTCTGGCCGATATTCATCTGTGGTCAGCAACAGGAGAGTATCTCGGCAGCTTAAGCGATTTGCGACTACAGCCCGCCAGCGTTGACCGGGTATTGACGGCCGCAGAGTCTTTAGAGGACTGGTTCTACACCCTAGATTGGCAGCTTGAACCAATGGCCCAACTGACCTTGACTGGCGAAGTATCAAAGCGGATTGCCCCCAGATTTACCCAAGCGTTGGCTCAGCCTGACATTATCTCTTACCAAGCGCTGCTACCCCAGCTAGGGCAATTAAGTTTAGGTTATGTGCAACGGGCATTTACAGCCCTCCATGGCGACAATCATTTGCCAATGGACGGCGCTAAGCTAATAGAGCAATGGCAAATTGTACCCAGCCAACAGCGGCTATTTCTGCATCTGTGGACTCTGATTTCTCAAGGGTCAGAGGACTGGCAGAATGCACAGGCAACGACACTACTTAGCCGACAGGCCAGGGCTGAACTGACGCTGATCCAGCGCTGTGGAGAGAATTTAGCTGATGTTTTACAGGGCAAGATTGATCCGCTAACGCTGCTCTTCCCCGAAGGTGATTTAACGGACCTGACCCAGCTGTATCAGTCGTCGCCAGGGGCACGGCTAATGAACGATTTGGTGAAGCAGGCTGTTGGCAGTGCAATCGCACCTCTAGCTCGGCCCCCCCGCATCCTAGAAATCGGTGGCGGCACCGGCGGGACTACGGCTCATCTGCTACCCGAGTTGACTAAGGCAGACTACACCTTTACCGATATCTCTCCTCTGTTTATCGCCAAAGCAAAAGAACGCTTTGCTGACTTCGACAATGTTGCTTACCAGACGCTAGATATTGAGAAGTCTCCTATCGCTCAAGGATTCGAGTCCGACGCCTATGATTTGGTGATTGCATCTAATGTGCTCCACGCCACAGCAGATTTAGACCAGGCATTAACACATGTGCGATCGCTGTTATCCCCTGGGGGTCAGCTCGTGCTGCTAGAAGGTACTCAGCCCCTAGTATGGCTAGATCTTATTTTTGGCATGACCGAGGGCTGGTGGAAACGACCTGGTTATCCTCTACTTTCTGTTGCGCAATGGCAAACTCAGCTACGAGCTGCAGGATTCACTGATTTGGTGTCTTTAGCACCGGAGTCATCACCCTCAACGCCCTTAGCTCAATCGGTTATTTTGGCCGCATCGCCCAAGGAAACTAGAGATTCTCTGATACTGGCGTCCCCCAATACTCCCCTAGCGACTCCCCTGGCAACCAAGCTAAACAGCCGTTTGGTTTACTTAGACCCTGAGAAGAAATCAGCGGACGCCATTAATCCATTACTGCCTGGGGAATTTGTGGCGTTACTAAACCAAAACCCTCAGCCTCAGCAAATCATTTATCTTGTGGGCACACCTGAGGAGTCTCTGGAGCAATATACACAACGAACATTGAGTGGCTTGCTCAATCTTGTACAGGCATTGGCCCGCACTGCAAACACTCAGCTTGTGATAGTTACCCAGGGCATGGCTGATGGCACCTATAATCCTGCCCAAGCTTTGGCCTGGGGAATGGGACGAGTAATTGAGCTAGAGTACCCCAGCTTACACTGCTGCCGAATTGATCTTGAGCCGTCAATGTCAGTGGATAAACAGATTGAAACACTGGGTTACGAGCTATCCCAGAAAAGTGCTTCAGCCGCCATCCTATATCGACAGGGGCAGCGTCGGGTAGCGCGTCTTATTTCAGAAAAGAACTCCGGTTTAGAGATACCTGAAAGTTTCTTTAAGTTAGCCCTTCCAAGTAAGGGATCTCCTGACGATTTACAGCTGATCTCTTTGGCTCGGCAACAGCCTGGCCCCGGTGAGGTGGAGATTCAAGTGCAGGCTGCTGGCCTAAACTTTATCGATGTATTGGATTCTCTGGCCCTGCTTCCCTTTGAGCGAGACTGGCTAGGCGTAGAATGTGCTGGCACCGTTGTTGCCCTTGGAGAAAACGTGTCAGAGTTTCAAGTGGGCGACGCGGTTATGGCGCTTGCCCCTGGCAGTTTTCAGCAATATGTAACGGTAACAGCAGACCTGGTGGGGCATCGGCCTAAGGGCCTTAATGCGGCGGAAGCTGCCACTATTCCGGCCAACTTTTTGACCGCCGACTACGCTCTACGACAAATTGCCAAACTTCAACCTGGGGAAAAGGTTTTAATCCATGCGGCGGCTGGGGGCACTGGCATGGCTGCCGTGAAGGTTGCCCAGCAGATGGGTGCTGAAGTGTACGCCACAGCCAGCCCTAGTAAATGGGACGCCCTGCGAGCCCAGGGGATTACCCACATTATGAACTCTCGTACCCTGGATTTTGCCGATGAGATTATGGCGAAAACCAACGGCCAGGGCGTAAACATTGTCCTCAATTCTCTCTCGGGTGAATTCATCCCTAAGGGACTGTCGGTATTGGCACCCCAGGGAAGATTTTTAGAAATTGGTAAGCGCGATATCTGGACACTTGAAGACGTTGCCCAAACCAGGCCAGATGTTGCTTATCACGCCATTGACCTGATGTCGGTTGGGCGTCATCAACCGAACCAGATTCAATCAATGTTGCAAGCTTTAAAGCAGCTGTTTGAATCTGAGCAAATCACCATCATTCCTCATCAGGTCTTTCCTATTACTGAGGCACCCCAAGCATTTCGCCATATGCAACAGGCTCAGCACATTGGCAAAATCGTGCTGGACTTTGTCCAAACCAAACCTCCTGCTATTCAAGCAGAGGCTACTTATCTAATTACGGGTGGCCTGGGTGGCTTAGGTATAGAAACCGCCAATTGGCTAGTAGAACAAGGAGCCCGTCATTTAGCTCTGCTCAGCCGTCGTTCTGTTTCTTCAGTAGATGCTATTCCTGAGCTAAAACAGCTGCAACAGCAAGGGGTGAAGATTCTGCTACTGCAGACAGATGTGGCGGTGAGTTCGCAACTACAAAACGCCCTACAGCAAATCGAAAAATCCCTGCCTCCCCTTAAGGGCGTAATCCATGCAGCAGGCGTACTGGAGGATGGTGTACTGCAGCAGCTGACCTGGGAAAAGATACAGTCCGTGCTAGCACCTAAAGTCTGGGGAGCCTGGAACCTGCATGAGTTAACAAAAGATTATTCTTTAGATTTGTTCGTGCTGTATTCGTCAGCCGCATCCCTTTTAGGTTCCCCCGGCCAGGGTGCCCATGTGGCTGCCAACAGTTTCCTGGATGCCCTGGCACACCATCGTCGCCACTGCGAAATGCCAGCCTTAAGTATCAACTGGGGTCCTTGGTCTGATGTCGGGTCAGCAGCGACAGATGCAATCCGCCAACAGATGCAATCTAGAGGAGTGGGCACCATCTCACCCCAGGCAGGGAAACAGGCACTTTCCAAGCTGCTGTTCAACCACAGTTCTCCCCAGGTTGGCGTTATCCCCATTGAATGGGGCCAGTTCCAGTATCAGGGCATTGGCCAAGATCCGTTCTTTGACAACTTTACTCAAGCGATATCCGTCAAGTCTCGTCCAGACACCGGCCAAACCCAGTCCACCGCTGATTGGTTTAAGGAGCTAGGCCAGCGACCCCAGCGGCAGCACATTGGATTCTTGATCCAGGCCTTGCAAACCGAGGTTGCCAGGGTGTTGGGTCTGGGCCAACTGCCTGACACAACTACCAGCTTTTTTGACATGGGCATGGATTCTCTCATGGCAGTGGAACTTAAGAACCAGCTGGATAAGAACTTGGGCACCCCGGTGCCATCCACAATTATTTTTGAATTTCCCACTATTCGCACCCTGGCCACCCATCTGGTCGAAATGTTTAGCCAGTCCGACCAGCTTACTGATACTCGCTCTAGTCCGACAGGAGATCCTAAACCCAAGGCTCCTCCCGACGATCCCCCGCCTGATTTAGATATCACTTCAGAAGTCTCCTCCGACATTGAAGAAGAGCTAGCTGCCCTCGAAACTCTATTAGACCGGTCCTGATTCTGCCCCACTGTTATGAGTGACACCCTTAAAACTACTAACAATGCCACATCAGACCGCGTGTTTCGTGCCCTAAAAGAGGCGCGATCTCAGCTGGAAGCCATCGAGCAAGCGCGCAATGAGCGAGTGGCCGTTGTCGGCATGGCCGGTCGCTTTCCAGGTGCAGACAACCTGGAAGAGTTTTGGCACATGTTGGTAAACGGGGAAACCGGCATTCGCATGCTTTCAGAAGATGAGCTACTAGCGGCAGGAGTACCAGAAAGTACTTTCAAACAGCCTAATTATGTGCCTGCTTACGCCAGCTTTACCGACCCCACACAGTTTGATGCTCGATTTTTTGGCTATTCTCCCCGTGAGGCAGAACTAATCGACCCGCAGCATCGAGTGTTTCTAGAATGTGCCTGGGCCGCTCTAGAAGACGCGGGCTACGACAGCCAGCAGTATGACGGCGCCATTGGCGTTTATGGCGGCGCTGCCCTCAATAGCTACGTGGTTAATCTTCACTCCAATCCAGCCATACGAGACTCCACAGACCCAGTGCAGGCCGTGGTCAGTAATGTGATGGGCCTGATGCCCACCCGAGTTTCTTATCAGTTAGACCTTAGAGGTCCCAGCTGCGGCATCCAGACCGGTTGCTCCACCGCCCTGGTGGCTATTCACACCGCATGCCAGAGTCTCCTTAGCCATGAATGTGATATGGCCTTAGCAGGTGGAGTAACCGTCAGCAATGCAACGCCCCAAGGATACACCTACCAACCCGATAGCATTGCCGCACCAGACGGTGTCTGTCGTGCCTTTGACGCTAAAGGGCAGGGTACCCTATTTGGCAATGGTGTCGGTCTAGTAGTGCTAAAAAGACTCCAGGCTGCCCTGCGGGACGGCGACTACATTTACGGCGTGGTCAAGGGCTCAGCTATTAATAACGATGGCGCAGACAAGGTGGGTCTCACCGCTCCCAGCATTTCCGGTCAAGCTAAAGTAATTCAAACTGCCCTAGACCAGGCAGGGATTGCGCCTAACACCATTAGCTATGTGGAGGGCCACGGTACCGGTACTCCCCTGGGTGACCCCATCGAAGTGGCCGCATTAAACAAAGTCTTCAACTATCCCCAGTCAGAAGAATTCCGCTGTGCGTTGGGATCTGTCAAAACAAACCTTGGGCACCTAGATGCAGCGGCAGGGGCAGCTGGATTTATAAAAACCGTACTGGCCCTTAAACACAAAATTCTTCCACCCAGCCTAAATTTTGAGAAACCCAACCCTAGAATTGACTTCGATCAGGGACCATTTTTTGTCAATCATGAACGTACCGATTGGGTTAGTGAAACGCCAAAACGTGCTGGAGTAAGCTCTTTTGGCATGGGCGGCACCAATGCCCACGTAATTTTAGAAGAAGCTCCTGTTGCAGAACCTAACAACAAAGGTGATGAAACAGAGTCTCGCCCCTGGCAGCTAGTGATGCTCTCTGCTAAGACGCCCACAGCATTGAAACAAATGCAGCACAATCTGGTTGACCATCTAAGGGCTCATCCAGATTTACCAATCGCTGATGTGGCCTACACACTGCAGGTGGGTCGTCGTTCCTGGCAACATCGTTGTGTTTATCTATGTCAGACCACAGCGGAAGCCATAGATTTACTGTCGGCAACTGAGTCTCCGCTCCAACTTTCTGGTGTAGCCGATCAGGATGAGCGTTCTATCATTTTTATGTTCTCTGGTCAGGGTTCTCAGCATGTCAACATGGCCCTAGACCTATATGAGTCAGAACCTGTTTTTCGAGCAACCCTCGATCAATGTGCCACCATCTTAGGTGACAGATTTGACCTTCTGGCAGCACTTTATCCTAGGCAGAAGAGAAAGGCATTAAGTGGGCAGTCCGACTTCCAACTTCCTCTCACCCATACGGCCAACGCCCAGCCCACCCTCTTTGTTATAGAGTACGCCCTGGCACAAACCTATCTCTCCTGGGGAATTCAGCCCCATGCGGTGATTGGCCATAGCATTGGGGAATATGTAGCCGCCTGTGTTGCTGGGATATTTTCTCTAGAGGATGCGCTGACTTTGGTATTGAAGCGAGGGCAACTGATGCAACAGTGTCGGCCAGGGTCAATGCTGTCGGTGCTGCAATCGGCGGATGTGGTGCGACCTCATCTCCCTGCCAACACTGAGATCGCTGTTATCAATAGTCCACACACCTGCGTTGTATCTGGCCCTACAAATGTCATCGAAACTCTCAAGACACAGTTAGAAAGCCAGACCATTCCCTGTCGCCTGCTAGAAACTTCCCACGCATTTCATTCTTCCCTGATGGAATCTGCCTTGGCCGACTTTGATCAGGCACTGCAACAGGTTTCCTTTAACGCACCAAATATCGACATTATTTCCAACGTCTCTGGCACCTGGCTCACAGATACAGAAGCTACCAACTGTGAATACTGGAAACAGCACCTGCGGCAGACAGTGCTATTTAGTCAAGGAATAACCAAGCTGTTACAGCTAAGTAATCCTGTCTTCTTAGAACTGGGTCCAGGACATACTCTTACCAAGCTGGTGCAGCAGCATATCTCCTCAGAGCGAAGCTCACATAGCACTGCTATCCAATCTTTGCCCCACCCACGCGAGAATAAACCTGACACCGTCACCCTGATGACAGCCCTGAGTAAACTTTGGCTGGCAGGCGTTTCCATTCCATGGGGCAAGTTTTACCAGTCCGAACAGCGGTATCGCCTACCCTTGCCTACCTATCCTTTTGAGCGAGAGTCCTACTGGATTCCGTTAGAAGAAAGTAGGGTAACTCGGGTTTCTGAAAAATCAGATGAATTGGCTAAAACTACCGATATGGCCGACTGGTTTTACATCCCTTCTTGGCAACGTCGACCGGTTACCCGGCCATTGCCGGAGCGCACCAGTGAGTGTTGGGTTGTGTTTACGGATGTCCCCAAGCATTGGCAGTCTCTAACCAACAAAGTCAATAAGATTATTTGGGTAACCCCTGGGACAAAATTCTCAGTCAATGGAGACCGCTACACTATCCATCCTCAAGAGAAAGCTGATTACCAACGCTTAGTAGCCTCTCTAGAAAAAGAGAGTCCAACACAAATAGTTTGCGGATGGGGATTATCTTCTGATTTTAATAACGAGTTTCAGTCTTTGCTGTGGCTTATCCAGGCATTAGCAGATACCGACCTAATCCTGTCTGTGCTCACCTGTAATATACAGTCTGTCACTGGTGGAGAAGCCCTGAATCTTGACGAGGCTAATGTACTTGGCCTATGTCAGGTAACCCCTCAAGAATATCCAAATGTACGCTGTCGCCATATTGATCTGGGCAATATACCTGTCGACCTCCAAGGTGTAATCCAGGAGCTATGTCTGGATTACACTTTAGAAAATCGCTTAATAGCCTATCGCCATGGCAAACGCTGGCGACAGGCCTATGAACAGATTTCCTTACCCGAACAAACACCCGCCCTCTTAAAACAAGGTGGAACTTACCTGATTGCAGGCGACCTAGTGGACGGATTGGGTATGGTATATGCCCAGGCTTTGGTTAAAAACCTTGATGCAAAGCTTATTTTGCTGGGTAGGCCCGGACTCCCAGCCTCTGGTG
Source organism: Cyanobacteria bacterium P01_D01_bin.156 (assembly GCA_039024555.1). GTDB lineage: Bacteria > Cyanobacteriota > Cyanobacteriia > Phormidesmidales > Phormidesmidaceae > Leptothoe. Next base: position 51,694 of record JBCCQQ010000008.1, read on the forward strand.
AATGGGAAAAGTGGTTAGCCACCCATGGTGCCAACCACAGCGTTAGTTGTTTGATTCGGAAACTGCAGTCCCTTGGCACCGTAGGTGAAACATTTCTTTGGTTCAGCGGAGATTTAGCCGATACTGCCTGGGTACAAGCTACTGTTACCCAGGCCATGGAAAAATTGGGTGAGATAACGGGAGTTTTCCATGCAGACGTGATGGGCGATCAGGCCAGTTGTCCCATTAACAAACTAGGCGAAAGTGACTACCATCGCATCTGTCGGACTAAAGTCCAGGGCATTCAGGTTTTGCAACAAGTCCTTGCCGACCAGTTAGTTGGTTTCTATGTTCTGCAGTCATCGTTGTCTACCGTTGTTGGCGGCGTTGGGTTTGCCGCCTATGCTGGAGCCAACAGCTATCTTGATACTTTGGCCCACCAAAACAATTTCACTACCCAACCTTGGCTGAGTCTCAATTGGGATGCTTGCCAGCTAAATGAAGCAGCAAGCAGTTCTAACTCCATATTGATGGCATCAGCTATGTCTGGCGATGAAGTCTGGCAAACAACTCAGCGAGCCTTAGCTCAAGTCCACAATCCCGCCAGTTGTCCACAGTTGGTGATCTCACCACGAAATTTAAAGAACCGCATTATCAATGCATTTACTCCCACCCAAGCAGCAGTAGCTCAAGAATCTTCTTCTGGCAGCAATATGCCTGCCCATGCTCGACCAGCCCTAACTGCCCCCTATGTCGCTCCCCGTAGTGATATTGAAAAAACAGTAGCCGAGGCCATGGGAGACCTGTTAGGCATTGATGCCGTGGGTGTTAATGATAATTTCTTTGAACTGGGGGGGCACTCCCTTCTAGCCATTCAGGCAGTTACACGATTACGACAAGAATTTCAAGTGGACTTGCCCATGCGGGCCTTTCTCTTTGGAGAGCCAACTGTTGCCGGAATAGCCAAAATCATTACTGAGAATCAAGTCTTACTACCCGACGATACACAATCAACCATAGAAAATTTACTCGATCAGATTGAGGAAATGAATTCCGAAGAAGTGGAGCAAAGATTATGATTAATTTCTGATTAAATTTCCCTGATAATTGGCCAACCAAATCAATCTTCTTACTCTCAACTTTCTTAAGACACAAAGATATGCAATTCAGCCTTTTTTACTTTGACGGTGATGGATTAAACCCTTCAGAAAATCCATACAAATTATTAATTGAGAGTGCAAAATTTGCCGACAAAAATGGCTTTAGCGCCGTGTGGACTCCCGAACGCCATTTCCATGCTTTTGGCGGGCTATATCCTAACCCGGCCATGACCAGCGCCGCTCTGTCCATGGTTACTGAGAATATTCAACTTCGGGCAGGTAGCGTAGTGCTGCCACTACATCATCCCGTACGGGTAGCTGAGGACTGGGCTGTAGTTGATCAACTATCCAACGGACGGGCCGCCGTTGCTTTTGCCTCCGGCTGGACAATGGATGAATTTATCCTTTCGCAGGAGCCCCATGGTAGTCGTAAAGCCGTTATGTGGCAGGGAATTGAAGCCGTCAAAAAGCTTTGGCAAGGTGAGGCTGTGGAATTCTCAGACGCCACTGGACGCCAGGTGAACGCGCAAACTTTACCTAAGCCAAAGCAGCCTGAATTGCCTATCTGGGTGACCTGCCAATCCATGGAAACCTTTATCGAAGCAGGACGATTAGGGGCAAATATTTTGACCTCTCTTTTGGGTGAAACCCTAGATCAGGTAGCTCCCAAAATTCAGCGCTATAGAGAATCCATAAAAAAGCATGGTCACGATCCACAATCCTGCACGGTATCTATGATGATGCACACCTTTTTAGGTGCAGATTTAGACAAGGTAAAAGAGGATATTCGTCAACCCTTTTGTGATTATTTAAAGACTCACTATGGATTGCTCGAAAATCTAGCAAAAGGTATGGGATTAAACGTCAGACTTTCGGATTTTTCTGACGATGATTTAGATAGTTTGCTATTATTTGGTGTAGAGGGGTTTATGAAAGATCGTTCCTTAATCGGAACATCTCAAAGTTGCCAACCATTTATCCAAAAGTTGGAAAGCGTAGGTGTTGACGAGATTGCCTGTTTGATTGACTTTGTACAGGATTTTGATACTGTCATGGGCTCGTTGCCATATCTCAGTCAGCTTCAGCAGCTAGTTCAGACACCTACGGAACAGAAAATGGTTGTAGCTTAGGCAGCTAATCATTGCTGTTCAGTTCTATGAAGCCATTTAGGAAAGAATTTCCTCGGTCGAAAATGGCTGATGCCTTGAAGAGACAGACACATAACCATGAGTAATTCGCTATCCTCTACATCTGCACTGCGAGATCGTATCTCGTCGCTTTCTCCAGCGCAGAGGAAGCTTTTACGGCAGCAGCTTGAAGCCAAAGGGATTTCCTGGGATAAGGTGGCAGGTACTTGTTCTACAGATGCAGAACGCCCCGAACGGTTACCCCTTTCGCCATCACAAAGGCACTTGTGGGTTATTCACCAGCTGTATCCCGAGACATCAGCCTATAACATTGCTATTACGTTACGGCTAACGGGTGAGTTAAATATACAAGCTCTTACCCAAAGTCTGCAGGCAGTTGTTCAACGCCATGAGTCTCTAAGAACAGTTTTTGTTCAGCAAGATGACCATCCGTATCAGAGAATTTTGTCGAAGTTGTCGATACAAATTCCTTTTAAGGATCTACGGCATGTGTCTAACCCATCGGACACTGTGGATAAGCGGCAGAAACAACTGGCTCATCAGCCCTTTGATCTGGAGCTGGGTCCGTTAATTCGCGCTCAACTACTGCAACTTGAAAACGACCAGTTTGAATTTATCCTGGTGCTCCACCATCTGGTTGGGGATGGTTGGTCTAGAGGGGTACTGCTTCAGGAATTAGCCGCTTTCTATCGGGGATATTGCACCAAGCGGCCAACAAATTTACCAGTACTTCAGATTCAGTATGCTGATCATGTTTTACGGCAGCAGTCTCAGTCTCAGAAGCATTATTATCAGAAGCATTTAGCCTATTGGAAACATCAGCTAGCGAATCTTTTACCTCTAGATTTGCCTGGTCGAACTAGCACTGCCCCATCCACTCAGAATCCCGATTTTGCCAGCCGGACCCTCACCTGTACGTTTTCACGTGAGCAAACTCAGCTTATTAAACAACTGAGTCAGCAATCTGGGGCAACGCTCTTTATGGTGTTGCTGGCCATATTTAAGTTGTTGCTACATCGCTACAGTGGACAGCAAGATCTCGCTGTTGGTGTCCCCGTTGCCGGACGTAATACGGCAGATGTTGAGCCACTGATCGGCTTTTTTGTGAATACTCTAGTGCTGCGCACTCAGCTCAAAGATCAGCCGGCGTTTCGCGATTGGCTCAAGCAGGTGCAGGGGACTGTTGCCGATGCTTTACAGCACCAGGATATTCCCTTTGCTGAAGTGGTGGATGCTCTGGACGTAGAACGCATTCCGGGACAAAATCCTCTGTTCCAGGTAATGTTCCAGGTGCAAAGTGGCTATCAGCTACAGAATGCTGAGCACTTGGCTGTGGATATGCCAGGAGTATCCATAGAGCAGGGATGGATCGAACTTAATCAAACTAAGTTTGACATGAGCTGGCATGTGATTGAGCGGGACGAGTCACTGTTGGTGGCTGTGGAGTATCGAACTGCAATATTTGAGTGCGATCGCATCCAAACCATGCTCAGCCATTTCCAAACGCTGACAACGGCTGTTTTAGCCAATCCTGATGCTTCTGTTGCAGAGCTATTTATTCTCTCCCCTCAAGAAAGACGTCAGCTAATAGAGTGGGGCCAAGGAAAAGTTGTTGTTGAGCCTTCTAGAAGGTTTTTCCCACAACGATTTGAGGAACAGGTAGAGAAGACACCGGACAGCGTTGCCATTCAGGTAGACTCTCCGAATTGCGGATTACAGACACTCACCTATCAGCACCTGAACCAAAGAGCAAATCAGCTTGCCCATTGGCTCGAAGATCAGGGTGTCGGACCAGAAAGTTTAGTAGGCGTATGTCTCTCCCATGGGGTGGATCTCATGGTAGCGTTGCTGGGCACACTGAAAGCCGGTGGAGCCTACATCCCCTTAGATCCGTCTTTACCCAGGACACGTCTGCAATACATGGTGGACGATGCTAATCCTAGGGTTTTACTCACTCAGAGTCAGCATTTAAGCCGTTTACTAACAGAAGACAACCCCGCAGATATTCGCAGCAAAGTTGTTCTCCTCTTCGATAAAGACGAACAGGTTTTAACAGAACAGTCTGTTATTGATCCAAAAATTAAGATTACCCCCGAGAACCTGGCCTACGTTATATATACCTCAGGTTCAACCGGCCAGCCCAAGGGCACCCTACTTACCCATCGAGGACTGATCAACTATTTGGACTGGTGTGTTGCTGCCTATCCGTTGTCTGAAGGCAAAGGCGTTCCCATACCATCATCTATCGGATTTGACGCCACCATTACCAGCCTGTTCTCACCGCTATTAGTGGGTCAATCGCTGATTTTCAATACCGATATTTCTGAAATTGAAGCGATTCAATCCGCACTCTCCGCCGGAGTCAGCCTGATTAAACTTACTCCCGCCCACCTAAGAGCACTGCAGCCTATACTCAGTGGCCAGTCCCTAGATAAAGATAGCCTACCCAAAGCCCTAGTAATCGGTGGGGAAGCTCTTCATGATCATCACGTTAGCCTCTGGAGAGAACAATATCCAGAAGTAACCCTAATTAATGAATATGGCCCAACAGAAGCCGTTGTGGGCTGCTGCGTACACTGGGTAAGCCATGACGACCAGGGCAGTCTACCCATCGGTCGTCCCATTGATGGCGTCCAGTTTTACGTATTGGATCAATATCTAGAACCAGTACCCGTAGGTATTCCAGGAGAACTTTATATCGGTGGCTCTGGTGTTGCCCGTGGATATTTGAATCGCCCAGATTTAACAGCAGAAAAGTTTATTCAAAATCCCTTTGTCGAGGAGCAGGAGAATAGAAGAGAGCCCCCATCAACCCTCTATAAAACGGGCGACCTAGCCTATTACACCCAAACCGGCACCCTACATTACTTGGGTCGCATTGATAACCAGATCAAGGTGCGCGGTTTCCGCATTGAACCGGGTGAAATTGAGGCGTTACTCTGTCAACATGCCCAAGTGGATCAGGCTGTTGTTCTGTTGAACCAAGATCATGATCGTGAAAGGCTGGTTGCTTATATAGTTTTCTCGCATAAGGATTCTTCTGATGACAGTTCTTCTCAACTGATTGCTGAGCTTAGGACCCATGCGGCTCAAGTGCTACCTGCCTATATGATGCCCACTCAATTTGTGGAGCTGGAGCAGCTGCCTCTCACCAGCAACGGTAAAGTTGATCGAACAGCCTTACCTAAGCCAAGCATTAAGCAATTTATTCAGGCCAAGGGCTCACCACAGACTGAAAAAGAAGAGGTTCTATTAGATATTTGGCAACAAATTTTAGGCAGTCAGTCTGTGGGTGTCCATGATAATTTCTTTGAGTTGGGTGGGGATTCTATCTCAGCCATGCAGATTGTTGCCAAGGCGCAGCAGAAAGGATTGTCATTGACACCGACACAGCTATTTGAGCATCAAACTGTTGCAACCCAGGCCGCTGTTGCCACACAAAAGACTTCTTCAATTCCCCAGACTTCTGTCGTTGGTAAAGCCCCCCTTGGTCCTATACAGTGGGACTTCTTTGAGCAGGAGCTGCCAGTCCCCAACCACTATAATCAGTCCGTTATGGTAGTGGTTAAGCCAGAGACTAACATTGAGCATCTGAAAACTGGTTTGCAACTATTGGTGGATCATCATGATGCGCTTCGACTAAGGTTTCGGAAAGATTCAGAACAGTCTAACTGGCAACAGTATTATCAGCCTGCTGGAACGGTTGAGGTGCCAGTGAAATGTTTAGAGGTGGCGGATGAACGTCAACTGACTGAGGCTGTTGAGAAACTCCAGGCAAGTCTTGATCTCACCACAGGCCCTTTATTTAGAGCAGCTCTTTTACGGCTGCAAACCGGCGATAGTCGGCTACTGCTAGTTGCACACCATCTAATTGTTGATGGGGTTTCCTGGCGTATTCTGTTGGCTGACCTGCTAGACATTTATGGCCAGCTAGAAGCGCAGCAAATGCCGATGCTACCCCAGAAGAGTACCGCGTTTGGCGATTGGGCTCGCCATGTTCAACAACAGTCTTTTGCAGCCGAATCTGCCCATTGGCTAGACATGTGTAAGGCGGTTCCCCCCTTACCTGTAGACGATTCTGAGGTTGCCAACATTGTCAAACATCAAACGCAGATTTCTGTTTCTCTAGACGAACAACAAACAGCGCGACTGAAAGCTTTGAAGCTGCCCGTTGATTTACTGCTAACAACGGCCTTGGCTCAAACTATTTACCAATGGAGCCGCAATCAAACGCTGGTGATTGATACAGAAGATCACGGTCGCCATAGCTGGAATGATGACATCGAGCTGTCGCGCACCGTGGGTTGGTTTACGGCCCTGTTCCCAATCAGGCTATCGCTGCCATTGGGGTCGCTGGATGAACAGCTTACCTATGTGCAGCAAACCTTGGGCCAAGTGCCTAATCACGGGGTGGGCTATGGTGCTCTGCGAGCGGCTCAGCAGCTTCACCTAAAGTCTCCTGCTCAGATTAGTTTTAACTATCTAGGTAGGTTGGATCTGAGCAATTCGGGCGGATTTATTCAGGGTTTAGCACCAGAAACAGTGACGGCAGTGCGCCATGGGGATAACGCTTGCCGCTATTTGATGGAAGTGATTGCATTTGTTCAGTCTGATGCGGCTGCCGATACGCTAAAAGTAACCTGGCGCTATGGGCAAGGTTGTTATCGTCGTCGTACGGTGGAGCAGCTTTCCCAGCGATATTTAACGAATCTAAAATCGCTGATTTCCCACTGCGATAGTAGTGCTAACGTTCAGCAGGCACCGTCTAGAGCTAGCCGTGTGGATTCACAGCAGCTTAGCCAGTTAATGAGTAAGCTGGCAGCTAGGGGGAGGACATAACCATGGCAAATGTTGTGGACATCTATGAACTTTCTCCCACTCAGCAGGGAATGCTCTTCCATACAGTGTATGCGCCAGAATCGGGCACTTATTTAGAACAGCGTCACTGTCTCCTAGAAGGAGAGTTAAATATTCAGGCATTTAAGGCGGCCTGGCAACTGGTGATTGATCGCCACAGCGTACTACGTACTGAGTTTCACTGGCAAGAAACCGACCAGCCGCTACAGGTGGTTTATGACACCGTTAAGCTGCCATGGTTTGAAGAAGATTGGCAAGAGTTTACGACCGAGCAACATGCAGACAAGCTAGAGACTTTTCTAACTTTAGAGCGACTGCAGGGGTTTCAGTTGGATCAGGCTCCGCTAATGCGCTGTGCTTTATTTACCCTGGCAGACAATCAGCATCGTTTTGTCTGGAGCTATCACCATCTACTGATGGATGGATGGTGCAATGGGGTATTGCTCAAGGAGGTGCTGTCAGCGTATCAGGTAATTTGTCGCCACAGTACCCCGGTTCTGCCTCCCACTAAGAACTATCGTACCTACATTGACTGGCTACAGCAGCAGGATCAGGCGAAGGCGGAAGCCTACTGGAAAGAAAAATTACAAGGATTTAGTGCCCCGACTCCCTTAGGCATTAACCGACAAAGACATCAGGGTTCTCGATCGCAGGAAACAGCCTATGGAGAACAGCAACGTTGGCTATCTGTAGTACTTTCCAACGATTTACAGACATTTGCAAAGCAGTCTCGTCTGACTTTGAATACTCTCTTCCAAGGGGCCTGGGCCTTAATGCTCAAGCGCTACAGCGGCTCAGATGATGTCATGTTTGGCATCACTGTATCCGGGCGTCCGCCGGAGTTATCGGGTGTTGAGTCGATGGTTGGATTGTTTATTAATACAGTGCCGTTGCGATCTCACCTCGCTCCAAATCAGCCTCTCCTACCTTGGCTACAGCAGCTACAAAAAGATCAGCGCGATCGCGAAACCTACGGGTACAGCGCTCTGACTGATCTCCAGTCCTGGAGTGATGTACCTAGGGGCACGCCTCTGTTCGAAAGTTTGTTGGTGTTTGAAAATTATCCCATTTCCATAGAAGCCGCCACCCAGGGGGCCGATCTAAAAATTCGCGATGGTCAAGGATACGAGCGCACCAACTATCCAATGACCTTGGTGGTGGTTCCAGGCGAATCTATTCAGCTCAGCCTACGTTATGACAGCGGCTATATTTCTGAGGCCGCTGCCCAAAGACTCTTAGGCCATCTAGAGACAATTTTAGGTAGCTTTGTTGTTAGTCCACAGCAGCCCCTAGATTGTTTACCGCTGCTACAAACAGCTGAGCAACAACAGCTAAATCAGCTAGCCCAAGGAAAGATAGCTGATGTTTATCCCTATGGAATCCAGCATCAGTTTGAGCGTCAAACCAGCAAAACACCCAAGGCAACGGCAGTCACATTTACATCAGGCAGCACCAAATCAGAATCCCTGAGCTATCAGCAGCTCAACGAACGATCCAATCAACTAGCCCATTACCTGATTCGCCAGGACATTGGCCAAGGTTCTAGAGTTGGCATTTGTCTCCATCGTTCTTTAGACATGGTGGTGGGTCTTCTCGGTATTCTTAAGACAGGTGCCGCCTATGTGCCCTTAGACCCCGATTTTCCCTCCGAGCGTCTGAGTTATATTGTTGCTGATGCCCAGATTGATTTACTTTTGACGAATAGTGATACAGCGGCAGATCTTAAGCAAATCGTTTTATCTATAGATCTAGACACCCAGTCACACCGAATCTTACAACAGTCTACGAAGAATCTTTCATTGCACATCAGTCTGGATGTTATCGCCTATATTCTCTACACTAGCGGCAGCACAGGAAAACCAAAGGGTGTACCTATTCGTCACGACAGCCTAGCCAACTTTTTAGAAACGATGGCCGATGCCCCCGGCATTGACGCAACAGATTCGCTGCTGGCCGTCACTACGCTATCTTTCGATATAGCAGCATTAGAACTCTTTTTACCTCTAGTCACTGGAGCCCAGGTGGTGCTGACGCCCCGTGAGGTGGTGCAAGACGCAGACCAACTAGCGGCAACTCTACAAAACCACAGCATTACAATGATGCAGGCGACGCCAGCCACCTGGCGGTTGCTGATGGATAGTCACTGGCAGGGGTCTGCGAACCTCAAAATTCTCTGCGGTGGAGAAGCATTAGATTTATCCTTAGCCCGATATCTCTTAGATCAGGGCAATGAAGTTTGGAACCTATATGGTCCTACTGAAACAACCATTTGGTCTGGAGCTTTGCAGATTACTCAGGAGCATCTAGAAACAGGCAATGTTCCCATCGGTACTCCCATTGCCAACACTCAATTTTATGTGCTTGACCAGCAGCAACGGCTTGTACCCATGGGAATACCAGGAGAGCTTTATATTGGCGGTAGCGGTCTAAGCACAGGCTACTGGCAACGACCTGAACTCACTGCTAAAAAGTTTGTTGCGGTACCCGATGGTCTAATGGTGAGCAGTGAGCGTCTGTATAGAACTGGTGATCTTGTTTGTTACCGTGAAAATGGCACCCTGGACTATCTAGGGCGGTTGGATAATCAGATTAAGCTGCGCGGCTTTAGGATTGAAACCGGCGATATTGAGGCGGTTTTATCTAGTCATGAGCAGATAAATCAGGCTGTTGTCAGCCTACGGGAACAGCAGTTAGTTGCCTATGTGATATCTAATGAGAAAGGTCACCTACAGACTGATATTTTAGTTGACGACCTGCGTCGATTGGCAAGTCGACAGCTTCCTGTTTATATGCTGCCCACAGCCTATGCGGTGCTGGAATCATTCCCCCTAACACCCAATGGCAAGGTGGATCGAAAGGCATTGCCTGCGCCAGAAGTAACGATTCGGAATAAAACCCAGCCCCGTACCCCCAGGGAACAGCTGATTGCTGGGATCTGGGCCAATGTTCTCAGTATCCAAGAGGTGGCCCTAGAAGATAATTTCTTTGAGCTGGGGGGCCACTCTTTGCTGGCGACGCGGGTAATTGCCCAGGTGCGTCAGGTATTGGATGTAGAGGTGCCGTTGCGATCGCTATTTGAGCAACCCACGCTAGCGGACTTTATCCGGGCACTCGAAACAAACCAGGAACAGTCACTGCCGCCCATCCTTCCTAGAGATAAACAGCTTACCCTGTCCTATGCCCAGCAACGGCAGTGGTTGATGGCCCAGCTCGCCCCAGACAGTCGAGCTTACACCATTCCCACAGCGGTGCGTTTAACTGGCCATCTATCGGTTGAGCATCTCCATCACAGTCTGAGCGAGGTTATCAATCGCCATGGCACCTTGAGAACCCTTTATCCCACGGTAGATGGACAACCTGTTCCACAGATAGTTGCCCCTGAAAAAGCAGCCGCGCAGATCGCTATTGAACAAACTGATTTAAGCTCTCTTGAAAAAGTCTCCCAAAAAGTCAGGATTCAGGAGCTAATTCAACAGGAATCACAGCGCCCCTTTGACTTAGTCCAGGGTCCCCTGTGGCGCGCTCGTTTACTAAAGCTGCATACCCAAGAGCATATTCTGTTATTCAGCCTCCATCACATCGTTGCTGATGGCTGGTCCATGGGTATTCTCCTCAAGGAACTAACTAGCTTCTATCGAGCATTTCAAACGAACACGACTGCTGATGTTCCTAGCTTGGACATTAGCTATGGTGACTATGCTGCTTGGCAGCGGTCCTTGGATCTCAACCATCAGCTCAGCTACTGGCAACAACAACTAGAGAACGCGGCTCCCCTGCTAGAGCTACCCACAGACTTTCCTCGACCGGCAGAGCCTTCTGCGGCAGGGGGAACCTACGAGTTTCGCCTATCGAAGCAGCAAACAGAGTCTCTTCAAAGCTTTAGTCAACAGCACGGTGTAACCTTATTTATGACCCTGTTGGCGGCATTTAAGGCACTGCTCTATCGCTATAGTGGCATTACCGATCTGCTGATCGGCACCCCCATTGCCAACCGTCGTCAGGCACAAACAGAGAATCTGATTGGGTTGTTTGTTAATACCCTGGTGCTGCGTACTGACCTTTCTAGCAACCCGCGATTTAGCGAACTGCTAGCCCAGGTACGCAGCATAGCTCTGGATGCCTACAAACATCAGGATCTACCCTTTGAACAACTAATAGACCAGCTAAATATTCTCCGCAGTCAAAGTCACACGCCACTTTTTCAGGTAATGTTTGCGCTGCAGAATACGCCGCTGGAGTCGGTATCTCTGGATGGGTTAGAGTGGTCGCCGTTAACCGTAGGCACAAATACCGCTAAGTTTGACCTTACCCTGGAGATGAAGCAAACCAGCAAGGGGCTGGTAGGTGTTTTTGAATATCGTCAGGATCTGTTTAGTGCCGATACGATGCATCGTATGGCAGGACATTTGCGCACATTGTTAAAGGCATTGCCCGATAATGGCCAACTGCGCCTTTCCCAGCTACCCATGCTGCTAAAGCAGGATCTTCAACAGCTGCAGCAATGGCGACAAGGAACGACAGTGCAACCGGTAGAGCAGCCCTGCATCCATAAGCTGTTTGAGTCTCAGGTTAGTAGGAATGGCGATGCGATCGCACTTGTGCAAGCACAAACTAAAGTCACTTATAACACCCTGAACCAGCAGGCCAACCAGCTTGCTCGATACCTACAGGAACAAGGTATTACTCCTGGAGAGAGAGTCGGTATTTGGGCGAGACGGACTCCCCAGACTATCGCAGCAATCCTGGCGATCCTTAAATCTGGAGCCACCTATGTACCCCTTGATTTTAACTATCCTTTAGAACGCCTCACCTGGATAGTTAACGATACTGAGCTTAAGTTGCTGTTAGCAGACGATGACTCTGTTACCACTGAGATCAAGAATTTAGTCGATGTGGTCAATCTGGCGAGTATTAAACCTCACCTGGATATCTATCCCACAGGGAATCTTACTAGCCGTTCTTCCACACCCGATAGTCTCGCCTATATTCTCTATACGTCCGGCTCCACCGGTACTCCGAAGGGTGTATGTACTTCTCACCGTGGCATTGTCCGATTGGTGAATCATCCTAATTACGTTACGTTAGACGCCAGCGATAGTCTTCTCCAAGCTGCCCCTCTCACCTTTGATGCCTCCACCTTTGAAATCTGGGGAGCCCTCTTAAATGGTGGCAAGCTAGTGTTGTTGTCTGATCAAACACCATCGTTAGACGACCTCGGAGACGCCATTGTTGAACACAGCATAACCACACTTTGGCTAACATCAGGATTATTCAACCTGATGGTGGATGAACAGCTGAACAGTCTAAAGCCAGTTCGACAATTATTGGCAGGAGGTGACGTGCTCTCCACTCGTCACCTAGGAAAAGCCATGACAGCTCTGGAGAACACGAGAATCCTCAACGGCTATGGTCCCACGGAAGGTACCACCTTTACCTGCTGTCATCAGATTACCCTTGATGACTTAGATGAGGCCGTTCCAATCGGATCGCCCATTGACCATACCCAAATTTATGTGCTCGATGGCGACCTACAACAGGTTCCTCCTGGTTTACCAGGGGAGCTATACATCGGCGGTGCTGGCCTAGCCCAGGGATATCTCAATCGCCCAGAGCTAACGGCAGAAAAGTTCATTCCTAATCCGTTTTACGATATTCGTCAGCCTGGTAGCGATTGTTTTTACCTGTACAAGACAGGCGACCGAGTACGCTATAGGAACGATGGTACTTTAGAATACCTGGGTCGTTTGGACCAGCAGGTGAAAATACGCGGCTTCCGGATTGAGCTAGGAGAAATTGAAACGGCTCTATGCCATCATCCCGATATTCAGCAGGCAGTGGTGATTGTTGATGGTGAGACCGCAGAAAACAAGCGACTTGTAGCGTATCTTCAGACGGTTGCTCTTGACAAACAAAGCTCAGCTGTCGGCCCCCTGTCTTCTCAGTCTTTACGCCAGTTTTTGCTGAGCCAGCTGCCCGACTACATGGTGCCTGTTAAGTTTATCTGGCTATTGGACAAGGTTCCCTTAACCAATAATGGCAAGATTAATCGTAGGGCGTTACCGGCGCCTACCTGGGAAAGTAATGATGCCGTTACACCCCAAACTGACATAGAGAAAATCCTAACCAAGATTTGGACGGTGGTATTACCTGTTGAATCTGTGGGTATCTACGACAATTTCTTTGATTTAGGTGGAGACTCCATTCTAGCGATGCAAATTGTTAGCCGTGGAACCCAAGCTGGTATTGACATAACGCCCAAACAGCTTTTCCAGCACCAAACCATTGCGGAGCTAGCCGCTGTTGTTGAGCTAGGGCAAGAGCTAGCCCCTCAGGAACCGGCTGTAGGACTTGTTCCCCTGACTCCAATTCAGCATTGGTTCTTTGAGCAGTCTCTAGCAACTCCCCATCACTTTAACCAGTCTGTTTGTCTGGAGCTGCCGTTAAACACAAATACTGTAGCCCTAGAAAAATCTCTGACAGCCATTTATCAGCACCACGATGCCTTTAGACTAAGGTTTACCCAGGATGCACAAGGTTGGCATCAAGAGTACATGGATGGAACCGCCCCCAACATTCAGTGGTTTAATCTGAAACAGCTGGATAAAAGGCAACAGGATAGCGTAATTGCAACTAAAGCAGCTCTACTTCAGCAGGGTCTTGATTTGCAGACTGGTCCGTTGGTGACCTTTGGTGGTTTCAATCTAGGCGATTCTCGTCCCGACCAATTGCTAATTGTTATTCATCATTTAGTCATTGACGGTGTTTCCTGGCGAATTTTACTGGATGATTTACGACAGGCGTATATTCAGGTTACTAATGATGGCCATGGAGAGCGACCTATTTATCTAGCTCCTAAAACTCACTCATATCAAGCATGGGCAGAGCATCTGGAGGCATTTGCTAACAGTGAAGAGATACAGTCTGCCCAGGACTACTGGAATAAGACCGCAACCAATCAGTTCCAAAGTATCCCCCAAGATCATACGAATGACAACAACACGATCGACACCTCCCAGCGGCTAACTGTTCATCTGGATAAAGAACAAACGCAGGCACTACTACAGCAGGTACCATCCACCTACAATGCACACATCAACGATATCCTGCTAACCGCACTAGCTCTGACTTTAGTAGATTGGACAGGGCAAGCATTGATTGATTTAGAAAGCTACGGTCGTTTCTCAGAAGACTTAGATTTATCACGAACCGTAGGCTGGTTCACCTGTCTCTATCCAGTATGTTTATCCATCGATACTGACGCTCCAGTATCAAAACAAATTCGAGAGATTAAAAATCAGCTTCAGGCCGTTCCCCATGATGGCCTGAGTTATGGTCTACTGCGCTATCTAAACAACCAGAAAGACCTAGCGATTACTCCTGCAATTGGCTTTAACTATTTAGGGCAGTTGGACCTGACACAAAGCGAATTCCGCCGGATTCCTGCGATCTCAGCAAACCAGGACCCTAGTAATCAGCGACTGCACCAGATTGATATTAATAGCTGGGTCGAGGCAGGACAGTTTTCTGTAGAGTGGACGTTTAATGCTGGCTCCTATGAGAGTGAAACCATTCAGCGGCTAGCCCGACAGTTTATCAACCATCTAGAAATTATCATTGACCACAGTCTCTCTAAAGAAGACGCCGACTATACCCCTGATGACTTTAATCTAGTGCAGCTAGACCAGTCTGCCTTGGATGCGGTTCTGGCTCAGGTTAGCTTTGCCGGAGAACAGGAGGTGTCGCCATGAGTCGCAGCAGTGTTCAAGACATCTATCCTCTGTCCCCGACCCAGCAGGGCATGTTGTTCCATAGCCTCTATGGGCCAAAATCAGGGGCCTATATTGTGCAGGTGGGTTACACCCTCAAGGGAAATCTTGATCGAGACGCCTTTAGTAGTGCCTGGCAGAATCTAATCGACCGCCACACAATTCTGAGAACCGCCTTTGTATGGGAGAACTTAGAATCTCCCGTTCAGGTAGTGGGACAAAAGGCTGTATTGCCCATATCCTGGTTGGACTGGCAGGATATGGGCGACAGTCAGCAACAGCTGTCAACGTGGTTAGAAGCCGACCGACAGCAGGGTTTCACTCTATCGACAGCCCCCTTAATGCGATTAGCTGTGATGCAGTTGAGCACCAACTGCTATCGTATCGTTTGGACCCACCATCACATTTTGTTAGACGGCTGGTCTCTACCTATTTTGCTCCAAGAGTGGATGGTGTATTACCAGTCAGCTTGTTGTCAGAAAGTGCCCCAACTGGAGCCAGCTTACGCCTACCGAGACCATATTGTCTGGCTTCAGCAGCAGGATTTAAATCAGGCAAAACAGTTTTGGAAAGAGCAACTAGCCGGGATTACCACACCAACACATCTGGGCATTGACCGGAGTAAATCAGGCAACTCTCAGGCTATCTTCAAACAGCAATCGTTTGCCCTATCGACTGAGCTAACCCAGACATTTAGGGCCTTTGCGAAACAGCATCGCCTTACCCTTAGCACTTTAATCCAAGGAGCCTGGGCTAAAATACTCAGCTGCTACAGTGGAGAATCCCCTGTAATTTACGGCCTAGCCTGCTCCGGTCGGTCCAACAGCGGGGTGGCTAACGACAGTCGGATTGGTTTATTTATTAACACCTTACCGATGGTTGTCAGAGCAGATGCTAACCAGGTGCTGCTCCCCTGGCTACAAGAGATTCAGGCCCAGCAGCTAGCCATTCAGTCCTATGACCATACACCCCTGGTTGAGATTCAAGCGGTGAGTAATCTTTCCAAGACACTACCACTGTTTGAAACTGTCGTAGTATTTGAGAACTATCCTATTCAATCCAGACAAAAAACCGGGGATCTAGAACTAACAGACGTTTCTATTGCAGAGCAAACAAACTATCCCCTGGCACTGTTTGCAGTGGCTACAGATACGCTACAGCTGAAGCTGTTGTACGATAGCGGACGATTTTCAGAAGCTGCTATCAATCGCCTTGTAGGCCATCTTCAGACAGCGTTAAAAGAGATGGTTCAGGAGCGCACCTACAACATTGAGGATATTTCTCTTCTTTCGTCCATTGAAAAGGAACAGCTGCTTGAATATGGTTGTTCACTTTCGGATAGGACACCGGAACAGTCTATCCATGCAGCCTTCTCACATCAAGTCAGTCAAACCCCTGATGCCACTGCCATTATCTTTAATGGTGAATCTATCAGCTATGACATATTAAATAAGCGCGCGAATCAGTTAGCCCACTACCTGCAGCAGCAAGGCATTGTCTCCGGCAGCCTCATTGGTATTTGTACAAAACGGTCCATCGATATGGTCGTGGCACTGTTAGCCATACTGAAGGCTGGTTGTGCTTACGTGCCTCTGGACCCGATGTACCCAACAGCCCGCCTTCGTCATGCCACAGAGGATGCAGGAATAGAATGGGTAATTTCTCACGAATCTACCGTCTCTGTTGTAACAGAACTAGATGTTAAACCCATCAACCTGAATCAGGTGGCAACAACTCTGGCAAACTTGTCGACAATAGAACCTGCTAAGCAACACGATTTGGATGCCTTAGCTTACGTGATTTACACCAGTGGCAGCACTGGCAAGCCCAAGGGTGTTGCAATTCAGCACCATAGCCTAAGCAACTTGCTAGGGGCCATGGCCCGCCGTTTACATATTAAAGCCAGCGACACTCTAATGTCAGTAACCACGCTAGCTTTTGATATTGCAGCCCTGGAACTGTTCCTGCCGTTAATTAGCGGAGCTCGCCTACTGTTAGCTAGTGATGAAATGGTTCGAGATAGTCACCAGCTAATTGCCCATCTAGATGCCTACGGTATCGATATTATGCAGGCCACACCAGCCACCTGGCGATTGTTAATTAATACCGGCTGGAGTGGTCAAAGTGGTCTAAAAATTCTCTGTGGTGGTGAAGCTTTAGATCTTGAACTAGCTAAAAAACTAATCAGCCGTGGCGAGGAAGTCTGGAACGTCTACGGTCCCACTGAAACCACCATTTGGTCTAGTGCCCTGGAGCTATCGTCTGAACATTTAACGGGCAGCGCCGTTCCCATCGGCCACCCGATTGATAACACTCAGTTTTATGTGTTGGATTCACAGCAACAGTCTGTCCCAATGGGCGTAGCTGGGGAGCTCTACATTGGAGGAATGGGATTAGCTCAAGGGTATTGGAATCGACCTGAGTTAACGGCAGAGAGATTTGTAGAAGTTTGTCTTGACAGCAGAGGAGCAGAGGAGCAGAGGAGCAGAGGAGCAGGGGAGCAGGGGAGAACACCCATCACCCTTTACAAAACCGGCGACCGTGTTCGCTACCGGGAAGACGGCACTCTTGACTACCTGGGGCGCTTTGACCAACAAACTAAATTACGGGGATATCGTATAGAGCTAGGTGAGATTGAAACTGCGATCGCAGCACATACATCTGTCAACCAGGCCGTAGCCGCTATCCAAGGAGATCAACCAGAAGAGCAGCGTCTAGTGGCCTATATAACCCTAACTAATGGTAGTGACAGAGAGAATCTAGCCAGGGAGCTGCGGTCTTACCTCACGCCATTACTGCCCACATATATGATTCCCAGTGCCTATCAGATATTGGACGTATTTCCCTTGACGCCCAATGGCAAAGTGGACCGTAAGGCACTGCCCTTAGTTCAAAAATCTGTCACAACCAATCAGCCTAAAACCTCTTTGGAAAGAACATTGGCAGAAGTCTGGCAGTCTCTATTGAAATTGGACTCCGTTGGCATCCACGACAACTTTTTTGAAGTGGGTGGCCATTCGCTACTGGTGGTCAATGCCCAAAATCAAATTCGCCAAAAGCTGGATGTAGAAATCTCTCTGATGGATTTGTTCCAATATCCCACCCTCAGCACCCTGGCCAACTATATTAATCAACTGCAAACAGGTCAGACAGAAAAGTCACATATCCGAGATCGCACCGTCGCCCTATCCGCCGGAAAACAGCGTCTTAAAAAGCGATTAAGTCAACGACGCGAGGCAACCGATCCACTAGGAGGTGCAACAAAATGAGTACACAACAGGCATCCCTAACCGGTTTAGAAATCGCCATTATCGGCATGGCAGGACGTTTTCCAGGGGCTCAGTCTATTGCTGAGTTTTGGCAAAATCTTCAGCAATCGGTGGAGTCGATTGTGCCCTTAGACGACGAACATCTTCTGTCACAGGGTGTGTCCGCCGAGACGTTGGCCGACCCAAGCTATGTAAAGGTAGGCGGTGTGTTGACCAACACTGACCAGTTTGATGCCGCCTTCTTTGGCTTTAGCCCCCGTGAGGCAGAGCTGTTAGATCCGCAGCAGCGAATTTTTCTAGAAACTGCCTGGGAGGCATTGGAAACCGCTGGTTACGATAGCGATCGTTATCCTGGTGGCATTGGCATCTATGGTGGTGCTGGCATGAATGGCTACCTGCTAAATCTGTATGCCAATCCGTCCATTCGAGAGAATGTTAGTTCCTACGAGCTGTTTATCTCCAATGACAAAGACTTTTTAACCACACGGGTCTCCTACAAGCTAAATCTCCAGGGACCGAGCTTGGATGTACAAACCGCTTGTTCGTCCTCTTTGGTGGCAGTGCATCTGGCCAGTCAAGCGTTACTCAGTGGAGAATGTGATATGGCCCTGGCCGGAGGTGTGGCCATTTCAAAACAGCTAGGCTATCGCGCCCAAACCGGCAGCATCTACGCCACCGATGGCCACTGTCGTGCCTTTGATGCCCTAGCCGACGGCACCGTCGGAGGGAACGGTGTTGGCATTGTTGTGCTCAAGCGTCTAGAAGATGCCCTGGCTGACGATGATACTATTGACGCCGTGATTAAAGGGTCAGCTATCAACAACGACGGTGCCCTGAAGGTAAGCTACACTGCCCCCCGAATTGATGCCCAAAAGGTAGTGATTCAGTCGGCTCAGGCAATGGCAGAAGTCATGCCAGAAACCATTAGCTATGTCGAAGCCCATGGTACTGGGACCAACCTAGGCGACCCCATTGAAATTGCCGCTCTCACCCAAGCATTCAACACAGAAAAAACAGGCTATTGCGCTATTGGCACTGTAAAGACCAACATTGGGCATTTAGACGCCGCCGCAGGTATCGCCGGGCTGATTAAAACCGTGTTGGCCCTTAAGCATAAGCAAATCCCCGCAAGCTTACATTTTCAGCAACCCAATCCAAAAATCGACTTTGACAACAGTCCTTTCTATGTCAACGCTATCTCCACAGATTGGCCCCAAGGCAAAACACCCCGACGAGCAGGGGTTAGCTCCTTTGGTATCGGTGGCACTAATGCCCATGTAATTTTAGAAGAAGCCCCTGTTACGGCTCCACATTCATCAACAGAACAACCCCAGGTGCTTGTACTTTCTGCAAAGACGCCAACAGCTCTGAACTCCGCTGCAGAAAAGCTAACTGATTACTTAAGTCAATCTTCCGATGTTTCTCTAGCAGATGTCGCCTACACCTTACAGACAGGTCGGCGTACATTTAAGCATCGCCGCAGTGTTGTTGCCCAAACTGTTGAAGAAGCCATCTCCCAACTACAGGTACCCATCGCCCAAAATACAAAGGAACAGCCCAATCTAGTATTCCTTTTCCCAGGTCAGGGCAGTCAGTACTCTGGAATGGCTAGTGATCTTTACAAGACCCAACCAGTTTTCAAAGCAGCCATAGAACAATGTGGAACTTTCCTTGATGGAAAGCTTGAGTATGCTCTAACAGAACTTTTGTTTGGTGCTCTAAAAGGCCTATTACCGGAAACTCGCTACACTCAGCCCGTTCTCTTTGCTGTCGAATATGCTCTGGCTAAGCTTTGGCGCCATTGGGGCGTTAAGCCAAGCGCAATGTTGGGGCACAGCTTAGGAGAATATGTTGCCGCTTGTTTGGCGGGAGTCTTTGACTTAGAGACTGCTCTGGAACTTGTGGTTCTTCGGGGGCAGCTAATGCAGCAGCAGGAAACCGGAGGGATGCTTTCGGTAGCGCTTTCTCCAGAAGCTTTGCAGCCTTGGCTAAGCGAGACAATTACTTTAGCAGCAACTAATGGGCCGCAGCTGTGTGCCGTGTCGGGGAAAAAAGATGCGATCGCAACCTTTCAAGCTCACCTGGAAGCAAACAACATCAGTTGTCGGCGACTGCATACCTCTCACGGGTTCCACTCATCAATGATGGAGCCTATGGTAAAGCCCTTGGTTGATGCTGTTCGCCAGGTAAAGTTAAATTCTCCCAAAATCCCTTTTATCTCTAACGTAACTGGCACCTGGATCACGTCAGAAGAAGCCACTGACCCTGCATACTGGGGACAACAGGCACGACAGTCAGTAAAATTTAGCGAAGGTATCACGGAAATTCTTCAGCTTTCTGACGCAGTGCTGTTAGAAGTGGGTCCAGGTAATTCCCTTACTACCCTGACACGACAACATTTATCATCGCGGCTCTCGAATCCTACAATTTATAGCCTGCCACATCCCAAGGTCGCTAGCCAGGAGAACGCCGATAGTCAACAGGTATTGACCGCCGTTGGACAACTTTGGTCGGCAGGCGTTGCTATTGACTGGAAATCTTTACACCCAGAGAATCGGCGACGTATTCCTCTGCCTACCTATCCCTTTGAGCGCAAGCGCTACTGGGTAGATATGATGGATATGAGTAAGGCAGCAGCACCTGTTGCAACTGGAGCGCTTGAGCCGGATACAACCAAGTGGTTCTACCGGCCTAGCTGGCAGCGAGTGATGCCCCCACGTAAGACGGTTGACCCAACAGAACGTCCCTGCTGGCTAATCTTTTTAGATAGTCTGGGTATTGGTCACCAGTTGGCTAAACAAATTGAGCGTGCTGGTCAGGATGTATTTACCGTCAAAGTAGGCAACAGCTTTGAACAGAGCGGGTATAGGCAGTTTAGCCTCAATCCCCAAGAGAACAACACTTATCAGCAGCTGTTAGAAGACCTACAGCTGCGGGAAATGGAGCCAACCAATATTGTCTACCTGTGGCCCTTGGATCAGGGTAACAAAGACTTTATAACATTGTTGAATCTGGTAAAGACCTGGGCGGTACAGACCAATCTGGTACAACTAACGGTGGTGACAGATTCTGCCTATGAGGTGGTTGGCCATGAGATCATCAATTCTCACCAGTCGTTACTACAGGGGTTGTGTCAGGTAACCAGCCAAGAATACCCTGCCATCGGCTGTCACCAGGTGGATATTTTGACCACCGACGGCACCCCCATGCAGCAGGCAAACGCCCTATGGTCTACTCTACAGGCAGAACCGGCAGCGGTGGTGGCTCAGCGGGGACGACATCAGTGGCAACAAACTTACCAGTCTGTATCTCTGCAAACCGGTTCTCCTTTACGCAAGGGCGGGGTTTATATAGTTGTTGGTGATGTGGAGCAGGGCCTAGGACAGGTATGGGCCAAAGCCCTAGCCAAGCAATATCGAGCAAAAATCGCTCTGATCTGCAAAGACGGTTCCAATAGTGGTGCTCTACAGGCACAGCTGTTGGAACAAGGTGCAATCGAGGTCTTGCTACTAACCGCAGAGTTAACTCAGTCTGAAAGCTTATGCAATAGTCTGGACCAGGTAGTGCAAAAACTGGGCAACATTAACGGTGTTTTCTTTAGCACTCCCACCACAAATGAAAAGTCTGCCGCCCCCATTGCCTTACTACAGTCTGAGCAGCTTGCCTATAACAATCATACAAAACAGCAGATACTGAAAGGTTTAGCGATAGCTCTCGAAAACTATCAATCTGATTTTTGCTGTGTCCAGTCTTCTCTATCTTCTGTAATTGGCGGTGTGGGTCTCGCTGCCTACTCAGGCGCTAGCCATAGCTTAGATGCCCTAGTGACCCAACAAAATCAGACTTCCCCATTCCCCTGGTTTAGCGTTAACTGGGATGCTTGGTCAGATGAAGTATCCAAGAACGAGACCGGCTGGGGAACCAGCCTAAAGGACTTTACCCTTACATCTGAAGAAGTTTGGACGGCTACCGAACGGGTGCTTGCTCAGGCACCAGGCCAGATTGTGGTGTCCAAGGGCAATCTCCCAGCCCGCATCGCCCAATGGATTCATCCACAACCAAGATTGGCAGCCCAGGAACAGTCGGACGGCAACCACAGTCGGCCTCAGCTATCTACGGTTTATGTGGCTCCCAGCAACGATGTTGAAAAGACCATTTCAAGTATTTGGCAGGACCTGCTGGGTCTAGAACAGGTGGGTATCCACGACAGCTTCTTTGATCTGGGGGGCCATTCTCTGCTGGCAATTCAGGTAATTTCACGGCTTCGAGAAGCGTTTCCGGTGGAAGTGGAAATGCGTAATCTTCTGTTTGAAGCTCCCACTGTGGCAGGCATCGCCGCTGTGATTACCGAACAGCTACCCCAAACAGAAGAGTTGGATACCATGGCAGCCCTATTGGCAGAAGTGCAAAGCCTATCCAGCGATGAGGTCCAGGCCCAGCTGGCGGGAGGTGACACATGAGTCAGTTTTATCAACAGCTTTCTAAACTTACGCCGGAACAGCGCGCCCTATTTGAGAAAAAACTAGCCGAAAAAGGTCTGCAGGCTCCCAAAGTAGGCACAATCCCCCAGCGTTCTCCTGGACAGCCCATACCGCTGTCCTTTGCCCAGCAACGCCTATGGTTTGTACAACAACTTGATCCAGAAAACACGGCTTACAATGTAGCAAGTGTATTTAAGCTACAGGGATCATTAGATTTCCTTGCTTTAGAAAAGAGTTTGAATACCCTGGTAGAGCGCCATGAAACCCTGCGTACTCGCTTTGTTAGCAATCGTGAAAATCAGCCAAAGCAGGTCATTGATTCACCCAGTTTTCGACCTCTTGAGAGAGTAGACCTAACGGCCTCTGAGTATCCTAAAGATTCAGCCCATAGGAAGATTCAGGAGATTACTCAAACACCCTTTGACCTGACTCAATCTATTTTGCGAACAGCACTGCTGAAGCTAGAAGAAGAGATTCATCTGCTGGTACTGACTACCCACCACATTGTTAGCGACCGCTGGTCGGTGATGGTATTCCTGAGGGAAATGACCATTCTTTATCGGGCATTTTCCCAAGGGATGGGGTCTCCCCTGCCCCCTTTGCTCGTGCAGTATGCAGACTGGGCCATCTGGCAGCGGCAGCAGCTCCAGGGTGACAAACTACAGCAGCAGCTCCACTACTGGACCACACAGCTAGACGGAGAGCTGCCGGTGCTGGACCTGCCCAGGGATAGGGGCTATGGCGCTGTTGCCACATACCGGGGAGCTCAGGTGCCGATTCAGATTACTCCTGATTGTTCTGAACAGCTAAAATCCTTAGCCAGCAGGCATCAGGTTACTCTGTTTACGCTGTTGCTAACCACCTTTAAGGTGCTGCTCCATCGTTACACTAACAGCGATGATATTGTGGTAGGCAGCGATATTGCCAATCGAGATCGCACCGAAACTGAAGGGTTGATCGGTCTACTGGTCAATACCCTAGTATTTCGCAGTGATTTATCCAACAATCCCAGATTTAGCGATCTGCTCAACCAAGTGCGTGAGACTGTTGTAAATGGTCTCGCACACCAGGATTTACCCTTTGAGAAACTGGTAGAAGCCATCAACCCCGAGCGTCATCTAAGCCAGATGATGCCCCTGTTCCAGGTAAAACTGGACCTGCAACAGGTGAATGTCAAACCCATGGAGTTGGATGGCCTCACTCTTGAGCGTTATCCTCTACAAGATAATCAGGCCAAATACGAACTTCGGTTTAACCTCCAAGATACGGAACAGGGAATTAGCGGACAGGTGGAGTATAACTGCGACTTATTTGATGCAGACACCATTGTTCGAATGGTAGGGCACTGGCAAATATTGTTGGAAGGAATTGTTGCAGATGTCCATCAACGACTCTCACAGCTGCCATTACTGAAAGAACAAGAAAAGAATACTCTCCTAATCAACTGGAACCAAACCCAGCAGGACTATCCCACCGATAGCTGCATTCATGAGCTGTTTGAAAAGCAGGTAGAGAAAAGCCCCGACGCCGTTGCAGTGGATGATGGGGATATTTCCCTCACCTATGCAGAGCTAAATGTAGAGGCGAATCGGTTGGCTTGGCATTTGCGATCGCAGCAGGTCGCCCCAGAAACTCGAATCGGCATCTGCATGGATCGCTCCTGGCATATGGTGGTGGGCCTGTTGGCGATTTTGAAAGCGGGGGGAACGTATGTTCCATTGGATCCAGCTTATCCGAAAGAGCGGCTAGAATTGATTGTCCAAGACGCTGAGATTCCCTTACTGCTTACCCAGAAAGGAACGTTTGAAACCGATCAGGCTGTTCAAGTAATTGATCTTGAAAAACTGTCCGAGAACGAAGAGATTTCCAGGGAAGATGCTATCGGTGCTCCAGGCCCCCAAACCCCCAATGCTGGGGGCTTTGAATCTTATCCCAAAGAAAATTTAGATATCAACGTTACTTCGAATCATCTTGCCTACGTTATTTACACCTCCGGGTCCACCGGTCGCCCCAAAGGCGTAGCTATCGAGCACCGTAGCACCGTAGCTATGCTTCACTGGGCTCAGGAACAATTTACCACCGAAGAGATTTCAGGAGTGCTAGCCGCAACATCTGTTTGTTTTGATCTCTCAGTCTTTGAACTCTTTGTGCCCCTAAGCTGGGGTGGTCGAGTTGTTCTGGTGGAGAATGCCCTGACTTTGCCGAAGCTACCCGACAAGGCAAATGTTAGCCTAATCAACACAGTTCCCAGCGTTCTCAATCAGCTACTAAAGCTCAGCCCGCTGCCCAATTCTATTCGAGTTGTCAACCTTGCAGGCGAAGCACTACCCGTCACTCTGGTACAGCAGCTACAGACAATTTCTCATGTTCAAAAAATCTACAATCTCTACGGTCCCTCGGAAGACACCACCTACTCCACATGTGCTCCGCTGCATACTGGAACAGTTGAGCGCGTCCCCATAGGCAAACCCATCACCAACACCCAAGCTTACGTGCTGGACCGCTATCAACAGCCAGTACCAGTGGGCGTTGTGGGAGAACTCTATTTGGGCGGTGCTGGACTAGCACGGGGCTATTTGAACCGACCAGAACTAACAACAGAGAAGTTTGTTGAGAATCCGTTGGCGGACTTTCCCTTCCGACTTCCGACTTCCGACTTCCGACTTTATAGAACTGGAGACCGCGTCCGCTACCTCCCTGACGGTTCTCTCGAATTTCTGGGTCGCTTCGATCACCAGGTGAAGATTCGCGGCTTTCGGATTGAAATTGGGGAAGTGGAAACAGCATTGCGAAAGCATCCAGCGGTTCAGGATGTAGTGGTCACCGTTTATGGGGAACAGGAAAAGACGCTAGTAGCCTATGTGGTACCGAAGGAAGCTGCAGAGGATAGTGATTCTCTTACTAAGAAACTGCGCAGTGACTTGCTAGCAACGCTGCCCGACTATTTGGTGCCAACGCTATGGGTACAGATGGAAGCTCTGCCCCAGTTACCCAATGGCAAGGTTAATCGTCGAGCATTACCCCGGCCAGAAGTCCAATCCCGTGGCATCTATGTTGCTCCTAGATCCTCCCTTGAGAAAACGCTGGCCACAATCTGGGGTGATGTGCTTCAGCAAGCAACCGTTGGCATCCACGACAACTTCTTTGAGCTGGGCGGCCATTCCCTATTAGGTATTCAGATTGTTGCCCAGGCAGAAGCCGCCCTTGGGTACAGTATTCCTCTGCGCACCCTGTTTCAGGCACCGACCATTGCTGGCTTTGCCGCTCTGCTTGAAACGGATAATACCTCCACAGAAGCAGTAGAACAGTTTCCTAACATTAACGCCGACTTACCCCAGCGCCATCAGCCATTTCCTCTCACTGATATTCAACAGGCCTACTGGCTGGGCCGGGTACAGGCATTTGAACTCGGCAATATTGGCACCCACGGCTACCGAGAATTTGATATATCAGGGCTGTCTATGGTCCAG
This sequence comes from Cyanobacteria bacterium P01_D01_bin.156, assembly GCA_039024555.1. Taxonomy (GTDB): domain Bacteria; phylum Cyanobacteriota; class Cyanobacteriia; order Phormidesmidales; family Phormidesmidaceae; genus Leptothoe. Next base: position 77,764 of record JBCCQQ010000008.1, read on the forward strand.
GTAGAACAGGCACTTAACAGACTAATTGAGCGCCACGATATGTTGAGGGCGGTGGTGAATTCCGAAGGGCAGCAACAGATTTTAGCAGAGGTGCCCCATTACAGCATCGCAGTCACCGATTTGCGAGCAAATACCGCCGTACATAAGGATGCCCGGTTGACTGAGCTACGCGATCGCATGTCCCACCAGGTCTTCACCCCAGACCAGTGGCCCCTATTTCAAATAGAAGCTGCCCAGCTAGAGGATAATAAAGTTAGATTTTACGTCAGTTTTGACGTGCTAATCGGCGATGCCTGGAGCTTTCAACTGTTGGGTAGAGAAATGGCCCAGCTAATCCGTGGCGAAAGTCTTACCCCGCTCTCCATCAGCTTCCGCGACTATGTCCTTGCGGAACAAGCCTTTCGTCAGACTAGTGCTTACGAAAAGGCCATGGACTATTGGCAACAAAAACTGCCAAAGATTCCCCCTGCGCCTGATTTGCCTTTGACCATGGCTCCTAGTCAGGTGGATTCCCCCAAATTTGAGCGACGAAGCGGTCGTCTGGAACCAGAACTATGGCAACGGCTTAAGCAAAAGGCCCACGCAGCTAACTTGACACCGTCGGGGTTGGTACTAGCCGCCTTTGCCGAGATTCTTACCATTTGGAGCCGTCAGCCTCAGTTCACCCTAAATCTGACTCTGTTTAATCGACAGCCGGTGCATCCAGACGTGAATTATCTAGTGGGAGACTTTACGGCTTCTCTACTATTGGCCGTTGATAATGGCGGCAGCGACACCTTTACTACCCGCGCCCAGCGATTACAGACTCAGCTATGGAACGACCTAGATAATCGCGCTGTCAGCGGTGTGCAGGTGCTACGGGAATTAGCACGACAGCAAAACCGTAGCCCCGGTGCATTAATGCCAGTAGTCTTCACCAGCACCCTAAGTCAGGCGATTCCAGCTACAGCATCTAGGGACTGGCAAACCGAAACAGTCTACAGCGTTAGTCAAACCTCCCAGGTATATCTGGACCATCAGGTTTCCGAAATAGCAGGTGCACTGGTCTTTAACTGGGATGCGATCTCATCCTTGTTCCCTGCAGGGATGCTGGACCAAATGTTTGCGGCCTATGACCAGTTGTTAAATCAACTAGCTACAGACAACTGGCAGACTTTACCTCGTCTGGCTCCCGCCGATTATCTTTTAGAGATTAATCAGACTAGCAAAGTACTCACCAAAGAACAGCATCTGCTACACACCCTGTTCTTTGAGCGGGTACAACAGCAGCCTGATCATCCGGCGGTCATTACCCCCGAGCGAACGCTCACATACAAGGAGCTGGCCCAGCAGGTACATGCCCTATCCCATCGGCTAGAGACCAGCCCCAATCAGCTGGTGGCCGTTTCTATGGCAAAAGGCTGGCAGCAGGTGGTAGCGGTGCTGGCTATTCTCACAGCAGGCGCAGCCTATGTCCCTATTGATCCCACACTTCCTCAGGAACGCCGCTGGCAGCTACTCGGGGATACTGCCGCCGAGATTGTTCTAACGGTTGAACCTGGCGGCTGGCCCGAACACGTTCAGCAGTTAACCGTTAACTTTGTCGATCTTGTTTTTGACAACATCGCCTGGGAACCACTTCAGAGAGAAACCGATCTGGCCTACGTTATCTACACCTCTGGCTCTACAGGCACTCCAAAGGGAGTGATGATAGACCATCGGGGCGCAGTCAATACTATTTTGGATATTAATCAGCGGTTTGAAGTAGGAGAAGACGACCGTATCTTCGCCCTCTCTTCCCTGAGCTTTGACCTATCGGTATATGACATCTTTGGCACCTTAGCAGCTGGGGCAACAATGGTCATCCCCGACGCTGATCAAGTAAAAAACACAGTCCACTGGCGACAGCTATTAATCGAGCATCAGGTCACCATTTGGAACTCAGTCCCAGCACTGATGCAACTGCTGTTATCCGAATTGAATAACGGAGAGAATACCGCTACACATATACGGTTAGCACTCCTCAGCGGCGACTGGATTCCCCTCACCTTGCCAGACCAGTTCAAGCAGCGGTGCCCCAAAGCAGATCTAATCAGCCTGGGGGGCGCCACCGAAGCCTCCATCTGGTCAATATTCTACCCAATTGATACGGTAGACCCTAGCTGGTCCAGCATTCCCTATGGTCGCCCCCTAGCCAACCAGCAGTGGTATGTGCTGGATGAGAACTTACAGCCCTGCCCCCCTTGGGTTCCCGGCCATTTATATATCAGCGGCATTGGTCTTGCAAAAGGCTACTGGAATCAACCTGAATTGACTGCAGAAAGATTTATTGAAAGTCCCTTCGAGAAAGCAGGTGAGCAGTCTTCATCCCTTCCCACCCTCACTCCTTCACTCCATCTACCTTCCGAATTTCGAATTCCAAATTCCGAATTCCGCCTTTATAAAACCGGCGACCTCGGCCGCTACCTTTCCGATGGTAATCTCGAATTTCTCGGTCGCGAAGACTTCCAGGTAAAGAGCAACGGCTATCGCATCGAGCTGGGAGAGATTGAAACGGCGCTGCAGCAGTATACAGCCATCGAATCAGCGGTGGTGAATGCAGTAGGGACACCGCCGGAGCTGGTGGCCTATGTGGTGCCTAAGGTGGGTAATGCGCTCAACCAGCCCCTGGCTAAGCTGGAGTTTAAACAACAGCAGTTGGGGATTCGTGCGATCGCACACTCCGAAGAAACTGTCGAACTGCCCCTACCCGAAAGCCACACATCAGAGGACCTTCTCCGCCGCCAAAGCCATCGGCAGTTTCTAGAACAGCCTGTCACCCTAGCCAGATTTAGTCAGTTTTTATCGGCCCTCAAATCCCAATCCTTCCCAACAGCGCCGTTACCAAAATATCGCTATGCGTCCGCCGGGAGTCTCTACCCAATTCAAACCTATGTGCATGTTAAAGAAAATCGTATCGCTGGTCTGGTAGCTGGTTGGTATTACTATCATCCAGCAGAGCATCATTTGGTAAGACTGGCGGAATCGCCCAGTTCATCAAATCTATACGGTCCTCACCAACAGCTCCATGACGACAGTGCCTTTAGCCTATTTCTGGTGGCTCAGATGGAAGCTATTGAACCTGTTTACGGCGATAAAGCTCGAGATTTTTGTCTAATTGAAACGGGCTATATGGGTCAGCTGTTAATGGAAAAAGCCCCTGATTTTGACCTGGGGTTATGTCCCATCGGTGGCTTTAATAGTGATGCATTGCGAGAGATTTTAGACCTTAGCGAGCACTACCAGCCCCTCCATGCCCTGGTAGGCGGAGCCATTGATACTCAGTGGTCTCAGCAGTGGATGGTCAACGCTCCCCGCAGCGTATCCATTACAGATACCTTACGTAAGCACCTTAGCAATACGCTACCTAGCTATATGGTGCCTACCCGCTATCAAATTTTAGAGAAAATCCCACTGACCCCCAATGGCAAAGTGGACAGACGGGCACTGCCAGTTCCTGCGTTGGGAGCCACCACTGAATATATCGCCCCGAACACTCCAACAGAGATCAAGATTGTCCAGCTGTGGCAAACGCTTTTAGAAGTGGAACAAGTGGGCATTAACGACAACTTCTTTGAAGTGGGCGGTAACTCTCTAACGGCTATGCAGCTCCTATCCAAGCTGCAGCAAACATTCTCTACAGAATTAACCATTGCCCAGCTATTTGGGTCACTTACTCCAGCTCTCCAGGCCCAGCTGGTAGATTCATCGGTTGGGGCATCTCAACAAGAAGCGATTCAACCTGCGGCCAGGGAAACAGATTTACCCGATATCACTACCCTATCGGACATAGACGTGGACGACATGCTAGCCCAGCTGCTAGCGGAGAACGATCAGCAGGAGGTGACACCATGAGTGCAACAAATTCTCCTGACTTAAAGAATCTCTCCCCTGAGCAGAAGCGAGAACTACTCGCTAAGCTGCTGAAAAAGAAGGCGGCGAAGCAGCCCCAGCGCACTGCTCAGAAATTCCCCCTATCCTTTGCTCAGCAGCGGCTATGGTTTATCGATCAGCTTCAGACAGGACAAGCGGTTTATACCATTCCAGCTGCCCTCAGGCTCCAGGGAAATCTAAATGTAGATATTCTCCAGCGCTGTCTTGATGAAATTGTGACTCGCCATGAAGTGCTGCGTACGCAGTTTGTGACAGAAGCGGGGGCACCATCCCAACAAGTTCAACCTCCAACAAATGTGAACTTACCTGTGATAGTCCTGGATGGAGCGAGCGACAATTTAGAACAACAGATTCGGCCATATCTTAAAGCTTTGGTAGAACTGCCCTTTGACCTGGCCACAGGGCAACTGCTGCGCTGCCAGCTCATACGCTTGAGTGCTACCGACCATGTATTGGCCCTAGGCGTTCACCATATTGTTGCTGATTACTGGTCACTACGGGTATTCATGAAGGAAATTGCCCTGCTGTACCAGGCATTCTCCCAAAATCAGCCGTCGCCGCTGCCTGCTCTGCCAATTCAGTATGCGGACTATGCCGTTTGGCAGCAACAAAATCAACAAACTAGCCAGTCCCAGCTTGACTACTGGCTAGAGAAACTGGCAAATCCACCATCCATACTACAGCTACCGACGGACCACCCTCGCCCGGCTGTGCAAACATTTCACGGAGCGCGACACAGTTTTGCTTTATCAAAGCCTCTTTCAGATCAGCTATCAGCCCTAGGGCAACAGCACCAAGCAACACTGTTTATAACGCTCCTAGCAGCCTTTAAGGTGCTGCTATATCGCTACTCTGGCCAAGGTGATATTTTGGTTGGGTCTACGGTTACAAACCGCGATCGCACCGAGCTACAAAATCTAATCGGACTATTCGTCAACAACTTAGTATTCCGTAGCCAGATAGATGCTCAGCTCACGTTCAAACAGCTCTTAGACCAGGTAAAGAGAACTGCCCTAGATGCTTATGCTCACCAGGAGGTCAGCTTTGAGCAGGTGGTAGATGCTCTACAAGTAGAGCGGCAGCTTAGCCGCAATGCGCTATTCCAGGTGATGTTTATTCTCCACAACACCCCCAAGGCATCGGTCTCTTTGCCAGAGCTAAACGTAAGCGCTCTGGAATTTACAAACAACGCCTCCCGGTTTGACCTAAGCTTGGACATTTACGAAACCGAGGCAAGATTGACCGGTGTATTTGAGTACAACACCGATCTGTTTGACGCCGATACTATCACCCGGCTGGCCGTCCATTTTGAAACATTGCTAGAGGGGATTGTTGCTGCACCCAACACAACTGTTGGGCATTTACCCCTGTTGCCACCATCGGAGCTAGAAACCCTGGCTAGTTGGAATCAGACAAAAATAGCTATTCCAGAGGTATGTGCCCACAAACTGGTTGAAGCGCAGGCGGCAAGAACACCGGACGCGTCTGCCCTTACCGTCGACAACAAATTGCCGGAGCGTATTGCATCCCAGTTTGTGGCCCCAGAGAAACTCTGGACCTACCAGCAACTAAACCAGAGCGCCAACCGGGTAGCTCGTTTCCTTAAGACCCAGGGCGCAGTTCCTGGCAGCCGCATTGCCCTAGCTTTTAACCGCTCCGCTGAACTGGTAATTACCCTGCTGGCAGTTCTGAAGCTAGGGGGCACCTACATACCCCTCGATCCCACCCATCCCACCGAACGGCTGCGGCATATTCTCCAGGATGCACATGTGGCAATGGTGCTAACCGCAGATAAGGCTTTTGCTGAGGACAGCCTACCTTCAGAAACTAAGCTGTTGGATCTTAAACAACATACAGAACTAATCGAACAGCAGTCTTTTGAGAATCTTGGCAACACTACCACAGCAGAAGATTTAGCCTACATCATCTACACCAGTGGCAGTACCGGCAAACCGAAAGGAGTGCCTATCCGTCACCGTAGCCTGGTCAACCTACTTAGCTCCATGGCTAAGTCCCCCGGCATCACCGCAGACGATGCCCTTTTAGCCGTGACCACCGTCGCCTTTGACATTGCCACTCTGGAGTTGTTACTACCCCTAACCGTAGGTGCCCGCTTGGCCATTGCCAGCCCCGATACCGTATGTGATGCAAGTCGGCTAATGTCTCAAATTGCCAACGATGGAATCACCATTATGCAGACCACCCCAGCAACCTGGCGATTATTACTGGACTCTGGCTGGAAAGGAAAAGAAACTCTCAAAATTCTCTGCGGCGGCGAAGCCCTAGATCCTGGATTAGCTCAGCAGCTTCTCCCCTGCAGCAGTGAGTTATGGAATATGTACGGTCCCACTGAAACCACCATCTGGTCAGGAGCCTTACACATTACTGAAGAAAAGCTTACAGGGCAAACTGTTCCCATCGGCGGAGCCATCGACAACACCCAGTTTTACATTCTCGATGCCCAGCATCAACCCGTTCCCATAGGCGTTTCCGGAGAGCTTTGCATCGGTGGCGCAGGATTAAGCCCTGGGTATTTAAATCGTGATGAACTAACGGCGGAAAAGTTTGTTCTTAATCACTTTTCAGGGGAGCAGGGGAGCAGGGAAGCAGAGGAGCGGAGGAATGACTTCCGACTTCCGACTTCCGACTTCCGACTTTATAAAACCGGCGATCTCGCCCGCTACCGCCCCAACGGCACCCTCGAATACCTGGGCCGTCTGGATCACCAAATCAAGCTGCGAGGTTTCCGCATTGAGTTGGGAGATATTGAAACCGCTCTTACCCAGCATAAAGATATTGATCAGGCCTTCGTGGTTCTCTGGAAGAACTCGTCTGATGATCCTCAGCTAGTAGCCTACTGCAAGGTTTGGTCTACAGCCATTGCAAAAGACCCTCAGACCATCCGCCAGCATCTCAGTGAACAGCTACCGGCTTACATGATTCCTACCGCCTATGTGCTGTTAGAAGAGTTTCCCCTGACTCCCAATGGCAAGGTGGATCGCAAAGCACTGCCCGAGCCTATTATAGAGAGCGGTTCAGCGTCGGCTGTTCCGCTGAAAACAGAAACAGAACAACAGCTTGCGGCCATTTGGTCAGAGGTACTGAACCAGAATGCAATCAGCGCCAGCGACAACTTTTTTGAGCTGGGTGGGCATTCCTTGCTGGCGGCACGGGTAATGGCTAGACTACAGCCTATTTTTGGTGTTACCGTTCCCCTCAGGGCATTATTTGAGTCGTCTTGTCTGTCGGCCCTGGCCAAGGTGATAGACCAAGAACTAGGGCAACAGAATTTTGTGCCGGTACAGCCCATTGCTCGAACACAGCCACTACCGCTGTCCTATGCGCAGCAGCGGCAATGGGTACTAGCTCAGCTAGAGCCGGACAGTGCTTTCTACAATATTCCGGCTGCAGTTCGCTTAGAGGGAGATTTCTCCCTAGAAATATTCAAAGAAAGTTTGGAGATACTTTGCGATCACCATGAAAGCCTACGCACTGGTTTCAAATCGGTAAATGGCGCAGCAGAACTATTTATCCTGCCCCAGGTTAAACCCGTAGTTACCTACAGAGAACTTCAAGGCGCTACAAAAGAGACTATTACAAACTATCTTGAAACAGAAATTCAAAAAGCCTTTGACCTAGAAGCTGCACCACTGATGCGGGTACAGGTGCTCAGAACCGATATCCACACTCATGTGGTGTCTCTGGTGCTGCATCATATTATTGCCGACGCTTGGTCAGTGGGGCTGCTGATCAAGGAACTAGTGGCCGTTTATGATCAGCTTCAGAAAAAGCAGCCGGTAGCATTAGCACCACTGAGCATTCAGTACGTTGACTACGCCACCTGGCAACAGAATCTAGATACGAAGCAACAGCTAAACTACTGGCAACAACAGCTAGCGGATAGCCTGCCGTTACTGCCCCTACCAACAGACTACCCCCGTCCAGCAACACAACAGTTTTCTGGAAGCAGCCATCAGTTTACCTTCACCGAAGCTCAAACCACTGCCCTTAAAAATCTCAGCCAGCAACACAGCGCCACCCTATTTATGACACTGCTGGCAGCATTTAAGGTGCTGCTTCATCGCTACAGCGGTGCTAATGATGTGCTGGTGGGCACCCCCATTGCCCATCGTCCCCAGGCCGAGTTAGAAAACATTCTGGGTATGTTTGTAAACACCCTGGTGTTGCGCAGCGATTTCTCTGAAGAAATCTCCTTCAACCAGCTATTAGACCAAGTAAAGGAAACGTCACTGGCCGCTTATGCCAACCAGGATGTGCCATTTGAGCAGGTGATCGATGTCCTGAATATTCCGCGCAACTGGAGTCATTCACCCCTGTTCCAGGTGATGTTTGTGTGGCAAGCAGCCACGCCAGACAGCCTGGAGATGCAGGGTGCAGATTTAATCTGGTCTCCCATATCCCTGGAGAGCAATACCACCAAGGTGGATCTGACGCTGATGATGGCAGAGAAAGACGGTTACCTCAGCGGCAGATTTGAGTATCGCCAGGACTTGTTTAAATCTGGCACTATCGAGGCAATGGCGGAAGCATTCTGTACGTTACTGGATGCCGTTGTTGAATCTCCTACAGCAACTGTTTCAGGGCTGCCGCTATTGCATAAACATCAGCAGGAACAGCTAGTCCAGTGGAACCAAACTCACCAAACCTATGGTTCAAATATTTGTCTACATCAGCTGTTTGAAAAACAGGTAAAGCATACCCCCGAGGCTACTGCATTAGTCGCTGCTGATAAGCGTCTCAGCTATCAGGAGTTAAATGCTCGCTCGAATAAATTAGCAGCCTACTTGATATCCATAGGCATTGGCCCTGAAGCTCGTGTTGGTGTCTGCCTGGATCGTTCGGAACATCTGATCGTCGCTTTGTTGGGGATTCTCAAAGCGGGAGGAGCCTATGTACCGCTGGACCCTGCATACCCCCCAAGTCGTCTGAACTATATTCTTGAAGACGCAGACGTTTCGGTGGTTGTCACTGAGCAACAGTATCACGAGCTTACGGAGAAAGGCTCGTTTAAGGTTGTCCTAACAAGTTCAGAGGAAATCTCTTATCAGAATACGGATACAATTGTTACTAACGTTCAGCCACACAACCTGGCCTATATTATTTACACCAGCGGCAGCACAGGACAGCCTAAGGGTGTGGCCATCGAACATCACAGCCCGGTCGCTTTAGTAAACTGGGCGAAAGAAGTCTTTTCTCCTGACCAGCTATCCGGCGTATTGGCCGCCACATCTATCTGTTTTGACCTGTCGGTATTTGAGATTTTTGTCACCCTCAGCAGCGGTGGCACCATTATCTTGGCCGACAATGTTCTGCAGGTAACTGATATACCCGCTGCCAATGAGATTACCTTAATCAATACGGTGCCCACCGCTATTGCTGAGCTGTTAAGAATCGAAGGTATTCCTAAGAGTGTCTCGACTATTAATCTTGCTGGAGAACCGATTCCTCCTGTCCTGGTGCAACAGCTGTACGCCGTAGATTCTGTGCAGCAGGTATTTAATCTATACGGACCTTCGGAAGACACCACCTATTCCACCTATACGCTGCTGTCCCCCGATGACGCAGTTGTTCCCATCGGTTATCCCATCGCCAATACCCAGACACATGTGTTGGATAAGCATTACAATCCTGTTCCCATCGGCATGACTGGGGAGCTATATCTCGCAGGAGATGGCGTTGCACGGGGGTATTGGAATCGGCCTGAATTAACCCAGGATAAATTTGTTACTTCTGACCGGCTCACGGTGGGCAGTACCTACCCTACAGCATACAAAACTGGAGATCTTGTCCGTCATCGGCCCGATGGCCAATTGGAATTTCTAGGACGAATCGATTCTCAAGTGAAGCTGCGGGGGTTCCGGATCGAGCTGGGAGAAATTGAGGCAGTGCTATTGCAGCACCCTGATGTGGTTCAGGTAGCGGCCCGTGTGTGGACCGATGAACAGGATAATCGGCGGCTGGTAGCCTATGTAGTGCTATCAGATTTATCGAATAGTGAGGAGTGGGGAATAGCTATTAAGGGGAGTGAGGGATTGCGATCGCACCTTCAAGCCACCCTCCCCGACTATATGGTGCCAGCTTTCTTTATCCCCTTAGAGAGCCTGCCCCTGTTACCTAATGGCAAGCTAAATCGCAAGGCTTTACCAACGCCCGTTCTTCCCAAACAGGTCTCAACTGAGACCGTTACCCAAACCGAAACAGAGCAAAAGCTAGTCTCTATATGGCAAGGGCTACTGCAACAATCTGTCGGTTTACACGACAACTTCTTTGAATTGGGCGGAGACTCTATCCTGGCAATTCAGGCCATTGCCCGTGCACAGCAAATGGATCTGCACTTTTCTCCTAGAGATTTGTTCCAGTATTCCACTGTTGCTCAGCTAGCAACTATTGCCCAAAAGCATCCCCAGAGACTGGTATCACAAAAGCCGATTGTAGGGACTATCCCCCTTACCCCTATTCAGCACTGGTTCTTTGAGCAACAGCTAAATCATCCTCACCACTGGAACCAGTCGGTGCTACTCAAGGTGCAGCAGCCCCTGGAAACAGAGATTCTTTCCAAGGCACTGGGTCAGCTAATGACTCACCACGATAGTCTCAGAGCTACCTTCTACCTAACAGAAACCGGTTGGCAACAGCGCTATGGTGAACCGTCAACAGCCGTTCCAATCGCCATCATTCGCAAACCGGTAGGCGATTCAACCGTAGAAAAAGAGATTATCAATACGGCCAACGCTGCCCAGGCCAGCTTTAATCTTGCTAAGGGGCCGCTATGGCGAGTGGTTTATTTTGAGCTAGAAACATCGACAGAAATAGAACGACGGCTGCTAATTATCTGTCATCATCTCCTGGTGGATGGTATCTCCTGGCGCATTTTGTTAGAAGACTTACAGCGGCTCTACACCCAGCTAAACCAGACTGGTATGGCTCAACTGCCCTTAAAAACTCTCCCCAATCAGGACTGGGTAAGCCAGCTAGAGAGTAATGATAAATCATCAGAACTTACCTACTGGAAAACTGTTACTCAATTATCAATACCGCCGCTGCCCCGAGACTTTACCGATGGAACCAATATAATGGCCCTGGCAGATACCGTATCCGTTAACCTATCAGAAACAGATACCCAGCGATTGCTACAGCAGGTACCTGCTGCATATAACGTCCATATTAATGATTTACTACTAACGGCTTTAGGGCTGGCCCTCGAACCTTGGGCTGGCAATCAACTACGCCTTGCCATGGAAGGTCACGGACGCCCTGCTGATGTGGATCTTACCCGCACCGTAGGCTGGTTCACCACGCTGTATCCGGTACTTTTGGAAATACCCGAAGGTGATCTCAGTACTACTATTAAGGTTGTCAAAGAGACATTACGAGCAGTACCTGACCAGGGACTGGGCTACGGCATTTTACGCTATCTCCAAGCTAACGATAACAATCTTGAAACAGATATTCCCATTCGCTTTAACTACCTGGGGCAAACCGATCAGCTATTCTCAGGTAGCAATTTATTTGTTCCTGCCACTGAACCAACTGGAGCATCCCGCAGCCCCCACGACGACCGTGACATGCTAATCGAAATTAACGCCGTTGTTAGCCAAGGGATATTAAAGCTGAACTGGACCTATGGCCAAGAAATTCATCATCGGGAGACTATCGAAAATTTAGCCCATAGCTATTTACACCAGCTTAAAGAATTGATTAATCACTGCTTGTCTTCCGAAACCGACCAGGGCTATAGCCCAGCAGATTTCCCACAGATGGACTTTGCCCAGGGTGAGCTGGATGATTTATTAAGCAGCCTGGATCTAGACGATGGGGGAGGTGTAATGTCATGAATGCCGTAGCCGCAAAACGCAATTCTATTGAGGATATTTATCCCCTGTCTCCCATGCAGCAAGGGTTGTTATTTCACACCCTGCTGTCACCTGCAGCTGGGGCCTACGTCCCCCAGGTGGTTGTGTCCTTTTCAGGCAGTCTAGATAGCCAACTGCTGCAACAGGCTTGGCAAACAATTCTCGAACGCCACAGTATTCTCCGCACTGGCTTCTACTGGGAACAGAGGGACCAACCATTCCAGGTGGTACAGCGTTCTGTAGCGTTACCTTGGGTAGAGCAGGACTGGTCGAGTTTGTCAGCCACCGAGCAGGCATCCAAGTTGACGGTATTGTTAGAATGCAACCGCAACGAGTCGTTTAATCTCAGTAAACCACCGTTGATGCGTTTGACTTGGGTGTCCTTGGGTAAAGGAGATTTGGGTGAAGAACGCTATCACCTGATTTGGTGCTATCACCACTTAATTCTAGATGGATGGTCTAGCAGTCAATTACTAAAGGAAGTATTCCAGCAGTATTTTATTCTGACGGGTACTCTGCCCTCCTTAACAGCTACACCGGCTAAACCCTATGGAGAGTATATCGCCTGGTTAAATCAGCAGGATAAAACCGCTGCCCAAAACTTTTGGGAAACCTATCTCAGCAATTGGCAGGGACCGACAGCATTACCAATCCTTCAGACTGAGCGTCCTCAAACAGGATCTCTCGAACAACAGCAGTATGTAATCTCCGCAGAGGCGACCCAAGTGCTGCGAGACTTTATTCAGCGCTACAAAATCACATTAAATACCCTAATACAGGGAGCATTGGGTCTACTGCTCAGTCGCTACACCAATAGCCATGATGTTGTTTTTGGAGCTACCTGTGCCGGACGTCCGACAGAACTAGCCGGATCGCTATCCATGGTGGGGCTATTTATCAACACGCTGCCTGTGCGAGTTCAAGTTAAGCCTCAAGCAACTGCTGCTAGCTGGCTACAAGATTTAGTTGCACAGCAAACAGAGACCATTACCTATGAGTATGTCTCCCTGAGAGAACTGCAAGCCTGGAGCAACGATGGCCGTTCTCTATTTGACTGTTTGTTGGTGTTTGAGAGCTACCCAGTGGCAACAGACATGTTCCAGGGGCAAACGGCCTTTAAGCTGGACGATATTCAGTTTAATGAATGGACCCATTTTCCCCTAACGTTGCTGGTATCCGAAGGAAAAGAACTGGCGATTACGGCAAAATATCGTTCTGAACAAATCTCACCGGAAGCCATCACCCGACTGCTAGGACATTTGAATAATGTTCTACTGGGACTGGCTCAACATCCGAAAGGAAATCTACAAGATATCGACCTACTATCGGCGACAGAGAAACAACAGCTAACCGAGTGGAATCTTACCCAAGCCAACTACCCGCTAGGGCAGGTACTGCCAAATTTGTTAGCACTGCAGGCAAAGAAATCACCCAGTACTACGGCAGTTATTTTTGAGGATCAGGCCCTTACTTATCAAGAACTGCATCAAAAAGCCAACCAGTTAGCCCATCACCTCCAAAGCCAAGGCATTGCCTCTGAGCATCGCGTTGGCATTTATTTCCAGCGTGCTCTAGGTATGACGGTGGCAATTTTGGCGGTAATCAAAGCAGGTGCTGCCTACGTGCCTCTTGACCCAGAATATCCTGCCGCGCGTCTGCATTGGATGCTAGAGGATGCCGATATAACAGCAGTGATTATAGACAAGCTCCTGAATTTACCACCGTTACCAGACACTGTTGTCACCATTGATGTCACAGATGGTTCGCAACAACCTTCTACAGAACCAAAGCATGGGCTAACGCATGAGAACAGCGCCTATAACATTTATACCTCTGGGTCTACAGGCAAGCCTAAGGGCGTGATTAACACTCATCGGGGATTGGTGAATCGACTGTGCTGGATGCAAGAAGCCTATGGCCTAACTGAGGAGGAACGTATTCTACAAAAAACCCCCCTAAGCTTTGATGTGTCGGTATGGGAACTATTCTGGCCATTGCTGAATGGTGCCACTCTGGTTATCGCTAAGCCTGGAGGCCATAGGGACAGCACCTATCTTGCAAAAACAATCTGTCAGCAGCAGATTACGACAGTCCACTTCGTCCCCAGCATGTTGGCCGCATTCCTAGAAGACCCGGATGTAAGCACCTGCACGTCTCTACGTCGGGTAATTTGCAGTGGTGAAGCCCTTTCGCCAGCGCTACAAAAACAGTTCTTTGAAAAGCTACCCAACACAGAACTGCATAATCTCTACGGTCCAACCGAGGCCGCCATTGACGTCACTGCCTGGCAATGCCAGCCCGGTGAGGCAACAGTGCCCATCGGTCGGCCCATTGCTAATACTCAAATTCATCTATTAGACCAGGACAACAATTCAGTCCCCATCGGTATTCCTGGAGAACTCCACATCGGCGGTGCAGGCGTAGCACGAGGATATTTGAACAGACCAGAATTGACAGCAGAGCGATTTATAACGAATCCATTTTTTGAAATTGGAAGTCGAAAGTTGGAAGTTGGAAGCAATACCTCGTCCTCCGCTCTTCGCTCTCCGTCCTCCGTCCTTTATAAGACCGGCGACCTCGCCCGCTATCGTCCCGACGGTGCCATCGAATACCTAGGACGAAAAGATTTTCAGGTAAAGCTGCGAGGTATGCGGATCGAGCTAGGAGAAATTGAAGCGGCTCTAAATGACTACCCTGGTGTGCAACAATCTGTTGTGCTGCTGCAGGACGATGTAGCAGGTGGACCAGCACTAGTTGCCTACCTGGTGGGTATCGCTGTTGGAGATCTTAAACTAGCACTGACAGCTTTTCTAAAGCAGCGGCTTACTGAGGCCATGATACCCAAGGTATTCATCTCGATGGAGTCAATGCCCTTAACATCCAATGGCAAATTGGACCGACGAGCGTTACCTCAACCAGAGCAGATGGCCACGGTGGAGAAAGTTTTGCCTAGGAATAGGACAGAAACAGATATTGCTGCCATTTGGCAAGACATCTTACAAACTGATGCAATTGGTATCTACGAGAACTTTTTTGAACTGGGGGGCCATTCCCTAACTGCCACTCGTATGAATACGCGACTGCGAAAACAGTTTGAACTGAATTTGCCGCTCCATAGCGTGTTTGAATATCCCACCATTGAGGTCCTTGCAGTGCATATTGATGCCCTGCGCATTGCCGCTAAGCCCACCGAGTCACCCACTGGCCATAAGGAGATTGAGCTATGAGTATGACCAGCGATCGCACCATTGAAACATTTCTGGCCGATCTTGCTCGCCAGGACATTAAGCTATGGCTAGACGGAGAAAAGCTCAGGTGCAGTGGTCCAGAAGAACTGCTTACCGACAACTTTAATGCAGGTCTAAAGGCTCGTAAGGCAGAGATTATTGATTTTTTGCAACAGGTACATGGGCAATCGGCCACACCTAAAATTACTCCCGCCGAGCGCAGTGGCTCTCTGCCACTTTCCTTTGCCCAGCAGCGTCTGTGGTTCCTAAATCAGATGCAGCCTGAGGCGGCAGTGTATAACCTGCCCATGGCCATTGAAGTAGAGGGCTTTCTGGATGTAGCTGCCTTTACCCAGAGCCTAAACGACATTGTGCGTCGTCATGAAGCATTACGCACTCGATTTATTACCGTTGATGGTCAGCCAACCCAGGTGGTGGAAGCACCGGTCCCCGTCACCATAGAAGAAATAAATTTACAGAATAAGGCTGATGTAGAAGCCCAGGTAAGACAGGCGGCGATTGTTGCTGCTCAGAAGCCTTTTGACCTGAGCCAAGACCAGCTACTGCGGGTTACTCTACTACGCCTAAGTGAAGCAAAGTCGGTGGTGTTGTTCACCCTCCACCACATTATTGCCGATGGCTGGTCCATGGAGATTTTGATCCAGGAACTAGGGGCAGGCTATCGAGCTGCGTTGATGGGGCAGATGGCATCTTTACCCAACTTGTCAGTACAGTACGCTGATTTTTCGGTGTGGCAGCGCCAGTGGCTTCAAGGAGAGAATCTAGAAAAACAGCTTAACTATTGGCGAAATCAGTTAGACATTCACCAGCCTGTGCTGCAACTGCCGACAGATTTTCCTCGGGCCAGGGTGCAAACCTATCGGGGTGCAGTGAAACAGTTTTCATTGTCACCAGAATTAAGTCAAAAACTCACTGCCCTTGCCCAGAGTCAATCAGCTACAGTCTTTATGACTCTACTGGCGGCATTCAAGGTACTGCTTTATCGGTATACAGGCCAAACGGACCTGGTGGTGGGCACACCCATCGCCAATCGTCATCGCGCCGAGGTGGAAGGGCTGATTGGATTATTTATCAATGTGTTGGCGCTGCGATCGCAACTCTCTCCCCAAGCTGGTTTTCAAGATCTCCTAGCTCAGGTAAAAGCCATTACTCTCAATGCCTACGACCATCAAGATCTTCCCTTTGAGAAGTTGGTGGATGAGCTGCAGCTAGAGCGAGATTTAAGCTACAGCCCTCTATTTCAGGTCAAGTTTCGTCTGGAAAATGCCCCCCAAGAGACTCTCAGCTTACCGGGGCTAACCTTTAAGCGACTGCCCCAGGCGGTGACCACCGCCAAGCTAGACCTCAGTGTCGATCTATATGAAACTCCCAACGGCATTGTCGGTGGCTTTGAATACAACTGCGATCTGTTTAAGTCGGAAACCATTCAGCGGATGGTGCACCATTTTCAAATAATTCTGGCCTCCATTGTGGCTGCTCCAGATCGACCCATTGCTGAGCTCCCCATGCTTACCGAAACTGAACTGCAGCAACAGCTGGTGGACTGGAACACTACGGAGAAACCCTATCGCCAGAATAGCTGTTTCCACTATCTCTTTGAAGAACAGGTAGAGAAAACGCCTGGTGCGATCGCACTTATCTACGACGACGGAACCACTCCTCAACAGCTGTCTTACCAGGAACTCAACCAGCGCAGCAACCAGCTAGCCCACCGCCTAATCTCTCTAGGCGTCAGCCCAGAAAAGATTGTCGGCATCTGCGTAGATCGCTCCCCTGAGATGATTATTGCTATGCTGGCTGTGCTTAAGGCCGGTGGAGCCTACCTACCCTTAGATCCCACCTATCCGCCAGAACGTCTGGACTACATGCTCTCCGACGCCCTGGTAGCGGTACTGCTTACCGAGAGCAAATTCTCTTTTGACCTAAGCGCTCAGCGGGTAAACCTGGATACCCAATGGCCCCAGCATCAGCCCAATACTAATCCTGAGCATATCGTTGGCCCCAACAATCTGGTCTACCTGATTTATACCTCCGGCTCCACCGGTAAACCTAAAGGTGTCCTGATTCCCCACAGTGGTTTAGTCAACCTAACAGAAGACAAAATTCGCATCTGTCAAGTACGCCCTGGTGACTGCATCCTACAATTCTTCTCCTTTAGCTTTGATGCCTCTATTCCAGAAATCATCATGGCATTGGCCACAGGTTCAAAGCTTTTGCTGGCTCCGGCCACTACCATGCTGCCTGGCCCCGACCTGAAAAATCTCATCCAGCGGCACAACGTCACCCACATCACGATTACTCCGTCTGCCTTGGTGAGTGTACCCTACGATGATTTTCCAGAGCTGCGCATGGTGCTAGTCGGTGGCGAAGCTCCCAGTCCAGAACTCATTGAAACCTGGAGCCAAAACCGGCTATTTATCAATGCCTACGGTCCCACTGAAACCACTGTAAATGCCAGTATGGTGCCCTGCGGCAATGGCCATCCGGTGGAACCAACACTGTTACCCAGCACTAACAAACAGCTGTATATCCTGGACAATAATCTCCAGCTGTTACCCATCGGCGTACCCGGTGAGCTACACATCGCCGGAGTGGGATTGGCCCGTGGGTATTTGAATCGTCCCGATCTAACAGCAGAACGGTTTATTGCAAACCCATTTGCCAGGAAGCAGGGGAGCAACCGGAAGTCGGAAGTCGGAAGTCGGAAGTCGGAAGTCCACCCATCACCCACCCTCTATAAAACTGGTGACCTTGCCACATACCTCCCCGATGGTCGCATTAAGATTCTGGGTCGCATCGACAATCAGACTAAGATTCGTGGCTTCCGCATAGAGCTGGGAGAAGTTGAGCGCATTCTACAGTCTCACCCAGATATCAAAACCAGCATTGTTGTGGTTAGAGAGGATAATGGCAACAAGCGACTGGTGGCCTACGGTGTGCCGATGGTGGCTAACGGCGCAACACCAACAGAAATTCGACAGTTTGTGGCAGAAACACTGCCTCAGTATATGGTGCCGTCAGTGTTTATATGGTTGCCTGCTCTACCGTTAACGCCCAACGGTAAGGTAGATACCAAGTCGCTGCCTGCACCCACTGTTGTCTCTAATCAGGAACAGGTAGCTCCTCGCAATGCCACAGAACAGACTTTGGCTGAGATTTTTGCCCAGGTGCTCTCTTTAAAGTCTGTAAGCATCTACGATGATTTCTTTGATTTAGGTGGTCATTCCTTACTGGCCACACAGCTTGTGGCTCAACTTCTCAATCAGTTCTCAGTGGAAATCACGGTGATTGATTTATTTGAGGCTACCACCGTAGCAGGGTTAGCCCAGCGGGTAGAGCAAAAACGACGCTTAGCTCAGATGCAGCTACCGGTAGACAGCGATGAAGAACGGGAGGAGATTGCATTATGATCTCCCTCAAAGACTTCATCGGCTATCTTAAACCCCAGGTGGTAGCAGAACCGCTGATTCGTCAATGGTATGCCTGGAGCTATCTGATTCCACCAGCCACAGCGGCTCGGTATCTAACAGAGTCGCAGCTGAAAATTATGGAATCCTTTGTGGCTGCGCCAGAGGTTCATGCTTCTACGCTGAGAGATCCTGCTATGCAGGGAGGGCCTTTTATTAACCATGGACCTGGCCGAGTGGGTGAGGTCAAGACACTCTTAGAAAAGAGTAAAGCAGAGCAGGCAAAACTATTGGGTTTGAGCGATGCGATCGCAACCCTCACTCACCAGCTGAACCAACATCCTCCAGGCAAATCCCTAGAATCTCTTTATGCCCAGATACCGGAACCCCTCCAAGGCTACGTAGAGCTAGTTTATGATGCCGAAAACAATCCATCTATTCGCTTTATTGAGGGTCTGTTGTACCGCAGCGAATATTACAACTCAGCGGACCAAAGTATTGCCTTACGCGTATACGCTAACAGCGACCAACGTGCTTTTGTAATGAGCACTCCGCGTCTACCCGATAACGACAGTCTGTTTCTCCCCATCCCTTTTGTAGATTCCCGGTTAGATCAGCTTTTCCAAATGCGGCACACCCCTAATTCAGTGGAAGCCATGGCTGATTTATTGGAGATTACAGGCTCGAATCGTCCATTCTTTTACAATCTCTTTACCCCTGAAGCACCTAGAAAAAATCCGTCCTATCAAGATGACGGCGTTAGAATTCGCTACCTAGGACATGCCTGCGTGCTGATCGAAACCGCAGAAATCTCTATTCTCTGCGACCCGCTAGTGAGCTACGAACATCCTGCGGGAATGGAGCGCTACAGCTATAAGGACCTGCCAGAAACCATTGACTATGCCCTGATTACCCACAACCATCAGGACCACGTCATGCTAGAAACATTGCTACAGCTGCGCCACAAAATCAAGCATATTGTTATCCCCAGCAGTCAAAAGGGCTCTCTCCTCGATCCATCCCTCAAGCTTGCCCTTCAACAAATCGGCTTTTCTCAAGTACGAACTTTAGACGAGCTAGAAAGCATCCCCCTTCCCGATGGTGAAATCATCAGCATTCCTGTTCTGGGGGAACACGGCGATCTCAATATCTCTACCAAAAACGCCTACTGGATTAACCTCAAGGGTCATTCCATACTGTGTGCCGCTGACTCTAACAATCTTGATCCTAGACTCTACAGCCATATCAATCATTTACTGGGTGATCTCGATATTCTCTTTATCGGCATGGAATGCGACGGTGCCCCCTTCACCTGGGCCTACGGGCCGCTACTGCCTCAGCCTACTCCCCACAAACAAGCCCAAACCCGTCGCCTTGATGGCTCCAATGCAGAACGAGCTCTTACCCTGGTTAACCAGCTCAACCCGCAACAAGTTTACGTCTACGCTATGGGTCAAGAACCCTGGCTTACCTACATTACTTCTATCAATTACACCCCAGATTCCACTCCCATTATTGAATCCAATCAGCTAGTCAAACACTGTCAACAACAGAATCGCACTAGCGAACGTATGTTGGGACGAAAAGAAATCAAGCTACCCCCGAGCCAGACTAAACAAACGAAAAAGAACAACCCCATTCCTGTCCTTTCCGAATTTCGAACTCCGAATTCCGAATTCCAAAGCCCACCGCTCCACCCCTCCACCGCGTCCCTACCCTCGTCATCCTCTGTCAAATCAATGACTGCTGACACCCTCACCCCCTTCCTCGCCCAACTTCAAAGCCTCGATATTCGCCTCTGGATGGACGGTGATACACTGCGCTGCAACGCACCCAAGGGTGCCTTAACCCCAGAATTAACAATTAAACTAAAAGAACACAAACCAGAAATCATTGCCCTACTTAAAAACACCACGGCGCAAACTTCACCCTCGACACCAGCCAATCCTCAAGCAACATCTTCTGTTCAAGTGCCTGACTGGCGACAGGATCTCATTCTCCCAGCAGATATTATCCCGACTCCTCCGCTCCACCACTCCACTACTCCCAAAAATATCTTCCTAACCGGAGCTACAGGATTCCTAGGGGCCTTTCTACTATATGAACTCCTACAACAAACTGATGCGACCATCTATTGCCTGGTACGAGAATCTAAATCAGGCCTAGATACACTGGAACAGTGTCTGTCCAGCTATAGAATCTGGCAGCATAGTTTTGCCTCTCGTCTCATACCAGTTTCGGGAGATTTAAGTGAGTCGTTTCTAGGATTATCTGAGACCTATTTTGAGGCTCTAACCGAACAAATTGATAGCGTTTATCACAATGGTGCTCAGGTTCACCATATTTCTCCCTACGCCCAGCTTAAAGCAGCTAATGTAAACGGCACCCGAGAAATTATTAAGCTAGCCTGCCAAGGGCGGCCTAAGTCCTTGCACTACACGTCCACGCTTAGTGTTCTACCGCCAACGCCGCTGCCGGGACAGGTCAAGCTCTATGAGCAGAGCAACTTGGGAGATTATCCTGTGCCAACTGGAGGCTACAACCGGACTAAGTGGGTAGCAGAACAGCTAGTGGCACAGGTTCGCGATCGCAACCTCCCTGTTACCATCTATCGCCCTGGTCCTATCTCTGGCCATAGTCAAACCGGCGTTTTTAATCGCAACGATTTTCTCTATCGGCTGATGCAGGGCTATGTGCAATCTGGCATGGCCCCGGAAGGAGAGATGCCTCTGGATATGCTGCCAGTGGACTACGTGAGTAAAGCCATGGTCTATTTATCCCTGCAACCCGAGTCCGTGGGTAAAGCCTTCCATCTAATTCACCCAGAATCGGCATCCTCAAATCTGTTATTTGAAGCATGTCAAAGGGCTGGCTATCCCATCCAGCGGGTGCCCTATGAGCAATGGTTTAAGAAACTAATGCTCATTGCCCAGGGAGATGAACAGCATGCATTGTATCCTCTAGTTTCCCTATTCTCATCACGGACTGGTGAGAGCAACGCGGCCAATCAGGCCCTGGAAGTTCCGTTTGATACGGAGCAAACCTATACCGGATTGAAAAATGCTCCCTTTGATTTACCACGATTAAATCAATCGTTATTTGATACCTATCTGAAGGCCATGGTTGCAACCGGTACGTTATCGCCGCCCCCGGTGTTGACATAATTTTTGGTTTCGTGCCCACCCTACAGTTTCCTCCTTGCCCCCTTCTCCCCTGCCCCCTTTCTCCTCCTACCATGACCGAACGTTATACCGACTACAACAATTGGGCCTGGCTCTACAACAAGACCGTGGGACCAGACTATAGCAAGCCTCAACTGGCATTGCTTGAGAGGGTGTTGTTACCCCACATACCAAAGCAAGGAAAGATTTTAGATTTGTGCTGTGGTACGGGGCAATTGATTCAGCCACTAATTGAGGCTGGATATGATGTGGTGGGACTGGATGGCTCTGAGGAAATGTTGGCCTATGCCCGGCAGAATGCGCCCCAGGCTGATTTTCTCCTAGAGGATGCCCGCACCTTTGATTTGGAAGCCAGTATTGACGGTGTATTTTCCACCAGCGCTTCTCTCAATCATTTGATGAGTTTGCCAGAGCTGACCCAGGTATTTGAGCGAGTGTATCGGGCTCTGAAACCAGACGGCATATTTGTGTTTGACCTCAACCATCCAGAGCAGCTAGAACGCTGGTGGCAAGGGCAACCCACTGAAGGTGAAATTAGTCGCTACTTTGCTTGGATGATTACTCCTCGCTACGATTCCAACTCTGCTGAAGGAGCATTTGAAGTCACTATTTATCAGTCTTCCGTAAAATCCTCTGGCCTGATTAGACAGCTGTTGTTTCCCATTAAAAGGATGCTGTATACGCTATTAAGCCGCCCCCGCTTTATCGGTCTACGTCTGCGGGTTCTACAAAATTTTGCTGGCTTTGAACCCCACTGGGAACAGAAAAAACTTAGCTATCCCGTCAAGGGCCACGAGATTAATGCTGTTATTACAGCACTTCAGCAGGTGGGATTTAAGGACATCTCGCTACAAACTATTGATGGTTCTTCAAAAATTGACGATCGCCATTCCGCCCATTTTATTTGCCAGAAATCGTCCTCTACTTGTTTAAATACAACGGCTGAAACAGTCTCGGTTATGGATTCACCATAGATACTCAAGACGAGGGCAGGCAAAAGACCAGCCCCTTTTTCCATACCTGTTCTTCTGTTTACCCAAAACCATGACCACCACAATTTCCACACAACAACACCTCCAAGGAATCATAGAGCGTTACACTCAGCGTACTGTGAAATCAAAACAACAGGCTGCGGCCAACCGCTCTGTCGTGGCGGATAAAAGTTCCATTGGGTTTAATTTCTCCCTGGAAACGAAGGAGATGTGCTATCCAGTGGTGGCAGCAAGAGCTGAAGGTTCTCGACTTTGGGATATTGATGGCAATGAATATATCGATATCCTGATGGGGCTGGGCACCTATCTATTTGGCCACAATCCTCCTTTTATTCGAGAAGCACTAGAAACCCAGTTAAAAAAAGGAATTCCCATCGGACCCCAAGCAGAGTTAGTGGGAAACGTTGCCCAACTAGTGAGTGCTCTCACGGGAATGGAGCGGGTCACATTTAGCAACACCGGCACTGAAGCGGTGATGACAGCTGTGCGCATTGCTCGTACGGCTACCAAGCGCAAAAAAATTGCGGTATTTACCAACTCTTACCACGGTCATTTTGATGCGGCCCTGTTGCGAGCTCCCCTGAGCGAATATGCTCGCAAAAAGGCAGTAAGAGTAACCGGCTCTAAACCCTGGCTAGCGCCAGTTAACTGGCTACTCAAACAAAAAATTAACAGCCGTGCAGTACCGGCGGCTCTGGGTATTCCTCCAGCGGTAGCGCAGGATGTCATGGTTTTAGAATACGGCAATCCTCAGTCATTAGCTGCCATTAAAGCCAACCGCAACAAGCTAGCAGCGGTTTTAGTAGAGCCTGTGCAAAGCCGCTGCCCGGAGCTACAGCCTAGAGATTTTTTACAGGAACTGAGATCGCTAACCAGCCAAATTGGTACAGCTCTAATTTTTGACGAAATGGTTACCGGCTTTCGGGTGCAACCTGGCGGTGCCCAAGCCCACTTTGGGATTCAGGCCGATCTCGCCACCTACAGCAAAATTGCAGGCGGTGGTTTACCCCTATCCATCATCGCCGGTAAATCTCGATTTATGGACCACATTGATGGTGGCCAATGGTGCTACGGTGACGACTCCCAGCCCCAGGTAAACACCACTTTCTTTGCTGGTACTTTCTGCAAACATCCTTTGGCTCTGGCCACGGCCCATGCTACCCTCAGCCGACTAAAGGCAGAGGGGACTGGGTTACAAACAGATTTGAACAAGAAAACAATTGATCTGGTAAATCGGCTTAACAGCTTTACCTCAGAGGCGCATTTGCCCGTGAGGTTTACCCAGTTTGGCTCCTTCTTTGCGATCGCACTCACCCAAAGCAAAATCTCCCCTCTGGCCACCAATCTACTGTCCTACCATCTGCTCAACCGCGGCATCCACCTACGGGGCGGCGACAAAGGCGGTTTTCTCTCCACCGCCCATACCACAGACGACATCCACAAAATCTATACCGCCTTTTGCGAAGGTCTTACCGCCCTCCAACAAGCGAATTATATCTAGTCTCTTCGCCCTGCCCCCCCTTTCCCCTTATCCCTTCTAAGAACCATGACCCAATCCACCGAAATCACCTATCGCGTAGTTATCAGCGACGAAGAACGTTACTCTATCTGGCCTGAATATAAAGAAATCCCTTGGGGTTGGAGGGCTGAAGGAAAACTGGGTACTAAACAAGAATGTCTTGATTATATTGGCGAAGTTTGGACCGACATGCGCCCCCTCAGTTTGAGAAAAGCCATGGCGAAAAACCAGCAAGATAATGATTAGTCAGATTGCATCCACAATAGCTACTACCCATACCAGGGAAAGCTCGGTGACGCCAGAAACGACGCTTAATATGACGACACCAGATAACGCACCCAAGACCCTGGATTTACTCGTGCCCTGGGATATTCCCCTGGAGTACTCGTTGAACGATACAGAAAAACAGAAGATTCAAATTATATTGGAACAGCTTTTGTACGCGTTAAATACAAAAGATTCTTCCCAGGCACTCGCTCAGGTAGAACAATTACTCACCACTCTGCCCATACCCAACACTAAGCTAGCCCAGGTGCAGTCCACCAAGACCTCTCTCAGCACCGACGATGTGGACGACTACGACCAGTACTTTGGTATTAATCATGTCCAAACTGACGAGACTTCCCTTTGTCTGGTGAGAGGACTATTAACTAACTGTCATCGATTTATTGCACTTTGCCATCAAAATTCTCAGCTTTCATCCAAGCATGTTGAACAACAAAAACAGGGGTTTATTAGCTATATCCATCTACTAGCAAGAGTCTTTTACCTGGAAGCGTTGTCATGAATCAGACCACCCCCCAAGCCATCTGGCAAGGATTTCACTGGTCCTTTTTTATCAATGTTCAGGGCTTAATTATCAGCCTTAGACGGTTTGAAGCTCAACTGGCCCTTGGCAACCTGGACCAAGCCGAACAAGAGTTAGTGACTGCAACAGACTTGATGTTGGCATCTGGGGCCTCTATGGAACTGGCTGGCAGCTTTAGCCGGGATGCCTACGAACAAGATGTACGACAGTCCATGACACCCCCTCAAGTACGCGCCGACAACTTTAGCGGTCTAATGTCGTGGGAACATGCGGCTCTGATGCAGATTTGGAAGCGACTGCGGCCAACATTTGAGGCCCTGCCCAATGAGTTAAAGCCACAACACGATAAGTTTGTACAAGCCTATTTTGAACTTGCCAAGTCTCATCGTGCTATCTGTGAAAAATTTGGTGGCAGCGAGGGTGGCAGCCTTCGATTTGGCCAAAGCTGCGCAGTCGCCACCCTCGATAAATTTAAAGATAGTCGTCTGGGATTAATTGCCCCTAAGCCACGGTCTGATTGTCCCTTTCACATGAATTAAGTATGAGGTTAAACCTTGTCCACAACCAAAACTGAAATTTTTCCGAAGAATAATAGATAAGAGTATTTGTTCAAGGCTAAAAACACATAAAACAAAATCAACCAAGCAATTGTGTTTTACTTGGTTGATTAAAATATTTTGCATAAACAATTTAACTGACCTTACATTTCAAAACCTACATTGGTCCACCGCCAAACAAATGTCTGCCTGTTTGCGAACACCAATAAATAAGACCACCATTTACAACTTCGGCTTGCTTATCAGAAAGAGATTTCCATAGCACCGCTTTGACTGTTTCGTTTTCTTTAGATAGTTGCATACATTTAGACATGGAATTTCAACCTGATAACTAGAAAGAACAATCAGAACCCTTAGTGCATTCACAAGATTCATCTATTCGA
This sequence comes from Cyanobacteria bacterium P01_D01_bin.156, assembly GCA_039024555.1. Lineage (GTDB taxonomy): Bacteria > Cyanobacteriota > Cyanobacteriia > Phormidesmidales > Phormidesmidaceae > Leptothoe. The sequence continues at coordinate 103,646 of JBCCQQ010000008.1, forward strand.
TTCTATTTTGCTATTAATACACCTACAAGGCAGTAGTACTCTCACTTAATTTCTGGCTGATAGTTTATAGACCTAGGATAAACAGAACACATCAATTGTGAAGCTTTACCATCTTATTTCGACTGGCATCCATAATCTCCGTATTTATCGGAGTCGAGGATTCTAGCTCAATCATATTGGGCGATAACGTTTAGAAAGCAGAAAGAGTCAAGGATAGAGCATAATTTACCGTTACTGATTCAGAGGATAAAAAGATCTGTAGAACTTATCAATTGTCTGAATATGACAAAAAAAATTATCCTTTGAATCAGCAACGCCCATAATTCTTTCCCAACCTGTCGGTTAAAACTCTGACATTGTATGGCAAGCCTATTGCTCAAACTTCTTGGCAATAAGTGCATCTAACGACCACTGCCCTGGACCGTTAGCCAAAAGGAATAAGTACAGCGCACCGTAGAGCGATGCAGTTTCTAATGGAGTAACTTTTAGGCCATTACCTTTAATGTGAAAGAAAATAGCCACACCCATCGTCGCTAACAAGGCTAAAGCATTCGGGCGCGTTAAAAATCCTAAAATGATTAATCCAGCGCTGATTACTTCCACATAAGCGGCACAGTAAGTAAAAAAGACTGGATACGGTAGCCCAATGTAGCTAACCACGTTATCAGCAAAGCCTTGAATATCCGCTAACTTATCCAAGCCATTGTGAATCATCAAGCCGCCTGCCGCCAGTCGGACAATCAGCCAAACAATCTGAAATAAAGAACTATCAGATTTACCAGGGGCGAATAGCTTTTGAGGTAAAGAGGATGAAGGTGTGATATCTGAGGATGACATAGGAATTAAAAATGGAAAGCTACATACATTATTGCAATTTATTCTCAACAGAGCAGTATTTCAGATATCAATCTTCGAACTAGTCTTATCTCATCATATTTGGACTATTTTTAGTGGCAAGGTCGTCTGTTGAATGGTCTGAACAATCGCTGGTTCAGACCATTCTGGACTAAATTTAGTAACAACCAACGCAGCTTTTTCAGCGATCGCAGCTGCGCTTAAATCTTGCTCATATAGAATCTCCAGGGCTCCTAAAACAAACCGTACGATACGCAGTGATCACAAAGATTCCGTAAGGTTAACCATCAATAATGGAGTCATTGAAACTCCGTAGGTTGGCATTTGTCATTAGTGATGGCTTCTCAAATTCTGAATATAATTAATTGGTCTACCGGCCAAGAAAGATTCAATATTTCGATATGAGGATATCTCCACGCTCGATACTCAATATGGCATTTATCGGCTTAAGTATTCTATTAAGCCTTAACGCATATGGTCACTTTATACTTCACCAACCTGCAGCTGTACCGTTTTCTAATCAGTGGTGGTCCACTTGGGCTCCATGTTATATGGGTTGGATTGCAGTTTTAGGAGTAGGGCGATTAAGAAGATGTCGATAGTGGAAGGTTCTCCCAAAGACTTTTACCGACTTGTTGATGGAGTATATGCCCAAACCTCAAACTTTGCTGTTGAAGATAGCTCAGTTGTGCTTGGGCCATAGTATCTGATACAAAACTCTTCGAATTCTTCTACAGCAAGCTGAAAAATGTCATCCGGTGCCCACCAGCAGAAGCCATAGGCACGCGATCTAATATTGCTTAGCAGCTCTTCAACAGTATTCTTGACGATCCATTCTTTAGCAATCTGATAGGTAGATTGGTAGCCCTTATGGCGCAAGTAGAGATCAGTATCTTCAATCAAGTTATCAAGTATCTTGGGAAATTTCACCTCTTCATACTTTGAGAGAATGCGTTTGAAGTGCATTGAGAACTCTTTGTGCGCAGGTGGGGTATTCCATTGAGCATTGAGATAAAAACTTTCAGGCTTTAGAACCCTGGCAACCTCGTCAAGAAAGGTTTGCCAATTCGAGACGGTATGAATCATATGAACAGTAAGGGCCACGTCAAAACTGGAATCTGGAAAGGGCAGTTTTGACGCATCTGCCTGAAGCAGAGTTAGGTTTGGGGGCATCGGTTGCAGTTTTTGCCTAAACTGGTCGAGCATTTCTTTGGAAATATCGATGCCAGTAACCGGGTAGCCCCGTTTGACCAATGGGAGAACATTTAAGCCTGTACCCACACCGGGTTCTAAAAAACAGGTACTGGGGGTCGCCTTGACCAGAGCCAGAATAACGTCGGCAACATCTTCAGCAACGTGCTCGGTCATCCAGCGAGTTTGATCATAAATTGAGGCTATTGCGTTGTAGTAATTTGGCTTAACCATCTCAGGCAAATTACCTTCGAGATTTAACGGATACTAAGAATTCAATTTCCATAGAGCTAAGCCCAGCTACTGACCTATCCGAAACACATGCCCATCAGGATATCTGACATGAAATTCTCTGACGCCCCAAGGCATATCTTCGGGAGGAAAGACAACCTCAATGCCGTGCTCAATAGCAAGAGCGTATAGCTGATCTACATTCTCTACCCAAATGGACATCCAGACTCCCTTGTCTTGGGTTTCATCCCCTCCCGGACCAAATGTACTTGAGTTGTTACCTTTACCACGACCACCCTGTCCATCCTGGCATAGAAAAATCTCACATTCTCCAGAACCTATTGCCCCAAATCCCGGTGGATCACCCCAATCCCACAGTTTCGTCCATCCCAGCTGGTCAAACCATTCAAAGCTTTCTTGCAAACTTGAAACATTTAGAATTGGGGTAATTGCTTTGGCTTTCATAAATTCATAACCTCTAGTTCTAAAATCCTGAGTTCTGTCTGTTCTTTCAGTCCGTATAAAATTCTTATCCTTGTAGTATCAAACATAAAGGTTTTACCGTTGCATCTAGCTCTGAATCAGCCATTCACGGCTCATAGTTCATCAGCTGAAATCCAGCAAAATAAAAAACTCTCGACGTATTATCTATAACAATCTTTTAACTCTGTCATTAGGAAAGAAAGTAGATTCTCCATAGCATTGCTCACATCTTTTACCTAGTCCTAAACCGCTCTTTGAAAGACCATCCTAACTGCTCGTCCTTCTTCACCCCAAGGGGCAATATTAGTCATTTGCAGAACCAAACTACCGTCCGGTCTCTTCGAGAGCTTACTGCGCCAACCCCAGGGAGGACCTGAGGGGTCACCATAGGAATAGTGCACAGTGAAAAGGCCCCAAGCTTCTGCCAAGTCTAGACATTGTACTGGTGTTTTCTGATGCCAACTATCTACCCAAGTAGCACTACTTTCATGAAATGTAAAAGACCCTGTTTTTATTTCGTCCTCGTAAACCCATGTATAGGAAAGAACATTCGCCTCTATTTGCAGAGTGCATTCACTAACATCAGCGTTATTACCGGCAGGATCAAGCCACAACTCAGCTGTACCTTTCCACTTCGTTTCCTGAAAATCATTGAGCCATAATTGAGCCATTTTACATATCCTTCACGAATATTATCTGCTGCTTTTAGCGTCACAGTTATGCTTGGTTAAGCTACAGATTGTTTCCAATCCTCCACAACACACCCGTCGGATCCGTCAAGGTAAAATCACGCATTTTCCAGTCTCTATCTTCTGGGTTACCAAGCTTGACGTTATATTTTTCTACGACTTGTTTGTCGCTAATTCGCTGCCACCAGTCATTGGCACTCTCCACGAGCAGATGCATCATAAAATTATCAGCATGCTCTTTAACATAAAAATTTTGAAGAAGAAAGCTACTACTTCCTGCTGTGAAATATGCCAAATCACTATCAGACCACTTTAATTCAAAGCCAATATCAACATAAAATTTTTGGCTTAGGTTAAAATCTCTAGATGGCACGAACGCCTTTGCTTCGATTGTTTGATAGTTTGGCATTTTCCTTATCCCTTTAAATATTATCTCAACAACATAACGATCAGATTTACGTCCACAAGGTGGCCTCTCTACATCCCCCCCTTTTCAGCACTCTTTGCACCATATCTAGCAATCGTAGTTAGGCCTTGATGTAACCCAGATAAAAACAACAAAGTTCTTCATTACTATTGAATGGAACCTCGTCATCAAATAGTCTCTCAAGTTTATCCACCGTCCCATGCCATCCTGCAGTGACTGAGGACCAAATTGTTCCAGGGCCACCAGACTGTTGTTCAAATTTCGTCGGCATGCCATTAATAGCTTCGGAAGCAAGGACAGTCGGCCCAAAAGTATCCAAAAACATAAAAGTTGTTTCATTGTCACCCTTGGCCTCTAACTCGAATCTCATTCCTCCCGTTCCACGATAAGAGCCTCTTGGCTCATTGAGAGCGATATAACGAAGTGGCTCATAGCTGGTGATTGTATTATCCCAATGATGACTGAAGAGGCCATCAATCCTGAGATTAAACACCCTAGGAGGCACTATCCACCACTTTTCTAGACCTTCTTTAGTGCTTACCGCTTGCCAGACCTGCCCAATAGGCGCTTGTACATACCTCACCCAGCACATCGCATAAGCAGTTATCAAGTGGCCTACTCGGTCAAAACGTATCTCTAAAGTACTTTCCATAAGGCCCTGATGCCTTTCGTTCAAGGATATATACTTACGAGGCTACTCAAACTTACCACACAATAAAACATTTGTACTGCCAAAAGTGTTTACCATGAAGCGTACTGTGTGAAACGTTATGATGACAAATCTTGCGTCAAAGCAATGACCTTCAAAGTCAGTTGCATAGCGCAGTATATTTTCAACTCCAGATTCGTCAGTATCCGCAAACGCTAATATAGCAAATGAGCCTACACATAGGTCTGTTGAATGAAGTGATCATATCGAGCATTCGCACCTTCAGACGCGCTACGCTTAGCACTTATATTGAGAATAATTCTACCTATGAGCGTGCTAATTTATAGAGCTATAGCTCTTCGGATGCTCCGTTTGTGAGAGCCATACCTGTTCGTTTTTAGTCTAACGACATTTTTCTGTGCTTCAAAGACTGAATTCTACATTTTCGTTTTCAAAGAAGTTAACGCTGAGTTTTTTTATTGGCGTGATTTTGGTAGTTGCGATCGCAATCATTGCCCTTTCCAGGCTGCACGATAATTCTGGAGTTTACTATCCTCCTCCCCCAAATGCCACCGGTCCGGAGCTGGTTTTTCCAAATCTTTCCCAGTCTCAAGAACGCCATATACGTAAAAGCGTGACCGCGCTAACCCCAGAAGAAAAGTTCGCTTTTGTTACTGCCGTCAACACTCTACAATCAACATATCCTGAGGGCTCGCGGCTCAGCCTATACGAACAGTTTGTAGTTCAACATATTTTAACCATGGGATTTCGTCAGAGCTTGGGAGCCACCGGTCCGGCTCGCGGGAATCCCGCCCACAGTTATCCAGCGTTTTTGCCTTGGCATCGACAGTTCCTACTCGACTTTGAGCAGGCGCTGCAGACAGTCGATGAAAGTATCACTATTCCTTACTGGGACTGGACCGATCCAGATGCGCTTAACGTGATGCTACAAGAAGATTTTTTGGGAACATCAGGGCAAGGTACCTTTGTTGAAGTTCCTGAACACGGACGCTTTGAGGGCGGTGAGGTAAAAACTAGCCCATTCGCAGCATGGCAGCTCAACGAAACTCTCCACTTTGATGCCATGACATTAGAGTCGTTAGGACCTCATCTGCTCAGGTTTTCTACGTTGCCGCCGTTTGATAGCTATCCCTTACCTCAGAGTGAAATCAACAGTCTCTTTAATACCGACAACTATGAAGTGTTTAATGCACTGATTGAAGGTGCACTAGTGCCGGATAATAATGCTAACTCAGATTATGTTCCTGGTTGGGCGCTACATGCCTTTGCCCACTCTATTATCGGTGGTAGTCAAGTCGATTGGACTGATTGGAACCAAGGGATTGCGCACCAAACGGATATTTTAGGCACAATGGACAGCATCCCCTGCTCTCCTTACGATCCTATTTTTTGGCTACATCACGCCAATGTGGATCGCCTTTGGGCGCAGTGGCAAGATGACGGACACAGTGGTGATGCATTTTATCCAGCAAGCGAACGACCCTTTGGTCATAATCTCTCTGATCCAATGTGGCCCTGGGACGGTGGGCTATCTTCTCCCGGTAACTACGGTCCTAAAAATGCAAACCTGACAGAGATGTTTACGCCCCCAGCAGCTACCAAGATTGTTAGCGCGCAAGATGTCTTAGATTTTCGTCAGCTAGGCTATACCTATACAGATTTAGCTGATGGCACAGAAGCAATAGATAAGACAGAGAACCGTGAGATAGTCCCAGCTTTATAAGCTTTAGACTACGACCAGGTGGTTGTACAGCACAAACCTCTGACTAATTCGGTTATTGGTTCTGACGTTCAAGCAATTCAGCTTTCTGTTTTTCCAAAGATTTCAACTTTCTCTTAAGACTATTTTAGTTGCTATGAAATTGGCGGCCTGTTGTAGCGAACTTCGAGCCTCCGGAACAAAGCCGTCGAGCATTTGCCAGCTGTGGAAGACGCCAGCGCATACCACCAACTCGCTTTCTCCACCGGAAGATTGGACCTTATCATGTACCCGCTTCGCATCGTCGAGAAGGATCTCGGTGTCACCAACCTGAATATGTAGCGGAGCAATCCCATCTAACCGTCCAAATAGCGGAGATGCGCCTGCTTCGCGCCATTCCTCTGGTCGAGCATAACAACGGGCGAACGCTTGAATATTTTCCGATCGGAGCATGGCGCATTTACCATCATTGACGGTGACTGATGCACCACTCCCCGTCAGGTCCGTAGCAGGGGAGAAAAGCACGGCACAGGAAGGTAAAGCTAGACCTTGATCGCGAATACGAAGCAGGAGCGCTAGGGCTAGTCCGCCCCCGGCGGAGTCACCTGCCAAGGCGATATCGTGATGAGAGACGCCGCTGTTGATTAACCATTGGTACGCGGCTTCTGCGTCGTCGAGCGCAGCCGGATACGGAAACTCAGGGGCTAGCCGATACTCGGACGCGAAGACTCTAGCGGGTGTGAGTCGAGCTAAGGCCGCTGTAATCGGCCGATGAGTCGAGGGCGAACACGAAACGTATCCGCCGCCGTGCAGGTAGAGGATGGTTCGACGGGTTGATGCGCTTGGGACTATCCACTCACCCGGCGGGTGATGGATCTCGGTGGGCGTTACGGTGACGCCAGCCAAATTGAAGCGTCGAAGGGGGCGCGGTGTGCCAAACAAACGTCGAGCACGACGTACCATGGACTCGGGTGGTCCCCAATCACGACGTCGGATCAGGACGCGAAGTATCTGAGCTACAAAACGTGCGCGTATACTGCTCATCAGAGTACTGTATCGAATGGCTCGCTGAAGAGTGTGGAATTCGCCTTCCTAAAAGAGTAGGGTCGTGATCAAATTTAGAATTCTCCCTTACCGTCTCGCCAAAACCTGCTGATTTGAGTTTATCCCTAACAACAGTACTATCGCTAAGATTGTTGTGGTCACACTAAAATAAAAGGGCGCAGCGACTGATACTTGGGTATAGAGCCATCCTGCAATCAAGCTAGCGGGCAGTGTAGCTAACCCAATCAACATATGAAAGGTGCCAACCTCCGCACCGCGCCGATCGGGATTTACCAGATCGGCAACAAATGCTTTTTGCACACCCCGCGTCAGAGTGGAATAAAGACCATAAAACATAAAAAGGCCCCATACTATTTCAGCCTTTTGGGCCAGGGCAAAGCCCAGGTATACCAAAGCAAAAACTCCATAGCCCGCTATTAATAAAGGACGACGGCCAATACGATCTGATAGTCGCCCCGCAGTGAAGCCTAAAAAGGTTTCTACTAGGTTAAACACTGCATAAAGCAACAACAATTGACTACCTGTAAGGCCCAGATCTTGAGATCGCAGTAACAAAAACGCATCCGACGAGTTCCCTAAACTAAACAGCCCCACCACCAGCAAAAACTGCCGATAGGCTGGGCTGAGTCCTTTTAGCGTAAATTGCGGTCGCGATCGCGGCTTAGTATCACGCCTTGGTTCCCGCACCCACTTTAAAAGTACGAATACCCCCAGCAGGGCTGGGATAAACGCAAACGCAAACACCCCTCGATATCCCACCTGGCTCAATAACAACAGACCCAACAGGGGACCCAGTACTTCTCCAACCGTTTCCAGGCTATGGTGTAGCCCAAACGCTTGGCCTCGCTGTTCCGGTGCACAGTTTTCCGTAATCAGCACATCCCGTGGAGCCGCCCGCAATCCTTTACCAAGACGGTCCACCAGTCTAGCGGCTAGCACCATCCCCCAACCGCTAGCTGCTGCTAACCCCAGCTTAGAGAGTGCTCCCAAACCATAGCCTGTTACTGCAAAGGGCTTACGTTGACCCACCCGATCCGACAGCCAACCAGAATAGAGCTTTAACAAACTGGCTGTACTCTCAGCAATGCCCTCAATTACCCCTACCGTCCATACTGGAGCCCCTAAAACCGATGTTAGAAAAATCGGTGTAATCGGGTACACCATTTTGCTAGCAAAATCAGTGCAAAGACTTACCCAGCCGAGGGCACGTACTGTCGGCGACAGCGTCGATTTAGGCATGCTTTGGTACTGATTGCAGCAGCTTTTGAGGCGTCTTTGTGGGTAGAGCTACTTTTGGTAATAATTTTGTTGGACTAGCCTGCATTTTTTGGTTTAGCAATGCCTGGAACTGCTCGTTTAGTAGACGCTGACGCATAGCCTCATCAAGCCTAGCAGGAACAAATTTTTCCAACCTAACAATCACTAGCCAATCACCCAATTTTTCAGGTGGCCATAGCTCCTGCGGCTCAATTATTTGCAAAATTCTTGCCAAATTGGGGTGAAGGGTACCTAGCTCAACGGGGCCTACCATGCCACCGGTCTGCGCTTCCTTCCCTTGAGAATACTGCTTCGCTAAGTTTGCAAATGACACTTTATCGTCGCGTAGGCGAAAGTATAGTTCTTGGGCTAAGGAAACATCCTTAGTGCGAAGCAGCGAGTAGATGGCTCGGTCATACTTGGCCTTGTTTTGCATAAAGATCGACTGAATCTGAGAACCCCAAGTATCTTCCTTAAACCGATGCAATCGATAGGCACGCAGCGCTTCAGCAACTAAATGCTGAGGTTCTAACTGATGCTGCTGACACCAGGCTTGACGCTGTTCGTCACTAAGCAAGTTATTTTGGGTGCAATAGTACTCGTAGGCGACCTGCTGATCGCAGGTAATGCCACCGATGAGCTGATCAATCACTAGCTCTTTTACTAGCTGTGGCAACAGACGATACTGCCGAATTTTTTGTACCAGCTCCGGAGTGTTGAGAATTTGAGCTCCAACTTGGATAGCGGGTTCCATAGGCAGATACTGCACTCTAATGACTATTAAAACTAAGTCTCAATAAACTTATTATGCTATTAGATTACCATCCTTAAAACCGGAGTAATCTCACACAGTGTCTAGACTACTACTTATGTAATGGAAGCATTAGGTCGTAACTGCTCAGGATAAAAGGTTTAGCATTTTTTTACTATTCCATCTTCTCAAGGCACACGAACCTATTAAGCATACTCAAAGACATATCTGACCATAGGGAAGCCCAAATCGCTATTGAGTTTATTGAGAAAGTTTTGCAATAATTTAGGCGCCCCACCATCAACAGGAATACAAAACAGGGATGAACGACATTATCACCACCTGTTCAATCATCGTTGCCATCATCATGGGGCCTTTGTTGCTTCTGTGTCTAATGGCTTGGTTTACTGTACAAGCATTTGTAGATATCAAAACCAAAGCACTACAGATCTACTTACAACGCTCCACCCCTTGTGGTCGTTGTGCTTACTACACAGGCTGCAAAGAACTAGCCTGTGCTGTACACCCCTACTTAGCCTTGACACAGGCGGCAAAAGATTGCCGAGATTTTACTGCAGCAGAGACAATTATTCCACCAGCTACTGATTGCTACAAGTATTGACAGGGAAAGTATGTAGCCTTTCGTACAGCTATTAGACCATTAACCTAAATCGGTATTGCTTTAACTGAGTATTGCTGCACAGGAACCAGCGGTTGGTCTGTTCCAGATTTCATCTGACTGAGTACAGAGTGGCTTACCTCCACTCGTACCCTATAGGTTTTAATTATCGCTCTCTCATGCCAAGAGATTTCAACGTCTGCCCAGGTCAATTTCCGTTCTAATTTCTTGAGTAAAATCTGAGCACGAATATGGGGAATCCAGGGTAGAACCCATCGCAGGAACTGGTGTATGAATTTTCCCGGATCTCGTCTAATTACCCTGGCTAGTTTCGGTTTATGTAGCCAAGACCATCCCTGCTGCATCCACAGGTCCCGTTCCGCAACTTGCTCCCAATGGGAAAAGCCAGTCCAGCCTCGGTAAAACAAGCGTAATTCAGAAATATCTCCCCGACGATAAACTAGACTGTCTAACGCATCTGGCTCCAAATGCCCCCAAAATTGCCCCATGGGAAAGTCAATCAGCGTTGGTGCAAAGTTATGCCCTCCAAAGTGAGATGTTTGCCATATCTGCAGCTGTCCGTCCTGGGCATAGCGTTCTCGCAATGTCCGATATAAGGGAGTACCAAACCGTCCACAAGCGACATCATAGTGGGTGTGGGTACATACAAAAAGATTGCGAGTAAATGGCTGCTGATAGGCTGAGAATGTTTCTATCTGGGCGGGTTGAAGGGTCAGACTTTGAACTAAATTAGCAATTTTTTGGCGCGGTACCCAGTAATGTTGCTGGGTATAGTCTGCGACAGGCCCCCGGGGTTTGCGATAAAAAAATATGTGACAGCGATCCGGAGTTGAATGGTGTTTATCAGGAGCGATCGCAACAATCCGCAATCGCTTCCACAGCTTTGGCTTTCTTTCAATCTGCTGAAATACCTCCTGGAGCTCCGACAATTGATCCTGCCAGGGGTTTTTCGCCCACGGTTGAGGCACCTCAATGAACATCCACTGATCTGCCACAACAGCGCTACCGATGGGATCTTCTTGATTAGCCTTGGAAGCTACCGAACAATACCGACAAGGTGAGTCAGTAGAAACTGACGTCGCCAAAGAGTGGTGAGCGGCCATTATGAATAGATTACTCAGCTAAAGGATTAACTTAACGTTAGGATACTAATCCTGAACACCCCTACAGACTAATGCATCATGAGCAGCTGGATAGTCTGTCCATACCCAAAATCGCATCCCAAAATCAGACTGTTGTGTTTTGCCCATGCAGGCGGTTCTGCATGGATGTTCCGCACCTGGGCAAAACAATTGCCAGAGACCGTTGAAGTGTATGCCATCGAACTGCCTGGCCGGGGCAAACGTATAACAGAAGCCCCTCTCAAACGTGTCACCTCTATTATTGAAAAGCTAGGTCCTGAGGTCCTGCCTTACTTGAATCTTCCTTTTGCCTGCTTTGGTCACAGTCTAGGCGCCCTTATTGCCTTTGAACTGTGCCGATGGCTTAGACATAGTGTACAGCTAACCCCTCTACATTTATGGGTTTCTGCAGCCCAAGCTCCCCACCTCCCGGCAGAAAGAACCCTCATGCACACCCTACCCGACGCAGCATTTATCGATGAACTAAAACGCTATAAGGGTACCCCTGAAAATATTTTGAACAACGCAGAGATGATGGCCCTCGTACTTCCCATCCTCCGCGCTGACTTTACTGTCCTAGAGACCTATAAATACCAACCTGGTATGCCACTAACTTGTCCCGTTACAGGCTTTTGGGGTCGCCAAGACACTATCGTTAGTCAGGAACAAGTTGCCGCTTGGGCAATTCATTCTCAAAACTTTTCATTGGAAGCTATTGATGGGGATCACTTTTTTGTACAGCAACCACTATTTGCCACCAAACTATTGCCAGCACTGGCTACTTAACTAACCTGCTCTGTGGCATAGGCTATCTTCAAGGATTCAACCGATAGACCAGATGATGCGATCACACGCTGGCATCGAGCAATATCCGCATCTCCTCCGTATACATTCCGTTCAAGTCTATGGGCCGTGTATAGAATTTCAGGGTGGGGTAGCCACGGCAAAATAACCTGATCCTTAGGGCTAGACAATAAACAAAGCAGCTGCTCCAGTTTCTCTAACGAGAATTCATCCTGGGGCAACACTACTACATTATCCACCTGCTCCACTAGCCAATCATGATCCCAGTCACTTCCGGTAAATGCAATTGCCAGCTTTGCTGTTGGCGCTGCATCAATAAATGAACAATCTGCTGTATCACCACAAAAAATCATATGCTTACCCCCCAGGCGATACCATCCCGGCTCAACGTTTAATGCCAGCTCATGGGACATAGCTAGAGATGACGAGGGCAGCGACTGTAGTTTTGCCTGTCTGGCTTTCCCTGGGATAACCCGAATAATTTCTGACTCAGATATGGGGACGTCATCAAAATTGGGAATCCCATCATCGTCTTTAGCTACAGCAGCCGACTTTAGATGCTTCACCTTTTTAATGGCTGTCCGTAGCTCATTCGCCGTAATTTTCTTACCCTGTTCAGCAGCTTCTAACACCTCGTTCCGTAGGTCTTCAGGTACAGACGGTGATGCTAGCTGATACAACAGAGACGTCGCTATGTCGACTTTTGCAAGATTTGCAAATCTATCGCCAAAGGTTTCATAGACCTTAATAAAGTTGTACGCCGTTCGCTGACTCCAACCAAACTCAGCCTTTAGCCAGGTAAGAAATTGGCCGTACTGCAGCCGCGATCTCACATCTGATAGCTTCTCACCAATTTCCCAAACATCCTGAGCCGATCGCCGTAACCGCTCTCGAATTTCCCCAGTACGCTGCTGAATAATCGAACGCTGTGATACATCTAAGCTGCCATAGTCAAACAGCGCACTAATTGATGAAGCCTTAGAACCACGAGCCATAACAGAACCTATAGGGCAGTAATAAATAAGCTGCAGGTCATTATGTTTTATAAGAAAACAAATTACCTACGAATTTATAACCAAAACTAACTTGAAAATTTATTCCAAGTCCACATTTATGTTATCCGATTGACTTGACTTCACACGAATAACATGCAGTTTAATTTTTTGATATGCCTTATTGAAACAGTAGCCAATCAATTTATTAGGATTATTTTTTGGTAGTTCCTATGATGAATACAGACGCATTTTAGTTTCCAAGGATTATGTGAATGCTTCAACTGTTTGAGCGCGTTAGCCAACCGCTCTGGCAAATAATCCAGTTTTACTGGATGCACGCCGCCTCTCAACAAAAGAGAACTGCCAGCCTTTGCCTATTATTACTCGTAGCTCTATCAGCTATTAGTAGTAGTTTCTTAGTTTTTGAAAGTCTACAGCGAGGAGAATTTATTTCAGCTCTGGCAGCTCGGGACCCACAACGATTTCAAACCACCCTATCTCTTTTTATCGGCATCCTCCTGGCGAGCGCACTTTTTCTCTCCATTAGTACCTACGTTCGAGATCGTCTAGGTTTGCACTGGCGGCGCTGGTTAACTCGTTATCTGCTGACATCTTATTTGAGCCAGCGACGGTTCTATTACTTGTCTGATGATATCGATAATCCTGACCAGCGCATGGCTGAGGATATTAAACACATTACCCAAACATCTGTTTTTATTCTGTCCACGTTACTGGAATCTGGCATTCAACTCATTGGCTTTATTGGGGTGTTGTGGTCAGTTTCTTTGGGGCTAACAGGCTTTTTAAGTTTTTATGCACTCACTGGAAGTGCGATCGCAACATTCTTTTTCGGCAAACGACTCACCCGCATCAACGCTGAGCAGCTCAAACGAGAAGCCAACTTTCGCTTCGGCCTAATTGATATTCAAGAAAATGGCGAATCTATCGCTTTTTATCAAGGTCAAACCTACGCTAAGCAAGACAGTCATCAGCGTTTTGGCCAAGTCGTTGAAAACTTTAACCGCTTTATCCGCTGGCAGTTGGGCCTAGATTGTTTCCAAAATGGTTATCAATATCTCACCTTTATTATTCCTAGTTTGATTCTGGCTCCACAAATTCTGTCAGGCAATATAGAAGTAGGAGCTGTTGTTCAATCCCAAGCAGCCTTTGACCGTATCTGGCTCTCTCTCAGTTTAGTAGTTGTACAGTTTGAACAGCTCACCACTTTAGCCGCCAGTATTGATCGGCTTAATCAGTTAATCCAAGGACTAGAAGTAACTGATACCATCAATCACCCCATCAAAGTATTACCGAGTTCTCAAATCAGAACACAAAACCTCACCTTAGAACTGCCAGAGACTCAACGCACTCTTGTTAATCAGCTCTCTTTCACGGTTGAAGCGAATCAAAATCTTTTAATCACGGGTCCCAGCGGTGTTGGCAAAAGCTCCCTAATCAGGGCTATCGCCGGACTTTGGACTACTGGTCAGGGAATCGTCCAATGTCCCTCGGACGATATTCTATTTTTGCCTCAGCGTCCATATCTAGTATTAGGGACCCTGCGACAACAGCTTCTATATCCCAAAATAAATTCTAACCTAGCAGATCAAGAACTACTGTCTCTTCTGAAAACTGTACGGCTAGATGGCCTAACCGACCTAGAACAACAGCAAGATTGGTCCCAAAGGCTATCTACAGGGGAACAACAGCGATTGGCCTTTGCTCGGCTCTTGGTTACTCAACCTGCCTATGCGCTACTGGACGAAGCTACCAGCGCTCTATCAGTTCACCAGGAACAACATCTCTACCAACAGCTAGCCACTAAACCTATCACTTATATCAGTATTGGCCATCGTCCAAGTCTTTTAGACTACCACCACCAAGTTTTAACCCTAAATAAAGACCACAGTTGGAATCTGCAGTCAGCAAAAACTTATAAAGAATTTGCCATCTAAAATAGCTGTCTTTTTCTATTGATAGACCTATCAATATCTGCATCTTAACTCTCCTTGCTCCCTGTCTCCACCTTCATGTCCCAACCATCTTCACTAAAATCAGTCATTCTTCCCTATTGGCTCTCCCGAGAAAAGTTAGGTGCCTGGAGCCTTTTAGTCGTTCTTATTGGCTTACTCCTTATTCAAACTGGTCTCAAAGTTGTTTTTTTAATCTACGGTGGAGAAGTCACCTCGGCCTTGGCTGCTCAAGATGCCGACCGATTCTGGCAGGCCATTGGTATCTTTTTAATCATTTTGTTAGTAGGCATTCCTCTTGCCTCTTTAAGTGGATATGTCCGGGCCAAACTAGGGTTGTTCTGGCGCACCTGGCTCACTCATCATTATTTGGATCACTATTTAAGTAACAATCACTTTTATCAAATACGCCTACGCCAGGTTTTAGCTAACCCGGACCAGCGTATCGAAGAAGATGTCCGTACCCTTACTCAAGAATCTCTGAAGTTTTTAGTCATTCTTCTAGAATCAGGATTCCAGCTCATCGGTTTTGCTGGCGTACTGTGGTCCATTTCTCAGCCATTAGTTGCTGTTTTAGTAGTTTATGCTGTTGTAGGAACTGCGATCGCAACTCTCTCTTTTGGCAAATCCCTTATCAGTATCAATGCGGAACAACTTCAACAAGAAGCAACCTTTCGCTACGATTTAGCCAGAATTCGTGAAAACACTGAAGCCATCGCCCTATATCGTGGAGAAAAGCAAGAACTCTCCCAAAGCTGGCAGCAGTTCGGGCTAGTACTTCGAAACTTCTCACGATTAATCCGCTGGCAGCTGGGCCTAAACCTTTTTCAAAACCACTATCGCTACGGCACTTTTATCATTCCAGGAATTATTCTAGCCCCCAGACTCTTCGCAGGAGACTTAGAAATTGGCGATGTTACCCAGGCCGGAGCAGCCTTTAATCTAATGCTAGGGGCACTGGCCTTAATTGTTATTCAGCTGCAGCAGTTAACTAATCTTGGTGCAAGCATCCAACGTCTTACTCAACTAACAGCCACATTTACAGATCTTAGCAAGCCTCTTTCAACACCTCTAGATTCTCAAGAGTTCAGCATCAAAAGATATTCTGGCTCCAACCTCTCCATCGAGCATCTAACCCTTTCCACACCCAACTCAGATAAAACTTTAATCCAAGACTTATCTTTTACTCTCCCACCTAAAAAAAGTTTACTCATCGTTGGTCCCAGTGGTATCGGTAAAAGCTCCCTACTCCGTGCCATTGCAGGCCTTTGGCATGCCGGTAGCGGTAATATTACTTGTCCAGAGTCCGTTGCATTTCTTCCCCAACGGCCCTATTTACCACCTGGAAACTTACAACAACAGCTTCGCTATCCTGACTCATACTCCATCATAGACAACTCACAGCTCAACCAAGTGTTAGCAGCCGTCAATTTAGAACACTTAGCGCTATTGCCCACATATCAAGAAACTACGAAAAAGCATCTCTCATCTAATGAGAAACAAAAATCTCTCTCTAGCTTATCCTTAGGTGAACAACAGCGCTTAGCCTTTGCCCGCATTTTATTAAAATCCCCTACATATGTGTTCCTAGATGAAGCCACTAGTGCTCTGGACCTAGCCAATGAAGCATCACTCTATGGGCATTTACAAACGCTAGGTATTAGTATCATCAGCGTTGGCCATCGGCCTTCCCTAGAGAAATATCATGACTATAAACTAGAACTCTTCGCTCATGGAGAATGGCAATACTCAGCAACTTCCCCATAGATCCGGAACAAAACTGCACTAGCAATGAATCTTTAAAAACCTACTGATACATCGTTGGCATGAGCTCCGATTGTAGATAGGCAACAACCACTCACGGGCAGACTTAGTCCATATGAACGTAACGGTTTTATGAGCTAAGGAAAATTTTATGCTGTATCGCGGGCTGGGGGTGAGTCTACTACTTTGTCTGATAGGCCTGCCAGTTCTAGCACAGGTCAGTGAAGACAGCACTGTAGGAACAGTGGTAAGCGGAACAGGTCCATTCACTGTGACTGGAGGCACCCAGGAATTAACAACACTGTTTCACAGCTTTTCAGAATTTTCTCCAGGTACTAACGATGTAACGTTTGCGTTAGACGGTGGCCAGAACATGGTGAATGTAGTCATTGGTCGTGTCACAGGGAGCAATGCATCATTTCTCGATGGCCAGCTTTCTCTCACAGGAGGCAACAGCCCAGATCTCTTTTTAATTAACCCCAATGGCATTAGCTTTGGTAGCAATGCGAGTCTATCTTTACCCGGCTCGTTTATCCCCAGTACCGCAGAGTCCGTTTTGTTTAGCCATGGGCTCGAATTTAATGCCGCCACCTCCAATGAGGCACCGTTGCTGACAGTAAGCACCCCCGCAGGACTTCAGTTTGGAGCTGAAGCGTCTACATCGCAGCCAACTCTGGAAGTGGTTAACACTGGCCATAGCATTGTTAATGCGGGTCTATCTCTCTTAACTGGAGGCGGAGGCGATGTAGGGTTACGTATCGCGCCTCAGGAAACCCTGGCGCTAATCGGACACGACATTCGTTTATCAGGCGGCATAGTTAGCAATACTCTGGGTGGGCACTTACATTTGGGCAGCCCTCAGTCGGGCACCGTTGAATTAAAGACTAGTCCGGCTGGCTGGGACTTTGACTACATAAACGTTAGCGACCTCGGTAATATCACCCTAAATAACCGTGCTTTGGTGGATACCAGCAGTCTAGTAGTCGGTCATCTCACAGTGAATACCCAAACACTAAATCTAGAGAATGGTTCGCTACTGTTGGCACAAAACTATGGATCTCAATCTGGAACTGACCTTGATATCCAAGCAACTGATGACATTAACATCATAGAAGTTGATAGTAGCGGTGGAGACATTATCCCCAGTGGCATTGTTTCCAGTACTTTTGGAACTGGAAACGGCAGTACCGTTAACCTCACCGCAGACAATCTCTCAATGCGATCAGGGGGACGTATTGTAGCCAATAGCTTTATAGGGTCAGGTCAGGGAGGCGATGTCAAGATCCAAGTGGATGACACTCTCAATCTTGCAGAAGTAGGGGGTAATACCTCAGCCAGTCTTTTGGGAGCGGTTACCGGGAGCAGCGGCAATGCCGGAGATGTGTGGGTGACGGGCAATCAGTTACTAATCTCAGGCGGAGCAAGCCTTTCAACATTTACGTTGGATAGTGGTAATAGCGGTACCCTCAGTATTGATATGTCAGAAAGGGTCGATATCGAAGGGTTTAGTCTTGCCATTGGCCAGGCTAGCAATCTTGCTGCAACTACTTTAGGCAGCGGCAACGCCGGAGATGTTTTAGTGAACACACCACAACTGAATCTACGCAATACCGGACGTCTAGACTCATCCACCACAGCTAGTGGTAATGCCGGGAACATCACTGTTAATGCCACTCAAGGAATCACAGTCGAGGGAGGTATCCAGACACCTATTCAGCTTTTATCATCAATCAGCTCATCTGCAGATATTCCCAGCGATACCTTTCGCTCAATATTTGGGTTACCGGCAATACCAACAGGTAATGCTGGTAATGTCACGTTGATAACACCCTCTCTTGTGGTTGAAGAAGGCGCTGAAGTGGCAGTCAAGAGCTTAGGTACTGGAGAAGGTGGAACCTTAACAATTAATGCTGAGCAAATTTCCCTCGATCAGGGTGGCCAACTCTCTGCTTTAACGACTGCAGGAAACGGAGGCAACATTTCGTTAACAGTGGATAGACTATTGTTAATGCGCCGCAACAGTTTGATTAATGCTGAATCGAGAAACATAGGTGACGGGGGCAACATTGTTCTGGCTTCACCAATTATTCTCGGTTTAGAAAATAGTGATATTGTGGCCAATGCCGTTAGTGGGGATGGTGGTAACATAAGCATTACGACTCGGGGCCTCTTAGGATTAGAATTTCGCGATCAGCTCACCGCTGGCAATGACATAACCGCTAGCTCCGAACTTGGCGTCACTGGTACTGTTGAAATTAACAACTTTGTTGTTAATCCTGACTCTGGCCTGGTAGAACTCCCTATTGATTTAGTCGATACTAGTAAACAGATTGCCCAAGGCTGTACCAGCAGTGGCAATGAGTTTATCGCAACCGGACGTGGCGGCATCCCCAACCATCCCACCCAAGGGAATCAAAATCGCTTTTGGACCGACATCCGTAACTTGGCTAGTGAGCCCTCACATTCTACTTCCACCTTACCCTTAAGTCCCTCTTCCCAATCCTCTGTTCCCCTAACCGAAGCGACTACCTGGCACACGAATACCACTGGGCAAATCGAGTTAGCAGTTGCAACAAACCAGCGTGAACTAACCTCCTATACAACTTGCTCTGGCATATCAGTTAATCACCTATGAGTTGCTCTTATCACCACTAATAAGTTCAACAATTAGCTGTCTAGTTAGATAAATCACGAAATCATTCACACCTAAAAACTGATTTTTTGCCAAGTTTACTTTACGGTTCTTATTTACCTCTGCGCGCCCAATCTCCAGAGCGGGAAAACTATGGCCACTTAGTCTGATTTGGTCATCGTGGGCAGAAGATTTACGATTTCTCTCAGTTGTTTTCCACGTCGTGTTTACCACCATTTGATTTGGGGGGTGATTGGGCTGAGCCTAGTGATTAGACTCGCAGCAATTCCCTTAACAGAGGCTGCACCCGCCGCAGATTCTGTACCTGAAGTAGAATTCCCGCAATCTCATATCAATCCGATTACGGTGGGTCAGACGTTGTATCAGGAGGGGCGCTATTCTGATGCGATCGCTACCTGGCAAAGCACAATAGCAAAATTTAGCCAACGTGGAGAACTGCCCCAACTCATCACAGTACTCAACCTACTCTCGGCTGCCCACCAGTCTTTAGCCCAATGGTCGGATGCGACCGTATACATTGAGCAAAGTCTGGCCCTGCTAGCAGAGCATTCCCAAGCACCGGAGCTCTACGGTCAAGCCCTTAGCACTCAAGCCAGTCTTCAACTTAACTTAGGGCAGCCAGAACAAGCTCTGGAACTATGGCAACAAGCAGAAGACTATTATCGCCAAGCGGAAAACATTACAGGCATCCTGGGTAGTCAAATTAATCAAGCAGAAACCCTCCAGAGCTTAGGCTACTATCGACGATCCCAACAACGACTAGAAGTTGCCCGCCAGCAACTAGAAGCCCTACCAGATTCAATCGTGAAGGTGGTAGGCTTGCAGAGTTTAGGGAAAGCGTTTCAGCTCACCGGTGACCCGCGCGTTAGCTACGAGTATATGTCAAAGGCCCTAGCAAGTGCCCGCCGCATCAATGCCACAACAGAGTTGAGTTCAATTTATCTAAGCATTGGAAAACTAGCGACCGAGGTAGAGTCTGCCAATATTTCCTTGGCCTACTTCGATGCGGCCGAAGCCGCTGCCTTAACACCTCAGGAAAAACTACAGGCTCAGCTAGAAGAACTTAGCGTCTACATTGAGACAAAGCAATATGAGTCTGCCAATAGCCTGGCTCCACGACTCTTTGCTCAGCTCCGTCAACAGTCTGCAAGTCGAACTGCCGTCTACAATATTGTCAACTTTAGCCATCGTCTATTACAAGTTCCAACCCCAGCGATTACTCGATCGAACTTGAATCAGCTGCTAGCACAAGCTGTTCGGTTCTCTAATGACTTACAGGATACTCGTGCTAAAGCCCATGCGCTACGACAAATGGGACAACTTTATCGTGAGACACAACAGTGGACCGAGGCATTTGAATTAATCGAAAAATCTCTCCACGCAGCTCGAACAACTCAATCAGCCGATGTAATTTCTCAATCTGCCTGGCAATTAGGTCAGCTTCTAAAACAAAAAAATAAAACAAAGGCAGCTGTGGAGGCTTACAGCGAAGCAATAGCTGCCATACAATCGCTACGTGGAGATCTAGTAGCAATAAATCAAGATCTACAATTTTCTTACCAAAAACAGGTAGAACCAATCTATCGAGAGTTTATCTCTCTTTTGTTGGATATCAAAACTCCAGAGACCCTGAAACAGGCCCGAGATGTACTAGAAGCATTACAGATAGCTGAATTAGATAACTTCTTTCGAGAAGCCTGTATAGATCTCCAAGTTAATCAAATTGATCAGATTGATCCATCTGCCACGGTGGCATATTCCATCATTCTACCTAATCGCCTGGTCACTATATACGCTAAAGCTGGTCAACCCCTACAAGAATTCGAAGTCTCCATTGACAGTCAATCTGTTCAGAAAACTCTTCAAGAATACTTAAACCTACTGCATCTATCAAGTGATAAATCTCAGCGTTTGTCTACTGCCCAACAAATTTATAATTGGTTAATACGACCGGCAGAAGACCAAGGACTACTTGTCTCTGATCAACCGGCTGTATTCGTATTAGATGGGCTATTAAGAAATATCCCTATGGCATCACTCTACGATGGCACACAGTATTTAATTGAAAAATATCCTGTAGCGCTCTCACCAGGCCTACAGCTAATACAGTCTCGCGATCTGAATCAGCAAAGTATTAAGGCTCTAGTTGGAGGGGTTAGCGAACAACGAGGTTCTTTCAGTGCTCTTCCAGCAGTTGAAACAGAAATAGAAACGATTCATCAGCTCATAAACTCAACCAAATTATTAAATAGCGAATTTACTCGTGATGCGATCGCTGAGCGCCTACGCTCAGAACCAATAGATGCGGTCCATTTGGCCACCCATGGCCAATTTAGTTCTGACTTTAATCAAACCTATTTCCTCACCTGGGATGGTGTTATTAATATTCGAGAGCTCTCTGAGTTATTAAGACAACGTGAGGAAGCTAGTAATAAATCTATCGAACTATTGACCTTGAGTGCTTGTGAAACAGCAACAGGAGATGAGCGTGCAACATTAGGACTAGCAGGGTTAGCAGTCCGTTCCGGAGCACGGACAACTGTTGCTACTCTCTGGCCAATTAAAGATAACGTCGCCGCTCAGCTGATGACGAATTTCTATCAGGCATTACAACAACCAGACACAAGTAAAGCAGAAGCTCTCAGACAGGCCCAGATAAGACTAATACGAGAGACTAATTTTGATGATCCATTTTTCTGGTCAGCATACGTTTTGATCGGTAATTGGTTATAAAACATGACCTAATCACTATTCGTCAAAAGTTTTAACAGGATTTTCACAGAATTGAGTACAGAAAGTAGAGAAAGCACGGATCAGATCTAGCTCAAAATTACTTACATTAGAAGAAAGAGTCTTAAAAGATAAGCTGTTTTATCAACTCTTCCTAAGAGTTGCGTCCGACTAGGTTGCGTCCGACTAGTTGGTATTTAAGATCTTATTGATTAGAGAATACCTTACTGAAAGTCTTTTGATATCCAAAACTACAAGGTTGTGTGAACATCCATGAAAATAAATCTGTGGAAAAAAGTGTTCGAGCGCTTAGCGCTAATAGCCCTGATGATGTCGAGCTTACTGTCGACTATCTTAGCTCCAGCTAAAGCCGTCTCATTTACACCACCAGAAGACAACAACGCACCTCAACAGAGTACGGGTGGAGCTTCTAGAGGAAACTGGCAGTTTGTGCCCCCTTCAGATAACAGCGCACCTCAACAGAGTACGGGTGGAGCTTCCCGCGATTTTGGGTTTATTCCACCCGCTGATAATGCAGTCCCTCACAGTAATACTAGCGGTGGGGCTTCTCGTAATGGTTTCAACTTTATCCCACCGCCAGATAGTGCTGCTCCTCGAACGTCTAGTGGTGGAGCTTCCCGGGACATTGGCTTTATCCCTCCACTAGATAATGCAACTCCTAGTGACACAGCTGGTGGAGCTTCTCGAACCAATAGTTATGGTACTAACTCTTTACTATTTCAGGCTGTTAGCGATTCGATGTTAGCAATTACGCCTAACAGTTTCTATGGCCAGACTTTGACTGCACGACCAATGTTCATGGCTTATGTGCCTCCCTCCACCATTCAACAAGCCGTCTTTAGTCTCAAGGATGAGGAACAGAATCTAGTTTTTGAGCAGATAGTTGCTATACCTGCTGAAGGTGGAGTAATGGCAATTCAGCTCTCAGAGTCAGCACCTGAACTGGAGATCGGTCAGAATTATCAGTGGTTTTTGACCTTGAAAGTGGATGCACAGATTACCCCAGCTAGTCCCTTTGTAGATGCTTGGGTTAAGCGTATTGCACCGACTGAAGAATTGGCTGACCTACTAGCATCTGATTATTCACTCGAAAATGCAGAAACTCTAGCCCAGAATGGAATCTGGTATGACACTGCAGCCATTCTAGCGAGTCATCAAGCTGTCACTTCTACCCAAGATATTGCGGAGAGCTGGTCTGAATTATTGACTTCTGTAGGGCTTAGTCGCATGGCTGAAGCACCGATTATTGTAGTCAATGTTGATGAATAGTGAATTACAGGGAAAAATGAGAGTGAAGGTAAAACTAAGTTAGTCATTATCCTAGTTAAATATCCAGTCTCATACCTCTGAATTTTAATTGAAAATATATGATTTTCTAGGAATTTTCTGGCCTTGAGTTGGCCAGAAAATTCCACTGAGTACATGCCCGTAGGTGCCCATTTAATTAATATGTGGCAAAAAATAAAATCTCTCTTGAGTAAGGTCAATCGAACCTGGCTGATTGCACCAGGAGTTGCTATTACCGTGATAGCAGGCAACACTCTGGGCACCTTTGATCTACTGGAATGGGCTGTGCGTGATGAGTTTTTTCGACTGCGTACACTAGAATCAATAGAAGAGCGAATTGTTGTTGTCACCATTGATGAATCAGATATTCAAGCAACAGGTGATTGGCCAATTCCTGACCAAACTTTAGCCCAGCTTATCCAAGCAATACGTGCTCAACAACCTCGCGTTATCGGCTTAGATTTATATCGAGACTTACCCGAAGAACCAGGCCATCAGGCTCTCTTAGAAATCTACAAAACAACACCACAGCTAATCGGTGTAGAAAAGATCACCGGCAGTCGAGTTTCTCCACCGCCTGTGTTAGCAGAGTTAGGTCAGGTTGCGATCGCTGATCTAGTTCTTGATAGAGATCGTACAGTTCGTCGCGCACTGCTTTCTTCCGAAGATATTCAAACAGGCTCAATCAAATCGGGGCTCGCTACTCAAGCAGCATTAACATATTTAGAAGCTGAAGGAATCAGCCTTGAAGCAATTAATACTGAACAACAACAGTTTCAACTAGGTCAAGCTTCCTACCAGCCTATACGATCTGGTGAGGGCGGCTATGACAAAAACGATCTGGGCGGCTATCAAATCTTGATGAACTGGCGTGGGGATTCTAGTCAGTTTTATCAGCTCACCATGAGTGATGTCTTATCTGGTGCGGTCGACCTTAGCTTAATGAGGGATCGTATCGTATTTGTTGGTTCTATTGCACAGAGCACAAACGATTTCTTTGAAACTCCATTCAGCCGAGCCTGGCTCTCCAAGACTCAGCCATTGGCCGGTGTATTTGTTCACGCTAATCTCTCGAGTCAGTTAATCAGCAGCGCCTTAAACAATCGCAAAAACTTAAGAGCTTGGTCGTTAAAACAGCAAGCAGTTTGGATTATTACCTGGGCTGCTCTGAGCAGTTTTGGTACTTGGTGGATAGAAGATCGCAGTCACAGTAGAGCAAGATATCGCCTTTCTATTGGATGGATACCAGTGACAGGTGGTTTAGCAATCGCATTACTCAGTGGAACATACCTCGCTTTTTTAGCAGGCACACTAATACCTTTTATTCCAGCTGCAGTGGCTTTATTGGCAAGTGCTATTCTCACTACCGATACATATAAAAAACAGTGCTTATACCTAACAAATAAAAAACTTGAAGTCGCTAATAACCAGCTATTAGACGCTAATGCCACCTTAGAGCTGAAAGTTACTGAACGGACTCAAGAGCTGGTAATAGCCAAACAGTTAGCAGACACTGCCAACCAAGCTAAGAGCGAATTTCTTGCAAATATGAGCCACGAACTGCGGACTCCCTTGAACGGAATTCTTGGATACGCACAGATTTTACTAAGGTATCAACCCACTCACTCAAAAGATTACGAAAGAATTTCTATCATTCACCAATGCGGTTCTCACTTACTAACATTAATTAATGACATTCTAGATCTATCCAAGATAGAGGCACGTAAGCTTGAACTGCACCCTAATAATTTTCATCTAATAGATTTCCTCAGGGGAGTCTCCGAAATTTGTCGATTAAAAGCAGAGCAAAAAGGCATAATTTTTCAGCTTAAAACTGAAGATTGTTTACCAACTGGGCTTTATGCAGATGAGAAACGACTACGGCAAGTACTAATTAATCTGCTGGGAAATGCTGTTAAGTTTACTGACCACGGTAGTGTTGTCTTTTCCATCGAGCGCCTACCTGAAGAATCCACTTCTAAGACAGATAGTCAGGAAACGTTAATAGGACTACGTTTCAAAGTAAAAGATACTGGAGTTGGAATGACTCCTACACAGCTTGAGAAAATATTCCAACCGTTTGAGCAAGTTGGCAGTAGCAATCATAAAGCTGAGGGTACAGGATTAGGACTTGCTATCTCTCAAAGAATTGCTCACCTTTTAGGTAGCCAACTGCAAGTATCGAGTCAGCCAAATGAAGGCAGCTGTTTCTGGCTGGATGTACAGTTGCCTATCTCCACGCATTGGGAAACAGAAGAATCGACCCATTCTTTATCTGACATCATCCACATTAAGGGAAAGGTTCCTAAAATATTAATCGTCGATGACCAAGCATCCAGCTTAGCTGTTCTGGCAGATATTCTAATGTCGCTAGGTTGCGAATTATTTAAAGCCGACAATGGTCATACCGCTCTTGAATTAGCTCGTATTCATCGACCTGATGCAATTTTGACAGACCTAATGATGCCAGAAATGAATGGTTTTGACTTAATGCGTCAAATTCGGATGGATACCTCATTAACCCAAACAACTTTGATCGCATACAGCTCTCACGTTTTTGATAGCGATCGCCAGGAATGTATAACAGCTGGAGCAGATGCATTTCTTCCTAAACCTATAAGTCTTGAAAGTTTGCTGCAAGTTTTACAAGAGAACCTCGATCTCATTTGGGAATATAAGCATAGCGAGCAAACAGAATTTCTAGCTCCATCTGCAATCTCAGAACCAATCCTAAACAATGATCAAGCTAGCTTTACACCATCCATTGAGGATTTAAACCACCTTTATCATCTATCAATGATGGGTGATATCGGTGCCATTTCAGACTATCTCGATAGTCTAGAAGGAGAACATACTAGTGTGACTCCATTTTTGAAAACACTACGCAAATTTGCCGATGACTACCACGTCAAAGCGATTCGACAGTTCATAAGTAAAGCAATCACATCAACGAGTCAGTCATGAAATCTTCCACTCTTGCAAATTCTGAATTCTTATTGCAGTCTGCTGCACATCGTATCCTGATAGTCGACGATAACCCAACAAATCTCAAGGTGCTGGCCGAAGCCATTCGAGAGCAAGGATGGACAGCATTGGTTGCAACAGATGGAGAATCAGCGTTAGAGCAAATTGCTTACATGAGTCCAGACTTGATTCTATTAGATGTCATGATGCCTGGAATGGATGGATTTGAAACCTGCCATCAGATCAAAACCCAGGACAAAACTCAAGAAGATATTCCTATTATTTTCATGACCGCTCTCGCTGACATAGAGGATAAGGTTAAAGGATTTGAGGTAGGAGCAGTCGACTATATCACTAAACCTATTCAGCACCAAGAAGCTATTGCCCGCATTAGAGTACACCTACAGCTTCGTCATCTCAATCAGACTTTAGAAGAGCAAGTTGATGCTCGCACTACGGAACTACAGAATGCGCTGACAACACTCAAACAAACTCAACTACAGCTTGTTCAGAATGAGAAGATGTCTTCATTAGGACAGTTGGTTGCAGGGGTTGCCCATGAGATTAACAATCCTATTAATTTCATTCATGGAAATATCTCACCTGCAAAGGAATACATTCAAGATCTATTAAAACTGATTGACTGTTATCAAACATATATAAAGTTACCACCACAGCCTGTTCAAGAATGTATTGAAGAGATTGATCTCGATTTTTTACGAACAGATCTTCCACAGTTGGTCAGCTCTATGAAATTTGGTACTGACCGTATTCGCAACATAGTTCTATCTTTGCGAAACTTCTCACGCATGGATGAGGCTGCTTATAAGCCTGTAACTTTATCTGAGGGGATTGATAGTACGCTTTTAATTCTGCGACATCGTTTCAAACAAACAGCTGGATATCCTGCTATTCAAGTCAAAAAAGACTACGGCCCACTGCCTGAGGTAGAGTGCTATCCCAGTCAGCTAAATCAAGTATTTCTCAACTTAATAAGTAATAGCATTGATGCACTGGAAGAGTGGCTTCTAGAGGAATCAGTACGTGAATCTAATTTCACCCCTAAAATATCTATTCAAACTCGCTTACTCGAAAATAACTGGGTAACCATCCATATTTCCGATAATGGACCTGGTATTTCAGAGAACTTAAGAAGTAGAATCTTTGACGCATTTTTTACTACTAAAGATATTGGAAAAGGGACAGGTTTAGGGCTTTCAATTTGTCATCAAATTGTTGTAGACAAACATCATGGCTCTTTGAATTGCTATTCTGAGCCTGGTCAAGGAACAGAGTTTGTTGTAAAAATTCCGATTAAAATAACAAACCAAGTTAAAGAGACTGATCAAGCATAATTAATTAACCTTAATCTCAGAAATTTAGTAACTGCCAACAAGAAAATATTACAAGTAAGTTAGCAGTATCTCTCTCATACTAATAAGATTCTAGATGAAACTAAACTATCTCCATAATTCTCGTGAAATTCACTCAATTGATCCAAACTTCTTCAGTTTCATAAAACCCTCCACGTTGCTCTAGTTGAAATCCTCCTAGAAGCGATGCAATCCAAACTTCTACCAGGGGAATCTGCAGTTGTCGCTGCAGATCTATCAACCTTTGCGGTGTTGATTCGCATTTAGCAGAGATCGCAACGACCCAAGCAGATACATCTTCAGAATGGGAAACTGCCAGCGCCTTTTCCTTCGCTTCATCCAACGTTAGCTCATCTACCAATGCCAAGACTGCAGATTTATCCACTTCAGCCACAACAGAATCAGCAGCAGCAACATCGTCTTGACTAGTAGCTAATCGATTATTCGACCGCTGCACTAACTCAGAAAAGTCTATCTCCTGAGTCTGCCGCGTCAGTCCCCGCAGCCAATCCCCATCCATTACTGGACCATCACTGTTATTTGCATCCTGCCAGTCCTCCCACAGCGCCTCAGACTTTGCTTCACAAATCTCTGCTAGCTGAGCCAGAACCTCTCCTCCCATCCGTAGCTGCTCTCGCCAGGGTAGTTCTTCCATCACCACTGCAAACTGCTGCCATAGCTCCAGAATATTCGCCTCTTCAGGCATATCCGCTGCATCCTCAAAGACATCCCCCAAGTCCAGCTCTAGCTGACGTACATCAACCATCTGCCACTCCATCAGACTCAAAACTCTCTTTTAGAGGACAACCCTTGATGGGACACTCAGTGGGCTCTAATCGAATTTCATTAGAAAAGTGGGTAATGCCAAAGCGCTCCTTCAAATAGGGCATCACCTTCTGCTCCATATAGCGTTCTAGCTGACGCTTACGGTAACCAGCACAGTGAATGGGCTCTACTTCGAGTACTTTTTCTCCATTTTGGATGACCGTGGCTGCGATCGCATGCACCGGTGCATCTTTCCGTTTCTCTCGCCAAATATACAAATTTGCATAGGGCAAAGAATTATCGGCCACCTCTAGAGAAACTCGTTCTACGCCATCATCCGGTTTGGCCACCCGCTGACGATACTCTACCCGACGCTTTTCGTTTAACCCTTGCCGATTTCGATAGTGAGATCGTCTACGATGACACCGCTTATCCACCCAACAGCCATCGCCAGACTCCCCATGGAGCTGCCGTGCCTTCGTCACACTCATCTGAGCACAGGCCACACATTTTTGATTAATCCGTCGTGCCATTTGCTATCCAAAAGTCGAGCAATCGCCAAAACGCCTTTATTTCAAGGGCTATGATAGCTCATATTTAACAGAATATTTTTAGTAAGGTTTTTAGTGTAAGTCAAATAAATTGATTTATCGGATATTGAATTTTAGCCCCCTACATCTTGAGCGAGGAATTGGGTGTTTCAGAGAATGGAGTTATTCAAATAACCCAAGAAATTGGTTGCTCAATACGGCATGATCGACTGATTTTAGATATCAGAATCACCACAGATAACATCCGAAACTAGTCGTAAGCACTTCATCATCGGAACAAGCTATAGATTTTTTCAGAAATGCGGTGCTATGGCTAGCCTGAACTATAAAGCTACACATTGGGGCTAAGGCCATTTAGACGCTCAGTATTTTCAATTACTTGAGGTGCTAAGCGTTCAGTCATTTGTAGCAGGCGTGCAATAGTTGCTTCATTTTGGGCCTGACGTTCAATCAGAGTTGCAATCGCAGCTGTATTTGCCTCTTATTGTTCAGCAATACGCTCTAATGTCGCTTGTAGTTCTTCACTCATAGTAATTGCTTGTCAGAACCGACTGCTCATCAAATATATAACCATCTTCTAAATTCCTATACTCCTGCATCAACTTATATGACAGCATCACAGTAATACGGAAATTGTAAGTACAACTATTAGCAAAATTTTCTGATTTTTTACCAAGGCAACCGCCAACGGGTACGTTTTGCCTCTTTTCGCACTAGACCAACAATTGCATCATTTACTTCTTCTTGATCATTCCCTCCAATGGTTCCTATCATCCGCTCAAGCTCATGTGCTGTAAGCGACTCGTTAACCATGTACGCTTCCTGCGCTGGTTGAGGCAAGGAACTTCGGTCGTTTCGCTTACCGCCAGTTTCCCTGTAGAGTTCATCTACATCACAATCAAAGAGCTCTTGAGTTTGGGCGATCGCACTATCACGATACACATCACCAGCTCCCCCATTATCCTTGATGGCCTTATTGAAGCGACGGTTAACAATAGCCCCGTCAATCCGATAACGTTTAGGCGTTAGCTCCTTCGAGTTGCCCGATAGCTCCAACTGGGATGCTTGTTCCTCGTAAGTGTTTTTCTCTTCCTTCCAGAAGTTCAAAAAAACCATTATTCCGTGCTTCCTGTTGTTCGTCAGCAGTGAAATCGGTCGATGTAAAAATCTGTTCAAGGCCTGCTTTGATAATGTCCAGACCGTCTTCGTACATTAAAAATTCGTCTAGAATTTCGTTACGATACTCATAATCCCAACGGTCTTGAGTAAAGTTGAATCCATGAACAATAAGAGTCCAAGGGTCTAAAGTGCCTTTATAATGTAGAGTCGCCTCAAAGCGTGCAAGAGCAGCAATCCAGGTCTTCTTATAGCGTCTATCTCCGAACAGCTTAACTTCTCTCACATAGTCGTCTAACGACCCGGTGAGCCTTCCTTTAAAACTGTTGAGTTTGGACCAACTCTTCCAAACTCGTTTTTTAAGCTGCTGCATTTTCATAGGGGTTCACCTGTGTTTACCAGCGTAAATACATCTGAACTAGGACAATAATAGCGTTACTGATTAGTGCTGTCTACTAGATGTTAAGTGACTTTTCAGCACACCCAGCCAGACGGAATAGAAATAAAGAAGCCCGATCTATCACTCTTACAGAGAGTTAATAAATAGGATGTCTGAGAAACTCCATTACTCTATCCATTAGTTCTTAAACGCCTAGCCTTTAAACAAAGCAGGCATCGTTAGAAGCCTATCTCACAGATGCCCACTCAGCTGCTCTTAACGACTAATCACCACAACACACAGTCCTTGCATCAGATGTGCTTTAACCAGCTCATCAAACGCCATATCATCTGAAATGATAAGCACTTAGCAGCTAAATGAGGCAGAGCCATTGAACATACTTGAAAGTAGCCATCACACGTTTTCCACATTGCTAGTAATCTCGTAACAGCTAAGTGCTGAGACTATATGGATCACGAGTGAGCTATATGCTCTAATATGAGCTGTCTTATAACGAATTCAGCTGCTTTAGGCCTGCCTACTATGAATAAAGGTGAATTGATTGATGAGATCGCATCTTCTACTGACGTACCTAAGAATGTGATCGATAACGTGGTATCCGCAACAATTGACACAATAATGGAAACCGTTTCAGCAGGTGAGAAGGTTACTTTGATTGGCTTTGGTAGTTTTGAGCCACGGGACCGTAAAGCCCGAGATGGGCGTAATCCTAAAACGGGTGAGGTGATCAAGATTCCGGCGACGACTGTTCCTGCGTTTTCTGCTGGGAAAGCGTTCAAAGAACGAGTCAAAGAGGCCTAACAAGCTAAAGAGCTAACGATTCATTACTACAGGTGCTTACTATGGGCACCTATCTTTCAAACTTAGTTCTAGCTAAGTATTTTTATAAGACAGCTAGAACATATCAATGGTTCGAAAGTATTGTCCGTTTAGTTTTTCCTGTGAGGCGATTACTCAATTGCCAGATTTATTCGCCGCTCAATGTCCTAATTTAGCGGCTTGTTTAGACCTGGCTAAAGCTGATGGAGATAAAGAAACGGTTCATCTTCAGGTGGGTAACGAATTACAGGCACAGCGTTCTGTACCGATGTCAGCCAACTCAGCTGCCACCCTAATGTTACGACAGCGAGGAAACCCTCAAGACCTGGAATCGCTGGGGATTTCGTCATTGATGGAAACACTCCAAGAAGCCATGGTTGAGTTAGAAACTCAGTTAGTTCAGTTAGAACCGGAAGGCAAACAGTATATTGCGCCTGAGGGAACAGAAGTTCATGCCTATGCGGTAAAACGACCCTACGGTACCTATTGGTACAACAAACTGGCAGCTCATAGAGAAATGTTTCATCCCCAGGCGCAGCAACGGTTAGTTCGGCACATCCATTTGGGTAAAACAGACGAACCACGACATCGGGAAGCAAAGGCAGGAATTGAGCGTCGCAATCAGTTGGTCAAAACTCGAACACAGTTGATGACAGCAGCCAAGGCATTGGAAGAAGCGCTCTCGATCCTACAAAATTCACGTTCCTAAAACCCTGTTCCGCCACAAGATTATTAGGAATATCTCTGATACCCTTGTACCAATATTACAGCACTCCATGGCTAAATCCGATCCACAGCCCAAATTTATTGAGTTCCAAGATGGGGTGATATAAGCGTAGCTGTCATAAAGTGCCATAAGCTCAAAAGCACTGGTATGCAAGGACTGAAGGGTAGTTTACTTGTACTATTTTTTCAGCGAAATTATAAATTTGAGTTCAAACTCTAACGAGTTTTCGGCGTTTCAGGCAACTGAACTGCGTTAGACCAACGGCAAGTGTGTTGGGCTCATCTCAAGCGAGACTTAACAGCAATGACAGAGCGGATGGGTGTTTCGCAAGAGATTGGGGAAGCGTTGCTGCGTCGCCAGCGTCGGCTGTTTCGGTGGTGGCATCAACTGAAAAATAAGACGTTGTCCCGTGAGCAGTTTATCCGTCAAGTCACCCAGCTACGGCAAGGATTCAAAACGACGTTAGAAGAGGCTGCTTCACTTCCGATTGACCCTTATGAAAAATCTCCGTTGGCGAAGACCGTCAGAACCTGTCGTCGGTTGCTCAAGGTCGAACCTGCGTTATGGACCTTCGTTGCCATCGGAAATCTTGAACCCACCAATAATGCGGCTGAAAGAGCCTTGCGGCCAGCGGTGATTTGGCGGAAAACCAGTTTTGGTTCTCAAGCTCAACGCGGTAGTCAGTTTGTTGCACGCTTGTTGACCGTCACTGCTTCGCTCAAGGCTCAGGGCAGAGATATTCTTGATTTCCTCGCTCATGCCTGCTTGGCTGCACGAACTGGAAAAGAACCTCCTTCGTTGATTCCACAAGATCAACGCTAGGGACGGTTACGGTGAATTTTATGATTCAGGCAATATCCGAGAGCGTCTATCCATGCGGAATTTTATGGAAACTCTGCGCAATAGCGGAGTAGAAACAGGAGGGCCGCCGCCTTTGAATCATCGAGATCGTGAGGCATTTGCGAACCAGCTTGATCGATTTCTGCGCAAACATATAGATTAAGTGACCTTTACAGAGAAACCGAGTGATCGGTGTTGCACGCAACGCAGTAGCACTTATATCACTTCACCA
>JBCCQQ010000009.1:0-131508 GCA_039024555.1 Cyanobacteria bacterium P01_D01_bin.156
CAACCGTGCCAACCTAGGTATGGAAGTAATGCACGAGCGTAACGCTCACAACTTCCCTCTAGACTTGGCTGCTGGTGAAGCTGCACCTGTTGCTATGGTTGCTCCTTCCATCAACGCGTAGTCGCTGGTTGTGTAACCTAGTCTAATTAGGGGGGCATGTGCTTAGCACATGCCCCCCTAGCGTTTTTAAAATCTATAAAACTTATATTGAGAATGAAATAATGAAAGTAAATAAAAAAGGAGGCTGTATCAACCTCCTTAAAAGCAAGTTTTGATTGGCAACTATTAATTAATAGGCAAGAGTTTCTAAGGTTTCACGTAGATAACGTCTCACAAGCTGCTCTAAAGGAGTTTTATCAAGAGCATCACTAGGCAGTTCTGATTTCCAGCGTTGAAACCCAGCGCTGCTGCAAATAGCACGCTGCAGGCTCAACCATACATTCGCATTTTCAGAGCTGAATAGAGTGGAAGATTTAGTAGCCATAGGTTTCCTTATTAAGCTGATTCTAAGAAGGTTTCAGCAGTCTGTCTATATACGATAACGCAGCCGCTATAGAGATGTTGTGCCTATAGTCACGGTTTGTATAGAGTTATGTCTAATTAAGATTGATTGAGTAAGGTGTGATGCCCTAAAAGTTCAAAAAAACTTGTTATGGACCTGTAGTAAACCTACTAAAAATTTGTTCCTGATTGGTGGGCTGAAGCGCCCCGTAAAAAGCGGCTTATCTACTGCAACGTGATGATGACAAACTCATCCTTAGGCAGAATAAAATAAAAACTAAAGAGCCTATCAGGAGTGAGTTATTTCAACTCCTGATAGGCTCTTATAAAGAGCTTTACCAACCTGTATGCGACTCTTCCGACTAGGAACGGCCTGCTAAAGTACGTCGTTTAGTGACCATCTTGAAGGCTCTAATGCGATCGCCTTCCTCCCAGTTGCTAAACTTATCGACGCCTATACCGCATTCAAAGCCAGATGCAACTTCCTTAACGTCATCACGCATACGCTTGAGAGAGTCGAGGTTGCCTTCATAAATTTGAGACCCATTGCGCATGACTCGGATCTTACAGTTACGCGTTACCTTACCAGAGAGTACGTAACAACCGGCAACTGAACCTTTACGTACAGGGAAGACTGCACGAACTTCAACTTCACCCAGGTCTTCTTCAACGAGCTCGGGCTCTAATAGACCTTCCATTGCACCCTCAATGTCTTCGAGAAGTTTGTAGATAATGTCGTAATCCTGAATATCTACACCTAAACGATCAGATGCTTGTTGTGCTCCTGGCGCTAACGTTGTGTTAAAGCCAATAATAACGGCACCGCTTGCTGCAGCAAGATCTACGTCAGTTTCACTGATTTCACCCGGTGCTGCCATTAGCACTCGAATTTGAACCTCGTCCTGGGGCAACTGCTCCAGTGAGGCCAGAATAGCTTCAATAGAACCTTGCACATCTGCTTTTAACAAAATATTGAGCTCTTTCAGCTCGCCTTCTTGAGCTTGGGCAGAAAGGGTATTAAGGGTAACTCTTCGAGACGCCAGAGACTGTTGTATCCGTGACTGACGCTGATCATCAGCACGACTCCCTGCTATGGAACGGGCTTCTTTCTCAGAGGCAAATACCTCAAATTCATCCCCTGCCTGGGGTACATCATTCAGACCTAGAACCTCAACGGCAAAGGATGGTTTAGCCGCTTCTACTCTATTGAGGCGATCGTCTAGCATGGCTCGCACTTTACCAAATACTGAGCCAACTACCATGGAGTCACCGATTTTTAAGGTACCGTTTTGAACCAGCAGTGTGGCAACTGGACCGCGTGCCTTATCCAGGTTAGCCTCAATGACGGTGCCCTTCGCTAGGCGGTCAGGGTTTGCGTGCAAATCTTCGACTTCAGATTGTAGCAGTAGCATTTCTAGCAGCAAATCTAGATTTTCGCCTGTGATTGCACTCACTGGCACCATAATGCTGTCACCGCCCCACTCTTCCGGAACAAGGCCCTGTTCCATCAGTTCTTGCTTTACACGATCGGGATTGGCAGTTTCCTTATCAATTTTATTGATTGCCGTTACGATAGGCACTTGTGCCGCTTTGGCATGGCTAATTGCCTCAATGGTCTGGGGGCGCACGCCATCATCTGCAGCTACTACTAGTACAGCAATGTCAGTAACGCGAGTACCCCGTGCTCGCATAGCGGTAAATGCTTCGTGACCAGGTGTATCCAGGAAGACTACCTGGCGAGTCGACTCTTCGTGCTCTACGTCAACGTGGTAAGCGCCAATATGTTGCGTAATGCCACCAGCCTCACCACTCGCTACTTTCGCTTCGCGAATTGCATCCAGCAATGAGGTTTTACCATGGTCAACGTGGCCCATGATGGTAACTACTGGAGGACGCTGTTTCAGGTTCTCTAAGTCGTCTTCGTCCAACATCTCAGTGGTTTTCTTAGCTTCTGACTCAGCTTCAGCGGTTTCCACTTCGACTTCAAATGCCTCGGCCACCATTTTGACCGTTGGAATATCTAAAGTCTGGTTAATGTTGGTGGCAATGCCCTTAAAGAACAAGAACTTAATGACTTCAGTGTCGGGTTGCTTGATTTCCTGGGCGAGTTCATGGACGGTTAGTCCATTGGTTACGGTAATTAGCTCTGGCTTTTCTTCAACAACTTCAACTTTGCGATCGCGCCGGTTGGAACGCGATGAACCACCACCACGACTTGGCGTTGAGCGACTTTTAACTGCTGCTGGTTTTACTTGAGGCTGTCGAGATTTTGGCTTTGGTGGCCGCATCAATGAAATGCTCATAGGCGTTGATGCTGATTCACCAGAGAGGTTAGCCTCTAGATCATCGATATCATCATCATCATCTAGACGCTGAGCACGACGTTTCTTGGTGGCATTTTTGTTTGCCCGTTGCCTCATTTCCTCTTCTTCATTAGTCTCATTGCGACCCTTGCCTCGTTTGGGTGGGCGTGCGGGAGAAGCCGGTCGCCTTACATCGGGACGGCGAGGAGCTGCAGCGAGGGTAGGGCCACTATCGTTAGATGCTTCAACACCGGTATCATCAGTGTCAGCTGCAGATGTTGCTGGGCTCGCCTTCGGGCGACGAATCTCGATAACTGGCTTTGGCTTCAGACTAGGCTTTTGCTTCAGTAACGTAGGCTTTTCCTTAGCATCGCTAGGCGCGCCACCGTCAGAAACAGTCACTATTCTTGCTGATTCAGGGCGAGATGACGTTTTTGGACGTGGAGCCTGTGGACGTGACGGCGCTGAAATAAGCTTAGGCTGAACAATTTTTGGCCCATTCTCCTGTGCACTGCTTCCATTACCCGACGCGTTACTTCCAGCTTCAGCAGGGCGAGATAATGGCTTCTGAGGCGTCCTTGCCACGGGTTTGTTGAGGCGGTTTGGAGGACGCGTAGGCGTTGCTGCTCCATCCCTAGTAAACTGCTCCGCAGATGTAGTGGGTTTGCGAGGCCTAGGTGGTGGTGCTGGTTGATCAGGCGATCTTGGGGTAGAGGGCTGGTGGCGGCGAATTTCTAAAATCTGCTGTTTACGAGCCGGCCTATTAGGCGCCTTAGGCTTAGTCAGTGTAGGTTTTGGCTTTGGCTTTGGCTTCTGTACAGTGGGGCGCTTAGGTGCAGTTGTAGATGCTGAACGAATCCGCTCTGCATCGTCTTCAGTAATCGTACTGCTATGACTTTTAACTGCAATGTTTAGACTTTCGCAGATGGCCAGAATATCTTTATTGTCTAGTTCTAATTCCCGAGATAACTCATATATCCTGACTTTGCCATTGTTCATCCAAATATTCCTCGTAATTTTCTGAAATTAGGGTGTCACATAGACTTACTGCCCTTATCGAGACGACAATACACGCTATCCCTGGGCATACAGATAGCAGTCAATTCAATCGATTCTGGCACAAACAAAACGTAAGCATTGCAAATTTACTGAATAAAAACGCTTTGCTTGACTTCTTGCTAGCACCATTTTTACAGGCTAGAAGGTGTTCGACTAAAAATTAGCACAGGTCTTAAATTCTACCTTAGCATTACCCTGAAAAACGCTGTAGATTGTCCAAAAGTCTTGTTAAGTCCTTGGGAATTAAGAGCGATCGGGGGAAGCGATCTGCTGCTGTAGTTGCTGATAAATGTCTTCGGGTACTGATGTTCTCAGAGAACGACCAAGACGATTTTTTTTATGAGCAATCTCTAAACATGCCAGATTTCGACAGAGGTATGCTGACCGCCCCATCCCCTGGGAAAACTGCACAACTTTTGCAGGATGGGTACGCACTACACGTAACAATTCCTTGCGGTGTAATACTTTTCTACAGCTCACACATTGACGATACTCAGGGCGCATGATGTTGATATCTATAACTTATTCTTCTTCCTCTGTTTCAATCTCTGTATAAACCTCAGTGTCTTCGGGATTTGTAACCACTTCTTCAATCTCGTTATCTGGTCCATTAGCCTCTGCCTCTGCCGCAGCGGCTGCCGCTAAATTCGCAGCTTTAATAGCGGCCATCTGGGCAGCTAAAGCCGCCGCCGCTTCTTCCTCTTGCTTGAGTTTGGCTTCTAACTGAGCTCTTACTTTTTCATCTTCGACTTCATAGTCATACTTAGCAGAGTCTTTAATGTCAATTTTCCAACCCGTTAAACGGGCTGCTAGCCGTACATTTTGACCTTCTTTACCAATGGCCAAGCTGAGCTGATCCTCAGGAACAAGCACGTGTGCTTGGCGTTCCTCCGGATTCATAAGTCTGACTTCATCTACGCGAGCAGGGCTGAGAGCATTCGCAATATAAGTGGCTGGATCGGGTGACCAACGAATGACGTCGATTTTCTCACCTCGTAACTCATTGACAACAACCTGGATCCGAGATCCCCGTGCACCGATGCATGCACCTACAGGATCAACATCACGCTCTAAGGTATCCACAGCGATTTTAGTTCTAGGTCCTACTGAGCGAGAGGGAGGATTGGCCTCACGGGCAACGGCCACAATACGGACTACCTCATCTTCAATTTCGGGCACTTCATTCGAAAAGAGCTCGACGACTAGACTGGCATCTGCTCGTGAAACTAATAGTTGAGGACCTCTGTGGGAGCCTTCTGAGACTTTTTTAAGAGCGACACGGAATGTGGCATTTGCCCGGTAGTTATCGTTCGGTAGCTGGTCTCGCTTGAGTAGCTCAGCTTCAACATCAGGTTGGCCAACGCCACTGCTCACAGCCATAATGACAGACTGGCGCTCAAATCGTAGTACCCGAGCTTGTAAGATGGTACCTTCTAAATCCTGAAACTCTTCTTGAATTAACCGTCGCTGCTGATCGCGCAGTTTCTGAGCCAACACTTGTTTGGTTTGAATTGCTGCCATACGGCCAAAATCTCGTTGTTCTGGGGTGACATCTAAAACGACCTCATCTCCAATTTGTGCCTCTGGAGCAACTTCAACGACTTCAGCTAGAGAAATCTGGTGGTCTGGATTTTCCACAGCTTCCACAATCATTTTGCTAGATA
The DNA here is from genome assembly GCA_039024555.1 of Cyanobacteria bacterium P01_D01_bin.156. Taxonomy (GTDB): domain Bacteria; phylum Cyanobacteriota; class Cyanobacteriia; order Phormidesmidales; family Phormidesmidaceae; genus Leptothoe. The sequence goes on from JBCCQQ010000009.1 coordinate 5,528, forward strand.
AGACCCGAAAGCCTTCTTCTTCCGCATCTAACTCAATCGAAAAATTATCAAAATAGTCTTCTTCAAAGGGATGGCTATCCATGCGACGGGTGCGACGATATCGCTCATACCCTTTTAATAAAGCCTCTCGGAGTGCTTGTTCTACGGCAGAACGAGGGAGGTTGCGCTCGCGGCTAATGCCTTCGATCATTTCTTGTAGGCTAGGCAAACTGACCATCGACATGGTTTTTTCTCCTTCAATCAATTGGTGTAATGATTCAAATGGCTATAGTGCTTTGCTCACCCTCTATGGGACTAGATGTGGCAGGGTAGATACCAAACTTACGGGTATTCAGGGCTATGACTCACTTTGATTGCTGAGTTGTACACATTCCACTAACTCTCTGGGTAAGGCAACGCGCCGTCCTCGTTGACTAATCGCTAGCTTGTTGTCTGTGCGCTCTAATAAGGTACCTGACCAGACTTTTTTGCCTTTATGAGCAGTGTGTAGAGTGATTTCAATCGCAAATCCCTTAAAAACAATGAAGTCGCGCTCTGTTTTAAGTTGTTCAGATACGCCAGGGCTAGAAACCTCTAGAACATAAGCATCTGGCAAAATACTATTGGTTTCTATGCCCTCGCCGAGGGCAATGCTCATTCGTTCACAATCATCTAAGCCGGTATCGGGTTGGTTGAGGTTACGAACATCCACCCGTAAAACTGGCGGATTATGGTTTGTTTGAAAAACTGCGCTCACGATTTCTAGCCCCAGCTCATTGGCAATAGGGGTAGCAATTTCAAGTACCTGTGGAATGACAGGGTGGGCCATGGAAACCTAAAAAAATAACCAAAATAAAAAGTGGGCCTTGAGGTCCCACTTCTCACACAATCATTTTTGAACTGGGACAGTTAATCCCAAGTGCAAACGTACACTTAGCAGGTATCAAGACCTAGGGATTTCACTGCGTAACACAGTCTAGCGTGTTTTTCTCTGATTTGATTCAATTCCACTAACTTGAAACAACTCAGCTACATTGGAACAATAGTTGGTCATCCCGAAACTAGCAGGGGTTAGGGGGTTTTGATAAGTAAAGTGACGATACTTTAAACAGAACCGATCCCAATCTGCCATGCGTACCTTGAAGAGCTTAATGAAGAAATCAATCAACCTCTGGGATAGTGGAATTTGAAAGTAAATGGAACGGCCTAAATAATGACTGACGTCAGCTACAGCTTCATCGACGCTGAGGGCTGGATTTCCTAAAACTAGCTCTCTTGAGTCACCGGGTGCTGGTACATGCTCGATCAGGTGAGCGACTACTGTAGCAATATCTTGAGCGTGGATAAAGTGGAGAGTGCCATCGGCACTAAAAAAGCGAATCAGATCAATCCACTGGGTGACTTCAGTTAAACCACTAGAGATATGGGAATAGGGCTTATTATGATCGCCACCAAAGACCAGAGTTGGAAATAGAGTGGTGATTTTTGGAAAAATAGGCAGGTGCCGAAGCTTTTGGTGGCATTGATATTTGCTACGAATATAATCAAAGGTTACTTCCCCAGCTTCTTTGAGAGGCTGGTTTCTTCTATTTAGGATGCTGGCAGTTGAAAAATAAAGAATTTGTTGAACGCGCTCTGGATCAAGAAATTTCATCACCTGCAAATTTGCAGTGACATTAATGTCGTAAATTTCTGGTGCACCTCCCCATGATGTGGCTATGAGGATAGCGCTATCCATAGTTCCTAATAACTCAGCGAACTGATGACTTTCACGAATATCTCCACGCAGTATATGTACTCTGGCGTTGTCGCTGATATCGATCTGTAATTTCTCAGGATGGCGTAACAGTAAGAATAATTCGTGATTGCTTTTTTCAAGCAGTGTTTCGAGGACGTAGTGACCAATACAGCCACTGGCACCAGTAATAAAAATTTTCTGGGGTGGCGATTGTGTGGATGGTGCCAAATGAGTCACAGTTTAATCAGACGTGATGTTGCTAAGAGCCTCTAATTCACGGGCTGGTGGGAACTTACACCGATGTGCTTTAGAGCGATCCAGTCTCCATACTATTACTTTGTGTAACGGTTTTGACTGTGGGTGTGACGTCTGTTAAAGCTTCCAATAAATCGAGGCGCAGCCCTTTTAAAGGGCTGCGCCTCGATTTATTGGTTTCTCACTTTTAAGGGCTTTACGCAGGTACTGCCAAGAGGTCTTCAAGTTGCTTTGCAGTAGCAAAGAAGTGAGCTGCATTTTCTTCAGGAGTACCGGGTAAAATGCCGTGACCTAAGTTAAGAATGTGTCCACCACGACCTGCTTTACGTACGGTGTCTAGGATGCGATCGCGAATAAAGTCCTTAGATCCAAATAGTACTCCCGGATCTACATTACCCTGCACTTTCATATTCGGTCCCAGCCGACGGCGGGCATCTGCCATATCAACGGTCCAATCAACACTGATGATATCTACACCAGATTCACCCATAAGTTCCAGTACGCCAGCACTACCACTGATGTAGAGAATCAAAGGTGTATCAGGATGAGTGGCTTTTACCTGCCGAACTACCTGCTGCTGGTAGGGTAAGGCAAACGTACGATAGTCTTCGGGGCTAAGCTGGCCAGCCCACGAGTCAAACAGCTGAACTATCTGAGCACCACAATCAATCTGATAGCGGACATAGGCAGCGATCCCATCAGCCAAGTGACTCAGCAGCTGATGCAGCATCTTGGGCTGAGAGAATGCCATACCCTTAATAACGGAATAGTTCTTAGAACTTTTACCTTCTACGGCGTAGGCAGCTAGAGTCCAAGGAGATCCGACAAAGCCAAGAACAGTGGACTCATTTTTCACCTCTGCTCTTAGAGTATTCAAAATCGTTTTGATAAACGGTAAATCTTCCTCAGGAGTGAGGGGCCGTAATGCATCGATTTGTTCCTGGGTACGAATGGCAGGCTCAATGATGGGGCCTTTGCTTTCAACGATGTCAAAGGGAATGCCCATGCCAGGAAGAGGAGTCAAAATGTCGGAAAACATAATGACACCATCGGGCTGAAACGCATGCCATGGCTGTAGTGAAATCTCGATGGCCAGCTCGGGGTTCTCGGAACGCTCGCGAAAAGAAGGGTACTTCTCTCGCAAATCACGATATATCTTCATATACCGCCCTGCTTGACGCATCATCCAGACCGGCGGTCGATCCAAGATTTCGCCCTTGGCGGCTCTCAATAAGTAGGGCGTTTGCTTGGGTTGGGTCATCGAAATCTCACCACAGACTAAAAAGTTTTTTATTCGCATCTGTTAGCTTATCATTGCCAATTCCCGAAATTACTTGGGACAATTGACTGCCGTGGGTTTTAGCCTGTGAAGTGATAATTGTGTAACATCCATGGCAGCGTAAACTTAAAGGCAGCTAACGAATTGTGGCCCTTTGTATCGCTACTCCAAACCTACCTATGCAGAATGTGAACTTTTTTAAAAAGCAAGGAGGACGGTGGTTCTCACAACGCACCACCCACTATTTGAAAGCAGGTAATTCAAAAGCTGGAAAATCAGATTTAGAAGTGATGGCTTTGGATGCTAACGCTGATGAAGTGGCGCAGCTATGTGAGCAAGTCAATATGGTGTCAGGCGAAGTCATCGGAGCTTTAAAGATTGCCCAAAAAAGCACTATATTGGCAGGCCCTACACGCACACAAAACACCCTGCTGGTTGCGATCACAGCTGATCAAACTACCGGAAAGCTTATCCGCCAGACCGATGGTGAATCCGCTACTCAAATAAGCCAATATCGATTGGAAGACAATGTTTTAACGGTCACTACCGACGTTAATGGCCTGCAAGCAGAAGAAAGATGGTGGTTCATCACCGATAACCTGCGGATGCGTACAAACGTCTTAACTGGAGAAACCGGTCAAATTATGGCATCGTTTTGCTCTGAAATTCGACTTGGAGATGTGCAATCCTAATCACTTTCTCAAGTAACCCTAGGACTGATGAGAAAGAGCCGCAGGGCGAAATGGTTGAATGGGACGGGATGCGTTTATCCCTCGCTCAGGCATAGTTTTATAGGACACGACTGGAAGTTGATCAGTTGCTGCTTTATGATCCTCAGATGCAATCAATGTCTGAGCATCGAAGGTAGCTGATGGCGTATTAGCCTGGTAAACATCAACCAGCTTGTTGATGGGTTTCACTGGAAACGCATTAATGGCCAAATGCCTATGATTGTCCCTGATGCTTTCCTGATTGAAGTGTTGTGTAATGACTGAACTAGAAAGCGGTGAGGGCGCAAAGTTGTACCGGTTATCAGAAATCTGCTGAATGCCAGACTGGACCAATGTAGACGGCACCATATGGATCGGACTGCCTAAGTGGGATGCTATTGTCTGCTCAAATCCTGATGTGAAATGGCATACAGGTTGACCACGTCGCTGCCATATTTGGAGGATATGTTCAACAGAGATAATCTTATAGCGTCCTTGAAAAACAGCTTCTATGACGGCATCGCGTATCCAGGCCGGTCGATAGGTATTTAGCCAATACATCACTTGACTCTCGGGACTGTATTGCTCCAATTCAAGGCTAAATGACTTGATGAGAGTAATTGCCTGTTGGGCTTCGCGTGCAATGTTCGGTGCCATCATAAGCAGTACCTGAACTTCAACTTGTATATAAATTCATTATTTGGACTATGTTTTCCTAATACATTGGTCAACAATTATTAACAGCTAGAGTTAGCTCTACATGACTTAATTTTAACGAATTTGAATTGTTCTTGATATTTCCCTTAACGTTTCAAGCAAACTCTTGAGTAGATCTGGCAGTTTATGCTCTACACATCTGTAAGAATTGCGTCGTTGTCACGACGACTATGTATCTGTGTAAAAATGACTATTTAAGGGACTCCACGGGCTGCTATGTCAAGTTTTCCCACATCGCCGATGAATCCCAAACTTCTCTGGCGATTAACGTTGTTCGACAATGCTTCCTTCCACTTGGCGAATGTTTGGCTCATCAAAGGGACTACCGCTACCCAACCAATTAAAGTCGCTTAACCGGAACCCAATTGAGCCAGTTTCCCGAGTAGGACTGTAACGTAACACTAATCCATAGGTACGACGGCTATATTCGCCCACAATTTCCGTGTTAACTCGTTCATTAGTTTCTAAGTTAATCGAACTTTGAAAGCCCAATAAAATAGGCCCAAAGATTTGTTGAACTACGCCAAATGTAATAACGCTACGATCTACATTTCGATCGAATCGAAAAGGCGAATTTTCACTCGCAAGTATGGCCTGGTAGTAGCCTAAATTGAAGCGCGTGTAGTCAAAAAAATTATCGGACAAGTGCCCAAACTGTCCATCTAAACGAATATCCCCAGCTAAGACTTCTTGAAAATCTCCACTCGTGTAGTACGAGCCCACCCCTAGAAGGCTTAAATTCAAGTTTAAAAAAGGGACCAAAGGTACAGGGGTATACCGTAATCCTTCAGTCTGAGTAGCTGGTAGCGGTTCTCCACGCCATAAATTAAAGCCTTTTCTCAATCGGGCACTGGCTTGTAAGCGTCCTAAACTGATCCGATTATTACTTCGAGGTGGTGGATCCAGCAGATCATCACGATCGGTGTTGGCAGTAATCCATTGCCCACCGACTTGATACGTCAGTTTCAAGCCACGGTTGTCTAAGTCAATAACCGGTGATAGTAAAATGGCTCCAAGACTGGAGCGGACGGTTTGAAACCCTAAGCTGCCATTAAAAAGGCGATCGCGATAGTTATACTCTGTAGCCAGTACATGATCGCCAATTAAGTTGCGGTTGCGAATATTGCCACGAATATTCTCTTCGAGGTCATCCAGATTTAAACCCGTAATGGTTGCACGTGCAGATAAGTCTGAACGTGGGTTCAAACGTGTATCAAAATCGAGTTCAACACCAAATACATCAGAATCAAACGCATCTCCATCTAGAGCACGTTCTAAAAAATATTGGGGAGTAACTGTAAAATTTGTCGATTCATTGCGTACTAAGGGGAATTCACTTTCTAAGAAAATTCCTCCCCGGTCCCGTCCATCGCTACCAATATTGATAGGAAATGGGTTGACTTGATTAGGATTTACGGCCCCTCGATTGAGCACATAATTCGACCGTACTAACGGCAACGATAGACCTTGGTCAAAAACTAACCTTGGGTCTTCTGCTGTTAGTAAATCCGCTGTTGGCGACAGAGTAACCAGAGTCATTCTATCGGTGCGGAATTCTAGTTCAGGTGGGGAAAAAGGATCGTTGGTTAATCGAACTTCCTCGGCTACCCATGTTTCCGCATCAAAATTCACACGAGCTGCTTCAAACCGTAGTCGGCTTACATCCCCTGAACTGTCTGGAAGAGAGCCGGGTGTAGTTCCTTGAACACTCGAGCTGATTGTAAAGCCACCAGCATTGGTAACATTGGTGACGTCTTGGTCTGGATTTAGAGGATCAAAAACTGAACGGCTAGTGATAGGAGCTTCTAGCGGTGAGGCAAAATCGTTCTCTAGTTCCGGTAGAAAGAATTCTCCACGAGTTTCGTAGAGTGTTCCGGCTTCTTGAAGAAGGTTATATTCGGCACGCTCACCGCGAACTTCCTGTTCGCCGCGAGTTAAAATCACATTGCCTTCAGCCAAAACATATCGATTGACCAAATTAATCCATAACTCGTCTGCCAACAGAAAAGCATTATTCAGCTTGAACACTACATTGCCACGAGCATTAACGACCTGACGATCCGCATTAAAAATCTGCGTATCCGCTGTAATTTCAAGTTTGGCAGGGTCTAATGCTCTGGGCTCTGTTTCGGTCAGTGGTTGTTCTGCGGAGTTTAAGGTTGATGTGTCAACTGTTTCGAGCGTGTCGCTCACGTCCTGTTCAAGAGTACTGTCGGTGCTCTCTTGAGTGATATCAAGTGTTGCTTTCTCAGCGACTCCCTCAAGGTCACCATCTATCGCTGCTTCTGGTAAAGCATCATTGCGAGAATGATTATCCACCAGCCCTTCATTGGCAGCATCCGCAGCCTCATCCAAAGTTGCCGCATCGGTGGTGCTCTGTATAGAAGACTCTGGCTCGACTTCCAGGGGTAAGTCAGGGAGCTGTGCAACGTTAGGGTGTGAAAAATCCTTAGCTTTGTGCTCAGAGAGCTGATGTGATGGGATTAAACTTCTGAAGCTCTCTGCTGGTGCATAAATACTAACCTCTATACTCTTCTTCTTTTGAGCAGTATATAAAGAGAGCAAGTGCAGTTCCGATCTCTCTCCGGTGGGAGCTACATCCACGGAAACCGTTGAGAGATGATGGAGTAGCAGTTCAGGAGGTAAATCGATAGGAGCCATAGGCATTGTGGAAAACGGTCAGAAATACACTGACCAACATTAACCCTCTTGAACGCAAGCTCTGAAATAGTACAGTATTCCGCTTATGGCTCACAATACAGACGATGCCTAGAGATATCAGATAACTTGGCTAAATATAAGAAACTTGCCAGCTATATTCAGCGAATTCAGCAGGTTACTGTACCAAGCTTTTTTGAAAAAATAACTTGCATTAAGAGCTCCTTGGCTAGTCAGCCAAGGAGCTCTTAATGCCTAGGTGTTATGTCACCTAACTAGATTGAGATCTTACTCCATGTCCTGGCTGCCGGGATTCCGAGCTGGGTCGCCATTGAGGAAACCAAAAATGAATAAGCCCACAAAGAAGAAGACGGTGATGTATACAACGATCTTTAGAGTCAGCATCGGGGATCTCCAAGCACAGACACTTAAATTTATAAAATCTATTCTATCGCAACATTGAATTCATCTATGAGTTAATCCGAGGCCATTATGGCGACTCCACTGACCATAATGGCAGCGCCTAAAAAACGTTCTCGCAGTCCTGTTTCGCCAAATATAAGATGTCCAAAGCCCACTGAAATCATGGCGCTCATTCGCTTTACTGCAACGACTTGAGCAACTGGGGCCATGGTTAATGCCAAAAACTGTAGCGATATACCAATCGAGAGCAATAGACCAGATAGCAGAATAAATTTGGCTTGTGCTTTTAGCGGTTGAATAACGGCTTGTACACCCTTTTGCCAAAATTGCTGGGTTACAAATGGCACCATGCCTAGGGTGATGGTGGTTAACAAGGATGTTCCCCAAAACATGGATGAGGAGTTAAGCGTGCCAACCTTGTCAAAATTGGCGGTAATACTCCATAAAAAAGCAACTCCTACCATAGAGCGGCTACCAGGATTGGTTGCGATCGCTTTTAGTGGTGCAAGGCTGATGCCTTGAGAAGGCTTGAAATTGAGAATATAGGAGCCAATCACCAAAAAGATGACGCCGACTACATCTAATTCGGTAGGCCATTCCTGCACAATAATTGGCGAGGTGACTAGTAAAAATAGAGGCGTTAGGGTTATGAGAGGAACGGTTAGGGAGAGGTCTGCGATTTTAATAGCTCGAAAGTAGAGCGTAAATGCCAAAATATTCAGCCCACCACCGATCAGCACAGCTTGACCGTATTGGGGACCCAGGGGTGGAATTCCTTCTGTAAGCAGCATGATGCAGCCCATCAAAAGCGCTCCAACGAGGCAGAACCCCATCAGCGCCGAATATTCATTGAGTGATTTTAGAGCCTGTTTCCCAGTAACATCTTTGAGAGATTCGCACAGAGCAGTGCCGCTAGACAGCAAAAGCCAGAGCATTCATTAGGCTCCACAACACCGGTCAATACCGAGGCTATCTAGCAGTAAATCTCCGACAGCATTAGCAACGGAAAATTCGCTGTAGAAACTTTTGGAAAAATCAAAGGACTGCATTTCCGTCAAAATTGCCATCACCAAAGGAATTAGCTCATTTTCTCCTTCCATGCGTTGGCGCACAAACACTTGGGATGCTCGTTTGGCGATGTCCTGATTAACAGCTTCTGGTAAAAATTCTGTATCGAGCCACTGCTGCAAAGAGGCCTTGAGCCATTCTCCTTCCTGTTGGGGGTCGTTGGCAGGGGGTAACGTGACGGATTGAATCGGTTCAGTCATAGTGATGGCGGCCAGCGATTTTGAGATTCTTTTAAGTCCTTGTTCTTTTAGGGTAAGTTTTTTTAGGCTACGGTAGAAGTAGGGTTTGAAGAATGTAACGGGCGAGTCCCTCAGTCGTGCAATGGCTTACTCGGTTCCCCACATTTTGCAATGTTATGCCCAGGGCTATTTTTTAATGGCCGATAGCGACTACCAAACCCTGAATTGGTATTCCAGTTGTCAACGGGCTCTCATTCCATTAGATCATCGTTTTCGCTATCCTAAGTCGCTTCGCCGCGTGTTGAATCAGGGGCGATTTGAGGTTGGTTTTAATCGAGATTTTGAGGCTGTGGTTGAGGGCTGTGCAGCCCGTGAGACCACATGGATATCGGATGAGTTGAAGGCGATCTATCGCATGTTGCATCGGGCAGGCTATGCCCACAGTTTTGAGACCTGGCAAGGGGATCATCTGGCTGGCGGTATTTTAGGCATTGTTTTAGGTGGGGCGTTTATCGGGGAGTCGATGTTTTTTAGGATTCCCGATGGTTCGAAAGTAGCGATGGTGAAATTAGTAGAGTGGTTGCGATCGCAACATTTCCTTCTATTCGATGCCCAAATGACCAATCCTCACCTGGAACGCTTTGGTGCCTACATCGTTGAAGGCGAAGTTTACGAAGAGATGCTTTACCAGGCGATTCAACGTCCGTGTCAGTTTCTGCCCTCATCGGCAGCACGTCGTTTTCCAAAAATTACCTAACGACACGTCTAGTCCGCATCAAGTCAATAAACGGTAGGGTAGCTTAGTCATTTTGCCTCTGCCCATGGATGTAATTCCTGATATCAGCCCTGGCTTTATTGGAATCAGTTTTTTAGCTTCGTTTGTGGCGTGCTTTTTCTCCAGTCTGGCTGGCGGTGGTGCGGGGCTGATTTTGCTACCTATTTTGCTGTTGCTGGGTCTGCCCTTTGTGAATGCGTTAGCCTGCCACAAGCTTGCCGTTGGCTTTATTGGCATTGGTAGTGGTTACCGGTATACCAAGGCCGGGCTGATTGACTGGCAAATGTTTTGGTGGACTGGATTAGCGGGGGTGCCCTTCGTCATTTTTGGCACTCGATTTGCGAGCCGTCTGTCTGGTGAAACCATGCGACCAATTTTGGGTGTGGTCATTTTGGTTATGGTGGTTGCCGCTTTACTCCGCAAAACCGATCATTTAGAACATCGACCTCGCCAGATGTCGTCAAGGCTGTGGTGCATTGCTACGCTATTGCTGCTGCCCATGGCTTTCTACAGTGGATGGATTACTGCCGGGGCAGGCATTTTTACCACCTATCTTTATTTACGCTTTTTTCGTTACGACCAGCTACATGCCACGGCCATGACTCTATCGGCCAATGGCATTTTCTGGAACATGATTGGTGCGGTGTCCCATGTGTTTCTGGGGCATACGGTGTGGACGTTGGCTCCTGGGCTGGTAAGTGGTGCTTTGCTCGGTAGCTACTGTGGTGCCAGTTTAGGAATCAAAAAGGGCAATCGGTTTTTGCGCATGATCTTTCTGATATCAGCATCGATTACAGGGGTACTTTTGTTGCGTCAGTAGGGATATTGAAATGCAGTCACTAAGGTAGTTGCATCAGCAACCATTGCAAACACAGGGTATTCTCCCAAATTTTGATTGGCTTGCTGAATGGCTATTCAGCTGGAAAGTGTTGCTCAGAGTGTCTTCTAAATTGTGAGATGTCGTCGCTAAGTAAATAGGTTAACTATCTCGCTAGAGGCTAGATTTATACGTTTTTGGCTCATAGTAACGTTAGTTCTATGAGAAATCCCAACACTTGACTGGCAGCTCTTTCTTCTCAGAAAAACATAGAAACCATTCGTTAAATTCACTAGATATAGCGCTATAAATCCGTTAATCTTAGAACTCACACTCTACGGCTAGTGGCTACCCCAACGCTTTAAGCCACAAAGTTAAAGAAGTATACTTGTACTAAAAACGGGCGCTTGCTATGTCCTTTGTCGGTTTGCATATCCATAGCGATTACAGTTTGCTCGACGGAGCCAGCCAGTTGGAGCCGCTTGCCGCCAAGGCTGTAGAAATGGGTATGCCTGCGATCGCACTCACCGATCACGGTGTCATGTACGGGGCCATTGAACTGATCAAAACCTGTAAAAAAGCAGGCATTAAGCCCATCATCGGCAACGAAATGTACCTGATCAACGGGGACATCACCAAGCAAGAAAAGCGCCCCCGTTACCACCAGGTCATCCTGGCCAAAAACAATCAGGGCTACAAAAACCTAGTTAAACTCACCACCAAATCCCACCTAGAAGGCGTCCAAGGTCGCGGCATCTTTTCCCGCCCCTGTATCAACAAAGACCTACTGGAGGAATATCACGAAGGTCTAATCGTTACCAGTGCCTGTCTTGGCGGCGAAGTACCCCAGGCGATTATGCAAAACCGTCTGGATGTGGCCTACCGGGTGGCCAAGTGGTACAAAGACCTGTTTGGCGAAGACTATTATCTAGAAATCCAAGATCACGGCTCGCCTGAGGACCGCATTGTAAATGTGGAAATCGTCCGCATCGCCCGTGAGCTCGATATCAAAATCATTGCTACCAACGACTCCCACTTTATTTCCTGTGTGGATGTGGAAGCCCATGACGCCCTGCTCTGCATCCAAACCGGTAAGCTCGTCACCGAAGACAAGCGCCTGCGCTACAGCGGTACTGAGTATCTAAAATCTGCTGAAGAAATGCGTCGCCTGTTCCGCGACCACCTGTCCCAGGATGTGATTGACGAAGCGGTTGCCAACACCCTAGAAGTCGCCGAGAAGGTAGAAGAATATGACATTCTCGGCAATCCACAAATTCCTAACTTTCCAGTGCCTGAGGGGCATACGGGCGAAACCTACATGGCGAAGGTTTCCCGCGATGGCTTGCTCGAGCGGCTAGAGCTCGAGTCCTACGATGAAGCTCCCCAGGAATATCAAGATCGTCTGGAATACGAGATCCAAATGATGCACCAGATGGGTTTTGCTACCTACTTTCTGGTGGTGTGGGACTACATCAAGTTTGCTCGAGATAACAAAATTCCAGTGGGGCCAGGTCGAGGCTCGGCGGCGGGGTCCCTCGTTGCTTACTGCATGGGCATTACCAATATCGACCCAGTACACCACGGATTACTGTTCGAACGGTTCTTAAACCCCGAACGGAAGTCCATGCCTGACGTGGATACCGACTTCTGCATTGAAAAACGGGAACATGTGATTGAATATGTCACTGAAAAGTATGGTAAAGATCACGTTGCCCAGATTATTACCTTTAACCGTATGACCTCGAAGGCGGTGCTCAAGGATGTGGCCCGCGTGTTGGATATTCCCTATGGTGAATCCGACAAGATGGCGAAGATGATCCCGGTGGCGCGGGGTAAGCCTGCCAAGCTCAAGGTGATGATCGACCCGGAGAAAACGCCGGAGAAGGCATTTCAGGAAAAATATGCCAGTGGTGATCTGGTGCCGGGAACGGCAGTGACGTACCAGCGCTGGTTGGATATGGCTATCACCATTGAAGGCACCAACAAGACCTTTGGTATGCATGCGGCAGGAGTGGTGATATCGGCCAAGCCATTGGATGAGCTAGTGCCGCTACAGCGTAATAACGATGGTGCCGTCATCACCCAGTACTACATGGAAGATGTGGAAGCGGTGGGTTTGCTAAAGATGGACTTTTTGGGTCTGCGTAATCTCACCATGATCCAAAAAGCTGTGGATTATGTGGAGCAGACCTGCGGCAAAGTGCTGGATATGGATAAGGTTGCTTATAACGATCCAGAAACTTACAAGCTACTGAGTCGCGGCGAGCTGGGCGGAGTGTTCCAGCTAGAATCATCGGGGATGCGCCAGATTGTGCGTGATTTAAAGCCCGATGGTCTAGATGATATTTCGTCTGTGCTAGCCCTGTATCGACCTGGTCCGCTAGATGCTGGGCTGATTCCCAAGTTTATTAACCGTAAACACGGTCGTGAACAGATCGATTATCCTCACGAGCTGATCCAGCCGATTTTAGAAGAAACCTACGGCATCATGATTTTCCAAGAGCAAATCATGAAAATTGCCCAAGATATGGCCGGATATTCTCTGGGTGAAGCAGACCTGCTGCGGAGGGCCATGGGTAAGAAAAAGCAGTCAGCCATGGATATGCACCGGGGCAAGTTCATTGAGGGATCTGTGGCTAACGGCGTCCCGAAAAAGACGGTGGAAGCGCTGTGGGACCAGATGGTGAACTTTGCGCAGTACTGCTTTAACAAAAGTCATTCCATGGCCTATGGCTATGTGACGTATCAGACAGCCTACCTAAAGGCGAACTATCCGGTTGAGTACATGGCGGCGCTGCTGACGGCCATCAGCGGCGACCAGGATAAGGTACAGATGCATATCGCTAACTGCGTCAGCATGGGGATTGAGGTGCTGCCGCCGGATGTGAACCGTTCGGGGGTGGACTTTACGCCGGAGGGGACGAGCATTTTGTTTGGTCTATCGGCGGTGCGGAATGTGGGATTGGGGGCGATTGAAACGCTGATCCAAAGCCGGGAGGAGGATGGGCCGTTTACGTCATTGCCGGAACTGTGCGATCGCATCGATCTCCGCTCCGTCAACCGCCGCGCCCTAGAAGCCCTAGTTCATTCTGGAGCCCTAGACAGCCTCAATGACAATCGCCGTCAGCTCAATGCCGACCTAGAATTCGTCGTCGACTGGGCTCAATCCCGCGCCAAGGATCGCGAAATCGGCCAGGGCAATATCTTTGACATGATGCTAGGTGGGACCGACATCAGCACACCAACGCCCGGAAACGGCAACAATGCCGCCGCCTATGAAGCTGCCCCGAAGGCTCCAGCCATGGACGATTACGATCCCCAGGAACGACTACGGCTGGAAAAAGAACTCCTGGGCTTCTACATTTCTGACCATCCCCTCAAATCAGTGCAGCGACCTGCCCGTATTTTGGCCCCAATTAGCCTAGGTGAACTGGCGGAGCAGCCTGAAAAACTGACTCTCAGCGCCATTGTTATGATCAGCGCTATGAAGCCCATCACCACTAAAAAGGGGGATAGCATGGCGGTCCTTCAAATCGAAGACCTTAGCGGTCAAGCAGAAGCAGTCGTATTTCCCCGCTCCTATGCCCGTATTGGTATGCACATTAAAGCCGATGCCCGTCTGATGGTCTGGGGTAAGGTAGATCGCCGTGATGATCAGGTGCAATTTATTGTGGATGATGCCGAACCCATTGAGGATGTTAAGTTAGTCACCATTGAGCTGCCCCCATCTATTGCTGGGGATATTGTGCAGCAAAATCGTTTGCGCAATGTTATCCAAAACCAGCAAGGTGAAGATAAGCGGGAGGCACGGGTGCCTGTGGTGGCAATGATTACCCACCAAGGCCATCGTCAAGTGGTTCGTCTTGGAGCGCAGTTCCGTGTCAAAGACCCGAATGAAGCTGTTTCAGCCCTCAAAGCGGCGGCCTTTAAAGCTGAAGCAGCGCCCCTGGTTACTGCTTAGGTGTTAGCAGTTGAAATATCACACTTAATTTTTGTCACCGTAGGGGGCAGACTTGAGACTTCTACGGCAAACTGAGCCTGTATAAGGGAAATTTACGTGTGGAATATGAGTGATTCAATAGATTACAAAACTGCTTTGCGTTGTGTTTATCTATCGAACGAAGCCTATCGCCCATTTGATGATGAGCTTAGGTTTACAGTTTTTCCCAACATTAAACCTAAGCTCATAGACCAAAAGTCAACTGATACCCAAGTGGCCCTATTAGAAGATGTCGCTAACCAGCGAGGCTATATTGTTTTTCGAGGCAGCAGTGCCGATCGAGACTGGCTGACAAACCTAGAGTTTTCCAAATGGTCCGTTGCTATTCAAGAAGCTGTACTGCACGAAAGAAATTTGGACTATCCGAAGGAATATGGCAAATCTAGTACTGGTGTAAAGCTACATAAGGGGTTTACAAAAGCCTATCTAGCCGTACGTGCCGAGATTCAAGCTGCTGTTAAAGCAAGTGCCATACCCCATTGGGTTATCACCGGTCATAGTCTTGGAGGAGCATTAGCGAAACTCTGTGCCGTAGATTTGCAATATAACGTGGGGACTAACGCCTCTTTTCAAGCGTATACCTTTGGAGCTCCTCGCGTTGGGAACAGTGCCTTTGTTAAATCCTATAATCTTCGTGTCCCTCAAACCTGGCGGTTTGTTAACGGTAATGATATCGTTTGTGGTTTGCCGCGTCGTTGGCAGGGCTATTCCCATGTTGAGCATCGCCTGCGATTCAATGTGCCGTTTAGCTGGCGAATTATTTCAGGCAGCCTGCAAGATCACCGAATTGATCGATATATCGCTGCTGTCAGACAGCGTGTTGAAAGTTAGAACTAGAAAAATCGTTGGAATAATAAAAGATTCCTAGGTTCAGGCTCAGGGCTGGGAGGCGATGGTATATTCCGATTAAGTACCTAACGTTTAGATACCAGTCCCTGCGACGGCATACTGAATACCTGAGGCATAGCTATGAAGAAAACAGGACGGCGCAGTAGCAATATTGAAGATCGTCGTGGCGGCAACAGTTCTCTCGTTGTTGGTGGTGGTGGTTTAGGCGCTCTAATTTTTGCGTTAATAGTTACCCTTTTGACAGGTAACCCTGGGCCAATCTTGGAGCAAGTGGTTGCACCAACGACAGCGCCATCTTCACAGCAAAGTCCATCTTCTCCAGAGGACGAGGCTCTAGCCGAATTTACCTCGATCGTTTTAGCTGATACGGAAGATACTTGGAAAACGATTTTTCAACAAGAAATCGGTCAAAACTACCCAGAACCTAAGTTAGTTCTTTACTCAGGGTCTACTCAGTCGGCCTGTGGTTTAGGGCAAGCTGCTATGGGACCTTTTTACTGCCCAGCTGACCAAAAGGTTTACATTGACCTCAGTTTTTATAGCGATCTTAAGCGCCGTCATCAGGCCCCCGGCGATTTTGCCCAAGCCTATGTGATTGCCCACGAAGTGGGTCACCATGTTCAGAATGTTTTGGGTATATCTAACCAAGTGAGACAGCTACAAAGTCGCGCTAGCAAGGTTGAAGCCAATCAACTATCTGTGCGGCTAGAGCTACAGGCTGACTGCTTTGCAGGTGTTTGGGCTAACCGCGCCGATAGAGCCCGTGACATTCTGGAAAGGGGAGATATCGAAGAGGCTTTGAATGCGGCTAGTCAAATTGGCGATGACCGCCTGCAACAGCAGTCTCGGGGATTTGTTGTTCCTGAATCATTTACCCATGGAAGCTCTTCCCAACGAGTGCGTTGGTTTAAGCAAGGGTTACAAACCGGTGACATTGAGCAATGCAACACGTTTGCCGGAGGGCAGGTATAAATCGGAGCCTTATTGCTTCTAAATATGAAGTGCTTTGGCAGATACCGTGACCTCAGTATGTCTGATGACTGGTTCATACACCGAGCTCTTAAGGGCAAATCCGTTAGGGGATTTACGGAACGATAATGTGAAAGAACAACCTAACTTCAGCCATGTTTCTGTAGTTATACAGTGCTGGTTTCTCTGGTTGTGGGGTATGAATTTTTTGAGTCGATACGTATAAACCGCAGAGGATACGTCAATTTGAAGTTATGGCCAAGATGTGGCTACTACCGAGGTGAATAGAAAACCAGTGAGGCTATCAAGGGTGAAGTAGTATTTGATACACGACTCTCAGATGGCTAAGCCAACTTATCTATTCGCGATCGCAACAACAGCGGTTGTAGCAGTCACTCTGCCAATAGCACCTGCCCATGCAAAATTACAGGTACTCGACTTTGATACTGATGCTTCTGGCAATGCATTAGCCGGTGGAACTCAAGTGTCAGACCAATGGGCCGACTGGGGCCTAACCATTGTTGGAAAGAACTATCAAACCAATAAAAACAATGCTCCTTTGCTGCTGTACGATACCAGTAGCTCAGGAGCAGATAACGATTTGCGCACCGGTGCCAATTGGGGAACTACCAATCAAGGTAATGCTCTAATCATTCAGGAATATAACAATGGCAGCTATAACTTGGACACACCTGACGATGAGGCTGAAGGTGGCCATGTTTGGTTCAAATTTGACGAGGAAGTAGGTTTTAACAAGTTTTCGCTACTGGATATTGATGATAACTTTGGCAGTCGGTCTGGTACACAAGTCCATGTACTGGGTAAGAATGCGGATAATAAAAACGTCTTAAAGATCAATGTTGACGACCTAATTAAGCGGTTTGCCAAGGAGTACAGTCACCCAGATCATTCTCTCAGTCAGGGTAAATCTTTAACCCATGCCTACCGTAATGACCTCGGTGAAATGATTAATGTCACGATTACCCAGGTAGGCAATAAGCGTGATGATAACTCCATGTATGAGTTTGAATTTGACGAAACGATCGTGGAGAAAGTCCGATTTCGATACTCTGATGTGAGTGGTGCTATCTCAGGGCTACAGTGGGATGACTTGACTGCAGAAGAACCGCCCCAATTACCTGAACCCTCAGTGGGTCTTGGTCTTGTAATGATGGGATTTGCGGGAGCTCGTAAATTCCTAAAAGCTCAATAGAGCTCGCAGAATTTGCGATTATTAGTGTGTGCAAATACTACAAAAAGTAGCCTGGAAGATAAGTCTTCCAGGCTACTTTTATATTTAAACATGAGGCCTTTTGTTGAAAGCTCTGCTGATAGATTGCTGCAAACTGTTGAGCAATACTGGCGTTAGCTGCTCCAATAGACCGTTAATCTACCCAGCCAATATCATCGTCAGAGAGCATACTATTCTGCTCACCGCGTTGAATAGCATATTCTGGAATGGCCTTATAACCAGTCGGGCGATTGCGTAAGCTCAGGGTATTACGGTTGGTTGCCAAGTCAGCACCATGGATAACCTTACTAGCAGGGGCTTCTTGCTTGTCTGATTTTTCCTGCTGTTGGGCAGCTGTGATTTGGCGAATGGTTTCCTTAGCGGTTTCTAATTCTTCAGTTGTTTTGGCTAGGGCCTCAGTTTTCTCATTAGTCGACTTTTGAGACGTTTTCAACTCATCCTGAAGTTCCAAAATTCGATTTTGATGAGTTTTAATATCGTTTTGTAATCCAGAGATTTTGTCTTTGGCCTGTTTAAGTGACGTCTCCAATTCTACGATTTTGCCTTCTAGTACCTCAGACTTGTTGGTAACCTCACTACTGGATTCTCCTGACGTGGATGAAACTTTGCTAGTCGTACGTTTCTTTGTACGAGTGCTGGATGAAGATGGCTTGCTGTTTTTGGAACTTGCAGAATTTGCTTTAGCTGTTTTTTGATCTGCTGTTGAACTTTCTTGAGTTGCTTCAGCTGCTTGTTGAGCTACCGCTTCTGCTGGAGTTTGATCACCTTGATTGGACTTTTCTACTTCTTCTTTCAGCAAATCAGCAATACGTTTTCTAGTCATAATCGTTTCCAGTCCCTTAGGACTTCAGCGGCAACTCGATAATAATCAGCCTGAGCTTCCTGTGCATTTGGCCCTTTCCACTGACTAATTGCGCAACCTTCCATAGCCGCTCTTTCGTGGGCTTTGTAAGTGCGAATGTAGGTTTGAAAAGCAAAAATATCTAGCTTTTCCAGCATAGTTTGAGCTTCTTGCGCCTCCTTTAAACTACGGGAATCGACCCTTGTGAGCAATACCCGATGAAAAACCCCCGTCGGTTGAACAATTTTTTTAACAGTTCTAATCAGAGCCGTTACATCCATAGGGGCAGGTGGTGTCGGCAAAAGCAGATAATCTGCCACAGATAATACAGTGCCTATGGAGTCAGAATGTAGTGCTGGAGGTGTGTCAACGACAATTAGCTCGTAGTCAACTAAAGACTTTAGCTGTGACAGGATTTTGATGTTTGTCTCATGGGAAAAGTCAAAAGCTTGATGTATACGTTCTAGCCACCAAGTTGCGGAGCGCTGGACATCGCTATCAATTAAAAGAACTCGCCGATCCTCTGCAAAGATGGCAGCCAAATTAACAGCAGTGGTTGTTTTGCCGACTCCTCCCTTTCCATTTAATACAACCAGAACTTTGGGAGCTGACAGCTTACCTTTTTCCTTAGCCACAACTACAAAATTACAGCGCTAACTTTCAAAGGAATGCTAATCAAACAATCGATGATTTGAATGCCCCTTAAACCTCAACTTGGCGACCGTTGTAGAGATTCATTGACTGTTCAATTCCCTTCCGTAAACTAAACTTTACTGCCTCACTTGCTAAATCGATAGCAGCATCTACTACTTTTCGCTCACCTGGCGCAAACTTTCCTAAAACGTGGCCTATTACTTTGCCGTTGGCCTCATCAGCTGCTGTCTTGGCTCGACTAATGCCCAAGCGCAGTCGAGAAAAATTCTGTGTTCCCAGGTGAGAAATAATCGACTTCATGCCATTATGTCCGCCTGCAGAGCCTGATAGACGAAGACGTAGCTTACCTACGGGCAAGTCCATATCGTCATATATCACTAGAATATCGGT
Source organism: Cyanobacteria bacterium P01_D01_bin.156 (assembly GCA_039024555.1). Lineage (GTDB taxonomy): Bacteria > Cyanobacteriota > Cyanobacteriia > Phormidesmidales > Phormidesmidaceae > Leptothoe. The sequence continues at coordinate 25,081 of JBCCQQ010000009.1, forward strand.
CGGAGCCAGTTTGTACCAATCTAAAACTGCTCTAACCGCTTGGCCAGAATGGTTCATGTAGGTTGTCGGCTTGATTAGTACTAAGCGTTGATCTGGACCTAATCGAACTTCTCCTATATGGCTATGAAAGCGTTTATTTGCCGAGAACTGAATTGACCAATTCTGAGCTAGTTGGTCTAAAACTTCGAACCCCACATTGTGACGTGTCCGGTCATACTTTTGCCCTGGATTACCCAATCCGACTATGAGTTTAGGGACGTATGTTGTATTGGTTGGGAGAGTCACAATTACTCAAGTCTATTATTAAGGTTCCGTAGCTGCATCGATTAAACTCAAGCCCTTAAACTAAGGCCCTTTAATCTGCAGGTTCGTTTATGCGGTTTCGTCGGTAGCTGTTTCAGTGGCAGTTGCTGTATCTGATGCGCCTTCTGAATCGGCTGTCTCTGGCTGTAAGGCTTTGGGCTCTGGAGTTTCTAAGGTAGCTTTGATGGGCTCTGTAACTGTTTTCTCAAGACGTTCTGCTTCTTTTTTAAATTCGTCTTCAAATTCTTTAGACGCATCTTGAAATCCCTTAATCGCCTTTCCTAAACTACGCCCAATCTCGGGCAATTTTTTAGGGCCAAATACCAGTAGGGCAACCATCATGATGAGTGCCATCTCTGGCAAACCGATACCAAAAATATTCATACAGGTAAATCTCCCGCTAACGTTGACTGTGGCACAACCGATAAATTAATTTGTTTGTCTAGTCGTCAAATCAATGGCCGCAACATTCATGACAGCTTGAGTGCTCGCGCAAACTCCTGCTCCTGTCATTGATTAACTAATTAACTACATTACTAAACGGGGGGAACAGGCATACACCTATTCCCCCCGTTTAAACCTATGAACTTAAGCTGTTCGGTAGCTTTGCTACTAGTGCAGCTGAATTGCGTCCAAAACTGGCTAGAAACTTAGGCTGCGCCAGTCAACATCTACGCCCTGAATCTGAATAGAGTTGTTATAAAGCTGCAGAATGATGAGTAAGAAGACAAGAAAAAGTGCCATAAATACTCCCATCAGAGGAGTTGTACCCCAACCAGGAGCAACTTTACCGTATTCAGAATTCAGGGGCTTGAGCAAATTTCCCAACCGTGTTTGTTGTGCCATGGGCGTATGTACCTTAAGGTCACTTTATAATCTGTAATACTATAGATTTTACATCCTCTAAGCCTTAAACGACCTATGGATTCCGCAACAGTTCTTATTATTTCGGTTGGTGCCGTTGTCATTGCGTTCACAGGACTTGCTGTATACACGGCCTTTGGTCCACCCTCTAAGCAATTGGCTGATCCGTTTGATGATCATGAAGATTAGTTAACGAATTTTATTCTGCATCGCGTTTTTCTGAATTGAGATCGCGGATCTTTGTTAAAACTCACTGTCTATCTGTCGTGTTTTTGAAGGCTGCATCAGCATTGGTGCAGTCGTTAATGCTTGAGGGTGATAGAATTAAGTGCTCTGGTGAAACGGAGCGGCACTTTACAGTGATACTTGGACTTAAAAGTTTTAGGCTAGTGTCATTTATTCAAGTGCTGTCCATGCAAATTTTCAGATAAACAGACTGTTTCAACACATTAATCATGATCAAACTGCGACTAAAGCGTTACGGCAAAAAGCGTGAGGTGAGCTATCGAATTGTGGCTATGAATAGCCGAGATCGCCGTGATGGTCGCCCTTTGGAAGAATTGGGTTTTTACAATCCTAGGACCGATGAAACACGCCTTGAGGTGCCTGCTATTCTTAAGCGTCTAAAAGAAGGGGCGCAGCCTACTAAAACAGTGCAGAGCATTTTGCAAAAGGCTAATGTGTACGAGCAGCTGAAAGCTTAATGGCAACAAGTTAAATGATGCCTGACGCTACTGGATGACTATTTTGCCTAGGAACTTTCTTTTTCATTTCTTTTGTTTGCAATAGTCACTTTTAGTGCCATATCTATATATGCTGCTTCTGAATAATAGAAGGTGACTGGTGTGCCTGATTTTGAGGCCTTAGTTCGGTTTTTGGTCACTCCCTTTCTGGAGTCTCCTGACGCATTAAAGTTAGACTCTGAGCCCCTTGCAAATGGTCAGCGGCTCTGGATTCGAGTTGCTTTTGATGGAGAAGACAAAGGGCGAGTGTTTGGGCGTGGTGGCCGTAACATTCAAGCAATTAGAAAAGTTGTCAGGGCTACTGGAGCTTTGCATAATTGCTCAGTTAATCTTGATGTGTATGGTGAATCCAGCCACGAGTCTGGAGAAAGTAGTGAGCGCTTTCGTCCACGGCGAGGCGGCGGTGGACGACCACGGCGTAACAACGGTCGTTCGGGACCCAGCAGAGGCCCAAGGCGCAATCACAGTCAAGATACTTAAAAAGTGATTTGGTTACTCTTGACCGAAAAGTCAATTTAATCAAGGTGTAGGTTTGTTGCCTCTTTTAGTTCATTCAGCGAGCATCTTGGCTTGGCGAAGGTTGGAGATGAAGCGCATTTTGCTATATGGCGGAAACGACTTCTGTGAATAGAGATAAAATGTTTGCGGCAAAATTATCGCTCTAGGTATAGATGTCATAGACATTGATGATTGTCCCAATTATCTGTGACGGCAGAATTAGCCTGTTTTATGGAAGGTGTCTTCACATTCGAATTTCAGTCGGCTGAGCAAGCAATGGCAATGGCTGGATATCAAGAAGATGCCATTAAGCGTTTGGCCCACCAAACGGGAGCTAAGGTGGTGATGCGCGGTACGGCTTTGCTGATATCGGGGACTCCTAATCAAGTGGAGCGCGTTAAAAACCTTGTAAATGCGTTGGAATCTATTTGGTCTCAGGGGCAAGCTGTTTCTGTAGCAGATGTGATGACAGCTGTTCATGCACTAGATACCCACCAAGAAGATACCTTGGGCCAAATGCATGGAGATGTGATTGCTCGTACCCGTCGGGGCGAGGCAATTCGGGCAAAAACATTTCGACAGCGCAAATATGTGAGTTCTCTAAGGACTGAAGATTTAATTTTTTGCACGGGGCCAGCAGGGACAGGTAAAACCTTCTTGGCTGCCATGGTTGCGGTGAAAGCTTTACTTGAGCAGCAGTACGAGCGATTAATTTTGACCCGACCTGCCGTAGAAGCAGGGGAACGGTTGGGGTTTTTGCCAGGGGACTTACAGCAAAAAGTCGATCCCTATTTACGTCCTTTGTATGACGCATTGCATGAACTTATTGATCCTGAACGAATCCCTAGCTTGATGGAGCGGGGTGTGATCGAGGTGGCGCCGCTGGCATACATGCGTGGCCGCACCCTCAGCAATGCCTTTGTGATTTTAGATGAAGCCCAAAACACAACCCCTGCACAAATGAAGATGGTGTTGACCCGCCTAGGATTCAAGTCCCGCATGGTGGTAACTGGGGATGTTACGCAGACAGATCTGGCGCATGGTAATCAATCTGGATTGGCGATGGCTATGAAGGTTCTTAGGGGCGTTGATGGAATTGCTTTTTCTGAGTTGACAAAGGCGGACGTTGTCCGTCATCCCCTGGTTCAGAAAATTGTGGCAGCGTATGAAAAATATGAGACATAGCAAGAGGCTTCTTGCTTGGCCAATGGTCTATATTTCTGACGATTAATTTTCGATGGTACTGAAGACAGCATTGATTTATGGCAATTCTTCACGGTAGTTGGCTTCCCGATCAGCGACGGTTTTTTGTCTGGGCTGAAACCTGGCGCAGGCTGGAAAAGGCGTTACCTGCTGATGGATGTGTTGAAATTCATCCCTACTGTCTAACTGTCACCGAGTTTCAAGCATTGCCAGCGGACGGTGCTCTGAATTTAGCCCCTTTAGTTGAGCGTTTAAAGTCTAGATGGCATGAACAGGTTTTGGCATTGCCAACTGTAATGGGAGATGGGCAAATCTATCCGCAACTCGCTGGTCAAACGCAAGAAACGTCAACGAATTCAGAAATTGCCCTTTATCCATGGCGTGTGTCTGGGGTGATGCTGCCTGCGTTGGCAGCGTTGAATTTTTTGACGAGCCTCCCTCTGGGATCCGAAGCAGGGTTAGTCAGTGGTGATCTCCGCTATTGGTCGCATATGGTTCGGTGGGGATTAGATTTAATGGCCCGGGGTAAGTTTTTACCGACGGTCAGTGCCGATGGTAGTGGTGCGATCGCAGCATGGCACCTACTCCTTAACAGTGCATTAGATCAAGGAAGACTACGACAATTTGCAGAGCGTATGCCCTTAGTATGTCGCTTGTATCAGCCAATAGCCAACACAAAGCGTAAAACAGGAACCACTAAGAAGACGACCAGAGGCACTAAGTCTAAAGCTAAGACCAAAGATAAAGGCACAGGTAGCGATACATCAGCAATAGCCTTAGCAATTAGTCTGCCAGTTCAAGCCCTGCCACTATTGCAAGACTTTCTGGCAAATGTAGTTTCGGCTAAGGTCCGTGATCTGGCACAAGCTCAACCTCTTCCAGCAACAACCCCGTTGAGCAAAGATCTCCCTCTACGGGAATGGGTTGGTGCATTGATTCAAGATAAAAAGAAACGATTTGAATCTACACCTGCTGGCTTAGTACGGCTCAATGAAGCGCTCCATACTTGGACAGCGCCGCTCCAAAATCTGACCGCTGACACTTTAGATGCTCTCAATGTCGGCTTTAGATTGATGCCTCCATCGAATGGTCAACTCAATTGGACCTTGCATTACGGGCTGGAAGCATCGGATGACGAAAACTTTTGTTTGGATGCCCAAACGATTTGGCAGCACCCAGTTGATCAGCTAAATTTTCGTGGTCGTACTGTAGATGCTCCTCAAGAAAAGCTATTAGCGGGGCTGGGGCGTGCAGCTCGCTTGTGTGAGCCTATTAAACAAACCCTAGATACCTCGGACCCAAGCGTATGTAATCTGGATCCGATTCAAGCTTTTGAATTTATCAAGGCTACGGCTAGCCGCTTGCAAGACAATGGCTTTGGGGTCACCTTGCCAGAAAATTTAGTCGATCCTGGTAAGGCCAGCGCTAGTCGATTAGGTCTCAGTGTCAAGGCGATGGCTCCAACGCGTAAGCAGCAGCGCTTGGGCTTACAGAGTTTACTGAACTTTGAATGGGAGCTATCGATTGGGGGGCAAAATGTTAGTCAGCAAGAATTTGAGCGATTAATTGCTCAGCAAACTCCCCTGGTAGAAGTCAATGGTCAATGGGTAGAGCTTCGTCCACAGGATGTCAAAGCCGCTCAATCCTTCTTTAGTAGCCGTAAAACTCAAAATAAGTTATCTGTTGAAGACGTATTACGTATCAGTAGTGGTGATGGTCAACTGATTGACAAGCTACCTGTGGTGGCGTTTGAAGCATCTGGGAAGCTCGACGACCTGATTACTACGCTAACCACCGGTAATCAGAGCCTTGAAGAAATAGCCGAACCTGATGGGTTTGAAGGCAAACTCAGGCCTTATCAGGCACGAGGTGTGTCATGGTTATCATTTTTAGAGCAATGGGGGTTAGGTGCTTGCTTAGCTGATGATATGGGTCTGGGCAAAACTGTCCAGCTGATTGCATTTTTACTCAATCTGAAACAGCAAGATATTTTAGATAAACCAGTATTACTTGTGTGTCCAACGTCAGTATTGAGTAACTGGCAGCGAGAAGTAAAACGCTTTGGCCCAGCACTAAAAACCCTGATTTATCACGGTGATAAACGACCGAAGGGGGCAACGTTTGTAAAACAAGCCCAGAAAATTAACCTGATTATTACCAGCTATACCTTGGTATATCGGGATCTAAAAGAACTCAAAAAAGTTGAATGGCAGGGGCTGGTATTAGACGAAGCGCAGAATATTAAGAATTCCGATGCTAAACAAGCTAAAGCTGTGCGAGAGTTGGAAAGCGATTTTCGCATTGCCCTAACTGGGACGCCGGTTGAAAACCGATTATCTGAGCTGTGGTCCATCATGGACTTTCTCAATCCTAATTATTTAGGACCTAAAAATTTTTTCCAACGCCGTTTTGCCACACCGATTGAACGCTATGGCGATACCGATTCTCTGCGTACCTTACGAGGACTGGTGCAGCCCTTTGTCCTAAGGCGTCTGAAAACTGACCGTAGTATTATTCAAGATTTACCTGAAAAGCAGGAAATGACTGTTTTCTGTGGGCTTTCTGCGGAACAAGCGCGTCTCTATCAAAAAGCGGTTGATTCGGCTCTTGCTGATATTGATGAGGCCGATGGTTTAAAGCGTCGAGGTATGATTCTCGGCTTACTGGTTAAACTGAAGCAAATTTGTAATCATCCAGCCCAGTATCTTAAGCAGGCATCTTTAGGAAAACAGCGGCGTTCTGCTAAGCTTCAACGTCTTAATGAAATGCTGGAAGAGATTATTTTAGAAGGCGATCGAGCGCTAATTTTTACCCAGTTTGCTGAGTGGGGGACGCTGCTCCAGACACACTTAAAGGAATATTTGGGAGAAGAGGCTTTGTTTCTGTATGGCAGTACATCTCAGCCTGCACGTGACGCGATGGTTGATCGCTTCCAGCATGACCCCAATGGTCCTAAATTATTTATTCTTTCCCTCAAAGCGGGTGGTGTGGGGCTCAATCTGACCCGTGCCAATCATGTTTTTCATTTTGATCGCTGGTGGAACCCGGCGGTAGAAAACCAGGCCACTGACCGAGCTTTCAGGATTGGTCAAACTCGCAATGTGCAAGTCCACAAGTTTGTGTGTAGCGGTACGTTGGAAGAGCGTATTAACGACATGATTGATAGTAAAAAAGCTTTGGCAGAACAGGTCGTTGGAGCTGGTGAACAATGGCTAACGGAGTTAGATACCGATCAATTACGTGAGCTGTTGCTGCTAGATCGTAAAGCTGTGATTGACGAAAGCTGATCTTTGTAAACAATCCTGGTTCGCTTTTTTGGGAAGTGCATGTACTTGTTCAGAGTGCAAAATCTAACAATCTGCAACAGGCTAGTGAGAGATCTCTAAAATTTGAAGAAGGGCCGTTAGTCTAACTGGCTGTAAGTAAAGTAGACGTAACCAATGGCTGTGCAAGGATAAAGTCCTGATGATATTTGTACCTTCTTACAGTCTGCTAGCCAATGGTTGAGAGTGATCTCAAATCCTTTGTGTTCAGAGACTATGGACTACTACCGACTATAGATGTATCAGAAAGATTTGCCAAAATTTGTGCCACTGAAAAACCTGGACTAGTCCTGATGACGGTATTTAGGACAGTTGATATTTAGTTAGATATAGCCCTCGATGCCATCAACATCAATTAGATGCTGTTCATCAGGAATGGGTGAGCTGGGTGATGTAGATCCTATAGTCATCTTGATGTAAGTCACTTGGAGTCAGACCGTCCCCCTATACGCTAAGTGTGGGTGCGTCAGTCTAGCTCCTACGATTTTCATCTGACTCAAAGCAATCCCCCAGTTTTGAAGTTTGTTCCCCGCTCTATCAGCTCGGGCACACTACATCTACGAGGGCTAGACGGCCTTGACTGTTCTTAAAGCTACACCGCCCATGGTTATGGATGCAACGTCTTATAAATCCACTACAGATGCTGATTTGGCAGCCCCCAGCTCTGTTGCTTTGGCTACTGCTGATCCGAATAAGGATGAGCCTAGCGACACCGATATTAAAATGCTCATTTCCAAGGATGAGGATAGTACTGTAGACAGCTTAGACGTTGAGAAGTTGGCGGTAGCCCCTGGGCGACGTACTACTGATTTGGTTCGTCTTTACTTACAGGAGATTGGTCGTGTTCGCCTGTTAGAGAGAGATGAGGAGGTTGCGGAAGCCCAGTTGGTGCAAAGCTACATGAAGCTTTTAGGCCAGCGTAAGGCAGCTGCCGAAGCGAACGATTCTGTTTTGGCCAGTTATGTTTTGATTCTGGAGACACGGGATCGCATGACTGCGCAGTTGGGTCATCGTCCATCTTTGGAGCGTCTTGCTAAAGCCTGTGATATTGCTCCAATAGAGCTTAAGCCTTCTTTGCAGTCTGGCAAGCGCCGTTGGGCTGAGTTGGTTGGAATGTCCGTGCAAGCGTTAGATACGGCTTGTCATGAGGGCATTCGAGCTAAGGAACACATGATTAAAGCGAATCTGCGCTTGGTCGTGTCTGTTGCGAAAAAGTATCAGAACCGTGGGCTGGAATTACTGGATCTAATCCAGGAAGGCACTCTGGGTTTGGAACGGGCGGTTGAAAAGTTTGACCCTACGAAGGGCTATCGCTTTAGTACATATGCTTACTGGTGGATTCGTCAGGGCATTACTCGGGCGATCGCAACCCAAAGCCGCACGATACGTTTACCAGTTCACATCACCGAAAAACTAAATAAGATCAAAAAAGCTCAGCGGAAAATTTCCCAAACTAAAGGCCGTACTGCGACAGTTGAGGATATTGCCCGGGAACTGAAAATGACGGCTCCTCAAGTGCGAGAGGTGTTGTTAAAAGTGCCTCGATCTATCTCCTTGGAAACCAAGGTTGGTAAAGAGCGAGATACAGAACTGGGCGATTTGCTTGAAACGGATGCCCTATCTCCTGAAGAGCTAGCTGTACGAGATGCTCTGCGTCGGGATTTGCATCAACTTTTGGCAGACCTGACTACTCGAGAACAGGAAGTGATTCGGCTGCGGTTTGGCTTAGGAGACGGTGTGCCTTATTCCTTAGCTGAGATTGGTCGTACCTTAGAACTTTCTCGTGAGCGGGTGCGGCAGATTGAGTCTAAGGCCTTGCAGAAGTTACGCCAGCCTAAGCGACGCAATCGCATCCGTGACTATCTAGAAGCGTTAAGTTAGTGAGTCCTTTGCTTAGGATAATCAGTGCTTAGGCACTATGTGCGGTGAAGTTTTTTACCGCACATAGTGCTTTTGTCGGTAAAAAAAGCCAGCAGGGTCAACTGCTGGCTGGACAGGAGTAATTGCTGGAACAGGAAATCGCTTTCCGCCCTAGCAAAGATGGTCAAAAAGAACGGCGGTAACGGATGCAAAAGCAGTTATGCCCAATCCAACGAAGGGATTTTGTCCTTGGCTAACGGCAAACGATGTAATAATGCCTGCGCCAAGAGCCGCAAGGACAAAGGAACCGAGCCAGTCTTTTTGAACGTTATGCATAGGTTGCAGATAAGGCATGAGAGCGTAAACGACTAGGGCTAAATTATCATCAGCGAACGAGCCCTATGAAGCTAAACGTACATTCCGTAATTAAGATTCAAGCTCAGAGATGTTTTGTTACAAAGCACTGACTAGTTCCTATTGAGTGTGTTGAGTAGCTGAGCTACTTTTGCTAAGTTTTTGTTGCCAGGAGCATTTTCTACGCTACTGGATAGATCAATGCCATTGGGCGAAAGTATTGAGAGAGCATGACGAATATTACTTGGGCTTAACCCGCCAGCTAAAAACCACGGACGTTGTGGACGAAATGTTGCCAGGGAGTCCCAATCCAGTGTTCGGCCTGTACCACCCAACTGTTCGGGGTGATAGGCATCTAAAAGAAACGTGTCCACATGGGGAGTGTAGTGTTGCAGTGATGCTAAGTCATCTAGGCTCCGGACTCGTAAGGCTTTAATAAGTTCTACGTTAGGTAAGTTAGAGCGAATCTCTGCACACTCTGCTGGGGACTCTTGCCCGTGGAGTTGCACCCCAGTCAGGCGACCAATTTTGACTGTGTATTGAATGCTTTCTAGCGATGCGTTTGCAAACACGCCAAATCGATCAATGGGCGGTAGATCCTGAACAATTTGGCCAATTTCTAGGGGTGTGATGTAGCGTGGGGACTGTTTGACACAGATAAATCCTAGAACAGAAGCCCCCATATTTGAGATCGCAACCGCCTGATCAGATCGAGTGAGGCCACAAATTTTAATACGCATTCGGAAATAAAGATTCGGGAATCTAGTAACGCCATCCATAACCCTCATTATTACAATGAAGGCAGTTCCAACAGTTAGGCAGCCTGTAAGTCCTTTGCTCGATTTAGATTTTTTTGCAAAAAAATTGTTGAGCTGGATGTGGGTACGGTTTAGTAGGACTATTTTAATAATCTATTTCCTAGGATCTCTAGGCGTTTCAAAGGTATATCACCATGCAATCTGGTTGGCGCGTCGGCGTAATTTTTGGCATCCCACTTTTTGTTGATACATCGTGGTTTTTTATCGTCCTGCTGATGACGTTTGCTTATGGCAGCGATCTTTTGGGCGATGGCTTTCCATTTCTGATAGCGGCAGTGGTGGGACTGGGAATGGCATTGCTGTTATTTGGTTCCGTGTTGCTCCATGAGTTGGGGCATAGTTTGGTTGCTAAACGTCAAGGTATTCAGGTGAATTCAATTACCCTATTTTTGTTTGGCGGGATTGCGTCTATTGATAAGGAATCAAAAACGCCCGGACAAGCGTTCCAAGTTGCGATCGCAGGTCCTTTAGTTAGTTTTTTCCTATTTTTATTACTTTCAGTCGTTGCTCAAACTCAATCCGAGCAGACTATTGCCGCCCTAATGATTGGTAGAATTGCCGATATTAACTTGGTGCTGACGCTCTTTAATCTAATTCCAGGATTGCCCTTAGATGGTGGGCAGATATTGAAATCAGCAGTCTGGAAACTGACGGGTAGTCGTGTTCAAGGTGTGCGTTGGGCCGCTAGAGTTGGACAACTACTCGGCTGGACCGCAATTACTATCGGCATTTATACTTATCTCACCACGCAACAATTTCAATTTCTGTGGTTGTCTCTATTGGGCTGGTTTGCAGTACGTAATGCGGGTGCATACAATCGTGTCAGCGATCTCCAGGACGCCATTGCCAGCCTAAAGGCTAAGGATGCCAGTGTCCGTGAGTTTAAGGTTGTTGATGCAACGATTACTCTTAGGTCTTTTGCCGATAATCAACTACTACATGAGGGGAAACCCGGTGTTTGTTTTGCGGCTTCTAATGGTCGCTATCGAGGCCTGATTTCTTTGGATGACCTACGGCAAGTAGAGCGGAGTCGGTGGGAAAGTATGACTTTGGCAGACATTGCCCATCCTTTACTAGATCTGCCCTATGTCCGTGAAGAGACGCCGTTATCAAAGGTTATTACTGATTTAGAGGAAAATGAACTGGGTAGAATTACGGTTTTATCCCCTGCGGATGCAGTCGCTGGCATCATCGATCGTGGAGATGTAGTAAGAGCCTTAGCAAAACGGCTAAACTTTCCGATTTCTGAGGCAATTATTGATCGGATTAAAGAAGAAGGTGCCTATCCATCAGGGCTTCAATTAGCTGCAATTGCGCGTAATACTGAGTAGTTCTGTATAGATTTCCGCTTAGCTCTCTTACCGTTGCTACAAAACGTTTGCCACACGACTGCGAGAACGTGTGTAGTCTTTGCTTCTAAAGTTAGTCTAAAGTAGATTTTTTAGGCAATTTGTAGCACTCGGATTCAATAGTCTTTGCATCATTTTCCGCAATAGGTGTATGTAAATAAGCCACCTCAGTTCTTTAAGGCTATTTGCTCAACTTCCGTGATTTGTCCATTGGTTGAAAATCACTGTGGCAATTAAGGTATTGTCATACTCTTAATGACGCAGGTAAACATGACTTATGGTCTTGTGAATCCTTGCTCACAGGCTTTATGCAGCATTGGTTACGTAAATCTGGTTGGCGACTACTACCAGGGATATTAGCGGTAGGGTTAACTCTCGGACTTGCCCGTGCAGGCATTTTTCAACCTTTTGAACACGGTGTTTATCGACTGTTATTCCGTCTTAGAGGTGAGCAACCCTGGGATGAGCAAGTAGCGGTTATTGAAATTGATGAGGCTAGTTTGGAGAAAATTGGTCCTTTCCCATGGCCACGTTCCTATTACACCGATCTCTTGCAACAGTTAACGCCTGCTAGACCCAGTGTTATTGCGTTTGATATTTTGTTTGCTGGGCCTAGTGACGATGATACGGATTTAGCTAGAGCTATGGCTAACCATGGCAATGTTGTTTTAGCGACAGCTTGGGATGGACTAGGGGCTGTCATTGGCCCTAATGCTGATGTGATGAAAGGTGCGATCGCAACTGGGCATATTCATCATCAAGCGGATCCGGATGGTATTACCCGTTTTTATCAAGCTAAAGTCAATGGCACTATGGCTTTGAGTATTCAGGCTGTGGAACACCATTCTCAAAAGTTTGCCTCAAATATCTCGGTACCCATTTCCAAGCAAGCTCTTTGGCTGAATTGGAGAGGCAAGTCTCATACGGCTACTCGCTATTCTTTTAGTGACGTACTTTTAGGAAAGATTCCTGCAGAAAAATTTACTAACAAAATTATTTTCATTGGTTTTACGGGCGGTAGTTTGGATACAATGACAACTCCTTACAATCTCAACATTCCAACAGCAGGGGTTTATCAGCATATTGTTGCCGCTAATAACCTTCTCTCTCACAATCACTTAAAAAGGCCTAGGATTTCCCTTATGTCTTTCTTTTTGCTGATTGCAAGTACTATTTTTGGTTACTCTTTGTTCTCTAATTCTTTCACTCGTCAAACTTTTAGCTGTCTATCCGTTGTTGTAATTTGGGGAGTGACAGTGGTCATTGCATTTAATAATGACTATTGGTTACCTATAGCTGCCCCTTTAGCAGCAACCGTGCTCACAGCTAATTTTGTAAAATTGTCAGAAGGTTCTCGACCGCTGAAAAAGGTCTCTCTTTCCTCAGAAATGAGAGCTGTAGGGCATACGCTGCCTCTAGCAATAACCCCTTCATTAGGGAATGCATCATCAACCAGCAAGCGATATCAGCTTTGAAAATTTCTCTGATGAGAGGAAGACTTTTTATCCGACTTACTGTTTTGCAATGATTGTTGATCCTATCGAGTTATCCAGCGTATAGCTTGTGCTTTTTCCTGAGGTAACAGCGGTTGAATACTAAGTTTGATTCCGAAAATCTTTTGTGCAGCCTTTACGAGAGCTTGAATGATGTCAGCCTGTTCAATTCTCGCTAATGCTACGGGAGATATTAACTCGGTGCCAAAGACTTTTTTATGCAAAGCAGGGTTAGGATTGAGACGCATAGAACCATGTTGTAAAAGACCACCATTACGATATAGTTGTGCGCTGCCGATGACTTTATAACCACTATTTGTAACTAAATCAGCGACTGTCGAGGACCCAAAACAGTTAGTAGAACGCTCATAACGACGCTCCGTTCCTAATTGCAGCTCAATACCTAAAGACTGCCAGCCATCTATCAAAAAGCTGCACAAATATCTGTAAATATCTCGTCGTCGTCCACGACAGCTCGACATAATTAAGCTGTAAGTTAAATCCCCTTGGTGTAAGACTGCCCGTCCACCACTTGGACGCCTTACCAAGTCAACTTTTTGGCTCTTCCACCAAAGATCATGCCAATACTCTGGATGGTGACGCTGATGATACCCTAAAGAAATGGCTATGGGTTCCCAGGTATAAAACCTCAGGCATGGCAACTCTTTTCCACAACAATGTTGTTCTAAGAGCCACTCATCAATCGCCATCTGCTTAAAACCAGAAGCTTTAATAGGAGGAATCAGGCGCCATGTTTCTTGCACAGTTTAAATAGCAGGATACTTTTCTATTAAGTCGTCATCTTTTTCATCTGCAAGGCTTGCCACAATAGTCATTAGTCTGGCAATTTCACCAGGATTGATATCTGCTAAAGTTCGGCTCGCTAAGATCAGTACATCTTGATTAGATATACCAAAACAAGCTTCTAAAGTTGCGCCGCAGTTCATGGTTAGCAACTCGTGCATTAATTCCGATTGGTTAGCTACTGGTAGCTTGAGTAGAGGAGACCAAACAGTCAGCGTATCTTCGTCATTTGTACCAGTGAGTTGTACGTAGACTGTGACACTGCCATACGCAAATTTCCATAGGTAGTTACCGTCTGCATCGTGACGAACCATGGCACTGCTTCCCTGATCTAGACTAGCGATGACGGTCTCGATAACGTCGATATGACTCGCTTGAAAGCTTTCGCTTCCAGTGCTGATAGTTTCACCAGCAGCTTTAAAATTCAGGGAATCCATGAATTCCAATTACTCCTAATATTTTGATATTTTGTGCTCATTCGCGTTAAAACTCGGAATGCTTGCGGTGAGGCAAAACATAATCCCATGAAGGTATCAGTCAATGAAAAACATCCTATTGATCGATACACACCCTTACTCTACCCCTACCGTTCTTAAAGGAAATAGCAGTAGACTATTCTTTAATTTTTTCCACAGTTGTTAAAGCCACGGCCTAACCAAATGTAGCTCGAACCACATGAGGTACTAAGGACCAAAAAATTATGCTATGTTTCTAACGCGCTACATCTACGATGGTCTAGTAGTTGGAAAAGGCTGGCTGATGACGAATCAAACTCAAAAACTCTTCTCTCGTTTTCTGATTATTTTGAAAAACACCTAGCATGGCGCTAGTGACTGTCCAGGACCCTGGTTTCTGAACACCGCGCATTGCCATACACATGTGGCTAGCTTCCATGACTACTGCGACGCCTTGAGGCTCCAGAATTTCATCAATGGCTTCTGCTACCTGCCGTGTTAAGCGCTCTTGTACCTGTAAACGGCGAGAATACATTTCGACGATACGCGCCAACTTGCTTAGGCCTACAACTTTTTGGTTAGGAATATAGGCAACATGAGCTCTGCCCATAAAAGGAAGCATATGGTGTTCACACAGGCTGAAGAAGTTAATATCACGTACCAATACCATTTCGTTATGGCCTTCATCAAAAATGGCATTGTTGACAATTGTCTCTAGGGATTGCGTATACCCCTGAGTCAAAAATCGCATAGCCTCTGCCACACGTTTTGGAGTTTTTAGTAACCCTTCGCGTTCAGGATCTTCTCCAAGCTCAGCCAGCATTGTGTGTACGGCTTCCATGAGCTTTGTGTTGTCAGTGGATGGCTCATTGAGCAACGCCTCATAGCTTTTAGAGGTTTCACTGTTGGGGCGTACTTTAGTATCCGATGACTTGCCATTTAACAAACCATTAGTCGAACCGTTAGTTGAAGTCACCATAATGTGGATAATGAAATTAAAGGTAATGATTAGATCAGCGGTGCGTCTTATTTGAGACGAATAGAGGTCAAGTAACCTTGACCCAACAACAAAATGACTAAGGAATCACAGAGTTCCTCCGCTCGGCATGATGGTTAGTTCTTCGACTACTGCTCCGGCCGGTAACAGTGCGGTTTGAAGAATTGCATTGGCGACTAAATCAGGTGTCAACATGCCAGTGCGGTCAAAGTCTGCGTGAACGGTATCGGTATCCCATAAAGGGGTATTTACAGCTCCTGGGAAGATCGTTACAACACGAATACCGTGTTCACGTTCTTCTACCGAAATGGCTTTTGATAAGGCAACCACAGCAGCTTTGCTAATGCTATATGCGCCCCATTCAGGAAATGCTTGGCGAGCTGCTATGGATGCAACATTAATAATCATGCCAGAGCTGTGCTCGCGCATGGCTGGTAAAACAGCCTGAATGCATTGGAATACACTTGTCACGTTCAGATCCAACACCTGACACCAATCATGCAAAGGCATCTCATTCAGATAACCTGTGTAACCCATGCCAGCATTATTCACCAGCACATCAACAGGACCAAACTTCTGAATAATGTCGGCGATTTTTTCTCTAACTTGGTTTACAACCCCCAAATCTGTAGGAAAACTGACCGCATGAACTGATGAAACTGTCTCTATTTCTGTGACTAGAGCTTGTAGCTTGTCTGCTGAACGACTCACTAGTGCTACGTCAAAGCCAGCATTCGCAAACGCAAGTGCTGTAGCACGTCCAATGCCAGTGCTGGCACCTGTAATCAACGCGCGGCGATTGGGGGCAGTGTTCATTCAGGGGAGAATAATGAAAAACAGGGATGGGCTTACACTTGATATTAACAAATGTTACGGGTGATATGGAGTTTTTGTGGTGAGAGAGTTTTCAAAAACTTCCTAAACCTTTAATCTACTTGTGTTTTAACGATACTAAAACAACTCCGTTGCCTTAGGGTTTTCTCAGTTTTCCTACCAGTGTCTTAACTGTCTATCAAAAGAAAATTCTAAGAACCCGTTTAAGACAAATAAAAAAGAAGTTCAAATTCTAAGCAACTTCAGCAAAAACCCCAATTTGGCGAAACTTTCGGTATCGTTCTTGCCTGCGTTGTTCTGGAGACATAGTTAGTAAAGTGTTGAGATTATCCTCGAGAGCTTCTTTAAGGTTTTCAGCTGCTTGGATTGGAGCGGCATGGGCTCCACCGATGGGTTCTGTCAGTAGCTGATCCAAAATTCCCAAACCCTTCAAATCTTGGGCTGTGATTTTTAACGACTCTGCAGCCTGTGATGCACGAGATGAATCCTTCCACAAAATAGCTGCACAGGCCTCAGGACTGGCTACGGTATAAACGGAGTGCTCAAACATGAGCAATCGGTCACCTATACCAATACCTAATGCTCCACCAGATCCGCCTTCCCCGATAACAGTACAGATAATCGGACTATCGAGACGAAACATCTCTCTCAAATTGAAAGCAATTGCTTCTCCTTGTCCCATTTCTTCAGCTTCTAAACCGGCCCAGGCTCCTGGTGTATCAATGAAGGTGAAAATAGGCATCTTAAAACGATTTGCATGCTCCATTAAGCGCATAGCTTTACGATAACCACCAGGAGATGCCATCCCAAAGTTGCGGGCTACATTATCCTTGGTGTCTCGCCCCTTTTGATGGCCAAGCATGACGACTGAATGACCATTAAAGCGGGCAATGCCTCCCACCAGTGCTAAATCATCTTTTCCGGAACGCCGATCGCCATGCAGTTCTATCCATTCTTCAGAAATTGCTTGAATGTAGTCCAATGTGCTGGGTCTACGAGGGTGACGAGCCACTTGAATACGCTGTGCCGGTGTAAGACTACTAAAAATTTCCTGCCTTAGTTGCTGGGCTCGCGACTCCAATTGCTGAATCTGTACAGAAACATCAACATCGTTATCCTCAGCCAATGCGCGTATTTGCAAAATACGTGATTCTAATTCAGCCAAAGGTTTTTCAAAGTCCAATAAGATTGGCCTTTTTTCTGTTGTTGCCATAACGGGTTTGGGTACTCCAGCAATAATTCCACCCTATCGCAAACTGTTCCATAAGCAACACAAACACATCTTCTAACGATGTGTCTGAATCTTAGTAGGAATGGATTTTTAAGTTGTTAATAAAGGGCGGAAGCCATGCTTTATAGAGGCTGCGCCAATCTGCTCCATTTTTTCAAGAGTGATTTGATTTCTCCCCCAAGAGAAATTTGTATGCCATTTTTCAAATTCCAGCAGCATTGATTCAGCAAAACATGCAAACAGCTGTCGTGCTGGTACATCCATGGCAACAATGTGCATAATCCGCCAATCGATGTCGAGAGTGTGTTCTACAATACCTCCCTTGAGGACGTAGATATTCGGATGACTAAATTTACTGCCAATATTTTTGGGGTAGCCGCCATCTACCATCAAACAAGGCTTTTTAAGAGTACTCGGGTCAATATCCACTCCTTTTGGCATGCTAGCGACCCAAACAACAACGTCAGCTTTGGGTAAAGCTTCTTCTAAGCCCATGATTTGCCCCATGCCAATCTCCTCTTTGAGATTATCCAACCGCTCTCGATTACGGGCAATTAAGAGTAAATCTTTAACACCTGTATTTTGGCTTAACCAGCGGCAGACGGCACTCCCGATATCTCCTGTAGCGCCACATATAGCTACTGTTGCCTGAGAAAGGTCGATACCATAATCGGGAGCTGCCTGCTCTACCTGTTTACAGATAATGTAAGCTGTATGCGTATTGCCGGTAGTAAACCGATGAAAATCAAGTTCCAAGTTGCGAATGCGCTTGATCTGTTCGAGTTTGAAATTTTCAAAAACGATTGAAGAGAATCCACCTAAGGCCGTAATGTCGATGCCCAATTTTTGAGCATGGGCCATCGCATTTAAAACTTTACGAGTCGCTGCTTTTATGCGTCGCGTTGCCAGCATTTCTGGAAGAAAGCAGGACTCTATATAACGTCCTTCAATGACTTGGCCTGTGGCACTGACTACCTTAATGTCCTCTGCAACAAAAGGAGGGGCACTGCACCAAAAATCTAAGCCCTGAGTAGCGTATTCTGTATAGCCCCAGTCACGAGTTACTGATTGGGCATGCTCTAAATTAGTTAGGTGTCCGATTAGGCCAAACATTTGGGACGCTTGTATAAAAAAAGTAATCTTAGAAAATCAGACTACAACAAAACATTACAATCTTGCGGTTCATGTTTATCATGTGGCCTGAAATAAAAAGGGAGGCCGATCGGTAAGATCAGCCTCCCTAAAAAGGATAAAAACCTAGGCTAAGGCTAATCCTTGTGCTGAAAGCTTCATCACTTCACGGCTTGTAAAACCAATATTACCGAGGGCTTCACCATAAGTAATCATAAAGTCCTCGACCAGAGCATCCTTTTCCATGCCTAGTACAGATGCATCAGTGGCTACCTGATTCAACATCTTCCAAACTAAGGGCAGATTCTGACGATTAGCTTCCTCTAATTCACTCTTGGATGTTTCAAAGTTAGCTTTGAGCCACTCTTCGCCAAAGTTAAGGTGCATGTACTCATCTTTGACAACACCCTCTGTAATCTTACGGGCAAAATCATCTGCTACAGGGATGTAGATGTTGTAAGCAGAAATAGCGAAAGTTTCAATGATGAGTGACTGAATCAGCAAACATGTAACGACTTTCCCCTCATTCCAGGCTTTCTGGAAGTTATCGTGCAGCTGTTCAAAAAACTGCTTTGCAAACTCCATATCTGGAGTGACATTAAGGTTCCTACCACAGGCTTGAAAGCCTTTCATGTGGCGATTCTCCATACGAGCTAGCTTTATCAACTCGTCTTTATGCTCGTTGAGGTATTCAGCCAACTTTTTATAGTTATCGTTAGCTTCCAATTCCCCTTCAATAACAATTGCATTGATGCGACTATAGGCATCCTTATAGGCTTCACTTTGGAAGTCAAGTACTGGGCTGGCCTCAAGCTGCGGCATATCTGTACAGTTCCTGCGTTACAATGACCATCTTTCGCCACTATCTAAGCCATGGCATAGCACAACTGCCGAGGTTAACTTAAATATTGACATCTGATTTCACACTTTACACCCTATCAGTATTGCAAAGATGTTCATCACGGATGCGAAAGGGGCTAAACTGTTGAGTATTAAGGTATTCTGGCCTGTTCTATTTAGAATTTTTATCTATTAGATAGAAATCGATGCAACCTGCTGGTCTAACGGTTATTCGATATCGTCCAGGACCTTGAAACGTATGGTTTTGGTCGAGGGACTGTTAGCACTGCCAAGATGGATTTCAATAAGCTCGTTTGTTAAGGGGGCAAGAGCACTGAGAAGGGCTCGTAATTGAGGAGTGCTTTCGCCACTGTCAACATACACACGTTCAGCTAATTTATTGAGTCGTCGCCAAGCAGTGTACATTTTGGCCGCTGCTTGTTCTAGCTGAGTTGCTTGGTTAACCAAATCTGCAGTGGAATTTAGAGAGCCAATGCGTAAAGCCTCTTCAAGGGCTTGTTCTAAATTGACAACGTCTGGGTCGATGGTTTGTACCTGACTAGCGGCAGCTATGTATTTAGATAAATATCGTGCTTCAGAGGTGATTTGCTTGAGGGTGTCGACATCTGGGTTCCTTTCTGCTTCTGTTTTTAGTGTGATTTGATGACTGGGAGGCAGTTTTTCCATTTCCTTCACCAGTGGTGTTAAGTAGCGAGTTGGAATGCTATTGTTCGCGGCTTTTTCCCTAACTGTTTCTGGAATCAGCTCGGAGGTCATTGCAGTCCATTCATCAGCTAATTGTTTGACTTCTTTGCGAGTAATCTGTTCGCCCCGGCGGGCTGCTTCGGTGACCATCTGCTGCACTTCTGGCGCTGCCTGAGCTGTTTCTACAAAGGCGCGCTTGCTGAACTGGTTCACAGATTGTTCATTGAGAAGCCCTTCCTTGAGTAGTTCATCAGCGCTGTTGCCTAATTCAATCAACGTGTAAGCTTGACTTTTGCTAATTTCTCTTTCCTTTAGCCAATTTAAGAATCCAGTGCCGCGGCCATCGCCTCCATGTTTTTCTCGGTCACGTACAGCTCTCAAAATACGACCGCGCCAAATGTCGGTTTGTAAATCAAAGCGATCGCATACTTGCCAGGCAATATCAATTTGGTAGTTAAAATCATGATCAGAGATAGTTGTATCGCTCGGATCAGGAACTTTGAAATCGAGGGTAACATCCTGGCCAGTGCCACCTTGGGTGATATCGGCTACAAAATCTGTTGCTCCAACCATGGAATTCCTCTATTTAGTCAACCGTGTGAATGTCTTGTATTAGTGGCTCAAAGGCAGTTCACTATGTTACAAGCTGCATGACCCAACGCACAATTAGTAAAGAGATAGTTGCCACGCCTAGAACAAAGGCTATTAATACTGTAATGAGGATAATTGCGAAAACCTTATCAGCACGCCGACTGGGCAAGGGATGACGAATATGCTCCTCCAATAAAGCAACGTTTTGAGCATTCGCCTTCCAAGCCACATCAAATAAATCACCGATCACGGGCATGGTTCCCACGAGCAATTCCAGCACAATATTGAACCCCATACGTCCCAGGGTTGCAGCAGGTACACCAAAGCGCGCAGCTTCTACAACGATATAGATTGAAATCAACCCTGTCATCAGATCGCCGCCGCCAGGTAGTAGCCCAATTAGAGGGTCGAGGCCAACGCGATAGCCTAATCCTGGAATTGCGATCGCGTTATCTAAAATACGGCTAAGACTACGTAACCGATTTAATGAACGAGCTTCCGTTGGCACAGTCCTCAAACATAATTTGGCAGTTACCGGCAGATTATCATAGTCAAGCCTAGCAAGGATTTCTCAACCACCTACAGATATTGGTAAAGATGCCTCCCCTGAGTTCCCTATTCCTCACATCTAAAATAACTGAACTAGCAAACGAACATTACAAGCTGAAAGAGGACCACGGCGATACTGTGAAGTTAGGGCATAATGGCACCATCTAAATGACCCATCTTCTGTCAACCATGAAGAAAACCAGGAAAATTGTACGTCGAGCGTTATTGATTCCAGCGACTTTACTATCGTTGGGAATCCTAAGCCCTCATGCTCTAGCCCAAATTTATAATCCAATTGAGCTAACGGGAGAGCGTGAGGTTAACGATTCGCTTTCTGAAAGTGATATTCCAACTGGGGTTGGCGGCTTTGCACGAGATTACAGCGTCGAACTCTTTGAGGGAGATCAAATCACTATCGATGTTGTTTCGGAAGAATTTGATACCCTAGTAAGCCTTTTGGGAGATGATGGCACGACCGTTAGTGAAAATGATGATGGTCCCGATGGCTCAACCAACTCCCTGTTGTTTGCCCGTATCGCTAAATCTGGTCAGTACACTGTGAGAGTCAGGTCCTATGCCGGTCAAGGCACAGGCTCTTTCTATCTCAAACTTGCCCGCCTGCGAGAAATTCAGGATTAGAGCTGCTATGGCTCAGAGAAAAGTGCTCTGAGCCACCTCTTTGCCAGCGATTCCATAGCAGTGGCTACAATGTGCCAAAAAAGATCTTCTGTTTTGCTTGCGAACGGTTCCCCTCTTTTGTTAACTTGTTTAGGCGCGAGCAAAGGCAGCAAAGCTGCTTCTTGCCGGGATAGCTCAGTTGGTAGAGCAGTGGACTGAAAATCCTCGTGTCGGCGGTTCAAGTCCGCCTCCTGGCATTGTCAATGTTAATCATTGACAGAATGTGATAGTGGGTCGTTGCCCGAGTGGTTAATGGGGGCGGACTGTAAATCCGCTGGCTACGCCTACGTTGGTTCGAATCCAACACGGCCCATCACATTTTTACTGTTACTTTGCCTTCATAGCTCAGCGGTAGAGCACTCCCTTGGTAAGGGAGAGGTCACGAGTTCAATTCTCGTTGAAGGCTTTATATCTAAACATGTACTTAGCCTGGCATATGTTGGATAGAGGAAAGGACCAATAGAACGATGTGATGTTCTCACCTCGCGTATTGAACGGTGAGGTGACTCGAACAATAAGTGGCATCGCTCATAGCTCGGGGGAGCTGTTTTGATTGCATAATGACGTTGTGTCTATAAGCTTTTGAAATATATTCCAAAGGCTATCGGTATATTTGGTAAGAACCTGCTTGCCCCACCTGTTCTGAGTGGCTGCTCATGTTTTATGAGAACTGCATTGCGAAAGTTCGGGAATAGGCCCGTGGATTTACAGGCACTTCAGGGTTTTCAAAACCAGTTCTGCTTGTTTTAATACCAAACTCGAACTATTTTTGTAAATAAATGTTTCTTTGATTATTTATTGCTTGACAGGTTGACGCTTAATGGGAGTGTAGTTAGAATTTCTCTAAAGCTAGCGGGTCAATCCTTTTCCCGTGAAATTCAACTTTGGAGGAGTGACCTATGGACATGCCAGGTCAATTGACATTAGAACAGCAGTTTCAGCTACAGGTTCTAAAAGAGCAAGTGCGTAACCTTTCCCACGAAGATGCCCAAAATTACGTGGTTGAGGTGATGCGGCAAATGATGGTTAAGGATAATTTGGTCAAGCACCTTCTAAAGAACGCGTAGCGAATGTTCTGTAGTGTTATTAATCAGAAAGCCCCTGCGATGGTCGATCGTAGGGGCTTTCTGATTAAAGAGGTGAAGCTAGGCAAAGATGAAGAACGCTAATATTGCTCATTATTTGGACTCACTTGTGGGTTGCAAAGCTTCACCTGCACCCCACCAAGCCAGCGCGTAGTCTTGCAAGTCTGTGCCAGTGAACTGCTGTTCATAGGTCACCCTCAGCTTATAGCGCCCAGACCGGGTGACTTTGTGGAAAATATGTTCAGTGCTATCTACATCACTTATGGAAGACCAAATGCTCTTAGACGTATCATTTTCGTCAACGGGCATAAGGTAAAGGTTTAAGTTGTTTAATCTAGAGTCCCTAAACCCTTCTTCTAAATTATAGAGTCCATTACTGTTGCTATCTATCAATGACACTTGCCTTTCCCACGTTAACGTGGCGGCAAAGTAGCTGTCAGCCTGCAGCGGTTGCTCGATTATATAGTCAACATAACCTATGCTTTCTGGGTTAGCAGGGGGAAGAGAATTATAATCCCAGCCTCTAATGGCAACATTCCCAGGCTGCCATTGCCCGCTCTCAAACTGTTCATAGGCTCGAAAAGCATTCAAATGGCCTGTCCCAAACTCATTGTGTAAAGGAACTTTAGGGTCACGATGGGCATCCGACTCAAGCCATGTCAGATTACCTTCATCAAGCAAAGTGCGTGTCATTCCTAATGTTTGACCATTGCCCTCATCCCTGATTTTGTCAGCGGCGTTCAGCAGTACCGCTTTCATAACCATAGGCTCACGGGCGTCTAAGCTCCATCTAGGGGAGCCTGCGCGTAGTTGTCGATCACCCCACTCCTGCAAGAGTGCAACGGTGGCAGCCACATGGGGCGCTGCAAAACTAGACCCACTGCTGATGGTTTCGCGACCATCTGGATCGAGTAGCTGAATATCGTCGCCAGGGGCTACCAAATTGATGGAGCGCCGTGGACCCTCATTAGATTCTGGTAAAGATGTCCCTGGGGGGCTAAATGTAGGCTCACTGCTAGCATTGGCATAATCAATTTTGACAAAGCGCCCATCTACCTGGGTCGAGTAGGCGACATTAATTCCGTTGAAATTGTCGGTAGGAATGGGAATGCCACCGCCTCCCTGGTTGCCCGCAATCACATACAGTGAGTCATGGACAACAGTAGACCAGTCAACACATTGTGTTAGTAACGCGTTGCCATCAAGGACAGCATTAGGGCGAGGATCGCTAATCAGAGGCTCTCCGAAACTGAAGTTAATCGCACGTACATCGCCGCTATTGCGTAGAGCAATATTTTGAGTGGTTAAACATTCGTTAGGTTGACCACTAGAATCACCGGCTAAGGGGCCAATGGCTGCAGAAAACAAGGTGGCATCGGGCGCCACACCTGTTAGGCGCTTTTCTTTACTGATGATGACGCTTGCTACATGGTTAGCGTGGTCATCTACAAATTCATCTGAGATAGCGCCCTCATCTAGCTGAAAGACCCGAGTTACAGCAACTGGGTTATTGGCAATTGCGAGCTTATCGAATCCAAAGATGGGGGGACGCCCACCTTCCACCTGACCCAGTGCAATTTTTTTCCCCGTGAGATTGTAAGGTGGTTGATGTAATCGTTGAGCATCAATGCCATCAGTGCCAACAGACACAGAAAGAGCTAAAACTGGAATGCTTCCTAGCCCTACAAAAAAAGTGCCTGGCATTAGCAATCGGTGTACTGAACGTAGGCTACAACCTCTAGAATTTGCCAATAAATGCTGAAAAATTCCCATAAAGACTCCCGTCAAAACAAATTGGGACGATAAGTAGAATTGGCCAGAAAAGCTTGTAACGATTTTGATACTAAGTTTTTGTTACGATGGTGACAATTGCTGGTGATTACAAGAGGCTTCCCCATGGCGCAGTCAAACAAATCTGTAGTTATTTCCCCATCTATCCTATCGGCTGATTTTAGTCGTCTAGGTGATGAAGTGCGTGCAGCTGATGCTGCAGGTGCAGATTGGATTCATGTTGATGTGATGGATGGTCGGTTTGTGCCTAACATTACCATCGGCCCATTAATTGTTAAGGCGATTCGACCTGTCACTCAAAAGCCCCTTGATGTTCACTTGATGATTGTAGAACCAGAAAAGTATATCGAATCTTTTGCTGAAGCAGGTGCAGATATCATTTCTGTGCATGCAGAGCATAATGCATCGCCTCACCTACACAGCACACTCAGCCGTATTCGTGATCTTGGTAAGCAGGCAGGTGTTGTGCTCAATCCGTCCACTCCCTTAGAGCTCATTGATTATGTGCTAGAACTTTGTGATCTAGTGTTGATTATGAGTGTGAACCCAGGGTTTGGGGGTCAAAAGTTTATTCCTGAAGTGTTGCCCAAAATTCGTAAGCTGCGTCAAATGTGTGATGAACGTGGTTTGGATCCTTGGATTGAGGTCGATGGTGGCTTGAAAGCCCATAATACTTGGCAAGTACTGGAAGCTGGGGCTAATGCAATTGTGGCGGGTTCGGCCGTCTTTAACGCGCCAGACTATGCTGCAGCTATTGAGAATATTCGTCATAGCAAGCGCCCTGCACCCGAGCTAGCCGCTGTCTAGTTTCTATTTGCTGATCTCAAACTTTTTAAGTACTAAATGCCCTCAAGCAAAAACTTGTTTTTGCTTGAGGGCATCTAAATATTGGGTACACGGTGTGTCTTGGACTCTCAGCTTTTTGCTTCGAGTATTGTAATAGTGCTGATAACTGCAGTAGTTGCCGTACATCCCTTGCCTATAAAACCTTTAAAGACGTCTTAAAGAATCCATGTGCGTGTTTAGGGTTACAAACATAAATTATTTCCGGGAAACCACTTAGGGGTCAGCGGTGCAACGGTAAAACTTAAACTCGATACTGTACTTGGCATCCGAGAATCTGTCTCACGATAAATAAGCTGAAAGAACCTGATAGAGATAACTTCATCTAGTGGTGTTGGGATTCTCAATAGTAAAGCAATCTCTTTAGAGTACGTATTTACACGGATGATGGGTGTGTGTCATTGTCCATTTTAAAGAATTTGTGTGATGAGAGCATAATTCTCTCCGGAGATTTGTGAAAGGCCCAATAATTGAAATAAGGCATATCACGGATGTGACTATGTAATGGACACTTTAGATTGGTTTATGTAAAACAACTAGGCTAAGTGTTTTATTTTATACCTGATTTGACTGCTCGGGTGCGATGTTGTCTCTCTGGATGTTTGTGTGAATTTATGGCTGTTCAATCGGTTGAAGAAATGGTTGCCAAAATCTTTGCAACTCGACGCATCACGCGTGCTGATCAGAGTGTTCTAATGGCAATGTTTGCAGGTAACAATATCAGTGCTAATGACAAAATGTTGATCAATCAGATATACGATGCTCTGAATCAGGGTCGTTTGCGGGTTGTTGAGTGACGCTAAAGTTGTTGCAATGAGCTGTACGGCTACCAGCTGAGAATAATATTGCAAAAAATAAGGCTGATGTATTTTGTAGCTGTTGATCCTATTCCTTTTGCAGAAGTTCCGAGAAAGCCAGATCTTCCGCAGCAAGCACAAAGATAGTTGGTGGCAGTCCTACTGTCTTTTCCTGTAAGGATGTGTAGTAATTGGCAAATTGCTCTTCTGGAGGAGCTAGGCCCATGAGGACTAAGTCTGCTGTTTTCGAGGACTCTATAAGAATCTTGTTGAAGGGTTTATCTTCAGCGACAATAATTTTAGACTGTGCACCAATACTCAAAGTATCAATTAGCTTGTCAAGATTAGACTGAGCAGCTTGGGCAGCTGCTTGATTTGGAACAACTAATTTGAGGTGGATAGTAGCGGAACGCCATCGCATACTGGTACGAAGAAGATAGGCTAGAATCAGCATCAATCCTCCGTTTGACTGTAAGCCTCCCCACCAAACATCGATACGCTTTGGTAGTTGCGGCATTTTCCCAGGGGGGTTTCTAAGAATCACGATATTGCGTTTGGCCTGATGACATTTGCGAACAATCTGGCAATATCTCTGGCGTGCTTGATAGTCGTCTGTTTCGGTATCTCCTAATAAAACCGTGTTTGGTAGAAGTGGGCCAATACCATAGGTGTCAACCAATTGTTGTGCCCCGGTAGAGGTATCTTCTGCTTCAATGAGTTTGACAAATGCTTGAATGCCTCGCTTTTCTAGGTAATCACGTATTGTGCTGCGGATCTTTTCCTGTTGCATGAGGTTACGAGCACCCGTTGGTAGGATGCTTGCAACTGTAATCAATCCGCGGTTGTGTGTGAAATCAGTGGCAAGTTCAATCAAGTGCCAGCGCTTGGTAGGAGCACCTGAAAGAACTAGTAAATGAGGTCGCCAATTTTTGGGGTCAGCATTATCGGCAATGTTTAATAAGCCGGTACGTACTAGAGATAGCCAAATGCCTTGGCGTACATCTCCCCAGGTGGTGCGAATTTCTCGCCGTTCTAACCATAGATAAATGGTTAGAACGATCATGGCAGCTGCTACTGTAGCCCCTGGGTTAATCAAAAACATGATGGCTATACAACCTAGGGCTCCCAGTATAGACACATACCAGGGGACTCGAAATGTGGGACGAAAAGACGGGCTTTGTAAAAACCCTTCAATGCCTGCTGCTACATTAAGCACCATATAGGTCGTAAGAAAAAACATGGTGAGTACTGGAGCGATCGCATTTAGATCACCAATGCAGACTACGGCCAATACCACACCCAGAGTAAACCAGGTCCCCAGCCTCGGTTCATCGCTGGGACCGTGACCATGGCCCAGCCATCGTAATCGCTTAGGTAGGATATTATCGCGGGCTAGGGCCTGAAGCACACGAGGTGCGCCCAGAATGCTGCCAATGGCGCTGGAAAGGGTGGCTCCCCATACCCCTAGTAAAATGGCATCTCCCCAAAACGCGATTTTACGCATGATCAACTTGTCGGCGATCAAACTATTGGGATCCGCACGACTGCTGAGGATTAGGGGAATGCCCATATAGATCAAGTAACCTACTCCAACAGCCGCCAGGGTGCCGATGGGAATCGATTTTTTGGGGTCTTTGAGGTCACCGGACATATTCACGCCAGACATAATGCCGGTAACTGCCGGAAAGAAGACGGCAAGTACAGCCCAAAATCCTACATTGCCAGCATCTTCAGGGACGGGTAGATCGGTGGGCGGAGCATCTTGGCCAAAGACTAAACTGATGAGCGACAGTAAAATCGCAGCCATAATGACATATTGTGCTTTGATCGCAATATCCGCAGACTTTAGAGCTAAAGCTGTCACGGCGATAGTTGTTACTATCGCTAACAAGGTAATAGTGACAGGTAGACCCGGAAACGCTTCAAGTACGCTTTCTGCAAAACCGATAGTGTAAAGAGCCACAGAAAATGCCTGGGCAAAGTAAAGGGGAATGCCTACGGCACCTCCAGTTTCAATGCCTAGAGAGCGGCTAATCATGTAATAAGCACCACCAGCACGTACAACTTGGTCAGTTGCGATCGCACTAATAGAAAGGCCCGTAATAAATGTAATAACGGTCGAAATAGTAACAATTAATAAAGTGTTAACTAATCCCATTTGGCCTACTACCCAGCCAAATCGGAGGTACATAATGACCCCCAGGATAGTCAAAATAGAAGGCGTGAAAACTCCACCGAATGTACCGAGCCCAGTACTGTTAGTCTCAATTACTTTGGAAGACGATTCAGGTGCACGCGATGTCATTGTTAGAAATGCGTTAGATCATCTTAATTTAGCTGGCAATGGTATCAACGTGCTACCGCACTCAGAAGTTCATATGACACCTTGTCTCTGTAAACCTAGTGTGATGTAAAGCTGAATGGCAATGATTGCCTGGAAGCAATATTCCAGAGCACCCTACTAGAATAGGACGAGGCCACACTGCGCTACTGACTAGTGGTTTTGAGCAAGAGATGCAAATCTGCAGGAAGACTTTTCCAAACAATGACCAGTCGCTCAATTCGGATGCACAGCGGGAGGTGGAGGTGCTCACGAAAGAGGTAAAGAAGCTATTGCCAATCTCTTGCCTGATGAAACTTGAAAAACCGTGGTGGGCTTATGGCGTTTGAAAAGCTCCTTGATGCAAAGGAATAGGTACAGTATGTTCATTGCCCGCATTATTTTGATGCCTGCATGACTAGGAGTGTACCAACGACTAGTCCAAGAAAAGGTGGTAACCATGCAGCGGCTATGGGGTCTAACGTTCCAACCTTGCCAAGCGCATCAGCAATGAACCCTACCAGATAGTAACCAAAAATAATGATAATGCTAACCCCAAAGCTGGTTGCTTTACCCGTTCTCTGGGGGCGAATACCGACTGCCGAGCCAACAATCCCAAAAACGATACAGACAAAAGGTAGAGCGTAGCGTTGCTGCAGACGCAATTCCCACACTCTAATTCTGCGTTCATTTCCAGATTTGCGAACAATCTGATTGAGGTGCTGTCGGGTTTCAGCGATGTTCATTTCATCATCGCCTTTATTGCGGGAAGCTAGGTCTAAAGGGGTGCGAGGTAAGTCGAGTTCTTGGCGATCAAATTTGACAATGTGACCAAAGGAGCCATCTGGCGAGATAGCGTAGATTGTCCCATTGAAGAATGTCCAGACATTATCTAGGAAGTTCCAAGTGGCGGTTTCAGCGCTGACGACCTGCTCAAGACCTGTTTGAGAAAAGTCCAAGATTGTCAAACCCTTCATTTCTTCGCCATTAAATCGTCGGGCGTAGAATAATCTTCCAAGTTCTCTGCCGCTGCCATCTTTGGCCTGTTGGTATTCCTGGTACATGATGTTGCGTTCTCGAAATGGAGGTTTTTCGGAGTTGAACGCCTGTTCCAACATCACTGTTGCCCGATAGTTTGCAGCTGGAGTAATGACTTCATTAAAGACAAATGTTAGTCCCGTGATAAGGATGCTGAGCACAAAAGCAGGTGCAATAATGCGGCGTACGCTAACACCACACCCCCTTAATGCCGTTAGTTCACTATCG
The DNA here is from genome assembly GCA_039024555.1 of Cyanobacteria bacterium P01_D01_bin.156. GTDB lineage: Bacteria > Cyanobacteriota > Cyanobacteriia > Phormidesmidales > Phormidesmidaceae > Leptothoe. The sequence continues at coordinate 54,806 of JBCCQQ010000009.1, forward strand.
CTGGAAAAACGACTGTAGGTCATCATTGTTGCCAGCAGTGTTGACATGGGAAATGCCAACACTACAAATTCTGGCATTTTTAACACAAAGACCTGTAGTGCTAGGCCTACTTCTAAACCAGATTCAGTTACTTTTCGAATCAGGTCAAACAGTGCTCCTACAGATACTAGGATTGAAGAAAATGCACCAACGCCAAAGAGAAACGGTAAAGAGAGCTCCTTGGCAATATAACGATCCATGATTGACAAGGATGGCCACCAGCTCAGAAATGAACGAGACGTGTCGGAGGAAATGGTGGACATGGGGCAATGGCGGTGGGGTGGGTTAAGGAAAATGCAACGCCCAGTTTGTTCAAACTAAGCGACTTTAGAGGTTGGATTACAATTTGAAGTCATCCCCTAGGTAGTGCTCGCGTACTAATGGGTTCGAGGCTAAATCTTCAGCACTTCCATAAGCTAAGATGCGTCCATCGCTCATAATATATGCGCGGTCAATAATCCGCAGTGTTTCGCGCACATTATGGTCCGTGATAAGAATGCCCATTTTGCGATCGCGTAAGTTAGATACAATTTCCTGAATTTCTGAAACAGCAATTGGATCTACACCTGCAAAAGGTTCATCTAGAAACAAAAATGTAGGCCCTTGTTTGCCAGTTGCTAAAGCACGAGCCAATTCTGTTCGTCGCCGTTCTCCGCCAGAAACCTGAATTCCCAACGTATCAGCCACCTTGTCTAAGCGAAACTCTCGTATCAGCGTTGCCAATCGTTCAGGACGCTCATGTTTAGGAACTCGTGTTTGCTCCATGACCAAGCGAATATTATCTTCGACTGTTAGATTCCGAAAGATACTTGCTTCTTGAGCTAAATATCCAATCCCTAATCTGGCTCGTTCATGGATAGATAACTTAGTGATCTCTTGGCCGTTTAATCTGACAGTGCCTTGATCAGGATGCTCTAATCCAATAGCCATATAGAATGTGGTTGTTTTGCCTGCCCCATTAGGTCCCAATAAGCCTACAATTTCCCCTTGAGCAACTGACACACTTACACCACGAACGATAGTTCGTTTTCCGTAGGACTTATGAACATTCTCCAAAGCTAAAACGGCTTCTGATGAGTGCAAGCTCTGAGAGGTAGAGCCAATAGCAGATGAGAGCATTTATTCATCCGTTGGGACAGCAAAATCGGGCAATTCCTCAGGCAAGGCTGGGAGTGTGGTTTCAGGTTCGGGTTGAGGGGCTACACCAGGCTCTTCAGTGGGCTCTGGCAAAACATAAACTGATTCAACCTGCTCATTGGTGCTTGGGGTCGCTACAAATCGTCCTTCATCAATGAGATATGTGACGACCTCAGCTTCTATCGTATTAGCTTCCTGCTGCACAAAGACTTCCCCTGTTAGTACAATGCGTCTTTCTCGACTGTAGTACTGGGCCTGTGCAGATGTGGCGTAAATTGCCTGTTCAGGATACTCAATTCTTACATTACCCCGGGCTGTAATAATTCCATTATTAGCATCTGCTTCTTGAACATCGGCTCTCAACGTAATCGAGCCACCACCAGACTGTGCTTGGGAGGGAAAATTGGTGCTGGCTAACATGATCAGTAATGCCAACACACCGACCCTACAGCGCTGAATCGGCCTAGAAAAAGGGGATTTTAAAGTATGCCCACTTAATACAACCATGGTCTGCTCTCAGCTATTACCCACTATTAATCTATCGCTTGATGTCGTTCTAAGAAGTCGTTCTGGCCCAGTTCTGCCACTGGCTGGTTGTGAATTAAAACATACCTATGGTCAGATCTATCTACTGGCCGTGCGCATAAGTTCTTATTGTTGGGCTGTTTAGAGTATTTTTGCAAACCTTGGGAACGACTTTTTCAAAAGTCACTTCATAAAAGAATGGATGGAGAATAAGTGGCACACAATAGCAAGGGATAGATTAAAAGAAGTCTTCCCCATATGCTTATACCTTTTTGATTTTGGGGACTATCAACTTAGTGTCACTGTCAAGCTTGACTATAAATGCTACCTCGTCTGATAAGACAGGTCCTAATTGATGTACCTGTTCAGGACCCAGGGTTTGTAGAGCTGTTAACCAATTGATAGCCTGATCAACTAAATCAGCGACATCAATACCTCCATAGGACTCACCATAGTCATCTAAACGATGACTACCCTCTCCTAATAAAATAGCAGCCCCCTGCCAGTTGAGATTGGTGAGATGGTAAAGGCCAACAGCAATTTGAAGAATGCCCTGATAAAAGCCTCGCTCAGACTGCTTAGCATCCATCCAAATGGCTTCTAGTGTGTCGTGGCAGGCGTAATATTCACCTTGATTAAATTGCGTGACCCCAATCCAGAATTCATCAGGCTGCTCATGATTGCTTGTAGATTCAATGGGATTCAGCATGGGTAGGCTACAGCTAGCAGAATCTTGCAAATGTTATTCTCCACTTTGAGTGTGTGTTGTTTGGAGTGTCAAGTATGGTAATGTCGCCTTTTAAGCCTCAGCAGACAAATTTTGGTACCGGTTGGCAACCTCTAGATTTGCCTATGTCGCCGCTGTTTGGAACCGATGGGATTCGTAGTCGTGCAGGTGAATTGCTGACAGCTCCTTTAGCATTGCAAGTGGGATTTTGGGCTGGTCAAATTCTCCGTCAGCAGCAGTCAGGAGCTATTGTGCTGGGGCAAGATTCTCGTAACTCTAGCCCCATGATTGCATCTGCTCTTGCGGCTGGGCTTACTTCCGCTGGTGTGGAGGTGTGGGATATGGGATTGTGCCCAACTGCAGCGGTTGCTTTTATGGCAGGCGATGCTTGTACAGCCGGTGGCATTATGATTTCGGCTAGCCATAATCCTCCTGGCGATAATGGCATCAAGTTTTTTGGGGCTGATGGAACGAAGTTAGAAAAAGCACTACAGGCGGCAATTGAACAGGCTCTGCGCCAAGGTTCATGCTCCAGCTCGTTTCATCCCGGTAATCAGTGGGGCGCTACCTATCATCGCCCCGAACTGGTTGATCGTTATATTGAATTCTTGCATCAGCCTTTTTCTGCTCAAAATTATTTGAGTGGTATGCGTATTGTTTTGGATTTGGCCTGGGGCGCAGCTACTCGCGTTGCCCAGCAAGTTTTTGAAGCGACTGGGGCAGAGGTCATTATTATTCATGGTTGTGCGGATGGTAATCGGATCAACGTTAACTGTGGGTCCACACACCTAAGCTCTCTGAAAGCTGCTGTTGCTGAGCATAAAGCTGATATCGGTTTTGCATTTGATGGGGATGCAGATCGGGTGATGGCCGTTGATAATCAAGGCCGTGTAGTGAATGGTGACTATATCCTTTATTTCTGGGGACAAACCCTTAAACATATAGGCCAGCTCCCCGACAATACAATCATCTCAACTGTGATGGCTAATTTAGGATTTGAGCGAGCTTGGCAAAAGCAAGGGGGCACTCTGGTTCGTACGAAAGTTGGCGATCAACATGTCCATGCGGAAATGGTTGCCCGAGGCGCAATGCTGGGGGGTGAGCAGTCGGGGCATATTCTCTGTCACCATTACAGTCTGACTGGCGATGGCATTTTGACGGCTCTACATTTGGCGAATTGGCTGAAGCAGGCGGAGTGCTGTTTACCTACACTCATTGATCAAAGTTTTGCACCCTATCCACAACAGCTCAAAAATGTATGTGTTAAAGATCGGGAAAAACGACGTACTTGGTCTGATTGTGAACCTGTACAGCAGGTGATTTCAAAAGCTGAATCGGCTATGGGCGATCAAGGTCGCGTTTTAGTTAGGGCTTCTGGAACAGAACCTGTGATCCGGGTCATGGTGGAAGCTGCTGATGCTGGGTTGGTGGATTACTGGACGAACACCATAGCTGACGCTGTGTCAGTGCATGTGGCTAGTTAAGCAGCGTCACTGTGTCTAGATTAGTGATATGTAGACACAGTGCATCGTTTATCCGTAAGCAGGATGTTTTTTGGTTGTTATGCCCAAGGTATATCCTGCTTACGCATCACTGATTCAATTGTATTGCTCAGAAAGGGGCGTATAAAAAAGCTCTATGGCTTGCGCCTGACCATGACGGTGTGACATCATAGATCCCCTGTGTCAATAATTGCTAGCTAGCACCATCGATCATGGCAAAAGGCGTCCGCATTATCATTACGTTGGAATGTACGGAGTGTCGTAGTAATCCCAGTAAGCGCTCTAAGGGAGTTTCACGCTACACCACCCAAAAAAATCGTCGGAATACAACCGGCCGTTTAGAACTTAAAAAGTTCTGTACCCATTGCAACACCCATACTGTTCATAAAGAAATTAAGTAGCATAAGCACCATGGCCTATTTTCGTCGTCGGGTATCGCCTATTAAGCCCGAAGAAAAAATTGATTATAAGGATGTTGACTTGCTGCGTAAGTTTATTACTGAACGTGGCAAGATTTTACCCCGACGTATTACTGGTTTAACTGCTAAGCAGCAGCGTGATTTGACAGTTGCGATTAAGCGGGCTCGTATCCTGGCATTACTCCCGTATGTGAATCGCGAAGGTTAAGTCCCTAACGGCTTTGTTAGCTGAGCTATTGATAGTTCAACAATTCTGTTATTTAAAGTGCTCGAAAGTTCTTCGATAACAGTAAGCCAGCAATAAAACCATAATGGTAAGGATCTAGGTTGGTGGAAAAGGGAACGCTGATCGAGTTTAAGGTGCAAGGAGCTCCACGTTTAGGGGTAGCTGATCGCCCGGAAGGTAAAAAAAACTGGGTAGTGATCGATGGTAACGGTCAGTCTCATGTTTTACACCCTCGTCAGATTACCTATATTGTTGGTGAAGGTAGTTATCAGCCAGCGGATATCGCTAGTTTTTTGGCTGAAGCTGAACCGAACATTGATCCTGAAAGCCTTGAAGTGGCTTGGGAATTTTTGCAAGAAGCTGGTGAGTCAACTGACCCAGCTTCTTTGGCATTGCTGCTTTTTTCTGAGCAATCTCCTGCACTTTGCTACGCGGCTTACTGTTTGCTCAGCACCGATAAAGTCTTTTTCAAGTGTAAAGGGGAACATTACGAGCCTCGTTCGGCGAAGCAGGTTGATGAGGTGCGTCATCAGCAGGCTCGAGAATCTGCCCGCAAGCGTGAGTGGGAAGGGTTTTTGGTGCGAGCGCGCCAAGCTTTAGCTGGTAATCAGCAAGACAATGATGAAAATGCGGCTGTTCTGACGGTTCAATGGGAAAAGACGGATCGTTCTCGCCTAGATTTATTAGAGCGCTACGCTACTCTAGGGGAAGACTGCTCGCAAAAAACAGCGGCACAAGAGATTTTATTGGCACTGAATTTGGGCACGGATGCTGAAAGTGCATTTCGACTCTTGGTGGATTTAGGACTGTGGAGTCCTCATGAAAATCTAGCACTGCGGCGTAGTCAGATTCCGGTTCATATTCCTGATGCTATTAATGCCATGGTGCAGCAGCGTATTGATAATCCTCCACCGGATGCTGATACGGATCGACTCGATCTAACCCATCTGAAGGTATATACCATCGACGATGAAAGTACTCGTGAAATTGATGATGGCCTTAGCCTAGAGAATTTGCAGGATGGTCGTACGCGTATTTGGGTGCATATTGCTGACCCGACTCGTTGGCTGTTGCCCGGTGATGAGATTGATTTAGAGGCCCGTCGTCGCTGTACAACTGTATATTTGCCAACGGGAATGATTCCCATGTTTCCGGAAGCTTTGGCTACAGGCCCCATGAGCTTACGGCAAGGGCAGTTATGTTGTGCGCTCAGTTTTGGTGTGGTCTTAAATGAAGCAGCAGCAGTTGAAGAGTATGCAATTCGAGCGAGCTTGATCAAGCCTACCTATCGTCTTACCTATGATGATGTGGATGAAATGTTGGAGCTGGGTCTCAAGGCTGAACCTGAGCTGAATGCGATCGCAGTTTGGGCTAAGCTGCGACGCCAATGGCGTAAGTCCCAGGGAGCTATTTCTATCAATATGCCTGAGTCATCTATTAAAGTGATTGACGAAGAAATTACGATTGATGTTTTAGAAAATTCCCAGTCCCGACAAACCGTTGCAGAAATGATGATCTTGGCTGGGGAAGTGGCCGCTCGCTATGGCGAAGCTAATGCCTTGGCAATTCCTTTCCGAAGTCAACCAGAACCAGAGCTGCCATCTGATAACGAGCTGCTGCAGTTACCATCGGGCTGGGTTAGAGATTCTGCTATTCGTCGCTGTATGCCTCGTAGTGAAATGGGTATTAACCCTGCTCGCCATGCCACCTTGGGGTTGGACTATTATAGCCAGGTGACCTCACCGATTCGACGCTACACCGACTTGCTGGCCCATTTTCAACTCAAGGCCCATTTACGAGGAGAAACTTTACCATTTTCTCCTGAAGAAATGACAGAACTCACCCAGGGGGTATCTACGGCTGCCTATGAGGCCGTGACTGTAGAACGTCAGACTAAACGCTATTGGGCATTAGAGTTTTTGCGTCGTCAGGGAGCGCAAGCTTGGCCAGCCATGCTGCTCCGTTGGTTACGCGAACATGAAAATCTAGGGCTAGTGATAATTGAAGACCTGGGATTAGAATTAGCCATGCGATTTGACACTCCACCAGTTCTAGGAGAACGCTTTGAAGTTAAGGTGGTCCATGCGAATCCCAGGCAGGATTTTATTCGTTTAGAGTTAGTGCCGCTGACGAATGAAGCAGTGGCATGACCCCTCAGCCTTTTTTGCATACGACTCCCGGTGAGCTGCTTGGCGATACTCTGAGGCAAACCGTTTCTATTGCTCTCGTTGATGGTCAAACTCGACAGTTTCAAGTTGTACTGCCCACTAGTATTGACACGTTGTTAGATCACCCAACGACGCATACTGCCTTTGCTGCAGACGAATACATGCCCTATTGGGCAGAGCTTTGGCCAGCTGCTTTAATGTTAGGACGGCGTTTAGCCCAGCGGACATGGACGTCTAATCCAAAAGCACTAGAGGTGGGCTGTGGTGTCGGTTTTGCAGGGCTAGTAGCTTTAGCTCTGGGGATGGAGGTAATCTTTAGCGATTATGATGTGGCTGCTCTTGATTTTGCCGCTCGTAATGCAAGATTAAATGGATTTACGCGGTTTCAAACCTTGCCCCTAGACTGGCGTCATCCTCCCAAGGGGTTAAAGGTCCCCTTAATCCTGGCTGCTGACGTTATCTATGAAACCCGCAATATTACTCCCTTGTTGCAGCTGATCAAGGCTTTGCTCAGTGCAGATGGTGAGTTCTGGCTGGCAGATCCGGATCGCCCACAAAAAGAGGCTTTTCAGCAAGCGTTATATGAGCAAAACTTTGGATTTGAGGCAATGAAGACTGTCTTAGAACGGCCTGAGCAGCCCACTGTCAGAGGAACGGTCTATCGAATCTGGCGAGTAAACTAGTTCATAACAGCGCCGTGAGATCGCAGCCAAGACTCTTCTTTATTAGATAGTCCGCTCACTTGGTTAAAATGAGTTCCTTCTGTTTTTGGTCGGGCCTATGTGGATGTGTTGCTTAATGAGATGTCGGCTGTTGTTGACTATGGCTGGCACAATCGCGATCTAACGTTTGACCGTCGGGCATAATGGTCCGGCAAAGACGAGCACCTTCTAGATCTTCAATGTGCACTTCTGCCCACCACAGCTCTGCTTCACTCAGATCCGCATCCCACCATCTTGCTTCCCACAGTTCAGCATTGCGTAAGTTTGCCCCCTCTAGATTACTGCCTTGCAGATTGGCACCCCTTAAGTTTGCATTTTGTAGGTCGGCTGCTCGCAGGTCGGCTCCCTGCAGATTAGCCCCCTGTAAGTTTGCTTGTTGCAGGTTTGCCATACGCAGATTACAGTTGCTCAGCTCAGCATGAGGCAGCTCGATCCTGGCTAAGTTAGCGTTCGGTGCTTCTAACCCTTCTAGGGACAGGCCATCTCGATGTAAATCTTCTAAAGCTTGATAGCGTGCGTAGCTAATTTCCATTTTGGCAGATGCGGCCATATCGACTATGCGCCAAGCTTCGTAGTGTCTCTGAGCACGGCGTTCGGGTGCTCCCTTGATGTATAAAATAACTGCGATTACCGCTGCAATTGACTCCACATCACTTAAAAGAGTACTGACTATCTGCCAGTGGTGGGGCTGACTTTGAGGAGCAATAGATTGCTGGATATCAGGAGTCTCGGCCAATATTTTAAGGGCCAATAATAGCAGTACTGCTAAGGTGACGACCAGCCATGTAGGTACTGATTGCATCCAGCGTTCAACTGGATGAACTGGGCGTGTTGCTCTCCATTTCATAGGCTGATTTTACAGGGTCAACGTATCCTGAAAAACGATGTCAGTGCTCACGATGAATCCTTAGGATGATATTTCTTTAAGATGTAGAAAACTAGTGCAGGCTGGATGAATGCGGAAGCGTTCAATATTTTCTAGGTTGATCGTCGGTACTTCGTAATGTCCTAGATAGGCTCCTGCTAAGTTAGTGCGGCGATTGGTGTGACGAGGTACCCAGGCCTTTAAAAAGCCGATTTTCCAAAGGGTTTGTTTCAGTTCAAGGTAATCCATGTCGAGGAGCCAGTCACTGGCCCGCTCAGAATCATATTCACCGCAAACAATGGCTAATAGAAAATAATCTAGTTCTTCTTTGTTGTAGTGGCTGCGTTTGCCTCGAAAGATTTCAAATACATCGAGCAAATGAGGGTATTGAAAGCGGTACTCTGATGCTAAATCGCGTGTCTTTTGTTCTGAGTAGGATTCTTCAGCTGCTGCGATCGCAATTTCATCAATGCGTCGACCTGCCAGAGAATACTCAATGCGCTCAGCGCATAGTTTGCAAAACTGGAGTAGTTCACGGGGCCGTAGCTGGGTGCGGTCGATAATATAATCCAGTGTTTCAGTTCCCGTCGACTGCATCTGTGCAACAAATATTGACTGCCAAAGTTTTTGAGCATTAAGCCTGGTGGCTTGTGGAAAAGAATGCACAATTCTTCGACCAATCAACTCTAGTAGTTCGTTTCTACCCCAACGAATAACTTCTACATCTTCGCGAATCTTTTGAGCGTCTTCGTAAATCTGCGGAATATTATCAAATAGTTCTTGGCGAATAGATATATAGACTCGTAGATTAGGACTGATAAGATTGAGCTTCTGAGTCGCCTGAAATAGCCCGGCAATAAAAAACTTGGCATCTTCGGAATTATCCCAACCCTTATCGAGCTCGTCAATCAAAATTTTGATTTTGGTATTGCTTAAAACAGCTTCCAAACTAGGGAGTAAAGTTTTGATTTCATCTAGGCTGTAGAGTGCCTGAAGATCTTGACTGCGTAGGCTGCCACCCGTCCCTGTTTTTACCTGTTCAATGCGTTTGAGATAATCTACCAGAGTGATGATAGAGCTGGTTTGTTGGAAGAGATTATGACTAGACACATAGTCATAGATATTTTTAGTAGCCCCTAGAAGTAGTCCACGCTTGGTTTGAGCAATTTTCTTGAAAATCAGCGTATATAGCAGATATTGCCAAGCTACCGAGTAAGCACTTTGTTTGCGCCAAAAACCATCTTCTTCACTGGTTAAGTGGTCTGACAGGAGTTCGTAGGAATACTCCTCAGGGGATAGTTCTAAAACTAGATGTCCCTTCCGGGTTTCAGTGGTTGCAATATATTTAAAGATGGCACTTTTACCAGTGCCGCGATTGCCTACCAAAATCGTTTTACGACCGCTTAGAAACTTTTGATAGGTAACGTTAGGGTAAAAATACTCTGCCAGTCCTAAATTGATATCGCGTTCTGCAGAATCGGATCCTAAATTGAGCTCCCTGATGTCTAGCCGCATGGGACACGAGGATAATAAAACTTTCTGGCTTAGTTTATCGTGTCCTTGAAGTTCACTGTAGTACTGTCCAAGACCGTTTTTTGGATACCCCAAACTTGCTGAAAAGAAATCAATTCTTGCAGCAAGTTTGGGAGTGCTCAGCTTAAAGGGCCATATCAAAGCTGAAAAGAATGTCAAGAGGTACTGATGAATCACCAGTACCAGCAGCGTACTACACGATTTTATAAGTCACCACAAAGTCGTTGAAGTCGCGATCTCCCAGACCAACCTGGTCTTCTATGCCGAAGGTATTGTCTCCAAACTTCTTGAAACGGTCTAAGCCATCATTGGCTGCCCCGTAGCTAACGGCAATATTATCTTGAGCGCCATCAATCATGACGAACATGCCTAGCTGAATACCTTCAGTAAAAGTGGCTGTAAAACTCTCGGACGTTTTATTAGTGCCTGTTAGAGTTACATCTAACCTGTTGGCAAAGGCCGCTTCTGCATATCCATCATCCTCTGGCAAGAGTATGTTGCCGTTTGCATCTCTTACAGCACCATTTTCACCAACTTCGTAGAAGCCCACTAGGTTATCTAATTCAGCTTCACGATAAACGGTAAAATTGATGCTGGCAGGACCCAGCACATCACTCAGGTCAATGAATTCAGCATCATTCCCCTTTAAGAGGTCGGCTGCTGGGGCAGTGTCAGTAAACGCAAAACTTAACTGATTAGCGTCTTCAAAAGTGGCTGTGAATCTCCCACCTTCCAGGGCGGCAAAGGTTCCAATCTGAGTAATACCTTCTGCCACATACTCAACTTGAATGTACTCTGTTTCGAGGAGTGCATTTTGTAAGAGATTAGTAGTAGGCTGGAAGCCAGGAAGAGCGCCTGCTTCGTTCCCAGGGGTGAAAACTTGGTCCAATAACTGGCGGTTACCGCCAGTAGCATCTGTTTGATAGAAATTGATGACAGCTAGGGTATTCACCTGGGAAAAATCAAAAGTGGCACTTAATGCTGCTGCATCACCAATATCAATGGCTAGAACCTTATCTTGAGCGTTAGCCTGGGGTGGGGTATTCTCATTTCCAGGATTCTCATTTCCAGGATTCTCATTTCCAGGATTCTCATTTCCAGGATTCTCATTTCCAGGATTCTCATTTCCAGGATTCTCGTTTCCAGTATCGTTAGTGACTGTGTAAGTTTGGTTGCTGCCAGTAGGAGCTGCCGTAGGCAATTCATCTCCAGTGGCATCCACAATGTTTTGCTCGTTAGATAGAGCAATGCCGACGATTCCGTTAAAAGTTGCTAAGTCCCCACCGGAAACGGTGATGTCATAAATGCTGCCTTGAGTAGTTGGGTTTTCAGTCTTGACCTCAAATACGTTGGTGACTCCAGCTGTACTGCTGCCGGTAACGATCCAATCTTCTAGGCTGACATTTCGTGCCGTTTCTGTGAAAACAACACGAAATCGTAAGGTGTCGTCACTGGTATTTGCTTCATCACTACGTAGGGTGATTCTCTCCAAGAACAGTGTATCGGACTGATTCTCAGTAGATTCAACAACTTCCTCTGTCTCACCACCACCGTTTTCATTACCACCACCGTTTTCATTACCACCACCGTTTTCATTACCACCACCGCTGGCATTACCAATTTCTGCCGGATTAACAGTGACAGGGCTCTCTGCTGTTGGCGTACCATTCTCTAATCGTACAGCTTCCAGAGTTCTGGGATCTTCTTGAAGAATGTTATTTCCATCACTTGAAATAATTTCCGCATCAGGAGCAAGACCAATAGTAATATCACCGGTAAAGGTTGCAATGTCTCCACCTGAGACAATTACGTCGATACGGTCGATATTATTGCCAACTGCCTCAATGCGTTCAATGCTTGCAGTGCTTCCTCCGAGAACTCTGAAATCTGCTGGTTGGATGGAAGTAATCGTTCCGGCATTAGTTGTATTCTCAGGAAAAATAACGCGAAATTTTATGTTGCCGTCGCTAAAATTGTTATCACTAACAGAAATTCTATTGATAGATGTAGGCATAGTAGTTTGAACTCTCCTAAATTATTTAATTAATGAATAGTAAGTATCGATTTTGAACTTAGCGGTGATGATGCGTGAATAACCTGATAACCGTTCACGGTGATATGTGTGCATCTGCAAAACTGCAATAATCTCTTCAGCATTGTTTTGCATGTAGAGATGCAATTTGTTGGCAAAAATCTGTTACTCGTGCCTAAACTTGAGCCTGTATTCTCATAGCTATTTTGTTAAGTCCTTTATCTCAGCAACGATGCGTTAAGAGTAAAGTGCTTAATTGAGTTTTCCTGCTTTAGGAAAAGTCTTGAGAAAGTGTTTTGCAATGTTGGATTGAATCAATTCATGCCTTGCGATTACATCATCGACCGAGAAACTACTTAAGATTTCGGCATTTATTGGGCTACTCCTGATCGCTGTTAGGAGAATTACGAAGGCTTAATCAAACGATAAATGGATGATTAAGAGTGATGATGCTTGCTTTTAAGGAGATGCTGAACGGGTTAAGTCAATGCACTGTGAAACGACTTTCTACCCAGAGCGTCGTAAGGTTTTGTAGAGCGTGATGCTTGTGCTCTTCTTTATATCGGTTTGGGTGAGGCTAAGCGGAATGGTGCCAAAGGATACTAGGATGCGAGTGCTTCTCTGGTCATTTGCAATTCCTGAATGCGTTCTAGGGTTCCAGCAGGAATGGCTGAAATTAACTGTTTTGTGTAGTCTTGCTGAGGGTTGTTGTAAATCGCATCAGCAGGCCCAAGTTCTTCCAACTTGCCTTGATTCATAACCATAATGCGATCGCTCATGAATTTCACCACCCCTAAATCATGAGAAATAAAGACATACGTGAGACCAAACTCTGCTTGTAGCTCTTTTAATAGGTTGAGTACCTGGGCCTGCACTGATACATCTAACGCGGATACGGACTCGTCACAAATAATAAATTTGGGATTTAAAGCCAGGGCACGGGCAATGCAGATGCGCTGCCGTTGGCCGCCAGAAAACTCATGGGGAAATCGATTGATACATCCAGGATCAATATCCACTCGTTCTAGTAAATAGGCAACCCGTTCTTTGAGATTTTGTCGGTTGCGAACAACGCTGTGAATTTTTAACGGTTCGGCAATCGCTTTGCCAATGCTCATGCGAGGGTCCAGGGAGCTGAAAGGATCTTGGAAAATCACCTGCATTTCGCGCCGTAGTTTGCGCATTTCGCCTTTGGGTAGCTGACGAATGTTCTTTCCTTCAAAGAAAATATTTCCAGCTATAGGTTCTACTAACCGGATTAGAGCCCTGCCCAACGTGGTTTTACCGCACCCTGATTCTCCAACTAGCCCAAACGTTTCTCCTTTGTATACTTCAAAGGACACATCATCTACTGCCATAAATGTGCGGGCTGTCTGACCAAATACCCCTTTGATGGGATATCCCACTTTGAGGTTCTGAACGGTGATTAATGGTGATTGCTCTGCTATGTGTTCCAGGCGTTGATTCGTTTCATTGGCCGTAACTTCTGCAGTGAGATCGGCGGCTTCATCTGCGCTAAAGTGCCGTGCAAAGATTTGTACTTCGCCGTTGGGGCCATCCTGGACTTGCATATAGTCGGCGACAGTGGGCAGTTTTTTGAGCCGTTGTTCGGGACGGGGACGACAGGCTAGAAGCCCTTTGGTATAGGGATGGTCAGGGTTTTCAAAAATCTGATGGACTGCACCATATTCCACAATTTTGCCACGATACATGACTGCGACATCATCAGCGATTTCAGCGATTGTCCCCAAGTCGTGGGTGATAAAAATCATCGACATGGAGCGCCGATCTCTTAAATCTCGGAGCAAGTCTAGAATACGGGCTTGGACTGTAACATCAAGTGCCGTAGTGGGCTCATCCGCAATCAGTAGAGCTGGATTACAGGCGATTGCCATGGCAATCATCACTCGCTGCAGCTGGCCACCGGAGAGCTGATGGGGGTAGCGTTTGAGAATAGCCTTTTTGCGTTGCTGCACCAGGCGAGCGATGGTATTGCGATCGCTAACCTGTTTTTCCTCTGCAACTAGCTCTGCAAGCTCTTCATCGCTAGGTAGGAGTTTGACTTCCTGGAGTGCCTCTATAACCAGCTTTTCAGCGTCAGCTTTGGTGACGCTATGGTGTTGTTGAATTGCTTCAATCAGCTGAAAACCACAGGTGTACACCGGATTTAAGGAACTCATGGGTTCCTGGAAAATCATTGAAACCTTCTCGCCTCGGTAGGCCTGCATCTGTTGCTGCTTGAGCTGGCATAAGTCTACTGGTGCTGCACCAGATACGTCTGAAAATAGAATTTCTCCGTGGGTAATCCGTCCAGGAGGAGTCGGTACTAGCCCCATTACCGCCAGGGAGGTGACGGATTTCCCTGAGCCTGACTCGCCAACAATTCCGAGGGTGCGACCGCGTTTCACCTGAAAGGAAATACCATCAACTGCTTTAATCACGCCGTTAGCAGTGTCGAACTCGACTTTTAGGTTACGGACATCAAGGATGGTTTCGCTCATGAATGGAAAATTAGTGGAGAGTGACTTGCGATGGATACAGAGAACTGAGCAATATGAATTTGGTGTGAGCAGGTGCTGCAGCTAGAAATATTGGTATTTTGCGTAACTAATGCCTGTAAGGGTAGATAAGGAAATACTGATTAAGTGATGTTGGAAAACCCAGGTTGGTTTGTGTATCGATATTAAAGGCAAACAGCTATATTTTGGGTAGGCGTTGGTACTTCGGCGGATTTGCCCTAGCGTAGTAGTGCAAAGAATCGGTATTTTGAAATAGCCATAAATTAGGAAAATTACTTATCCCATGTGGGTTCTGTTTGGGCGACTTTGTATAGATATTTAGCCAAAATCATAGCAACCCTTCGCCGTCAATTTTTAATATGTTGTCTCTTCTCCCATCATGGCTCAACTTGCGATCGCAGTTTTGATCGTTATTATCGGTTCCGCTATTTGCTCAGGTACTGAAGTGGCATTGCTTTCCATACCTTTGCTCAAAGCCCGTCAGCTTGCTCAAAATCGTAACCCTGCCACCGTTGCTCTGTTAGCCATTCGGGAAAAAATCAGCCGACCGATTGCCAGCATTGTCATTCTCAATAATATTTTCAACATCGTTGGTAGTTTTATCGTTAGCCGTATTGCGGCGGAACTTTTTGGCAACCTCATGCTCGGTGTTTTTTCCGGCATATTAACGTTTCTGATCATTTTATTTGCTGAAATTGTCCCCAAAACCCTAGGCGAACGCTATGCAGAACAGTTTGGATTGCTGGTCGCAGTCCCTGTGCGTAGCCTGACCTGGTTGATGACACCAGTTATTTTGGTCCTCGAAAAATTGACGGCTCCCTTGATCAAGGGAAATCATCGTCCCGTTACGAATGAAGCGGAAATCAAACTCTTAGCCATGTTGGGGTATCAAGAAGGTCTGATCGAAGACGACGAAGCTGAGATGATTCAGAAGGTCTTTCGGATGAATGATATTGCTGCTAAGGACATTATGACGCCCCGTGTGGCCATCACCTACATTGAAGGCTACCAGTCCTTAGAATCAGCTCAACAGGAAATTATGCAGTCCCAGCATAGTCGGATCCTGGTTACGGGGGAAGATCTCGATGATGTACTAGGGGTCGCTTTGAAGGCGGAGTTGCTAGCTGCGCTTGTACAGGGGCGTGGTCAAGATCCCGTTACCAGCAGTATGCGCCAGGCTCGATATATTCCCACGACGGAGCGATCTGATAAATTGCTCAAAACGTTTCAAACGGCTCGTGAGCATTTAATGATTGTTGTTGATGAGTACGGTGGGGTTTCTGGGGTAGTGACCTTAGAAGATGTACTAGAAGTCTTGATTGGTGAAATTGTAGATGAAACGGATCGTAATGTTGACTTGCAGGCGTTGGCCCGGCAACGACGGCGACGACTACTACAGCGCCAGGGATTTCAGACAGATCTAAAGCGCAGTCGATAATCAGCAGATTTTAAGGATGTAACATTTTTTTCAGATACCTCACACAAGCATCAATTTCATCTGTCATATGAAATTGCCCAGGGGCTAGCGTATTAAAAAAATCTTGGACCAAAGGATTATGGGGCATGAGTACCACAGGCTTGTGTTCTTTTAGGGCTAAGGCGATTTCAGACACCGTCCCTAATCCAAGACCACAGGCGATGATGGCATGGCTGGACAGCACATTGATGGCATTCCGAGCATGGCCGATACCCGTCAATATTGGGATGGTCACCCCTGCCGCTATGGAATGACCTTGACTATCGGGTAAAACACCAATGACTGTGCCCCCTGCAGAAGCTGCTCCACAACTAGCAGCTGCCATCACTCCCGTAGGGCGTCCCCCGGTGAGTAATATCCAATGCTCTTGAGCAATGGCTTTGCCTAGGGCATAGGCCAGTTTTTCTTCTTCCTCAAGTAGGGTTTTACCGGGCCCCATAATGCCGATAATTGTTGATTGAGTCATGGATGAGCTGCTCGTTGATGAGCTGAATATCTTTAAAGGTATCCGGCGCTACGATGGTTGGACATGAAATAACTTGAATACCTCTATAGGCCAATTTTTACGCCTTGGCTAGCCCCCTTATTTATACTCAGTTCGCTACATCGGCAACCGATGAGAATCAAGTTTGATTGCTATGTTAGGGATAATCTGACGATTTCCCCGTCGACTATGGGCACTGTTTTTATAGCCAGGGGTCTACTCGAAAATCGTTCGTTTACCCAAGTTTCGCTCAGCTATGATTCATCCTGCCCACGCAGTATCCCGTCCAGTTTGGATTGCTCAATATTTACCTTCAATGAAGGGTGTGAAGTCTAAGCAATTAGGACGCTGGTGCTCGACACTGTGGGGCAGTGCTTTAGCCTGTGGCATGCTCCTAGGACTGCCCGTCCAGGCTGCGGAGCGGATTAATATCCAGGTGGGGCCAATCAAACAAACGCTATATGTCAGTGATTTAGCAGAATTTGCTAAAACTGGGCAAGTGCCAGCTCGTTTGAGCCTTTACGAAGCCTTTCTCACCCCTGATATTCAAGCGGCGTTGAATAATCGATTAATGCTCGATCCGGCTATGGCAGATCGAATGGTGATGGATATTTTGGCCTCGCCCAATGGTGAATTGCTACTCGATTCTCTGGCCCGGGTGGCTCCAGGACTGAGTGTTGACCAAATCCGTATGGCCATTCGTCTAGCTGCTAATCAAACGAATGGCCTAAATGTGTTAGGTGTTTTGCAGGCTGTACCTCAGGAAACCTTAGATGTTGACTTAACGGCAGCCTTTGCGTTGGCATCGCAGCTGAATCTTTCTCGCTTGGAAGGGGATGCTCTGAGTACAGTGCTTGAGCAAGAACTGCTGGTTAATGATGGTTTGACTATTCCCGAAGGGGTAAACCCCACGGTAGGTGGTTCCATAGAGGTGACCAAGCGCTCCTTTAAGTTTGTGGATCGGGAGCGCGATCGCACCATACCTCTTGACTTATATGTACCTAACGAAACCTTTAGCCAAGATGCTCCATTGATTGCCCTTTCCCATGGATTTGCGGCGGATCGTCGATTTCTAACCTACGTTGGAGAACACTTGGCCTCCCATGGATTTACTGTAGTTGCCGTTGAGCACGTGGGGAGTAATGTCGAGGCACTGAACAAAACACCATTAGACCCGGCGGCTGTGGAGGAACCTAGCCGAATATTGCCTGCCAGCGAGTTTCTCGATCGTCCCCGTGACATTTCCTATGTCTTAGATCGGCTGGCATGGATGGAACAGGTTTCTCCCATGCTGCGGGATAAATTTGATCCTGACCGTGTGGTTCTTGTCGGCCATTCCTTAGGGGGATATACCGGGTTTGCCCTGGCTGGTGCGCAACTGGATCTATCGGCGATGCCTCCATTCTGTGCCAGTCTTTCCCCCGTTGGTCTCTCTCCTGCTGACTGGCTCCAGTGTGCGGCTGTAGATTTACCTGTTGTGACTACTGATTTAAGCGATGCGCGCATTGTGCAAGTGATTGCTATGAATCCTCTGATTGGCAGACTGTTTGGACGCAAAGGCCTGGGCGATGTAGCTGTTCCCAGCATTGTTCTAACGGGGACCAAAGATGGAGTAACTCCTACACTAGCCCAACAGCTTGCTCCTTTTAGCCAGCTCCAAGGTAATAACAATCATCTAATTGCGGTCATTGGCGGTACCCATCTGAGTGTTGGCGATCCTAATAACGTTAATGAAGCGCTTACTCAGATTCCTTTTATGCCGGAATTATCAGGAGAAGAAACTACGCAACTGCGGCAGTATCTCAAAGCGTTGACGCTAAGTGCTGTGATGCAACACACCACCGAGGCAGATACCTATGAACTCTTTTTAGACCCAGCCTATGCCCAACGATTTTCCACGGCTACCCTACCCCTACGCATGACCCAAACTTTGCCTGCTAGTGTACGTAGCTGGCTGGAAACCATTGCCCCTGAGCGTGCGAGGGCTGAAACCGAAACACTACTATCTTGGGTGCGCCTAAAAACACTAGACGTTCGCCAATCATTAGGTCATGCCAATCGTCAAATCCAGGCTTATCTGCGTCAGGAGCAAGTATCTATTACCGTCCTCTACTGGCCTATGAGGCTGCCATGGATCTAATGATTTCAGCTCTGACTATATCTTTTGCGCCAGCATTAATCCGAACCAATTACGTTTATCGGTAAATGTTTGAAGCAGTTTAAAGCCATGCTTTGCAAGTTGTGTTTCCATTTGCTGTGGTGAGAATTTACGAGAGATTTCTGTGAGCAAACGCTCTCCATCTTGAAATTTGACTGTTAGATCTAGCCTTTTAAGATAGACAGACTGTTCTTGCTGACTTTCCAAATACATCTCTATCTGGTGGTCGACTGTATTGTAGGTGGCGATATGGCGAAAATTGTCTAACTTAAAATCACCGTTATAGAGATTGTTGAGGTGTTGTAGCATGTTGAGATTAAAAGCAGCTGTGACTCCTTGAGCGTCGTTATAGGCTGCTTCAACAATTTCAACATCCTTTTGTAAGTCCAAACCCAACAGAAAAAACTGTCCAGGTGTGAGTGCATCACTGATTGTTTGTAAAAACTGGTGACTTTCGACAGGCGACAAGTTACCAAGCGTGCTGCCGATAAACATCACCATGCGTGTGGGCAATTGAAGTTTAGGTAAGTTTTGGAGGGCTGGTTCGTAGGTGCTAATGAGGCCTTGAATCGTCAGATTGGGATAGTCTTCAAGGAGCTTGATGGAACTCTCTTGAAGCATAGTGCCGCTGACATCAATGGGTACGTAGTGTAGAGGATAATTTTGGGATGTATAAGCATCCAGCAGCAGCCTAGTTTTGGTTGCACTGCCACTTCCCAGCTCTACCAGTTCACATCCTCCAGTCAGTTCAGTAATTCTGGAGGCGTAGGCACCCAAAATAGATGCTTCTGTACGAGTTGGATAGTACTCCGGTAAGTTACAGATTTTTTCAAAAAGTTGTGAGCCCTGCTGGTCGTAGAAGTATTTAGGGGGTAACGCTTTAGGAGCCATAGACAGGCCCTTAAGGACATCTTGTCCTTCTGGTTGAGCTGATGTGTTGTGGGAACTGTCTATGCTCAATACTTGCAGGCGTTTACTGACATCTGTTGAAGCGATGAAAGTGTCACGGTTAAAGACGGTAGAAGGAGCCATAAAAAACTGGGATCAACAGGGCAAGTGTAGCTTGGGACGGCATGTTTCGTGGGTAGTCCAGTACTCTACTGAGCACAGCGAAAACCCATAAATAGCTCACGCACATGGGGCTCATACCAATTGCGAAAGCTAGGCCGTAAGGCCCAGGGACGAGTTGCCCAACTGCCTCCCCGTAGTACCCGATGCCGATCGTCAAAGTATGCCTCTGAATAGCCTTTGTAGGGATAGGATTCAAATCCTGGATAAGGTCGGAACCAACTGTTTGTCCATTCCCAAACGTTTCCTAGTAAGTCAAAACAGCCATAGTCGCTAACGGCCTGATGATAGGCACCTACAGGACTCGTGTGACCTAAACGATGATTGCAGTTAATTTGATTCGCTGCCAAAAGCTCGCAACGATTCTTTGTTAATCCTTGAGCGGCCATCGCCCACTCAATCTCGGTCGGTAGTCGTTTCCCAATGAAGCGTGCATAGGCGCTGGCTTCGTACCAGTTCACACCGGATACAGGATAGTCTCGAAAGTCCTGTAAACGATGCTCTGGCCAATAGAGTGGCTGGCTAATATGAGATGAGTTTGACTGTAACCAATGCCAACCTTCGTCACACCACCATTGGCGCTCTTGATACCCACCTGCATCCATAAATTTGGCAAACTGTCCACAGGTTACTGGCGTACGAGCAATGCGAAAAGCCTCTACTTCACCCTCATACGAAGGTTGCTCATTATCAATAGCGATTACCTCTGAGCTGTCTTGGGTGCTCTCATTCGGCCCCAGACATACCCTGCCGCCAGGGATTTGCACCATGCCTGGAGAAACTGACGGTAGTTGGATTTGGGCAGTTTCTTTTAGAGGAGTGAGTTTACCCTGATGTTGATGCAGGGCCATGACTAAAGATATGGTTTCACTGTGCTGACATTCATGCTGAACCAGCCAGTACCAGAGGCGTTTTTGTGTGTGTAAGGGCGCTGTTGCCAGATAGGCTAAGGTGCGTTGACGAATATCAGTGAGGAAGTTTAGTAACGTTTCTAAATCTGGTAGTTGTTGCCGTTGAGCTTTTGGTAGGCCATCGGCGGCAAATAGGGTTCGATAGTGTGGATAGGGACAGGGTTGCTGGGCTAGGTGTTCTAAAATCCAGAGAGACTCGGTAAAGGCAATATGGCCCAGATGCCATCCCACAGGGCTAAAGTCGGGGTGAGCTTGCTGTTTTAAGACTGGGCTGCTGATCTCTTGAACTAACTCTAAAGTCCCTTGGCGGCAGCTTTGGAGAATGGTCTGTAATTTGTTATGCAGAGCTGGGTCGGGGGATGAGGTTTGTTTAAGAGACGTTTGAAAAGCCATGAATTTGGGGATGAAAATCTTGAGCAACTGTCAAACTGTGGGACTGGGGTACGGGTTCCCAGTCGCCTTTGAACAAAGGCTCAGATGCCAGAATAATGCCTTGAGATTGGCGTAGCAGGTAGAACGAAGGAGCGTTTGCTTGATTATCAAAGCGGGCGGCGACTAATTGCTGTCCATCACTGATAATAATCACACCACTGACTCGAACATCATGACCGGTTGCTAGCGCTTGGATCATATCCACAGCTTTTTCTACGGCATGATGTAATGCCAGTTGAGGTTGACTGTCCAGTAGATGGGTAATCAATGCAAAAATATGCTCTGAGTCAGTCAGGCCGTAAATATTTTGGTAGGCGGCATCACCAATAATCTCCCGCATAGGTCGGTAGAGCGTCTGGCGAAACTTTTCGATGTAGCCGTTATGCACAAATAACAGCTGCTCGTGGCGAAAGGGTTGGCAATTACTGAAATCTAAGGGTAAACCTGGTGTGGCACTGCGAATATTAGCAACAAAAGAGCGGGCTGTAATATAGCGACATAAATCCTTGAGATTGCCATCATTCCAGATGGGCAAAATGTTTCTGTAAACAAAGGGGACTGCATCTGGATCATTGGGATGATGCCAGCCAATGCCGAAGCCATCGGCGTTTAGCAACGCCACTTCTAATTCCTTTGGTTGATAACTTTGAACGACCAAAGAATGTTCAGGTTTCAGAATTAAGTCTTCTAGGGGAATAGGCTGGCCCAGATAAGCAAGGAGGCGGCACATGGCAAGGGTAGGCGAGAGTTTCCCTAGTTTGTCAGAGAGACTGCTGCAATGGCTAAAAGTATCCAACCTATGATTAGCGCTAGACCCCCTATGGGAGTGACTATTCCTAAGATTTTGATGCCGGATAGGCTTAAACCGTAAAGGCTACCGGAAAAAAGAACGATGCCAAGGATAAATGCCAAACTGGCATAGTTAAGCCAGCTATTATCCGGTAGCTGTAACCAGAGTAAACCGACTGCCAGCATCGCTAGGGCGTGATACATCTGGTATCGGGTACCCAGCTCAAAGGTGGATAGGGCTTTTTCAGAAAGCTGGGCTTTGAGAGCGTGGGCTCCAAATGCTCCAGCGGCTACGGATGAGCCACCGAGAATGGATGCGATCGCAAGGCATAGACGGGCAGTCATCATAGCGGTTGTCCTAATCTGAAACCTTAACGGCTTCTAATAGACGGGAGAAGTAAAACTGAGTAGCTGTGAACTCTTTGCGTTTAATTTCCCAACCATTGGCCTTAAGTGCAGCTCGAATGTCTGACTCGCTGTGAAGATAGGCCCGAGTGGCCTTGCTAGGGCCAGGGAAGAACTCCCCAATGCGTTTCAGTACGGTGTAGAAAGGATTTTTAGGTGCGAAGCTTAAGATCAATCGTTCTTCTGCCAGAGAGCTTAGATGCGCAATCATATCCTTTGCTTTTTCCTGGGGATAATGAATTAGCACATCTAGGCACACAACCGTGTGATAGCTGCCATCTAAGAGCTCTAAATCTTTAGCGTCAAATGTGGGCTGAGCTTCGGCGGGCAATAGCTCCTTGGCCCGGTAGCTAGCTTCTTCCACCATTTTTTCAGAAATATCGCTGCCAGCAACCTGAGCACCCATGGCTGCTAATGGAATACTGAGGCTGCCCACACCACAGCCTGCATCGCATACCGTCAACCCATCAGCGTTACCGTCTTGCTGGAACCAATACAGAACATGATCAACAGTTTGCTGATGACCTTCACGAATATCCCGCTGAACTTTATTGACTTGACCATCACCATAGATACGGCTCCAACGATCAAATCCTTGGGCATTGAAATAATTACGAACGATAGTTTTATCGTCAGTGGCACTCGTCATAGGGATTGATCAGCGATTTCTCTACGCTCAGATCCTATTACGTTTTGGGCCAATAGATAGCTACTTAATTCTCTGTGTGTACAGAGACACTTCATTGATGATCGCTTTCGTTGTTGCTGCGGAAAGGGTAGTCAGGTCCTTTTTCTTAATCCATATGCATGCGCTCTGCTCCGAGACGTTTTTGGTTGGTAGCTGTTTAATTTTCCAAAATTCTTTGCCAGGTAAGGTCTTTTCCGTCGATGTGCCATTGCAGCAGATGGGTGGTTTGTCGAGGAGCTAAGAGAGGCATTCCCATTGCCTGACGGGGGTGTGCCGTAGCCAATAAAATCGCCTCTTCCACACTACATAAATCCCATTTCACTAAGTTCTTGGCCCCGTCCAGTAGGGGCCGGGTTGTTCCAGAAAGGGTCCCGTCAGCTAAACGAGCTGTACCACCTTTAACTTCGATTTCTCTTTGATCCCAAGGGTAGATGCCATCAGGAAGCCCTAACGGCGACAGGGCATCGCTGACAAGGAATAGACCTCCGGAGGTATCGCTGCCTCTGCCTATCCGCAGCAGTAAATCCAGCATCGTGGGACAAATGTGTTGACCATCGGCGATCACCCCGGCGAACACATGGGGGTGGGTCAGTGCAGCCCCTAGCAGTCCTGGTTCTCGATGGTGTAACCCAGGCATGGCATTAAAGGCGTGGGTGACCATGGAAGCTCCCTGAAAAAAGGCAGTTTGGGCTTCGGTTGCTGTTGCTAAAGAGTGTCCTAGGCTAACGGTAATATTGTGCGATTTCAGCCAGGGAATAACCTCGGTATCCTTTTCCATTTCAGGGGCCAGAGTAATAATTCTGACGACATCTAGGTAGTGGCTCAGCAGTGTTTTTACACGTTCTAGGGATAGGGGTTGAACATACTCTGCCGGATGGGCTCCCCGTTTATTTGGGTTCAAAAATGGCCCCTCTAAGTGAGCTCCTAAAACAGTTGCATGGCCGGGTTGTTTATCGGTCTCCTGGTATGCCTTGATCGCCGCCAGACTTCTCTGAATTTTGTTGGTGTCTGCTGTCACGATGGTAGGTGCAAAGGCATCTATCCCCTGAGTCCATAGAAAACTTGCTGCTTTTTCGAGTTCTTCAGGGGTTTCCAAGTCTGGGAATGCCAGCCCTAGCACCCCGTTAATTTGTAAATCTACGCCGCCCAAGGAAATCCAATCACCTTTTAGATCCATCGCCTGGACTGCATTAGCAGACACTTTTTCCATTGGCAAAATGGAACGCAGTTGGTGGTTGACGACTTCTAGACAGTAAAGACCTGGCTGTTTAGGAAGACGTACATTGAGCAAAATTGCCATGGATTTTAAGGTTGGCCGACTGTTTAGGAATCATCCCACAGTATCTGGGGTCGGGTTTTGGAGCGCTAAGAATCTCAACTACAGAAATAACGGTTGTATTTTTGCTATTTTGAACTCTCGCCATGCATTCCTCTGAAGGAGGACGGTCCATGGTAGGTTTTGCGGTTGTGTTTCCTTTAACTCAGCAAAGGCTGATTTCCTATTCCTATGACTTCTCCTCTCATTGGCATCATCATGGGTAGCGACTCTGATTTGCCCACCATGGAGGCGGCTATCAATGTTTGTGAAGACTTTAATATCCCCCATGAAGTGGCGATTGTTTCCGCTCATCGCACGCCTAACCGCATGGTGCAATATGCCCAGACTGCTGTGGAACGGGGGTTAAAAGTCATTATTGCGGGTGCAGGTGGAGCGGCGCATCTGCCTGGAATGGTAGCGGCGTTAACGCCGCTACCCGTCATCGGTGTCCCTGTGAAAAGTCGCGGCATGCAGGGCATTGATTCGCTTTACTCCATTGTTCAAATGCCGGGGGGGATTCCGGTGGCGACTGTTGCCATCGGCAATGCTAAAAATGCTGGTCTGCTAGCTGTTCAAATTCTTGGGACGTGCGATCGCAAGCTGCTTCATCAGATGCAAGCTTATCGTCAGGAATTGGAATCAAGTGTTTTGCAAAAACAACAACGCCTGGAAGAATTAGGTCCCCATGCCTACCTAAAAACCACGTTTCCATCGTGTAATAAAGAGACCACCTGATCGCTGGAATGCTTCTAAATGAAGCGTCATTTCCATAAATTTTTGTAAATAAGCAAAAATAACCAGCTTTCAAACCCCTAATATTCGAGTCACACAAGCTAAGTGTATTCCCTGATACAGAATGACTCGGCTGAAATTGGTGCAATCTATCTACATGGATATGTGCAATGTACCTGCACCAGTGTGCCTGCAGATTTAGCCGTGTGGGGTATGGAATAAGCTTTCCATGGAAACATTTCTACTTTATTTGTTGAGTGTTCCCATAGACAGGGTTTTCCATATCACCACTTCAGCCCTGTAGTCGGTCATTGAGTATCTTGAACTGTCAAGGTCCCCTCACACAGAGGCTTTACTGTTTGGGCTCTTATGCCTTTTTCGGTAAGTTTTCGTTGATTGGATTGTGTTGTAGGAACGTCTGTTGAGATGTCTAGTCTAAATTTCGGCCGCAAGGCAAGACGGCGTAAATCGTCTGTCTGGGATTCTTATGCGCCACCATTTGACCAAATGGCTAAGCGCTTCTTTGGTAGAAGCTTTTCATGGGCTTGGATAGCCTGTATTCCTCTAGCGCTTGTAATTATTGCCACCTGGGATACAGCTGCTCATGCTCAGGAAGATGCTCTGACTCCTGAAAATGTTCAGTTTGTCTTAGACAATATCTGGGTGCTGGTTGCATCTGTTCTGGTGATTTTCATGAATGCCGGGTTCGGTATGTTGGAAACCGGTTTTTGCCGCCAGAAGAACGCAGTTAACATTCTTTCCAAAAACTTAATTGTTTTTGCTTTGGCAACGTTGTCTTTCTGGGCCATCGGTTTTGGTCTAATGTTCAACGAGGCAAACCCAGTCTTTGGCATGGGTAACTTCTTTTTGTCAGGCCTGTCTGCTGATGAGCCCTATGCAGGTAATCTGACAGCTCCTGTCTTCTTCCTGTTCCAGGCCGCTTTTGCGGGTACTGCAGCGACTATTGTCTCTGGTGCAGTTGCTGAGCGCATTAAGTTCACGGATTTTATTATCTTCAGCATTCTGCTAACAGCTGTTTCTTATCCCATTACCGGTCACTGGGTCTGGTCCGGTAGCGGTTGGCTGGGTGCTTTGCCAACAGGCGGTTTTTCTGACTTTGCAGGTTCTACTGTTGTACACTCCGTTGGTGGTTGGGCTGCCCTAGTAGGTGCTGCTATTCTTGGCCCCCGCATTGGTAAGTATCAGGATGGTCAAATTAATGCTATCCCTGGCCACAACATGAGTATCGCAACCCTTGGTTGCCTAATTCTCTGGATTGGTTGGTTTGGCTTCAATCCCGGCTCTGAGCTAGCGGCTAGTGGCGCTGTTCCTTACATTGCAGTGACCACTAACCTAGCAGCGGCAGCTGGTGGTGTTTCTGCAACGCTCACAGCTTGGATAATGAGTGGTAAGCCTGACCTTTCCATGATTATCAACGGTATCTTGGCTGGCTTAGTTGGTATTACCGCGGGTTGTGCTGGCGTTAGCTTCTTTGGTGCAGTTGTTATCGGTTTGGTTGCAGGTGTACTGGTAGTCTTCTCCGTTGGCTTCTTTGACAGCATCAAGATCGATGACCCTGTGGGTGCTATCTCTGTCCACCTAGTGAACGGTATGTGGGGTACCCTAGCCGTTGGTTTGTTCGATACTTCCGCCGGTCTTTTCTACGGTGCTGGTATTGGTCAGCTGATTTCTCAGGTCATAGGTATCCTTGCCATCGGTCTATTCACTGTTGTCTTTAGCGCTATTGTTTGGACTATCCTCAAGTCTGCCTCTGGCCTACGTGTTTCCGCCGAAGAAGAACTCAAGGGTTTGGATATTGGTGAGCATGGTATGGAAGCTTACAGTGGTTTCCTTAAGGACACTAGCGATATGGGCGGTGTTGCCTAATCAGTGTGTTCTGACGCTAATTAGCGTTTGATCATAGATAGTCCTTTAAAAGCGAGCCGTTTCAATACGAAACGGCTCGCTTTTGTTTTGTCTGCTGATTGGCGCGATCTCACATATGAAGGTAGATTTTTCAGCTAATATTCCTGGACTTTCCTACCCTAAGCTTAGTTACAATTCCATCCCAGCTTGGATATGCACTGATACCCTTATTGAAAGTTGGATAGCCACAGCTCACAACATTAGTGCTCGTTAAAAACTGCAGATAGCTATTGCTATTTGCATATCAAGCCGCTGAATACATCCAGTAGTTTGATATATTCAAACATTGTCAAATCCTATATTGCATGGGCAATTCAGTGTCGGTTCTAGAGGAGTTACTTGCGGTTTTGCCATCGTTGCGACCGCAAATGTATTTCAAAACATCCCTGACCGCTCTTTCCCATGCGATGGAAGATCAGGTATTGGCCGGGGATGAAAGTCCGTTAATGATTGCTAGTTTTCAGCAAGAACGCTTTTATCGCCAAGAGGCCCATCGATATTTACGGTTAGCCGAAGTTACACCTCATATCTATGTACTGGCGGCAGCAGATACTCAATTTGCTGATGGTCGTGGGTCTGCAGCCCATGAGACTGTCGCATTTGCTCCGGATGATAACTTGGTGAATGAATGGCACCTGGTGGTTTTGGGGAATGACTATACGGCTTGCCTGATTTGTCGTGAGCATTATCAAAGTAGTAATCAAGAACCTAAAATTCTCAGTGGGGCTCCGGCTTTAGATCAAAGTCGTCGATTTGAAGGGATTTGGACCCTTAATCGCCAGGTTTGTGAACAAGCCGCTCATCTTTTATTGCAGCGGGTCATTCAGTATCGGCCAGATTTATCCGATAAAGTAGCGGACTCTCAGGGGCAATTTTTATCCCCTGACTTACTCCAGGGTGTCCATAGTCAAGACGATGTTGCTGAATCATCCCCTTTTGCACAGCGATTAGTGACGTACGTGCAGGCCAGCCAATATAAGTTGCTGAAAGCTTATAAGGCAATGGCAGCCCAGGAAAATCGAGAGCGATTAATTAATTCGATTACGGCAGCAATTCGGCAGTCGCTTAACCCAACTGAAGTGTTTGCGATCGCAACCCATGAGCTGGGTCAGCAAATTGATGCCTGCCGCTGCA
Organism: Cyanobacteria bacterium P01_D01_bin.156; assembly: GCA_039024555.1. Lineage (GTDB taxonomy): Bacteria > Cyanobacteriota > Cyanobacteriia > Phormidesmidales > Phormidesmidaceae > Leptothoe. The sequence goes on from JBCCQQ010000009.1 coordinate 82,742, forward strand.
TAATTTATCGCAGCAGTCCACACACGGGGTCGGTCAAAGTTCACCATGAATTTCGTCAGCCCAAGGTGTCGTCTCTTAAGGGAGAGTCGTGGCCGCTGTTGGATAATCCCTTGTTTCAAAAAGTCGTTGGCGATCTCGAATCCCTGACCTATCTGGCTAATCCGTCAGATGTCTCCATTGAAGATGAACTGGGAGATACGTCCACAATTCATACATTGCTCAGACAGTGGGACATCAGTGCTGTTTTGCTGGTGCCTCTAATTTATCAAGAAAGATTGCTTGGTATCATTGAGCTGCATCAATGCAGTGCCCTTCCCCATGCCTGGAACACCTACGACATTAGACTGGTAGAGTCCGTTGCGGCTCAACTGAGTGTCGCGGTTATCCAAGCCGAAGCCTATGCCAACCTAGAAAACCTCAACCAGCAGTTAGAAGCTCTAGATCGAACCCGGAGTAATCTGATCGCAATTACCGGCCATGAGCTACGGACGCCGTTATCGACTATTCGGGTATGTCTGGAAAGTATTTCTACGGAACCTGATATGCCTGAGGAGATGCGTCAGATTATGTTGCAGACGGCCTTGGAAGATTCTGATCGTATGCAAAATCTGGTTCAAGATTTTCTTACTCTGTCTCGTTTAGAAAGCGGCCGCATTGAGTGGAATTTAGAATCTCTAGCCTTAAGCGAATGCATTGCGCTAGCTCTCAGTAGTCGCAAGACGATACCCAATTGCTCTGTTACTGTTGAATTGACTGAGGAACTTCCCCTGATTCGCGGTGATGGGGAATGGATTGTGGAGGTGCTCACAAAGCTGCTTGATAATGCTTGTAAATTTACCTCCGCTGAGGAAAGCATTTCCATTCAAGCTTTTGTTAATGAAAATGCTTTGGTCGAGGTTTCTGTCAATGATACTGGCCGAGGAATTGAGCCAGAGCGTTTGGAAACGGTCTTCGAACGTTTCTACCAAGAAGAAGGTGCCCTCCGTCGTTCAGTGGGGGGTACTGGATTGGGCTTAGCGATCTGTCGTCAAATTGTAGAAGCTCAGGGCGGTAAAATTTGGGCTATGTCTAAAGGTAAAGATCAGGGAACCCAAATCCATTTCACCTTGCCTATTGCGGCCAAACAATCCTCAAAGAAAAGGACCTCTAAGCGAGGGATTAAACCCAAATCGAGAAAAATTTCAGTTTAACTGCAGCTATATCAGTTCTGTTGTATTGCATCAGGCTATGGCAATGAGCTTTGAAAATACATGCAGTACCTGATTATTGGGGCAAGGGTTGCCCAAAGGTTAAAGGTGCTGGCATCGTTGTTTGGACAATTGTGCGTGCAGCGGCAGGTTGTTGAACAGTTTTCCAGCTAGGTGTACTGATTTCTTCTTCTGAAGTGGTTTGAGGTGCGCTGGATGAGTTGGCCAATGCGGCGATGGCAGACTGCTCTATGGGTGCTTGCTCTGTAGGCTGTGGAGTCTCTGTCTCTACTATAGGAACTAAGGAAGGACTTACTCCTGGAGGAGCGGTGGCAATATCAATGCTTTCATTTTCTATGGTTGCCACACTTTCTAGAACCTCAGGTTCTGTCAACTCAGCTGCTATGTTCACTGAGCCTATCGAGGGGGACAACACGATCTCTGGTGCCACTTCAGGCTGTGATTGCAATACAGACTCAGTGGGTGTAGTTGGAGAAGCGATGCCATCAGCAGTGAGTTCTGGTAATGGCTCATCACGGGGGCTATCTATGCTATTGTTTGCGACTGCGTCATAGACTACAGGAGCTTCTGTGGCGGCTGTTTCCAGAGAAGGAACAACCATAGGGGGCACTGCTGGCAAGGCAGATTCATCGAGAGGTGGAACGCTTACCATCTGAGTAGGATTCCCAGTATCGTAGGGGTCAATGGGAAGCATGGTTTCAGATGATGGTTGAGATAACTCTAGGTTAGCGGCTGAATGACTAATCGTTGTATTTGTTGCTGCGGCTTGTTGTGATGCACTGTTAGAAAATGCATTCGTATTGGCCTTAACTAAAGGTCGAAAGCTCCAGTACCGTTGGCCATTGCGATCATCAAATTGAATATCGGCTTGACTGGGAGCAAGAATAGTTTCTGGGGCCAATTCAATGACAACTCTGACCTGTTCATCGGTATGCTGTGCGACTCGAATCGTTTGAACAGACCCGTTGTTGTAGGTTTGATCGGGTTCAACTTCGCCAATGTTGGCTTGTGGAATATCTAGGACTAGCCGAGGGGGCTCTGCTAAAAGAAAGAACTTAGGGAGAATGGTATCTGGTAAGGAAAAGGTGAGCTCACTCGTTGCAGTATTGAATGACCAGTTCTGTAACTCTTCTGCTGAAGCAGGTAAACATGCTAGACCTAAAGCCAGAAAACTCCCACCAAAAGATCCATAGCATAGACGGTTGAGCTCCATATAATCTCCAACGGAAACCAAAGAATTACGATTTAAGGTTAAAGCCATATATCGCTTTGTCAAGGGGGGAACCATATTTTTGATAAAAATTTCCTAGACAGATTGGATTCCTGGCTCATCATAGGAGAGGCAGTTTACACCTTACATCTACGGAGACTTTTTCCTTATGGAAATGCATGAACTACTAACTCTAATTTTGCTGCTTAGTCCTGGGCTACTACTGTCTGCCCTGGTAATGTCTGCCATGGCCTTTGGAGGGTGAGTTCTTAGAGATCTCATGCAGGCCATAGCGCTACAGTTGTTATACACACCTGTAGCAAGAGGGACTAATTATGGTGATGGTGGAATCCACAATGCTGGAGCTGGGCACTGCAGCGCCTGCATTTTCTCTAACCGATGTAGTGTCCGGCAGCACGATTACGCTAGATACCTTTGCCGAGCACAAGGCGCTGCTAATCATGTTTATCTGTGTCCATTGCCCCTTTGTTAAGCATGTGGAGCAAGAGCTGGCAAATATTGGGCAAGACTATGCTGCTGATGGGTTAGGTATTCTAGCGGTGAGCTCTAATAGTATTGAAAGTCATCCTCAGGATGCGCCTGAGTATATGGAAAAACAGGTGCAAGATCAGGGTTTCAATTTTCCCTATTGTTTTGACGAAACCCAAGCCGTAGCTAAAGCCTACACGGCGGCTTGTACGCCTGATTTTTTCTTGTTTGATGCGGATTTTAAGTTAGTGTATCGGGGGCAGCTTGATGATAGCCGCCCCAGTAATGGCAAGCCAGTGACGGGTAAAGACTTACGAACAGCGATTCAGCAGGCTTTGGCAGGACAGGCGCTGATTGACCAGCAGATCCCTAGTGTTGGGTGCAATATTAAGTGGATCCCTGGTCAAGAGCCGACTTATTTTGGTGTCTAGTTTTGTCGTGAAACGCAAGTGTACCGTTTATCTGGAGCTACTGTATTAGCTCCAGATATGGTGAGTTAATATATGTGAGATCGCGGATTATAGGATTCAACCATTTGCAGCTTTTCATAGAGTTCTGTTTCTTGTTCGCTTAGTTTCTGAGGAATTGTGATGCCGATTTCTACAATTTGATCACCCCGTTTTTCAGAGAGACGACCATAGCCTTTACCGGCTAAACGTAGCTTTCGGCCAGGTTGAATACCAGCGGGAATAGTCATTTGTACCGGACCATCCAAGGTCGGGATAGTGACTTGCCCTCCGAGTACGGCTTCTGTGGGGGTCAAGGGTAAATAACACACCACATCCTGTCCCTGTACATTCAAAAAGTGATGGGGGGTGACCACGAGGTTGAGATAAAGATCCCCTCCATTGATACCTTGACCCCTGAGTCTAAGGCGTTGTCCTGTGACCATGCGCGGCGGCATATCCACTTCTAACGCCCGGCCATCTTCTAAACGCACCCGTTCGGAACCGCCATGAAAAGCACGCTCTAGTGGAATCTCTAACGAGGCTTCTGCATCTCGTTTGTCAGTATTTTTGATAGGGCTTTCAGAAGATTTTCGAGATGCTTTGTCTCGGGCAGAGGGTGTTTGAGCCGATGAGTGATGCGATATGTTTTGTCGATTGAGTAACTGATCGACAAAACGATTGAAATCTTCTAAATCACGATAGTCCGCTGCGGATTTTTGCTTGAGCCAATAGCGACGATAGTCATCGTATCGAGCTCTATGTTCGGCATCTGAGAGAATTTCGTAGGCTTCCCCAAGGGATTTAAAACGCTCCTCAGCTTCCTGATTACCTGGGTTTAAGTCAGGGTGAAATTCGCGCGCGAGCCGTCGATAGGTTTGCTTAATAGTCTGAGCATCGGCATCCTGGTCAATACCGAGAATCTCATAGTAGTCTCGAAAATTTTGCATATCAGGTGGTATTACCAGACCTCGTCCTGATCGCCCCATTCGTCACGATAGCGCTCTGAACTGGAGGATTGCTGCCCAGAGTTAGCAGAATATCCCTCTTGACGTGGATGATTAGTTGGGCTGTTTTGGGGACGAGTCGGGATATTATCCGCAGATTTATCTGCCCAAGGATCGTCGTCTACTGGAGGAGTAGCACTCCACCGGCTATTGGAGCCAGTATTGGCATCATTTTGGTAGGGATAGTCAGAGTTAGATGCTGTGCCTGGAGAGTTAGGTGCTGGCCTTGGATTGCCACGATTCTCTGGGGATGGCCTTGAAAAATTGTCGTATGTCGGATATGAGCCCTCTCTATTGTTCTCATAAGATGGTTGTCCATAACCGTCTTGTTGATTGTAGGCATTGTCATTGCCCTGCCATCTCTCCGGCTGTGGTCTGGAGTTACGGTTGTCTTGAATTTGTTGCCCGTCACGATAGGCGGATGAGTCATACCCTGGCTGACCGTTGTAGTCCTGTCGAAGATTGCGATCGTCGCCGTAGCGATTTGGAGGATTAGGGGGCTGGCTGTAGGCGTCTTGATTGGGAGGTTGCCTGTAGGAGCCTTGATCATATGCACCAGATTGTGGATATTGGTTCGGTTGCTGGTTTTGATCTTGAGGTGGAGTCGATTGATAGTTGCCAGCATCATAATTATCAGCACCATAGCGAGGCTGATTGGGCTGCTGTCTACGATCATCTCGGCCATATCCTTGGTCATAGCGTTGTTGCCCATAAGGGGCTGGACCATAGCCACCGGAGTATTGATCCCGTCCATTATTAGAACCACGGCGCGAGTCATTGTCGCGACCATACCCATCAGCGGGATTGTAGTCTCCTTGGCGAGCCGCTGGACGATTCCAGCTATCATCCCAATCATCCCAACCGCTGCGATTATCTCGACGGCCAGCCGACCAGCTTGGGTTGTTGTCCCACTGGCTTTGACCGTTCCAGTCGTAGTCGCGACGATAATAATCGTCGTCATCTTCAAAGGCTTTTTTGATGGTGTCGCCGATTTGGTTAAAGATGTTGCCGTCGTCGTTATCGGCGTCGTATAGGTAGGCTTCGCGATTGAGTTCGTACAGTTCGTCTTGCAATTCAGATTGAACCATATCCACCATGCGCTCATCCTCGCGTTTTAGCGCACCACGTAGGTCTTGAATGAGATTATCAATGCGGCGTTTGCGATCGCGAGCAAACTGCAGACCAAAATCAATGGAAACACTGCGCATGGCACGCTCTGCCTGGAATGTGAGTGTTTCAGCTCGATTGCGCTTCTCAATACGTTCCCGCTGCCCTCGATCCACATCAGCAAATTCTTCTGCTTCCTTGAGCATTCGCTGGATGTCGTCTTCAGCTAGGTTAGACGCTTCTTGTACCGTGATACTTTGCTCGCGCCCGGTGGTTTTGTCCATGGCAGACACTTGCAAAATACCATTGGCATCGATGTCAAAGGACACTTGGACCTGGGGGATGCCTCGGGGCGCTGGTGGAATACCCATGAGCTTAAAACGGCCTAGGGACTTATTGTCCATTGCCATTTCCCGCTCACCTTGAATGATGTGAACCTCGACCACCGTTTGGTTATTTTCGGATGTGGAAAATACGTCTGAACGTCTAACGGGAATGGTGGTATTGCGGGGAATCACCTTTTTCATTACCCCACCGATGGTTTCCAATCCCAAGGACAGCGGTGTGACATCCAGCAGCATGATGTCTTTTACCTCATCTGTGAGGATGCCAGCTTGAATAGCTGCGCCCACCGCCACCGCCTCATCAGGATTGACATTCTGATTGGGTTCTTTGCTGAGTAGGGAGCGCACCAGATGTTGCACCATCGGCATACGACTAGATCCACCCACTAAAACCACCTCATCAATTTGAGAGGGTGATAATCGTGCATCATTCATGGCCTGCTGTACTGGAGCCCGCAGACGGCTAATGAGGTCGGCACAGAGGGATTCAAAGTGCGATCGCGATAACTTTTTCTCAATGTGTTTGGGACCATCAGCTGTAGCCGTGATAAAGGGCAAATTAATTTCAGCTGTAGGTAACCCAGACAGTTCTACCTTTGCTTTTTCGGCGGCCTCGGTGAGTCTCTGTAAAGCTTGACGATCTCGTCGCAGGTCTACACCTTCTGTATCCAGAAATTCATCTGCCAACCAATCAACAATTTTCTTGTCAAAGTTAACCCCCCCAAGCTGGGTATCACCGCTGGTCGCTCTGACTTCAAAGACACCATTCCGGACATCTAAAATGGAAACATCAAACGTACCTCCACCCAGGTCGAACACCAGAATAGTTTGATTGAACTGCTGGTCTAAACCATAGGCGAGGGCTGCTGCCGTTGGCTCATTGATAATGCGTTTGACTTCTAAGCCTGCGATCCGTCCAGCATCTCGTGTGGCTTGACGCTGGGCGTCATTAAAATAAGCCGGAACCGTGATCACAGCACCTGTGACCGGCTGACCCATGTAGCGACTGGCTTCCTCGGCTAACTTTCTCAGCACCATCGCTGAAATCTCTTCGGGAGCAAAGTCCTTATCTAGGCGTGGGCAACGGACTTTGACATTACCGGCTTCATCTTTACGTACGGTGTAGGGAACCCGTTTCGACTCAGAACTAAGTTCTGTGTATTTACGACCTAAATAGCGCTTGACGTTGTAAAACGTATTTTGTGGATTCAGTACTGATTGACGTCGCGCCATTTGACCTACTAGGCGCTCTCCTTCCTTGCTAAAGGCAACAACCGAAGGTGTGGTCCGCATACCCTCCGCATTGGCAATAACCACCGGCTTGCCACCTTCGATCACTGAGACGACTGAGTTGGTAGTACCGAGGTCAATACCGACGACCTTTCCCATCCGCTAGGTTTCTCCCGTTGTGCCTGTAGCGGCCATAGCCGTCTACACAATTAATCATATATATAGTAGTCGCTTAGTAGTCTAAGCCACTATTGGGTTGCGACTTAACCGCATATACACACCATCATAATGGTCCGGTTATGGCAATGTTGTCTATTCCAGAGAACCGACTATAAACTTGTACCTATCCTCTGATAATATTTAATTTACAAGCGGATGTGGCGGAATTGGTAGACGCGCTAGGTTTAGGTTCTAGTGTCTTCGTGACGTGAAGGTTCAAGTCCTTTCATCCGCATCAGAGCCCTGACTTCTAGTAAAGTTGGGGCTTTTTAGGTTAATACCTGTGGATAGAAGTCGGGGCTCTAAATGCGTCGCTTTTCAAGTCCTTAGTTTCAAATTTGGTAACCAAGCCAGAGTCTCAAAAGCCTGCATTCATACTGAATCTAAGAATTTAGATGAAGGGCAGGAGTTGAGATGGCAACATTACTAAAATCTAGGTTGGCGGTACTGATGGCAGTGGTCAGTTTAGCCAGCTGTAGTGCCGCTAATAATTTCAAAAGTGAAACAAGCTTACAAGTGGCTTTACCAGAAGAATCCACAGCAGTAGCGGATTCTGCCAATGTGCTTCAGCAACCTGAAGCGATCAGCCAAGGCTCTGACGCAACTGTGAGTCGATCGGCTGATTTACCGCAGGATGTGACAACTGGCCAACCTCAGCTGATAAAACGTGCCCAGCTTAACGTGATAGTAAATTCAGTAGATGACAGCTTACAACAAGCATCACAGCTGGTTCGTACCCACCAGGGCGATATTCTAGACTTGCAAGATAATCATATCGAAGCTGTTCAACGTACTGTTTACCTGCGAATTCGGGTTCCCCAGGCTAAGTTGGACACTCTATTGGCAGATCTCAGTGGTCTTGGCACTATTCAACAGCAGGGGTTGAGTGCAGAAGATGTGTCTACCCAGATCGTGGATGCTCGGGCACGACTCCGCAATTTGCGAAAATCTGAGGAATCACTCCTCAAAATTATGGAACGCTCTGGGGAAATTTCCCATGTTCTGGAAGTATCTCGGGAACTGAGCCGTGTCCGTGAGCAAATTGAGCAAATTGATGCTCGTGTACAGAATCTTCAAACTCAGGTCCGCTACTCCACCATTGATTTGACTTTAGGTGCAGCTGTTGTATCCCAGCCTATCGGTCGCCCCGTGGTTGAAACGATTCGCACTACCTGGCAAGAGGCTACTCAATCCGTGGGGGACTTGACCGTAGGACTCATGCAACTGGGTTTATGGCTATTGGCCTATAGTCCGTATCTATTGGTGGTGGCGATTGCTGGTGTGGTTGGTTATCGCACTGTGCGCCGCCGCACAAGTGCTTAGCCTAATCATGGTGAGGAAGCAGGTTGTTAATGGCTAAGCAGAGGTTGCGATCCTGTGGGTTCAGCACCGGCTTTCATCTAGTGAAGCTGGTAATAGTCCGTATACCAGACGATAAACTTTTCCATGCCAACTTCTAGGGGGGTGCTGGGAGCAAAGCCTACATCAGCTGATAGGTCGGCTACATCGGCATAGGTCGCTTTCACATCCCCTGGCTGCATTGGCATCATTTCTTTAGTGGCTGTTTTACCCAATGTTTGCTCAATGATTTCGATGAAGCGCATCAGTTCCACCGGGCTGTGATTACCGATGTTGTAGAGCTTGTAGGGAGCCGTGGTGTTAAATGCTTCATCAGCTAGGGGCTTTGGTAGCTGGCGCATAGCTCGCACCACCCCTTCTACTACATCATCTATATAGGTAAAGTCGCGCTGCATTTTTCCATGGTTATAGACATGGATTGGGCGGTTGTTTGCGATCGCGTCTACAAACTTAAAATAGGCCATATCTGGACGACCCCAGGGGCCATATACCGTAAAAAATCTCAGCCCTGTAGTTGGCATGTTGTACAGATGACTGTAGGAATGAGCCATTAGCTCATTGGCCTTTTTAGTGGCTGCATATAGGGAAACAGGGTGATCGACATTGTCTGTTGTTGCAAACGGTACCTGACGATTCGCTCCGTACACCGAACTAGACGATGCATACACCAAATGCTCCACACCATGGTGGCGACACCCTTCTAAGACATGAATAAACCCTGTTAAGTTACTGTCTGCGTAAGCATAGGGATTTTTGAGGGAGTACCGTACACCAGCTTGGGCAGCCAAGTGAATCACACGATCAAACGAATGATTTTGAAACAGTGCACCCATGGTTGAGCGATCGGCAATATCTATCGCTGCAAATTCAAAGGCAGGATGGGGCAAAAGCTGAGCCAGTCGGTCTTTTTTAAGCGGAACACTGTAGTAGTCATTGAGATTATCGATCCCGTAGACCGAATCTCCATCAGCTAGCAGACGCTGAGCTACGAAGAAACCAATAAAACCAGCTACGCCAGTGACTAATACGTTCATATGTAACTAACATTTCCTTTATCACTAAGGCTTCCCTGCCAAGCGCTTTTAACAGAGTATCTTTTGTGCTCTGTCTCTGGATAGTTTTACATAACGCGCATGAGCTAGGTAAAAATGCTGAAGATTATCCTCATATAAAACATAGAGGCGCTTCTTAAAAATTGACAAAGGCTTAGGATAAGTTGTCCTTGAAAGGACAATTGGTAACAATCAAGTGACCATTTGGTTCTGAATCTATTTAGAGAATCATTCCTGCAATCACCTATCGCTATCTAGCCAATTTCTTCAGGTAAGTTAGTCAATCCTAAAGGACTTAAAAAAGGCTTTCCCAAAAGTTTCTAGACAAGTATTTGCTGATAAACAAACCGTTTGAACCTCATTTCAAAAAGCCTGTCTATTAGCCCTTAAATCTTTTCTTTGAATAGGAAACAACTGTTCTATATCAGTGCTAGGATTGCCAGAGAACAAATGTGAAAGACGTAAGAAGGACGTAATCGTAAATGCAAGAAATTGACAAGTCAATATCCTTTGATGGACGGGATATTCGACTTAAGGTGGGACTTTTGGCCCCCCAGGCTGGTGGTTCAGTATTGATTGAGTCTGGAGAGACTGCTGTACTTGTAACTGCGACTCAGTCAAGCCCGCGGGAAGGTATCGACTTTTTACCCCTATTAGTAGACTACGAAGAACGTCTCTATGCGGCCGGTCGCATTCCGGGTGGATTTCTTAGAAGAGAGGGCCGTCCACCAGAGCGAGCTACTTTAACCAGCCGTCTTATTGACCGCCCTATGCGGCCATTGTTTCCCTCCTGGATGCGAAATGACATTCAGGTTGTGGCAACGACTGTTTCCATGGATCATGATGTCCCACCCGATGTATTAGCTGCGACCGGGGCATCGATTGCCACACTCTTAGCCAAAATTCCATTCTATGGGCCGATGGCTGCTGTCCGAGTGGGTTTGATCGGTGATGATTTCATTATCAATCCTACGTATAAAGAGATTGCAGAAGGGGATTTAGATTTAGTTGTTGCCGGTTCCCCTGACGGTGTCATTATGGTGGAAGCAGGAGCTAATCAGCTACCTGAGCAGGATGTTATTGAGGCGATCGACTTTGGTTATGAAGTAGTACGCGATATCATCCAAGCTCAAAAAGATATTATGGCGGAGCTGGGAATTGAGCCAGTTACATTGCCTGTACCTGAAACAGATCCGACACTGTCAGACTTTTTGGCGGACAAAGCTACGGATGGTATCAAAGAAATTCTTAAAGAGTTTGAGCTGAGTAAGCCGGAACGGGATGAAAAGTTGGATGCCCTGAAGGCGGAAATCAGTGAGCAGGTTGCTGAATTATCCGAAGAAGATCCCATCAGTGTTGCGATCTCTGAAAATGGGAAGGCGTTTGGTAATTCCTATAAATCCCTGACTAAAAAGCTGATGCGTGCTCAAATCCTGGAGGAAGGAGTGCGGGTCGATGGTCGTAAGCTAGATGAAGTGCGCCCCATTAGCTGCCGTACCGGTGTTTTACCCAATCGTGTTCATGGTACGGGCTTATTTAAGCGTGGGTTGACCCAAGTAATGTCTGTCGTGACTTTGGGCACTCCCGGAGATGCTCAAATGACCGATGACTTACATCCAGATGATGAAAAGCGCTACTTACATCATTACAACTTTCCTCCTTACTCCGTGGGTGAGACCCGTCCCATGCGCTCTCCAGGTCGCCGAGAAATTGGCCATGGTGCGCTAGCTGAGAGGGCGTTAATGCCTGTTCTACCCCCTATGGGCGATTTCCCCTACGTAATTCGGGTGGTTTCTGAAGTGCTTTCCTCGAATGGCTCTACATCCATGGGCTCTGTGTGTGGTTCGACACTGTCGCTAATGGATGCGGGTGTACCCTTGGCCAAGCCAGTGAGTGGTGCGGCTATGGGGTTAATCAAAGAAGGTGATGAAGTTCGTATTTTGACTGACATCCAAGGAATTGAAGACTTCTTGGGAGATATGGACTTTAAAGTTGCTGGTACTGATAGTGGCATCACAGCTTTGCAGATGGATATGAAGATTACCGGACTGCCTGTTGAGACTATTGCTGAAGCCATTAATCAGGCAAAACCAGCTAGGCTCCATATCTTGTCCAAGATGTTGGAAGCTATCAATGCTCCCAGAGCTGAGCTATCGCCCTATGCGCCTAGGTTGCTGACCTTCAAGATTGATCCTGAGATGATCGGTATGGTGATCGGGCCAGGTGGTAAGCAAATTAAGAGTATCACTGATGAAACTGGCGCTAAAGTCGATATCCAGGATGATGGCACAATCACTGTGTCTTCTCTAGATGGGGCTGCCGCTGAACGTGCCCAGGCGCTGATTGAAGGTATCACCTTTAAGCCATCGGCAGGCGATGTTTATGTGGGTAAGGTCACTCGTATTATTCCCATCGGTGCATTTGTGGAGTACCGAACTGGTAAGGAAGGGATGATTCACATTTCTCAGCTGGCGGATTATCGCGTTAACAAAGTTGAGGACGAAGTAACCGTTGGGGAAGAGGTCTTGATTAAAATTCGTGAAATCGATAATCGTGGCCGAGTCAACCTTACGCGCTTAAATATTCATCCTGATGAAGCAGCTAAGGCACGAGCTGATGCTGGTTTAGACGCTTAAAGCGTATCTCAATACTGGTTGTATTAATCCCCTCTTAGATGCTGTAGGCTGTTGCGGCGTGTCTAGGAGGGGGAGCTTTAGTTGCACTTGGTTCAGGTTTCTCGGTACGATGCTGGGTGCAATATTGAGAGCGAAATTATACATCCGTGCGAAGAATTGTTATCGCTGGTAATTGGAAGATGCATAAGACCCAAGCGGACAGCTTGGCGTTTTTGAATGGCTTTTTGTCCCAGCTAGGGGATACCCCTGAACAGCGTGAGGTTATTTTGTGTGGCCCTTTTACGGCATTGACTTCACTGTCTAAAACCCTCCATGGTTCACGTGTGATGGTGGGGGCTCAAAATATACACTGGGAGGCCTCAGGAGCCTACACTGGTGAAGTGTCTGGCGAAATGTTGACTGAGCTAGGTGTGCGCTATGTGATTGTTGGTCATAGTGAGCGGCGGCAATATTTTGGAGAGACAGATGCCACTGTTAATCTTCGTCTCAAGGCTGCTCAAGCAGCTGGGTTAACTCCTATTTTGTGTGTGGGTGAAACGAAGGCGCAGCGAGACGCTGGTGAAACTGAAACCCATGTGGTTGGTCAAATTGAAAAAGCTTTAACTGGTGTAGATCAAAGTAAATTGATCATTGCCTATGAACCTATCTGGGCGATTGGGACGGGTGATACCTGTGCGTCTGATGAAGCCAATCGCGTATGTTGGTTAATCCGTTCACAATTGGCTAACAAAAATGTTCCTATTCAATATGGTGGCTCAGTGAAGCCTGGGAATGTGGATGAAATTATGGCCCAACCAGAAATTGATGGTGCGTTGGTTGGTGGAGCCAGCTTAGATGCTGATACGTTTGCTCGTATTGTGAATTATCTGTAGTGGCGAGGTTGGCATTCTTTAGGATTGCTCCTTTGTGTGATTGCAGTCGAACTCAGAATACGGCTGTACTTGTTCTTGAGTGATCTCGTCACTATTGACACAGTAGAGGGCATGTACATAGATGCGATCGCGTCCCTGTTGCTTAGCATGGTAGAGTGCCAAGTCTGCAGCTTGCAAAAGGTCATGGGAAGAGCGGTGATGATTCGGAATAATCGTGGCAATCCCCATGGTTAATGTGACTGCTTCAGAAACCTTGGAGGTTTTATGGGGAATGTTTTCTGCGGCTAACTGCTGACGAATTTTGAAGGCTACATTGTGTCCTCCGGGTGTATCCGTATTAGGTAGAACGACTGCAAACTCTTCTCCTCCGTAACGCGCTACCAAATCAGCAGGACGTCGAGTACAGCGAGTCAGAACACGACTGACCTGAGTTAAGCAAATGTCTCCAGTGGGGTGCCCGTAGTCATCGTTATACAGTTTGAAATAGTCAATGTCGCACAGGATGAGTGTTAATGGCTGTTTTTCCCTGGCTAAGCGGTGCCATTCTGTTGTGAAATATGAGTCAAACTGACGACGATTAGCCAGGGACGTCAAACTGTCAGTGAGAGCTAAAGATTTGAGATGGTGGTTGTCTTGTTGCAGGGCTTTGTATAAAAGGCTATGTTCTACAGCAACTTCGATTTCATCTGTGAGCAGACGTGCGTGTTGCTGTTGTTCTTGAGTCCACGTCATCTCACCCTGATGCCCTATGGCAACTAGCCCCCAAGGGATGTTTTGCGGTGATGATTGTTGTGGCACATCTATGGGTATTAGTAACCAAGAGCCAGACAATGTAGGGGATACCGATGTCGTGTTCACGACGATGGGACTGGACTGATAGAGTTGGTCTGCTATGAAATCTGATGTCAGGTATCGATTTAAACTGGTTAAATGTTCAATGCCTAACTGATGGCAGGATATGGTCATCGGTTGCCAGCCATGATGACCTTTTGTCAAGAGAAAACCCCAATCTGCCCGAAAGAAATGAATGAGATTAGGAGTGATTATTCGGCATAGCTCATCAATATCCAGATTGCGGTGAATTTCTCGAATAATTTCCCGTAGGTGTATATGTTGTTTTAGAAGCAGGGGGGTAGAGAAGCCTGCGGCATCATCCAAGCTACAGAGGCTATCAGTAGATGCTAGGGGCGGCTTAGGAGAACGATCATTGTGACAAAACGGATGCCGTAATTGAATAATCCATGGCTGAACAAGTTGTAATGATTTCAACCAAGACAAAAGTGATTGAATCCGGGTTAATTGGTTTTGTAAAAAAGTTTGGCACATGGGATGCCTAGAGCAAAGCAAACGAAAGCAGTTCGTTACAGCTCCTGTCAATCCTAACAAGTCTTAGATAGAAAAATTGCTGGTGCTGATGTAGGAAATAACCCGGTGTATGGAACCTTGTGAGGCTCATAATTTAAAGATTAAAATTATTCCTGGAAGCAGCAATGCCAAATTTTTATCTAAAACAATTCCATTCAATGGGCCACAGGAGGCCGATCGAATTAAGTCCAACTTATGTATCTACAATTTGTTGTTTCTCAGCTTACATTTTCTGTTAATAAATACAATCACTATCTCAGAAAATATACAGCTCTAAAAATCCACAAAAATCGATACTGTAATCTTTAGTGGAGTATGGAATTGTTCTTGATAACAGCGTGTAATGTTGAACTGAAACCTATAAAAACCGTCAGCTACAGTTGATACTTAAATCAGGAACACTGAATTCAGAGGAAACTTTGATAAAAGTCTCTACAAGGTAACATAGTCATATTTCGTGCACACAACGTTTGGGTGAGAGTCGTATATCAATCACACCCTAATTAACGAACTAATAAGTGCGACGAATTTCAAGTATTCAGTATATTACTAATATCTTCTATAGTGAAAAGACTGAAATTTATTTTTATGCCAAAAAATGGCTCTGATAATTGCTTAGAGCCATCGAATTTGTAAGGCTAGGTCAGAAAACTATACTTTTATGCCGTTGCTAATTTATGGAATAGATCGATTAGATGATTCTCTACTGGGCCAGATTCTTGTAGAAAACATCATCCCGAGGATCCGCAACGCCATTTTTATGATCAAAAACCTTTAGAAGTGTTGTGTACTAGCGAGGTATTTCAAAAGATAGTGGCTTATATGCGTGTACATGTTTAAGGATATTTGTGTTCAGTATTTTTTGCACTGTAACTATCTATAAGATCTGCTTTTTTTGTCCTTGATCAGGCACTGGGAGCGCGATTATAGTTGTTGTATGGGCCGCCTATTAAGACTAGGTTAATCCACTGCTGATAAGCCGATAGAGGTGATTGTGAGTCGTTTGCTAGAGCTGCAAGAAATGGGTCAACCCCGTAACTAAAGATGGAGGCCAGCGGCGTACATGCTCAACCCATTCGAGATCGGCATAGCGACGGTCTAGGCCACGGGCCGCAGCCCACTGGCTTTCTGCTTCACCCCAGTTACCGGTTTCCCATAGGGCCGCTGTGAGTGCAGCTCGGACATCGGCATAGTTAGGATATTTACGCGCCAGGCTTTTAAGTATCTGTAGTGATTTTGTATGGTCGCCAACTTCAAAAAGGGCAATACCATAGTTGGCATATCCTAGTGAAAAGCTCGGTTGAATGGTAATGGATTCTTCGTAATCTTTGAGGGCGGCTTGCCAGTTTCCCTGCCCTGCTTTGGCATTCCCTCTATTATTGTAGGCTGCTGGATCATTGGGAGAGAGGGTGAGCACGCGATTATAGTCATCAATCGCGGCTTGCCAGTTGCCTTCTGCTTCATAGGCTGCACCACGGTTGAGGTAGGGATCGGGCTGCAGCGGATCGAGGGTAATGGCGTGGTCGTAGTCGCTGATGGCCGCTGCGGTCTTATTTTGGCTAACCCGCACGTTACCGCGATTGC
Source organism: Cyanobacteria bacterium P01_D01_bin.156 (assembly GCA_039024555.1). GTDB lineage: Bacteria > Cyanobacteriota > Cyanobacteriia > Phormidesmidales > Phormidesmidaceae > Leptothoe. Next base: position 98,870 of record JBCCQQ010000009.1, read on the forward strand.
TCCATAAGGCAGGTTCATCGGGCAAGCTCTCGATCAACTGGCTCCAAACGGTCTCAGCTACATCAAATTGACCTTTTTGCGTGAGGGTAAAGGCCTGCTTCCGTAATCCTGCAATGTCCGTCGAGTTGGCAGGCACTGCCAAGCTCGACGGCGTTCCTAACGGCGTCAGTGTTAACCATAGTCCGAGGGCGATCGCAAATAACCAGCGCATAGTTGAATTCTACTTAAAACCCTCTACTAGCTTAAAGCGATTTCTCTACAGTCGCTGTGATAACACCGTATTTTTCTCTTAAAACCTTAATCCAGGAGCTCTATCTAACTAAATTGCAGAAGTAAGCAACTGAGCAGATACACTTCCGTCTCAAGGTGTGCATGGGCTGTTAAAACGCAATGATGTTTTTGATGGAAAAATGAGACAAGTCGATAACAACAATATTTAGAAAACAATCATATCTTCCAATATATACGTCTTTTCTACAGGTGAAAGCGTGCTTGATTAGTTATTCTCCGAGGGAAATCGATGCTAACACCAGAATCAATAACAGATCTTGGATTGCACTTGGATGCTTGGAAAGTCTCTTATTGCTTGTTAATGAAGGGTGTATTTGACATGTTGTTGCAGGTGATTGGAGATGGAAAATCTATGGCTGAGCTGGGAGTTTTTCAATCTGTTGGGTTTCCCTGCAGGCGACAGCTCTGTGGTAGTTGTTAAGGGATTTTTGTGAGAATCAACTCTATGGCTTCTCAAAAAAAATTGAAGGTCTTTTGAGAGTTGTTTTGATAAGGTTTTTAGGATGAATAGATAATAAAATATCAGCTCAAAGCTGATGTGATAACAGGGTTGCTGCCTATGAAAATCGCTTAAGACGAGCCTTGCGATTCAGAATATTCATATTTATGCTTTCTGTTGTCGTGAAATGATTCTTCAGGTAGCATCATCAGGTGGTAGCGGCAGGTGTAAGAGCTGAATATCTACACCGATCACCCGAGCTAATAACCCCCCTGGAAATGGATCGGTTTGACTATGGTTGGGGGCATCAGCGAGGGCCACTAGTTTTTCAATATGTTCAAAATTGGGCTGTTGAGGTAATGCCTGTTGTAGTAGCTGACGAGCGACCCGTCGTTGTAAAGCGAGGGGTGCGTCTTTAAAAACAGCCCGTTGAATTTTCCAGCCATTATCCATTGGCTTCACGGCATCAGCATATAGCTGCTTGGCCTGTGCCTCTAGATAGTTAACCTCTGCAGTAAAAATCTCAGCTGTTTGGGCCAGAGTTGTTTCTGCTCTGGGATTAAAATGCGATCGCAAATAGGGCATTAACTCCTGGCGAATACGATTGCGTCGGTAACGCCAGTCATCATTTGAGGTATCTTGCCAAATTGGTAATGCTAACTCTTGGCAAAACTCACCCGTTTGCTGCCGAGTGAGCGTCAGGAGAGGCCGAGTTACCAAAATAGCCTGAGTTGTAGAACTCAGGGGACGCTGCCAAGCCAATGCTTGCAACCCATTTGCTCCACTACCCCGTAATAGGTTATAGAGCAGGGTTTCTGCACGATCCGTTGCCGTATGTCCCGTGACAACTTGACTATAGCGATTGGCTTCAGCAACTGCTTGAAATCTCTCATAACGCCACTGACGTGCGGCTGCTTCCGTTGCTGGTAACTCTTCAGCATTTTCCAGAAAGAAAGGCACCTCCCACTGCTTTGCTAGCTGTTCAACATGGGTCGCATTCTCTCTAGAATCTTCTCGCCAGCCATGATCACAATGGACAATACTCAGCCGCCAGTGCCATTTCGGCTGTAGATCTAACAACAGTTTTGCCATGCATAAAGAATCCTGCCCCCCGGAGACGGCCATCAGAATGGTGGTCTCTTTTGGGAGCAGGCGCTTGGTTTTTAGTAATGTGTGAATCTGCGCGTGAATGGCAGTCCAAGTCATTACATAGAGTCGGTCTTAGTGATCCGAGTTAGTGAATTTATCAGCAATGTCAGAGGCTTTATCTATGCCCTGCTGACCCAGGTTTTCAACACCATCCTTTACGTTATTAGCTTGATTTTTAGTATGGTTGGCTAAATCATCAGCTTTCTCCGCAGCATTGTTGACACCCTTGCGCACGCTATCCCATAGAGACTTAGGCGCATTCTTTGCATCATTTACACTGCTTTTCATGGCATTGCCTGTTTTGTCAGCTACATTGCTAACGCCATCAGTGACAGCGTCTGCACCGTTGCCTAGGGTGTTGCCTGCTTGGTTCAGTCCACCTTTGATGCCATTCCCCATGGCACTTACGCCACCTTGAACAGCATTACCGGCATTATTAAGGCCGCCTTTGACTGTGTCTAGACCCCCTCTAGCCGTATCACCAGCATTATTAAGGCCGTCTTTGATACCAGTGCCCATGTCGCTTACGCCACCTTGGACAGCATTGCCAGCACGATCAAAGCTGTTTTTCAGGTTTCCTAAGCCGTCTTTAGCAGTTTGGCCAGCATGAGTAACACCACCTTGAGCCGCATCACCAATATTGTCCAGACCCCCTTTCACTGCACCAACGCCACCCTTAGCAGTGTTGCCCAGATTATTTAATCCTTCTTTGGCAACATTGCCTGTTTGTCTAGTGGTAGCCCAAGCGGCCCCACCAGCAGCGGTAGCAGCACCACCAGCGGCAGCGCCTGCTCTGCCAATTCCGTCTACAACATTAGGGGCCTTAAGCTTCGGACCTTTAGCACTGGGGGCTGTAGCATAGTTAGCACCCGTGGTGTGACTCGTACCAGTCGCGTAGCGCTGGTTGGTGTGCTCCTCGTGCTCACGGCGACGACGCTCACCCCAAGCAACTAAGCCTAGACAGGCGGCTGGTACAACCATTAGCCACCAAAGATTTAGCCGTGTTTGACTGTTAGGGTTACGAGTGTTTGCAGTAGCTTCTACAGCATTAGTAGTCGCATCAGCTGCGCCTTGAACGGTATTGTCTGCAGCATCCGCAGCATTAGTGACAGCGTCACCAGCCGCCCCGGCAGCCCCTTGAATGGCATTACCAGCTGCTCCGGCAACATCACCAGCGGTATCCGCCGCACCCTTGATGACGTCACCGGTTGCTCCAGCAACACCCCCAGCAGCAACACCGGCTGCTCCAGCAACATTACCAGCGGTATCCGCAGCGCCCTTGATAGCATTACCAGCCGCTCCGGCAGCACCCTGAACCGCATCACCCGTAGCATTAGCAACATTACCCGCTGCATCCGCAGCGCCTGTGACGGTGTTACTTGCTGCCTTTACCAGGCCAGAGAAGGGATTCACTCCTTGAAGAGTGGTCTGACCAGGTTTGCCAGCTGCATACCCTAGAAATGCCGCACTACCTACCGAAGGCTCACCCTGATAAACCAAGGAAAATGGCTGAGAAAAGGGATAACGAGAATCTGTAGGGAGTGTTTTGTGCATGGGCAGGATGTTGATGCCTGTCATTCCATCCACTTCATCAAACAAGGCATAGCTGATGCCGTCTTGGCCAAGCTGCTGAACGATATCAGCAGTGCTATCTGCATTCACCTGAGTTGCTGTTGAGCCAGTGGCAAACTGAGCAGCTTTAAAGACTGGATAGGGTGATAGAGAAATGCGTGTATCGCTGGTAATAGGGCGGTCTACCAGACGAATAGGAGTGTTAGGGCCACCTACTTCAGACCAGTTGGTAATTTCGCCCCGGAAAATTTTGGCAAACTGCTCGGTAGTGAGGTTGCCGTTAAATGGGTTCTCAGCACCTACGATCACCGCAATTTTTACCCGCTGAATATTTTCAGCCACCAGCCCTTGGGACACTTCGGCATCACTTAAGGGACGACTGATAGCAGCTAATTCTGAGCTGCCATGCAGGACTGCTTCGATTGCCTGGTCGCTAGGAACCGTATCAACATTCACGTTGGTTCCATTGAACTTATCTTCAAACCCTGCTTTTAAGGCTTCACTGATTACCGTCATGGCATCGGCACCGCTACTGACGCTGACGGTGGTGCCAGAGGGGACATCAGCAGGGACTTCAAAGGTTGTGGCAGCTAGCACTGCAGATTGAAAAAACGGCTGCTGACTGGGGGCTACTGCCGCGAGTAAAGCAACTGTGGCTGCTAGGGAAAATACGGAGCGATGCTTGAGCATGTCTAAACCTCGTAGCTTTATTAAATAACGGTTTGAAAGAATGCCTGAGGGAAACAGTGTGGACGTTTGATTTTTAACACTAAGAGCCTGGGTACTCGTTCAGGGGATAACTTCAGGTTTTTTTTATTTCAAAAATTAAATCTGTTGAAGCTTTATGTCGTAAGGTCTCGAGTGTGATTGTTAGAAGTCTTGCAGCTGATCTTGCTAAGCCAGGTCGACCTAGTCGCTTCAAAAGTGAGGTCCGACGATATATTGGTTTATGCTTTGCGGTGACTGATACAGTCGACCTCACTGTTTTCTATCTGTCGTGAAAGATGTCCTAATGGCCCTGTAGTCAATTTGAGTATGGATAACAGATCAGACGATAAGCCAATTGAGTCTCCGAGCGGGGCTCCCAAACTGGAGGCTGAGAGTGTAAAGCCTCCAGATTTACCGGCTGTATCAGAAAGCCCTGTTATGAATCGCCAGACCAATCCTGCTTCAGAGGGTCGGGCAGCTTTAGCTGACCGACTTAAACGTTCTAACGATGTCGAACTCTATGTGTTTGATGAGACATCTGATGAGGATATTCCTGATCTCGTGGATGTGTCCACATTAGACGTGGGAGTTGAGGCGTCTGAACCTGTTCCTAAACAACAGGTGACGTTTAAGAGTGAACAGGGACGATTGTTATTGATCTTACCAACATCCGCTAAAACAAGTTTTGCTCCTGCGGAATGGGAAGCCCTGTGCCAACAGCTAACCTTGCGATTAAAGTCTGAGGACCGATTTTTTCAGCCCAACACAACCGTGCATCTGATTGCCCGGGACCGCTTGCTGGATGGTCGCCAGCTCCAGGAAATGGATGAACTGCTGCAAGCGTCTCAGCTCTATATGAAGCGTGTTTATACTCAACGTCGTCAAACAGCGGTGGCTGCCGTGAGCGTTGGGTATTCGGTGGAGCAGCAAACGAAGTTAGATCATTTGACGACTGCACAGGGGGAAGCGATGGAGGCTCCCCTGTACTTGCAGGCAACAGTGCGTTCAGGGACTGAAATTCGCCATCCGGGCTCCATTGTGGTTTTGGGAGATGTTAATCCGGGTGGTTCGCTGATCGCATCTGGAGATATTTTTGTATGGGGACGCCTGCGGGGAGTGGTCCATGCGGGATCTGACGGTAACGTTGCCTGTCGCATCATGGCGCTGCATATGCAACCTACGCAGTTGCGTATTGCTGATAATGTTGCCCGAGCTCCGGAGAAGCCACCAGCGCTGTATCAACCGGAAGTTGCCTATGTCAGTCAAGGGAGTATCCGTATTGCGATCGCATCTGAATTTGCCCAGATGCACCTCAATACCCCATAACCAGAGGGATAGACAACACACTTTGAATTACTTAGCGGGCTGAGTTCAAAAAAATTACCATGGGAATTTTCTATAAAATTTCCCACAACGTGCGATTATTGCCCTACCTTAAGCCCAATCCCCTGCGAACACCGTCCTTAATTGCCCATTGAATCTATGGCTATGAACCGCATTATTGTCGTTACCTCCGGCAAGGGAGGTGTTGGGAAAACTACCTGTACCGCGAACTTGGGTATGGCCCTTGCCAAGTCTGGCAAACGTGTTGTCGTCATTGATGCTGACTTTGGGCTACGAAATCTAGATCTGCTGCTTGGTCTGGAAAATCGCATTGTTTACACGGCGCTGGATGTGCTGGCTGGAGAATGTCGTCTCGATCAGGCATTGGTCAAGGATAAGCGTCAGCCCAATTTAGCGCTATTACCGGCGGCCCAAAATCGATCAAAGGAGTCCATTACGCCAGAACAAATGCAAAAGTTGGTGAGGGCTCTGACTAAGGCCTATAACTTTGTATTGATTGATAGTCCTGCTGGTATCGAGATGGGGTTTCGCAATGCGATCGCAGCTGCCCGTGAAGCCATTATTGTAACGACTCCAGAAATTTCTGCGGTGCGTGATGCTGATCGCGTGATTGGCTTGCTAGAAGCCAATGATGTCAAAGCCATGCGATTAATTATTAATCGTCTGAAGCCTGCCATGGTCGAAGCGGAACAAATGATGTCAGTGAAGGATGTTCAAGATATCTTGGCGGTACCGCTCTTAGGGGTGATTCCCGATGACGAGCAAGTGGTTGTTTCTACTAACAATGGGGAACCGTTAATTTTGGCTAAAGAGCTTACCCAGGCTGGAATTGCGGTGTCCAACATTGCCCGTCGACTTCAGGGTGAAAAAGTACCCCTGATGGATCTCAGTGTTCCTAAGGAAAGCTTCTTTAAAAAACTGCGTCAGTTATTTAACTAGTTTTATCTAAACGCTCGATGAGCGACGACCGTTGCTTCTACGCTCCGCCATATGGGAAACGACCATGATTAGCGACTTCCTCGAACGACTTTTTGGCTCTCGTGAACCCGTTAGCCGCGATACGGCAAAACAGCGATTGCGATTAGTCCTGGCCCACGACCGTTCCGATATTTCCCCGCAAAACTTAGAAAAGCTACGCAAGGAAATTTTAGAGGTAGTGTCACGCTACGTGGAGTTGGACTTCGATAGTCTTGAATTTTCCCTGGAGTCGGACCAGCGAATGACGGCGTTGATGGCTAACTTACCCATCCGTCGCGTATTGTCAAATCCGCTGGAGCCCGATAGTCCTGTAGAGGAAACAGAGGAGCCTAAGTTACAGCTGGATATGGAGCCGATTGAGCTAAATAATGCGGTGGAAGAAGTGTCAGAAACCGCTGATATTCCTCTGGATTAAGCCTTGTCTAGGTTTTGTTGTTGGGTTGCTTAGACGGGCAGCTATCATCGCCACTGGCGATTGTATTCATAGATGGCAATCGCTGCCGCTGTATGTACATTCAGGGATTCCACTTGTCCATATTGGGGAATCTTTAGCGACACATCGCATAGGGGGGTAATTGTTTTCGGGATACCAGTAAGCTCTCGCCCCAGTAGCAGTAACGTATTTGCTGAAAACTCATATTGTGTAAGGCTCTGGGCACTATTGTCGATGGTTAGCGCCACTCGCGTGTAATGCACCTGTTGAGTCAGCCAGTCAGCTAGCTGGTCCGTGGGTAAATAGCTTATGGATTGCCACTGCTGTGCCGAAGCTGCAATCTTGCGAAACGTCCACGAATCATCCAGTGTGGGGAGAATTAAATGATCTACTCCCAAAACCTCACAACTGCGACAAAGGGCAGCCTGGTTAGTAGCTTTCTCTATTAAGGACGCGCAGACAACTAAACGGGGAATAGATTTATCCATGGGAACCATCCCCCAAACACTTAAGCGAGTTTGAGTTAAGAATCGGCGGGTACTAGTTCCACATTTAGTTCATTCACAGGACGTCGTTGGAGTTCTTCTGAGGCTTCGCGGGGCAACAACTCAAAGACTTCACGAAATACATCATCAACAGCCTCGTATTTCAGGGCTCCAGTTTGGTCAAAACGAACTTCGCCATTGCTGTCTAATACCAGTGTCTGAGGTACGGACCCTTTGAAGTAGTAGCCTGGTTCGTTGGGGCCGAAAGAGTCCTTCAGGGGAATGGCGTCGGCCATGACAGGAACGAAATTTGCCACTCGGCCATAGGGTGCCTGGAGTTGGGAAATTACAAAGGAATATTCTTTGCAGTCTCGGCTGTCATCTACATAGAAAAATAGCAGTGTGGGCTTTTCCTGTTTGAGGGATTGAGCCAGGCTGACTCGCGGTGGCACGATGGCCCCATTACCAGCATAGAGGGCAAAAATATTGCCGTCGTAGCGATCATCTGTGAGGCTGGCCAATGCCTGTCCTGGAAAGCCAAGCATAGGAATTAGTAACGTTGCGATCGCACAAGCCACCATCAGCTTCTGCAAAATAGCTTTAGTGGTGTTGCGCAGTTGCGTCACTCCAAACTTACCCATAACTCCCATACAAAAATAAAAATCCTTCGGTTCACCCGATCACGCTATTACCATTACGCCATAGAACGGGCATTGCCTACTACAAAGGATGCTGATGAGAGAGTAAACGGGGGATTATGTGCCGCGAAAGCTGTTGATCACATTCTGGAGTTCGGCTTTGGCGTTGGCATAATTTTCGGCACTACTCCAAGCGACGACTTGATAGTAGTGCTCAGCCCCCTCAATGGTGGTGTGGAGATAAATCACCGGTAGGTCATCAATCCTGCCCCTGACCTCATATTGTCTGGCATTTAAGCCGTTGAGTTTGGTGATATCCGTGGCAACCTCAGTTTGTTCTTGGGTGAGCCCCCAGTCCAGATAGCTCCGGTAGGTGTTGGAATTATCGGATAGGTCAAAGCCGGTAATATCACCCCGGTCGACGGTACGTTTTTGGTCTGCCAAAACCAGCACGTACATGCTCCGATCTTCATGGGCTGCATAGAGATCGGCATCGGGACGCAGACGTTTTCGCACATCTTCCCAGCCTTCCGGAAGGGTGAGCTCCACATTGCTCACTTCGTTTTTGATCAGCTTTTCACCGGTCGTTAGATTTTGAATAGAGATGGAATTAATCACATCTCGGGTGCGTTCTCCAAAGCGATCGCAGCCTGAGAGTCCCACCAATAGACAGCTAGCAGCGATAACAACGGGGCGTTTAACACTAAACAACGGTTGCCTCAATTGCTTAGATAGTTGCTCAAACTGAAAATCCATGGTGCGCAGAACCAAAACAATTGCTGGCATTTTATAGCCTTCGTCCCATTCTCAGAACGCCATCTTGGGAAAACACGGAAACGTTTAGGGAATCCTTAAGACTTTTTTGGCCTATGCTGGACTATGGAAAATTCTTCATAACTTTTAGAGGCCATGCTCAGAGCTGGAATCGTCGGGCTCCCTAACGTAGGCAAATCTACCCTTTTTAACGCGCTGGTCGAAAATGCCAAAGCCCAAGCTGCTAATTTCCCGTTCTGTACCATTGAGCCGAATGTCGGTGTGGTAGCTGTGCCCGATAGTCGCCTAAATGTTCTCACAGAAATCTCCAACTCTGACAAGACTGTACCGGCCCGCATTGAATTTGTAGATATTGCCGGCTTAGTGAAAGGCGCAAGTAAAGGTGAAGGGTTAGGCAATCAGTTTTTAGCGAACATTCGTGAAGTAGACGCCATTGTCCATGTGGTGCGCTGTTTTGAAAATGATGACATCATCCATGTGGATGGCTCTATTGACCCACTACGGGATGCTGAGATCATTAACCTAGAGTTGGCCCTGGCAGACTTAGATCAAATTGAACGACGTCTGGAGCGGGTGCGCAAACAGGCCCGTAAGGATACCGATGCCCAGGCAGAACTAGCAGTTCTTGAAAAAATTCAGCCGGTGCTGGCTGAGGGTAAGTCCGCTCGGACAGTTGACCTTGAGGAGGACGAAGAACTCCTGATCAAGTCCTTGGGATTTTTAACCCGTAAGCCAATTATCTACGCCGCGAATGTTTCCGAAGATGAGCTGGCAGAAGGCAATGCGTGGGTGGAAAAAGTGAAAGGTTTGGCGGAGGAGGAAGATGCCCAAGTAGTCACCATTTCTGCCCAAGTGGAATCCGAGCTACTGGAGCTACCTGAAGACGAACGCATAGACTTTTTAGAAGCTTTGGGTGTCGAAGAAGGTGGCCTGAAGTCGCTGATTCGAGCTACTTATGACCTTCTAGGGCTGCGTACTTACTTCACCACTGGCCCTCAAGAAAGTCGCGCCTGGACAATTACTTCGGGTATGTCTGCGCCCCAGGCGGCTGGGGTGATTCACACTGACTTTGAACGGGGCTTTATTCGTGCCGAAACTATTGCTTATCAAGACCTGATAGATCATGGCTCCATGAATGCGGCCAAGGAAAAAGGTCTGTTACGCAGTGAAGGAAAGGAATACATCGTTCAAGAAGGCGATGTGATGCTGTTCAGATTCAATGTGTAGCGTTTCTACCCGTATGGCGATCTCTTGAATTTGCTAAGAGTGGTTGACAGGTCTGATTAGAAATATTGGTGCAGGGCGCGATGGTTTGGGCTAAGAATATACCCTTAGTTGGTCAAGGGTGATGGCGAGCTGTTCTTGAAAGATATTTGACAAGAGGCTATCTATCCAAGGCAGATCCGATTAGAATCTGTCCAACCGGTATTCTCAGATAGCTGGAACCCGTGCTTAATCGGCTGCTTAAATTTCCGTTTCCAATGCCTGCTTGGGCCGTCCTTTCATTGATCATGAATGGTGTGCTATTTGGAGCACTCTTGCTGATCTGGCAAGAAAAACCCCGGCAAAGCCAGACTTCATCAGTTCTACCCCAGGCCAGTGCGGCTAATCCTGCTGCACTCACTGATGCTGCTGATCTGTTTAAAGGTGTGCCAGAAACTCGACCAAAACTGACCTATGAGCAATGGGTCGATTTGTTGGGTAAAGAATTAGAAACGATGGCCGTCAAGAATCCAGACCATCTGACCATTTTGCTGGGTGATTCCTTGAGTTTGTGGTTTCCTGCAGAGCTGCTGCCCGGTCGGCGAGTATGGATGAATCAAGGTATTTCTGGGGAAAAAACCTACACCCTACTATCCAGGCTTCACCTGCTGGATGTTGCGCAAGTAGATACGATTTTCTTGATGATTGGTATCAATGATTTGATTTGGGGGCAAAGCGATCAGCAAGTTTTAGAGAATTACCGCGACATTATGGATTACCTGGTAATCAACCATCCGAATACTCAGGTTGTTGTCCAGTCGATTTTGCCCCATGGTGCGGAAACAGCCACCTGGGAAAGTCGGCATCTACTTCTGAAACTGCCCAATGAGCGAATTCAGGCTCTCAATCAATCGTTGCAATCCATTGCAAACGACTACGATGCCTATTATATGGAGCTCTACCCAATTTTTTCGAATGGAGAAGGGAAGCTGAGGCCAGATTTGACAACGGATGGACTCCATCTAAATCGCCAAGGCTATCTGGTGTGGCGTGCTGCGATCGCGCTCTACAGTCAGCTAGAGTTGTAATTCTCACGCGCCCTTCCCCTTTTCGGTAGACTGAGTATAATTGCTGCCTCTTCGGGATACCCATGGATACTAGAGCATTTCGCCGCAGTCTTAACCAATCTGATAACTATTACCGTAACCAGGGCTTTGGCGAAAAAGAACAAATCGCCACACAGATGGGAGAAGAGTACCAGAGTGAATTAGTCCAAACTATTCGAGATCAGGGTTACATCTACACCCAGGGCGATGTCACCATTAGGCTGGCAAAAGACTTTGGCTTTTGCTGGGGCGTAGAGCGTGCCATTGCTATGGCGTACGAAGCCAGACAGCACTTTCCTAGCCAGCGAATTTGGATCACCAATGAAATCATTCATAACCCCGGTGTGAACTATCGTCTGGAAGAAATGAATGTCCAGTTTATTCAAGTAATTGATGGCGAAAAAGATTTTTCAGTGGTGGGTCAAGGCGATGTGGTGATTTTGCCTGCCTTTGGGGCTAGCGTTGATGAGATGAAGCTGCTGAGCGATCGCGGGTGCACCATTGTAGACACCACCTGTCCCTGGGTTTCTAAAGTGTGGACCACCGTTGAAAAACATAAAAAGCGAGCATTCACATCAATCATCCACGGTAAGTATAAGCACGAGGAGACGGTGGCTACCAAGTCCTTTGCCGATACCTATCTGGTGGTGCTCAATCTTGAAGAAGCAAACTACGTAGCGGACTACATCCTCAACGGGGGCAGCCGTGACGACTTTCTTGCTAAGTTTGCCCATGCCTACTCTGAAGGGTTTGATCCAGATCGTGACCTTGAGGCCGTCGGTATTGCCAATCAAACGACAATGCTCAAAGGGGAAACCGAGCAAATCGGTAAGCTGCTTGAGCGCACTATGCTAAAGAAGTATGGTCCCCAGGCTATCAACGACCATTTTTCCAGCTTCAATACTATCTGTGATGCTACTCAAGAGCGACAGGATGCCATGTTTGAGCTGGTAGATATGGAGATGGATTTAATGGTCGTGATTGGTGGTTTTAATTCCTCTAATACGACACACCTGCAAGAAATTGCCATTGAGCGAGGGATTCCGTCTTATCACATTGATGGGGTTGATCGCATTGGCCCTGGCAATCGCATTGAACATAAACCACTACATCAATCCATAACAGTGTCTGAAAACTGGTTACCTGCTAAAAAGGTCGTTGTGGGTATTACCTCAGGGGCATCCACTCCAGACAAATCCGTAGCGCAAGTGATTCAGCGTATCTTCGAGTTACAGACCGCTATGTTAACCGTAGCGAATTAGTAGCGTGGTCTGTTTTCATGGATGTGATTTCTCAACCTCTTTCTCAGCCGTGCTTTATCTACTAAAGCCCGGCTGAGAAAAGTAATGTCACTTCCTAACCTTTGTTATTTCTCAAACAAGGTAAGGGTATTTACCCTTATGCCGTGTATCTTTTCAGGAATACGTATATTTAGCCAAAAGCGTTCAGAGTGGCGGCTACTGGGCTATCCAACGTAAGATATATTACCAAATGAGGAGCGATAGCGTTAGACTCATAATTCCTGAAACAGTTAGCGAAGATTCCCTACTTTACATTTCCTAGGAGTTTATCAGTACTACACAAAGGCCATTCTTAATTTGGGTAGACTCCGCACTTTTACATAGATCAGATAGATAAGTCGCGAACGGTGGGCGTTGTACCCATGTCTGATTTGACACCTTCAGCACTTTAGTAATAGCTAACCATCGCTTCCGTAGAGGCACGGGTGCCACAGTATCCGAAAATCGTTGATCCTTTTAGGTAGATTTAGCTGACACCCTATAAAGTTCCTGATTGAGTCCTTGGTGACTATGGTCCGTAAAGATATCCAGAATGCTCAACAAGTCCTATACGACTTTTTTCTCTGCAGTGTTCAGGCTGAACCTGTAGATATGGTTCTCGCAACATTCCGGCGTTTATTTGTGGATTACACTGAGTCCTCCACCGAATCTGATCTACCGGTTGCGCTGTATTCGATTGTCATTGTCAACAGCGAAGAGCAGTTCTTATTTACCCTTAAACGGGTTTGCTACATCTTGATTAACAACTGGGGTATTCAGCGTCGCCCCGATGCGATTAAATCTCTGATTCAGATGTTTGATGATCGCACCCTCAAGCGGCCAGGTGTTTCCCTGATGCTGAAGCGGTTGCGTACCTGGATTCGCTCATTCATCCACAGTCAAGACTTTCAAGACTTGAAGCTGTTTGCCGCGCGCTATGACCATACCCAACACTGGAGTGGTCGCTATACATCTTATTTGCTGGCTCCCCAATATCTCAATTTGGACAATCCGCTGGAACAGCGGGAAGCGGCTCGTCATCTCTCTGCCCAGCTCAAGTCAAAGTTTCGTTTCGATTTGGCGATGTACACAGCCAAATCGCAGATGGAGTCTCCCCCAACCACTATTGATAACCCCACGGTGTTGGGAGAAGGGGCAATTAACCTCATTAAGATGCTGTTACTGCAGCCGGGGCGCTTTGGTTATGACAATTTGGCGAATCTGCTGCGTCAGCAGTGCCCCCAGCTGGATTATCTAAACTTTAAGCGAGCGCTACTGCACTATTTAGCCTACGCTCTCCCGACGACCGCAGTGACGTTTTCGCTAAAGAAAAAACTGCCAGATGCTCTTTTGGGGCTATACAGTCACAACGATGCTCAAACCATTACTGAAGCGCTCACGTTACGCACCTGTAAACGGGTAATTGATAGTTTGACAACGGAAGATGGTGAGCAGCCATCTCAGTTTTTCACCATGTTTTTAGCCCAGGGTAATCCTCTGATTTTGGTCATTCTTCTACTTAAACTGGCATTATTTTGTCCAAAGGTGCAGGCTCATTTGGAGCTGCGCATTGCCAGTCTGATTCGTTACTATGAGGCCTATTCTGAAGAGGATTGTCGTTGGGTAATCAACTTTTTTGAGGTATTTCGGATTACGTTTGCAGTGTACGCAAGCAGCACTCTCTACAACCTGGTTCAGGTCAGCCCCAGCGAGCCAAACTCTTCATTATTGAGCACCTACCGCATATTTTCTCAACTGCGACAGCAGCATATTGCCCTAGATCAAGAGGGTGAGAATCACGAACTTGATCACCTTGAGCCACAGTTTGTGCAGGAAGAAACCGCACCAGTTATGCCGCCTTCTTTAGAAGCGGGTCGATTTTCTCCCGCGATCGCAAGCTAGTCTTGCTGACGGGCAAACTGGGAGGCACCATTGATAGATAGTGCGATCGCAACGATGAGTAAAATCGGGATCGAATACCAGGGAAATTGGTCTAAGGGCTGATAAGCAGCTGCTCTGAGACCCACCGTGGTGTACGTCAGCGGTAGCAAATATACGATGCCCTTCAGTAGAGATGGCAACGTAGACGGATCAAAAAACGTGCCCCCTAAAAACGACATGGGCACAATCAAAAAGTTATTAAATAGTCCCACACTTTCTAACGACTTAACATTCAGGCCAACAATCACGCCCAAGCCTGCAAATACAGCACAGTTTAAGACCAGTAGCAGCAAGAATAATGGGTTCAGAAAGCTCCAGACATCGTGGGTGAACAGCACCGCCACTAAAATAACTGAGCCTGCTGTCAGTAAGCCCCTGACAACACCCGCCAGCATTTTCCCCAGATGTATTGCCAAGGGATGGATAGGAAATAGCAGCATTTCCTCAAAGTTTTTAGTAAACAGTCGTTCTCCACAAATCGAAAACGTGGTGCCACCAAAGCTAATCACCATAGAAGACAGCGCTACCATCCCTGGCAGGATGAATTCCAAATAGCTGTCGCCTACCGCTGGTGGGGCAACGCGATCAATAGAGCTACCTAAGCCCAAGCCAAATGCCAATATATAAATGAGAGGAGATACTAAGCCAGATGCGGCAACTTGAGGAATGCGTACCCGCAAGTCTAGCCAGTCTCCCCAAAAAATTGTCAACGTATCTGCCAAAAGTGTACGTAACGTGTAGATTCTTAAAATTTTCACATCAGATAATTATTAAAACTATCTGTATTATCGACGCCAACGGTCTCCTTGACCCCACATTCTAAGAAACCGCTGACCTATTTTCCCGAAAACTCTGAAGAACTATTACGCTTCCTCACAAACAATATAAATATCGTCATGCGCGGTGATAGATTTAGGAGCGATAAGGTTGAGAGATAATATTTTCCATGTCTGAAGAAATTACTGGCAAAACTCCGATCTTTGGTGGCAGCACAGGTGGCCTCCTATCCGCCGCTGAGCGTGAAGAAAAGTATGTGATCACTTGGAGCAGCAAGAAGGAGCAAGCCTTCGAAATGCCCACAGGTGGTGTCGCCATCATGCATGAAGGTGAGAACATGATGTACTTTGCTCGTAAAGAGCAGTGTCTAGCTCTCAGCCGTCAACTTAAAACTAAGTTTAAGCCCAGAATTACTGACTATAAGATCTATCGCGTTTTCCCCAGCGGTGAAACTGTTTATCTGCATCCTGCTGATGGTGTTGTGCCTGAGAAGGTTAACGAAGGTCGTGAGTACAACGGCAAGAAAGACCGTAGTATTGGCCAGAATCCTGACCCCGCAACCATTAAGTTCAGTGGTAAGCAGCCCTACGAAGTTTAAGTGCGTTTGAGACCTTTACGGTCGCTGTAATCGCATAAAAATCACTACGGTTTTGAGAGGTAGTCCTTAGGGCTACCTCTTTTTAATAGCAACTCTTTTTCTCAGTCGTAGCCCTAGGCATTAAAGTTGGATAGGGTTTTCCATACCGTCCGCTCCATGATTTCTCCCGATTTAGCTACGTTTAAGCAACTTGCTACCCAAGGTAACTTTGTGCCGGTTTACCAGGAATGGGTAGCCGACTTGGATACGCCTGTCTCTGCTTGGTGCAAGGTATGCGAAGGTCAACCCTACAGCTTTTTGCTGGAGTCGGTGGAAGGGGGTGAAAATATTGGACGTTACAGCCTTTTGGGCTGCGATCCTCTATGGACGCTTGAGTCTAGGGGCGAAACTACTACTCAACGGTTTCGAGATGGTCAGGAGCAAACCTTTGAAGGTAATCCCTTTGAAATCTTGGCTGACTGCCTGGCCCCTTACAGCCCCGTTAAACTGCCTGAACTGCCACCAGGTATTGGCGGATTATTTGGTTTTTGGGGCTATGAGCTGATTAAGTGGATTGAGCCGACGGTCACCACCTATCCAGCTGATGTGGACGAGCTACCTGATGGACTGTGGATGCAGGTGGATAGCTTGCTGATATTCGATCAAGTAAAGCGTAAAATCTGGGCGGTTAGCTATGCTGACCTGCGGGAGACTGGCGTAGAGCAGGCGTATCAAAAAAGCTGCGATCGCATTACCAGTTTAGTGAAGAAACTCAACCTGCCTTTGGCGAGTCAAGATAGTCGCTTATCTTGGACGCCGCCAGATAGCAATCAAGACGTTTCGCTCAATTACACTAGCAACCGTAGCAAAAACGAATTTTGTCAAAGTGTCGAAACCGCCAAAGACCACATCAAGGCAGGCGATATTTTTCAGGTGGTCATTTCCCAACGGTTAACCACAGACTATAGCGGTAATCCCTTCGATTTATACCGTTCGCTTAGGCTGGTTAATCCTTCACCCTACATGGCCTACTTTAACTTTAACGACTGGCAAATTATTGGCTCCAGTCCAGAAGTAATGGTCAAGGCCACCCGCGAAGGAGAGAGTGACAAACTGACTGCCATTGTACGTCCCATTGCGGGGACGCGCCCCAGAGGGAAAACTACGGCGGAAGATGACGCCTACGCTGAAGATTTGCTTGCCGATCCAAAAGAAATTGCTGAGCACGTCATGCTAGTTGATCTAGGTCGTAATGATTTAGGTCGTGTATGTACCAGTGGCACGGTGAGCGTGGATGAACTGATGATCATCGAACGCTATTCCCATGTAATGCACATCGTTAGCAATGTTGTGGGTGAATTGGCTCCTAGTAAAACCGCCTGGGATTTACTCAAAGCCTGTTTTCCAGCAGGCACTGTGAGTGGTGCACCCAAAATTCGCGCTATGCAGATTATCAATGATTTAGAACCCTGTCGTCGTGGCCCCTATTCTGGTGTGTATGGCTACTACGATTTTGAAGGTCAGCTCAACAGTGCCATTACTATTCGCACCATGGTCGTAGAAAGCAAGGATGACGGCAGCCATCGCATTAGTGTGCAAGCTGGAGCTGGTTTAGTAGCCGATTCTGTCCCTGAGAGTGAGTATCAAGAAACCCTGAACAAGGCTAAGGCTATGTTGGAAGCCGTGAGATGCCTTAAGGTCTAAAAACAGCCTCTTTGAAGAGCTAATCTGAAATCTCTACTAATGTTTTGAGCTCTTAGGCTAGGTGTGAATTACTGCCTTGCTTTTAGTTTATAGATTTATAGGGATCATCAGGTTATTGTCTGAATAAGGCTTAAAAATTGCTATTAAAATAGGGTGCAGTTATTTCTAACTACACCCTGTTCAATTTGGCAAAACTCAAAAACAATCGCTAGTCTGCTGTTAATTTGGTTGAAGAATTTAATGGGACTATCTTACTAAGGGTTTACGGTTCAAATTTGCTACTTGCCTTATATCGATTGAGATTTGGCTGTTAGTTTCAATTAGCTGAAATAACGTATGCCCTAGTTAGACGTATAGCTAAATTTGAGATTAGGTTTAGGGATTAACTCTCAGGAATAAGCTGTCGTTCCTGATTGCTATTCAGTTGTTTCAATAAATTTAATGTAGCACTAGATACATCCCTTATTGGCTCTGATTTACTCAAATTTACAACCGTTTAAATAAGTCTTTGCTTGATCATCCTTATCCACTTTTTAAATATTTTTAGGGAGAGGTTGTAACGTTTTTGACTTGTTTTCGAGTGTGAATTTTTTATCGCTTAACTAATATGATTCAGTGCGAGTTTAGCAGCGCCTACAATGCCAGCTTGGTTGCCTAGAGTGGCGGTCAGTAGTTTAAGGGAGTTGCGATACCGTGGCCGAATCCGGCGTTCAATCTCGGCTTGGGTGCTGTCTAAAAAGTAGGGTGCGGCAGCGCTGATGCCGCCGCCGATAATGACAGCCTCTGGGCTGAGTACGTAAATAGAACTTACGAGGCCAATGGCCAGTAGCTCACCGTAGTGCTGCCAAAAGTTCAGTGCTTTGGTGTGTCCGGTGGCGGCTAATTCAGCTAACTTTCCGGGTTCCATGCTCATTTCTCGACGAATAGCCTGGGCAGAGACATGCTGTTCTAAGGAGCCATGGTTACCGCTTTGGCATTCGTGGCCGTTAGGGTTGAGGGTGACTAGGCCCAGCTCTCCAGCGCTACCGTCGTGGCCGACGTAGAGTTTGCCATTGAGGATAATGCAGCCACCAACCCCAGTGCCCAGGGTTAGCAAAATCAGATTTTGATACTGGCTGCCAGCCCCTAGCCACGCCTCACCTAAGCCAGCGCAGTTGGCATCGTTTGCTACGACCACTGATCGGTTAGTTTTGGCTTCGAGGATATCTGCGACAGGTACATCTATCCAGTCGGGTAGGTTAATGGCGATGCGGGCGATGCGGGCCGTAATGTCGGTAGGTCCAGGGGTGCCGATGCCGATGGCGGTTGCCTGGTGCTCTGGATCTAGGGATGCGATCTCAGCTGCTACTGCTGTCAAAACGAGTTCTGGATGCTGTGGTTGAGGTGTGGGCACCGTCACAGAGGCTAAACATTCACCTGTTGATGTGAAACGCCCTAGCTTAAGAGCGGTACCCCCTACATCCACACCGATGACCTGTTTCATGGGATTACTGACGTCCTCGCAGGGATGCACCAGTCTGAAATGCGGCGCAATACCGTTCGTGGCCGCCAGGGAAAACAACATTTAGTGTGAGCGGATCGCTGCTATCTCTGGGGTCCCCAGGTCCCTGGGTGACAATGTTGTTCTCTACTTGTATGGCGCGACGGTTTTTGAGCTCACCACCGCTGCTGTCGACATAGACCACTAGGTTGCCGCTATCAAATGCCTGACCTAAGTTTTGGATGAGTTGGAGAAAGTTGCGATCGCTGCCCCCCCGCTTAAATGTTATGGTTCTCTCCTCGGTTTCCACAGCCTGGCTGGTGACCGTATCTCCGACACCGATAATCAACGGCATATGAGCTGGGTCAAAGTCTTGTTTCACTAGGGTCAGCATATCTTTCATGGTGCGAGGAGCCTGGCGAGCATTAAAACCAATGCCTAACGGATGCACGCCTGTTTTTTCAAAGTAATAGCGATTGAGTAGGGCCAGCACTCCTGCTTCTTTAATGGCACCCCGCAGCATAAATTGGAAATCTGTTGTCCCCGATGTGGCTGCATCTGCCCACCAAACAACTTCATCGTTATTGTTGTTTCGACCCAGATTGGGGGCGTAATGGACAAAGAAAGAATCACCTAATCCCTGATGTTTAGCATCCTCTAGTAGCTGCTCCGTTAACGCCTTCATTTGCTCCTGGAGCTGACGATAGATCTCTGGATTGTTTAGCGTTTCGTAGAACGTGTTGAGATTCGCAGTCGGTGAAGCCACATTGTCTAGCACTGAAGCATTGATGCAGTGGGTGAGTGTGTCTGGTGATAAGCCATGGTCAACAGTGGCTAAGAACTCTTGTAACCGAGTCTCGATGCGAGCAGGTACCGACTTTAGAAATGTGAGTTCGGCATCGCTAACGCCAGGATGGCTTAGCTGGCCATGGCGGTCTTGCCATTGGATACCGCCTGCGGCAAGGCCGGGCAGATGTCGATTGCCAATGTCTGCTCCTAAGCTATTGGCGACAATCGTATTTACCCCACGTTTCCCGATATGTTCGCCGTTGGTGAGTACAAAAAAGTGACCATCGTATGCAGTTACGGCTTCTACATAGCAAGGATCGATTTTACGATTGAGGGGATCTTTTACCAGGCCCATGCAAACGCCGTCTAGGTCCTGAATGATCAGTAAATTTTCTGTACTGGCAAGTATCTGGGTAAAGGCTTGGTGATCCAGGGAAAACGTTTGCTGATGCAGGGGTTTCTCGGTTTCAGTACTGGGGCTGGTCATAGAACCTCTGTTAAGAGACATCGCCATCTTCGTAAAATTACCGTAACACTTGTAACGATATCCGCTACCATAGCTTTTGCAGTAGCGAGTCAGTAGTAGGGGCTCGACCTATGGCTACAATTTATACACTCCATCCGCAGACGCCTCAGGCTTTCAAAATCGATAAAATCCGTAAGCAGCTGCAAAGTGGCGCGATCATGCTCTACGCCACAGATACGGTGTATGCCATTGGTTGTGACTTGCTTTCTAAAAGTGCGATTAAGCGGGTGCGGCAGCTGAAAAAGTTATCTAACGATAAGCCGCTTACATTTTTGTGTTCGTCGCTGTCGAATATTGCTCAGTATGCCTATGTGAGTGATCCCGCCTATCGAATGATGCGGCACTTGGTGCCGGGACCCTATACGTTTATTTTGCCTGCCACGAAGTTGGTCCCCAAGCTGGTGATGAATCCGAAGCGGAAGACGACGGGAATTCGGGTGCCAGATAGTTCGGTATGTCAGGCCCTGTTACAAAGCTTAGGGAATCCGATTATTTCCACATCGGCTCATACGAGAGATATGGATGAGGCATATTTTTCCCGGTATGAGCTGTTTGATGCGTTGGAAAAACAGGTAGATATCATCATTGATAGTGAGGTAGACCCTAGCTATCTAGCATCCACGATTTTGGATATGACGGATGATGAGCCAAAAATTATTCGTAAGGGTTTAGGCTTTGATGCAGTGGAAGATTTTGCGGTGAGTTAAGAGTAAAAAGATATTTCCCCTTAACTATCTTCGGCGTTGTTGTTAGTCTCTTCTAGTGCCGCTACGAGTTGATCACGACGTTTTTGTAGTGCAGAGTTGCCAGGAGCCAATTCAAGGCTCCTATCCCAATAGGAAATGCCTGTTGATATCAGCTCACTTGCTTGTTCAGGTTGATTTTGTTGTGCACAAAGAAAGCCATATTTTAAGCAGGTGGTCCCCTTACTCTTAAGCGTTAGAATATGCTTGGGTGCGTGCTCCAGAGTATCATCAAAGGCTTCAATGGAGAGTCGATAATTGTCCAGGGCATCGTTATTCTGTGATAGAGAGGCTTGTAAATCAGCCAGTTTGGAGAGAGAATTCCCTTTATTATGCAATGTGTTGATTTTGTTGGGTGCGTGCTCCAGGGTATCATCAAAGGCTTTAATGGAGAGTCGGTAATTGTCCAGGGCATCGTCATTTTGGGACAAGGAGGCTTGTAAATCGGCAAGACACGCCAGTGAACTGCCTTTATTACCTAGTGCTTCGATAAAGTCAGGCGCGTGCTCCAGTGTGTCATCAAAGGTTTTAATGGAGAGTCGATAATTTTCTAGGGCATCGTCATTCTGTGATAAAGCGGCTTGTAAATCGGCCAACTTGGAGAGAGAATTCCCTTTATTATTGAGCACATCGATGAAGTCAGGCGAGTGAGTCAGAGCGTCATCAAGGGTTTTAATGGAGAGTCGATAAGTCTCCAGGGCGTCGTCATGTTTGGATAAGACGGCTTGTAAATCGGCAAGGCTCTGGAGGGAAATGCCTTTGTAATTTAGTATGACGATGTTGTTCGGCGAATGAATCAGAGCGTCATCAAGGGTTTTAATGGAGAGTCGATAGGTCTCCATGGCATCGTTATATTGGGATAAGGCGACTTGTAAATCGGCAAGGTTCTGGAGAGAATTGCCTTTATTCTCTAGCGCGATGATATTGTCAGGCGTGCTCTCCAGAACCTTATCAAGGGTGTCAATGGAGAGTCGATAAGTCTCTAGGGCGTCGTCATATTGGGATAATGCAGCTTGTAAACCTGCCAGCTGCAAGAGAGCCTTGACTTTTCTATTTAGCGCACTGATATTGTTGGGTATGCGAACCAGAACATCGTCGAAGGTATCAATGGAGAGTTGATAAGTATCTACAGCGTCGTCATATTGGGATAATGCAGCTTGTAAACCCGCCAGAGTCAGGATAGAATTGCCTTTATTAAGCAGCGTGATGATATTGTCAGGCGCATGCTCCAGAGCGTCATCAAGGGTGTCAATGGAGAGTTGACAAGTATCTGTAGCGTCGTCATATTGGGATAATAGTCCTTGTAAAGTCGCCACGCTATCTAAAGCTTTTCCTTTATTAAGCAGTGCGATAGTGTACTCAGGCGCGAGAACCAAAGCGTCATCAAAGGTGTTAATGGAAAGTCTATAAGTTTCCGTTGCGTCGTCATATTGGGATAATGTACCTTGTACATAGGCTAGGGCCGATAAAGCATTACCTTTGTTGTTTAGTATTGCTATATTGTTGGGATCTTTTTGTAGATCTTGTTCGTAGGCATCAATGGCTTCTTGATATTCTCGTTGGGCTTCACTATAGAGAGACAGAGTGCTGTAGTATTCTCCTTCCTTTTTAGAAATGCGCCCCAGTTCAAAATAGCTGCTTATGGTTAGTTCACAGCGCATATCTAGCAAAGTGCGACATAGGTCATATCGACTGAGTTGTAATGCTTCATCAAAAACATCAGCCCATAAATTAATGCCCTGGGAGCTGTCTAACTGATTGTTATGGTAAATCTCTTCAAGATTTTTCTCTGCTTGATAATGCTTTGCCAGTACTTGATGGGCGGCTTGTACCTGTTTCTCATTGTCTAAACGCCGCATCAAATCATGAATGCGATACCAATCTGTTCCATGCTGTTCTGTCTGCCACACAAACGAAAACCTCAACAGCCGATTAAATGTTGGTCGGTCGGCTGTAAAACTTAGTTTTTCACCCAGCAGCCGATAAATCTCAAAATCAAACGCACGACAGGCACTCAGAGCATGGATGGCATAGCGCAGGTCACTGTCCACATAGCGCAGCAATCGTTCAATCAACTGTATACTTTTATCATCAAACGCATCCGGTACCGTTTCAAAGTCCTCTGCCGATAGCGGATTTCCATTGTGCTTTGCCTCTAGCACCACATCAGCACACAGCCCCAAATGCAACGGATGTACCGCATCCTCCGTTACGCTCGCATAGATAATTAAACTATCTCGCAGTGCCCCATCCTCAATCCCTATCTTCTGCAAAAACACTGCCGCATCTGCTGCCGACAGGTTGCCCACATTCACACATTGCAAATACTTCGCAGGGATATCTGTTCCCGGTTTAACGGTCTTCGCTCCAGGCCATTGGGGTATATCCCGCCCTGCTACCATTGGTACAATGCCCTTCTCTAAATCTAGCTGTCGTAACAACCGCCGCAGCCACTCATCCTGAAAGAAATTCTGCTCCCGTGGCAGATTACGCCGTTCTCCCCAAAATGCCTCGTGAGTATCAAAGAACAACGCTAGCCGCTGCGGATGGTATTCTGCCGCCATGGCTCCATTCAAATCCCTGGCAAAGTATTCCGGCAGCCGCTCTATCAGTTCCCGGTCTACATCCAGTCCACGGATAACCTCAAAATCTTCTTTCTTTAACCCCATCCTAGAAAGATACAGGGGCACCTTCTGCTCCGCCTGATCGCTCACCAAACTAAAAAAGGCATTAACTATTGCCCCAGCTGGATTCTTAGTAACTGCATCAATTATCGCAGTAGCGACTCCTGCTGCTTTCCCTAGAGGGAACAGGGATTTAATTTCCTCTGGCGATTTACCCTTGCTATGCAAATACCAAATACAAGCAAAGTCATATCGTGGAAACGTCAGCTTCCAATTAGGCACACTGCCCGCTGCCGACTCCCCTAATGCCTTACGTAATAACAGCAGCCCATAAAACCGGTCTCTGGGTTGGGCCTCCCCCACCAGAGTCAAACCAAAATCCAGTAACGCTGAGGGCACTGCTAAATGCTGTGTACTTTGTAGTTCTTCTAATCCATTAGCCAGCTCTTCATCAGATTTGGCCTTCGCAACCTGCCACTGGCTCGCCGTCAGTCGCTTACAAATATTTTTTCGCAGATATTTCAGCAGCAGCGACTTTCCATTGCCCCCAGGCCCATGGAAAAACAGAATCGACTTTTCTGCCGGGTCGTCATTTAACCGCTCAGCCAACAGTCGGCTAAAGCTGTATCGATCGGTAAATAACTCCAGAGCACGATCGCCTTCTGTGATAGAAGGCAGTTGCTGCTCATCATCGGCAATGCTCATTTACTAAGCGGACACGATTTTCATCCCTTACTTTAAACGCTGGTCTCAGAACTGCCCACTATCCGTCCTAAGACCTGATATTAAGGTCATTCATTTCTATTTTTGGGGTATGCGTTAATTTCTTGATGGCGATCACTTGCCTGAAAATAGTCCCTTCACCCAAACAATTATGGATACCTACGATGCAGTGCTAGTGCCTGGTGGCGGTGTGTATGCCCATGGAGCTCTGCCTCTATGGACGCAGCGCAGGTTGGATTATGCTATCAACCACCACCAGGGAGCTTACATTATTACTCTTAGCGCTGGAACAACCCATAAGCCACCTCCATTGGATCCAGACAGATATCCCATATTTGAATCTGTTGCCGCAGCAAATTACTTAACGCAAAAAGGAATTTCTCCGGAAAAGATCCTGGTAGAAACTAGCTCCTACGACACCATTGGCAATGTCTATTTTTCTCGTATGATTCACATTGACCCCCTGCATTTAAAGAGATTGTTGGTGGTCACGTCCGAATTTCACATGCCGCGAACCCAGGCAA
Organism: Cyanobacteria bacterium P01_D01_bin.156; assembly: GCA_039024555.1. Classification (GTDB taxonomy): domain Bacteria; phylum Cyanobacteriota; class Cyanobacteriia; order Phormidesmidales; family Phormidesmidaceae; genus Leptothoe. The sequence continues at coordinate 123,678 of JBCCQQ010000009.1, forward strand.
TATTTGAGTGGTTATACGGTTTAGATGGATTGCCTCAAGACTATCACCTAGAATTTCAAGTGGTCACTGATGAAGGGATTGATGTAAAGCTGTTGGATGCTCGCCGAGCGAAGGAGGCCAAGAGCTTGAAAAATGTTCGAGCTTTAGCCCAAAGAATTCTGACTATTCAAGACTTTCATACTTGGTTGTTTCAAAAGCATGGTGCTTATGCTGTGGCTCAGCCAGTAGAACGGGTTTCGGGAGATATTTTAAAAACCTACTGAGCGAGTGTAAATAATACGTTTGTTCAAAATTTCATGAACAGAAGGGTGCCCACAAATTCGTAAAAATATCAGCGCCTAAAATCTTCTTTGCTGCAAAAAAAAGACTGCCGGTTTGCACCGCACAGTCTATCATTGGCTTTCAGAATCAAAGAGACCGATATTACTGACAGCTAACTTCTGTCTCGAGGAAGATTGCTGAGGTGCTTCTTTGCACATTTCTAGAATAGTCAGTAATGCTAAGAATTGAATAAACCAACAATGAAGAAATCCGTAGACTGTGTAATGCGGATGTAAAACTGATGTCCTGCAATAGTTATCCTAGCGGATTGGGTAGATGTAAAGTCTGGCATACCTGGCCAATCCGCTGAATTTACCAATAAAATCCTGCAGAATAATTTTGTTGATTTATTGTCTGACTAACAATTGCGTGACCCTGTGAATCTGCTTCTGGGCATTGATATCTTTATAAAGCTCTAACCCCTGCTGCCAATATTGATGAGCTAAATCTGACTGTCGTACGTTTAGATAGCTGTGGCCTAAGGCTACGTAAGCGTTAGCTAGGTCCCCTTTAGCTCCAATACTTTCAAGCAGCTCAATTGACTGAGTATGATACGCTAACGCGGTGTTGAATTGTTGCCGCTGTCGGCTGACGATGGCTAACCCTGTGAGTGCTTTTGCCTTCACTTGGGGATAATGGCTCGCATCTGCAAAGCTAAGTGCTTGTTTATGAAGACTGTCTGCTTGGGTTAAGTTGCCAAGCTGTTCATAGGTTTGACCCAACAGTTGAATAAAATAGGCAAGCCTACCAGATGTTGATGTCTGATCGGTAAAGATGCGCAGACATTGTTGGGCAAGCGGTAAGGCTAGTTCTTTCTGACCTTGGTAGGCATGGGTTAACGCTAAAGCAACGGTTGCCTTTTCGGCCCAAGCTTGATGGCGGGTATTTTGGGCCAGGTTGATAACGGTGATAAATGCCTCTGTTGCTTGGTCTAACTCCCAGAGATCCATGGCGTATAAACCTAGGCTGAGTCGGGAATCGATGTTAAGCATCTGCAGATAATAGTGTTGCAAACTGTCGAGGTTGTTACGAGTCGCCAGATGCTGCTGAGTACTGGTAATAGCATTTTGTTGGCATTGAATAGCTTGATTAATCTCTCCGGTAATCCAATAAATGTCGCCGAGAATGTTGCGTAATTCACTGGTCTGAAAAAGTGGTTGTGATTGTTCTTCTAAATGAGTGAGGAGATTGACAATAAAGTTGCTAATGGGATGAAGAAACCCCATGCGGTATAAGCTGCTGGCCAGTGGCAAAAACTGTTGCCATTGATTGTGACGACTATTTAATAAGACGGTGGCCGCAGCTTGATAATCGTCAATGGCAATGTAATGAAAGTAGGCTTCTAGGGCCTGTTGTGCATCCACCAGACTGGTAAGTATATTGACGCTTGTGGTCCAATAGTGAGCCGCAGTTTGATTAGCGTTGCGCCATTGTTGTTCATTTTGGCGTAGCCGTTCAATGGCCACTGCGCGGATTACAGGATGCAACCAATATTGACCATTCTCGACTTCGAGTAAGGACCGATTACGTAGTGATGAGATTGCCCGTTGGACTTCGTTTGAGTCACCCTGGACCAATACAGCGTCTAGCTGTAGTCTGGCAATAGTCTGATAGCGATAACAGCTGAGACGACACAGTAGTTGATGGGCCACTGGATCGAGGGTACGTAACCGTTCAATCTGACTAATGACCAGGTTTTTAAGGGCAATTTCTGCGAGGGGGTCTGCTCCGTAGGTGTGCCAGTAGGCGACTAAATCACCATTAAAGTCGGTTTTTACGGTACTACATAAAATCTCCATCGCTTTAGCATTGCCGCCATAGGCTTGATGGAGTCGCTGTAAAATCTCGTCTTGAAATCGCAGCTGATGGTAAGCAACACACTGTTGCCAGTTAGCTAGGGTTAATCGAGGTAAGCGATAGTGATGGGCCTTGATGCCAGGTTCACATAGGCGATCGCGACTGGTGATAATAGTGGTGGTCTGAATGGAAAAATCGCACAGCAGCTTTAGCAATTCTGCGTAACCACGGGCCTGGCTAACAAACTGACCGTTTTTGTCGAGGGCTGGCTCTAAGTTGTCAATGAGGATAGCGATTCGATGCTGTTTGAGCTGCCGTTTTAATCGACTCAAACTGACGCTTAGGTCTTGGCCCGGTTCATCCTCAAGGTCTTGACGGAGCCATTCATCTAAAATGTGCTCCACTGCCGTCAAGCTGGAGGTTTCTTGGGCAATCCGCCACTCTAAAACCAGCTCAAAGTCGGTTTGACGTAAATAGTGATGGGCAAGGGTGGTTTTGCCAAGCCCGCCTTCTCCTTGAATAATAATGATGTTATGTCCCTGGCTGCTGAGGGCATTCAGTGTCTCAATGGCGTTGTCTCGACCAATAAAATGAGGATCGGTGGGTTTGCTTGTAACCTGCTCAGTTGATTTTGGTGTGGCCGATTTAGGTTGGACTGAATGGCCCATCCGATCGGCAACATGAACGACTTTACGTTTGGCGCGCTTTAGCCAATATACGAGTCGAGAGCGATAGTTACCCTTGGTTATCCGTTCGCCCAGTACATCTGATAGCAGCCGCCATAGCTGAGAGGCGACATCTTTGACGTGCCCTTCGCTGTAGCCTGCGATGGTTGCGATCGCACGGTAGGTTTTACCGCCCCACACCTGCTGCAAAATGCAGCACTGTAGGTCGCTCAGGTGCTGGCCTGTCTTTTCATAGAGCAGTGAATCGGTAAATTCAATTGCGGTATCAACACCCATCGGCAATGGTCAATGGCTTTCTCTATGACAGACTACCGTTATGACCAAGAGCATTGCGCATCAAATAATCCGACTTTTTCAGACCTTTAAATTCGGACAGTTGCCTACAATCTCAGACAAAGTGCTCAGTAGAGTATAGACACACCATCAAACGTACCATCTACTCATCAACAGGCTGTTTGGATTAGAATCTATGCCTTTGTCGCTCTTGTACCCTGATTTTTTGGTCAAAAGGGTAAACTAATTTGACCCGTTCCCAATCAAATAATTTTGATGGCTATTTCAAAGTTAATCTGGCAAGGCCGCTTTGGAACGTCTGAAGATTAAAGGATTTGGGGCACCCTTGAATCGGTTCACAGCGTTTCAACTCGAAATGCTGTGGGAATAGATTACAGGAAAGTTGATGGGTTCCTCGGAACCAGTATTTTAATTTTTGATGTTACTGAACCTCAGAATGATTCGATCTATCAAGGCCAGGTTACTTGCCATGTCTAGGGATTGAGCCATTCCTTCCAATTAAGTAACAGGAACTTTTTAGTGGATCTGACTATATCAATTGTGCGGTAGCACAGGTACGTCTGTTCACGTTGAATGCATATTTGGAGCAATACGCATCTGCAATTATGACAACCCAACCTCTGCAAGTTTTACCGTCTGACCTTGATTCCCGTGGTTTGCCTAACCATGTCGCTGTGATTATGGATGGCAATGGCCGTTGGGCTCAGCATCGAGGTCTGCCACGGATCGAAGGCCATCGTCGGGGTGCAAATATTCTCAAGGATTTACTGCGCTGTTGTAAAGACTGGGGCATCAGTGCGTTAACGGCCTATGCGTTTTCCACTGAAAACTGGCGACGTCCCCATGAGGAAGTGGATTTTCTCATGGTGTTGTTTGAGCGTATGTTGCGCAAAGAGCTAGCAGAAATGCATAGAGAAGGGGTGCGTATTCGATTTATTGGAGATTTGACCGCATTGCATGGTTCGCTGCGCCGGGAAATTGAGCGCTCCATGGAGCAGACTCAGCATAATGATGCCGTAGAGTTTAATGTCGCGATTAACTATGGTAGTCGTCATGAAATTACCCAGGCCTGTCGCTCTGTGGCAGAGCGTGTAGAGCAAGGTGAGCTATCTGCGAATGCCATTACTGAAGAGCTACTAGAACGTCATTTATATACAGCGGGCAGCAGCGATCCTGACTTGCTGATTCGTACTAGCGGTGAGCAGCGTCTAAGCAACTTTTTGCTTTGGCAAATGGCCTATGCAGAAATGTATTTTGCCAATGTATTTTGGCCTGAGTTTGACCGTCATCAGTTTCATCAGGCTCTGCTGGCCTTTCAACATCGAGATCGCCGCTTTGGAGCGCTGTCAGAACCTGTGAAAGCTCAGGCGTTAACAGCTTAAGCGTTGGGGGGCAGGCTTGTGGCTCGCGCCTACGTTAGGTCGGGTTGGAGATCAATATAAAGCGGCATGATTTTTCCGGGAAACTAGGGTTAGGAATTCGGAGTTCGGAGTGTTTATCCTTTTAGACGTTCGACTTCTAACTCCCGAATTTATTTCTAGTCGAGGTTGCCCGGCTTCAATGGATACCCGTTGGAGTTATTCACTGCTGCAAAGACGGCTGAATAGTCTTGATTAGCTAATCCTTGCTCAACAGCCTTTTGCACCATGTGGGCTACACTTTTGGCGACATCGGCGTTAAAGGTATCTGCCGCTTGGACAAACAGGTTCATGTCCTTAAGTAGGTGTTTCGCCGGAAAGTTTGGGTTGGCGAAGTTGCGATCGCACATTCGACCGAGCTTTTTATCAAAGGTGGGGGCATAGAGTGCGCTTTGACGCACAATGGCCATAAATTTATCAATGTCGATCTCTTCTTGCTGAACCAAGCTCAGGCTCATGGAAAAGGCGGTGGTCAATGTGCCAATCAGTTGGTTCATGGCAAGTTTGACACCACTGCCTGCCCCTACGGGACCCATCAGCTGAGGTTCAGGGCCAAAGCATTTAAGGATTGGCAGCCATTGGTCAAACTGCTCTGGCGTAGCTCCCACCATCACAATTAGGCTGCCTGCTTGCGCTTCTGGGATGCTACCAAGCACCGGTGCTTCTAAATACTCCCCCCCGGCAGATGCCACGGCTTGGGCAAGGGCCTTACTTTCTTGAGGTGCAATAGTGCCCATTTGCAGGACTGTCCGACCGGCTAGCGTATCGAGTGCTTCAGGAGCCAGCAGACTATTCTGAATGGCGGTGATATCGGTGAGCATCAGAACGATCAGGCTATCTGCGGCAGCGATAGCAGCGATGGCGGTTTTGGTGGGTTTAATCCCCGTTTCTGCTAAAGCGTCTAGTTTTGTGAGTGTGCGGTTCCAGGCATATACTTGATGCCCAGCCGTTTGCAGCTGTCGAGCCATGGGTGCCCCCATCAGGCCTATGCCCAGAAAACCAATGTTCACCCTATTCTCCTGTCACTATGTTGAACAATTTTAGATGTCCTGGGTATTGTCCAGGGGAACCGTAGAACTTAGAACTTTCACACTATCTAGTAGTCAATTACCTATAAAGAAGGCGGTCCTGAGATCGCAATACAAAAACTATATGTTTAATTTTTATCGTACAAATGCTCTGGCAACTAAGGGGCGTCAGTTTCTATCCTTGAGCGTTTTAGCCTGCTGTTTAGTGCTCGCCAGCTGTACGCCTCAAGAGGAATGTGCGGCCATTAATGGTGCACTAGCCGACGGTAACTTGCGAATCCAAGCTATTTATGAGGGCAACCGTGGTGGCCCTGGATACAATCAAGGCATTGAACGCCAGGTAGGCCGTGTCTATTACGACATCTCCCAGGTAATTGATGGTCTCAGACTCTCTAACCCAACGTTACAGACCACTCAATTTCAGTTAGTTGAGGCCTATCAGTTAGCATCGGACTATCGTTTTCAGGCGGCTGATCTAATCGCAGAGAACCCAAGCCCCACTGCCGCTATTCAGTCTGAAATTCGCCAGCTTCAGTTGGACCCAGAAGCTGCCATTGGCGATGTGACGGGCAGCTTACGTCAGCGCTGCCCGTTGTGATAGTGACTTGTCGGCTGGCGATTTAGGCAGCCTCGGACAGCTGAATATTGGAGAACGTGAACTCCATATTGCCGTCATCAGCAGATGAGATCGCGCGACGAGTCAAAATAAAGTAATCGCCTACCTTGTCATACTCATCTGTAAAATCACTTTTACCTTGCTTCTGTTCCCCAGTTTTTGGATCATGGTACACAGAGTCATAGGTATGGGAGAGGTAACCGGCTCCAGTGTCGTGGGTGCTGAAGGTATTGATGGTCACCACAACACCGTGGATGTGACGATGTACAAGCACAACTTCATTGTTAAATACCTTGTATTTATCGCCCGTGGATTTACCTTCTACCAAAATTTCCACTGCGCCACGCTCATCCGTTTCGCCTAGAGCAAAGGTATTTTTGCCATGGGTCACTTCAAACTCACGACGCACGCGGTGAATCGCAACTTCCCAAAGTTGTCCCTTGACTAGCTTCAGCGCTGTCTCATCCTCAATCTCGAAGACCTCAGCGGATAGATCAGGATTCACACGGGCTTTACCAACATAGGTTTGTTCGCCATGCTTAAATTCCACATCCGTTGTGTAGCCTGGAAAATTACCATCCCAGGTATATCGATTTTCATAGGCAGCGCGCATGATGTCGCGGGCGGAAAGCTGTACAGCAGTCATGGGTACTAGTAGTGATTACATCTACCCTTTACTTTAGTCAGTTTTCTTCCCATTGCGCAGATGGATTCAGTCAAAGTTCACTCGGTAACTCTAATGAGTATCGTCCGTACCCCATAGCTGTGCCAAACGCTGGTCTCGACCACATCCAAATCTATAGAGACGGTAGCGTGTCGGATGAGTTTGATAGTAGTTTTGATGATAATCTTCAGCTGGGTAAAATGTTCCAGCAGGCACAATGCTAGTGGCGATTGGTTCCTCAAATAGTTCCGCGACTGCCTGTTTAGATGCCTCTGCCAGCTGTTGCTCAGTATCAGTCCCGTAAAAAATGACCGAACGATACTGGCTGCCTTTATCGCAAAACTGTCCCTGGCTATCCAAGGGATCTACATTATGCCAAAAGACATCTAATAGGGTTTCGTAGCTAACTTGTTCGGGGTCATACTCCACTTGCACGACTTCTGAATGGCCAGTTGTTCCTAAGGAAACCTGACGATAGCTAGGAGACACTACGGTTCCACCCATGTAGCCAGATGTCGTGTTGAGTACACCGGTAAGGTCATCAAAGGGATGCTCCATGCACCAAAAACAGCCACCTGCAAAGGTGGCCTGGGCAGGTTGTGCTAGAGCTACTGAAGGACTAAAAAATATTAGGGAGAGAATAACAAAGATCCCTATCAATACTCGTTGCACCTGCAGATACCACTGTTGCAGGTTACTAACTCTGGAAAAGATCACAATCAATTAAATGAATAAGAATGGTTGGGAGTCAGGGGGTGACAATAACCGTGAGGGCGCAAGATAGAGCCATCAGCAGCCAGTAGTCAACATACCGTTTAAACATAGGGCTGATTTTATGGCCCATAGTAAATAATACTCCTACTCTATATCAATACTCCGGACAGCATTAGGAGACGAGAACCCCGTAGTCACAAAGGCTTGAATAGTTGGGGTGTGATTTAATCAAAGTCTCGTCTAAGTCTAAGTTGCGAATAAACCTGTCCATCAGATGCTGATTGAGTTTGCGA